>NC_007908.1:2400000-3000000 GCF_000013605.1 Rhodoferax ferrireducens T118
TGTGATTTCTGTACCGCCTGTGGCTACGTTGGACAGTGCGGTTAAGAATTGGTTTGGAGGCGCCCGGTTGAGCCTCTGGCGCCTTCAGTCCCGCACGACGAGCACAGGGAGTTTGGTGTGCGACAGTACGGCCTGCGTGACGCTGCCGAGCACCAGTTTTTCCAGTCCGCTGCGCCCATGTGATCCCATAACGATCAAATCGGCCTGCATTGACTCAGCGGCCTGCACCACGCCACGCCAGGCAGAGTGAGATTCAATCACGGAAGCTTCCACGCTGACGCCTGCGTCCATGAACGCAGCTTTGGCGGCCTTCACGGCCGCATTGGCCTCGGCGGTCGCAGCACTCAGATACTCAGCCTGACCATAAGCAAAATCGGTTCCAACCCCGGTGAACGGGTAGGGATCAATCACGAAAATCGTGGAAACCCGGCTGTCAAAGGCCTTGGCCAGCTGGATTGCCTTTTCAACCGCCAGCTGTGCTGTCGGTGAACCATCCACTGGAACGAGTATGTGCTTGAACATGATGAAAACTCCTTATTAATATCAACGATACCAAGTGTCCGATCGACTCATCTTAAAAAACATGACCGATATCAAATAGTTGACGTTTCCTGTGCGATCCAGCCGGCAAATGCAATTTATTAAGGCTATCACGATAACCGTTCACCAAGGTCACCAGCAGATATTTTTTGCGGAAACCGACAAGGTATCATGGCAATGTCCGGGCGGGCTGCTTGGAAGGTAGACTGCTCGCCCCTCAAATTAACTTAAGCTAGCGTCAACGATTCCTGTGCGTCTTAATTCAATCAAGTTATCCGGGTTCAAGTCCTTCGCCGAGCCGACCAATTTCATGCTGCCGGGTCAACTGGTGGGCGTGGTGGGTCCCAATGGCTGCGGCAAATCCAACATCATGGATGCGGTGCGCTGGGTGCTGGGCGAGTCCAAGGCGTCGGAATTGCGTGGCGAGTCGATGCAGGACGTCATTTTCAATGGCACCAACACCCGCAAACCATCCAGCCGCGCCAGCGTGGAACTGGTGTTTGACAATGCCGACCACCGCGCCGGCGGCCAGTGGAACCAGTTTGGCGAGATTGCCGTCAAGCGGGTGCTCACGCGCGACGGCACCAGCAGCTACTTCATCAACAACCTGCCGGTGCGCCGCCGTGACGTGCAGGACGTCTTCCTGGGCACCGGGCTGGGGCCGCGTGCCTACGCCATCATTGGCCAGGGCACCATCAGCCGCATCATCGAGTCCAAACCCGAAGAACTGCGCCTGTTTCTGGAGGAGGCGGCCGGTGTCTCCAAATACAAGGAACGGCGCCGCGAGACTGAAAACCGTCTGTCGGATACGCGTGAAAACCTGACGCGGGTGGAAGACATCCTGCGCGAGCTCAACGCCAATCTGGAGAAGCTGGAAAAGCAGGCCGAAGTGGCCAAGAAGTACAACGCGCTCACGGCCGACGTCACACTCAAACAGCATCAACTCTGGTTTCTCAAACGCACCGAGTCCGAGGCCGATCAGGCCAAGGTCAAGGCGGACGCACAAGGCGCAGTCAATGCGCTGGAGAGCCGGGTGGCGGATTTGCGCCACATCGAGGCCGAGCTGGAGACCGTGCGCCAGGCCCACTATGCGGCCGGCGACCAGGTCAACCAGGCGCAGGGCCTGTTGTACGAGGCCAGTACCGAGGTCGGCCGGCTGGAAGCCGAGATCCGTTTTGTGGTGGAAGGCCGCCACCGGGTCGAGCAGCGCCTGATCACCCTCAAGGAGCAAACCGCCCAATGGGCCACCCGCAAGGATGACGCGCAGGCAGAAATAGAAAACCTGCTGGAACTGGCCATGGTCGGGGAAGAAAAAACAGAGCTGCTGGCCGCCCAGGTGGAAGACCAGGCCCAGCAATTGCCCGATCTGGAAGAGGCTTTGCGGCTGGCGCAAAAAGGCGCCAACGAGCAGCGTGCCAGTGTGGGCCAGGTGCAGCAGCAAATTCAGGTGCTGGCCGCAGACCAGCGCGGCATTGAGGAGCAAGCGCGCCAGTTCACCACGCGCCGCGAACGCCTGAGCGCGGATCGCAATGCCTTGGCCGCGCCCGATGAAGCGCGGCTGCTGAACCTGCAAAGCCAGCTCGATCAGGCCCAGGAGACCGCCAGCATTGCCGAGGCCCGCCTGCACGAGTTGCAGGAGACCGTGCCGCAACTGGACGACGACCGGCGCCAGCAGCAACAGGCCGTCAACACTGAATCAGCCCGGCAGGCTGATTTGTCGGCCCGCATGGAAGCGCTCAAGGCCTTGCAGGAGAGGGTCAAGACCGACGGCAAGCTGCAGCCCTGGCTGGCCAAACATGGGCTGGACAGCTTGCAGGGTTTGTGGAGCCGCATTCACATCGAGCAGGGTTGGGAAAATGCCCTGGAAGGGGCCTTGCGCGAGCGCCTGGGTGCGCTGGAGGTGTCGCGCCTGGAGCTGGTGCGCGCCTTTGGCAATGACGCCCCGCCCGCCAAGTTGGCGTTTTACAGCCCACCGCTGGCCGCATCGCCCGAAAAGGCCGCCGTATTGCCGCGCCTGTCCGATTTGCTGCGCATCAACGATGCCGGTCAAAGAGCCGTATTGACGGACTGGCTGCAAGGCTGCTTCACCGCCCCCAGTTTTGAAGACGCCCTGGCTAGCCGCGACAAGCTGCAGCCGGGCGAGACGATTTTTGTGAAGACCGGCCATGCCGTGGGCGCCTACAGCGTGAGTTTTTACGCGCCCGACTCGGAGCAGGCCGGCTTGCTGGCCCGCGCCCAGGAAATTGAAAACCTGGAGAAGCAGCTCCGGGCACAGGCCATGATCAGCGACGAGTCGCGCTCAGCACTGGTACGCGCCGAGGCGGCCTACGCCGATGCGTCGCAGCGTTTGGTGGCCGTGCGTCGTGAAGCGGCCGAGAGCCAAAGCCGGGCGCATGAATTGCAGGTGGAGACCCTGCGCTTGACGCAGTTGGCCGACCAGGCCCGGGTGCGCAGCGCACAAATTGCCGCTGACCTGGCCGAAGTCGATGCGCAGCTGGCCGACTTGCAGGAGCGCCGCGTGATCGCCGAGAGCCGGTTTGAAGAGCTGGACATGCAACTGGCCGACACCCAGGAACGCCACGCCCAATTGGATGAGCGCGTGATGGGGGCCGAGCGCAAGTTGAGCGAGTGCCGCGAGCAGCAGCGCAGTCTGGAGCGTCAGTCGCAGGAAGCGATATTTTCCATGCGCAGTCTGGATGCCCGCAAGGCCGAGCTGTCGCGTGCTATCGAAACTGCAGCGCAACAGGCAGAATCCGTAAGGGCTGAAGCCGAAAGAGCCCATGAGGAATTGGCGCGCCTGAACGATGCCGCGGCCCAGGGTGGTTTACAGAATGCCTTGGCGATCAAGCTGGAGCGCGAGCAGTCGCTGGGGGCCAAGCGCAGCGAGTACGACGACCTGACCGCCAAACTGCGCGCCAGCGACGAACGGCGCCTGCAGCTGGAGCGCGAGCTCGACCCCTTGCGCCAGCGCATCACCGAATTTCAGCTCAAGGAGCAGGCCGCGCGCCTGGGCTATGAGCAGTACACCCAGTTGCTCACCGACGCCCAGGCCGATCTGGAGGCGGTGGCCAAATCCCTGGCGGACGGCAATGTGCGTCTGGGCGGCATGCAAGGCGAGATTGACCGCATCAACCGCGACATCGCCGCCTTGGGGGCAGTCAATCTGGCTGCACTCGATGAACTGGCCGCGGCCAGTGAGCGCAAGAATTTTCTGGATGCGCAAAATGCCGACCTCGTTGAGGCCATGACCACGCTGGAGGACGCCATCAAGAAGATTGACGCTGAAACCCGCGAGTTGTTGTCGGGCACGTTCAACGCCGTCAACGAGCACTTTGGCAGGATGTTCCCCGAGCTGTTCGGCGGTGGCAACGCCCGGCTGGTGATCACCGGCGAAGAAATTCTGGACTCGGGTGTGCAGGTGATTGCCCAGCCGCCAGGCAAGAAAAATCAGACCATTCATTTGCTCTCTGGCGGTGAAAAAGCGCTGACCGCCATTGCGCTGGTGTTTGCGATTTTCCAGCTGAATCCGGCGCCGTTCTGTCTGCTCGACGAGGTCGATGCGCCGCTGGACGATGCCAACACCGAGCGCTATGCCAAACTGGTGTCCAGCATGAGTAAAGAGACCCAGTTTCTGTTCATTAGCCACAACAAGATCGCCATGGAAATGGCCAAGCAGCTGATTGGTGTCACGATGCAGGAACAAGGTGTGTCGCGCATCGTGGCGGTGGATATGGATGCAGCCATCTCGATGGCGGAGCTTGCCTGATGGTCATGAGTAATTTGCAAATTGGTTTGGCCATTCTGGGCGGCTTGGTGCTGGCGGCCATGGCCGCACACGCGGCTTGGTCGGCGCGCAAGAACCAGCCGCGCCAGGCTGCACCCAGCGACCCCGGCGATGGACCCGCCATTGAATCCCAGGTCGGCGTGGGCATTGAACCCGGGTTGGATGCAGCCGCGTTTGATGTGGCGAGTTTTCCATTGCCGTTAGTGGAAAAACGCGCGTCCATGGACGCCTTGATCGATGTCATCGCGCCGATTGCGCTGGAGGGCTTGATCTCGGGCGATGCCGCGTTGGCTGCCATGCCACCAACGCGACGGGCTGGCAGCAAGCCGTTTTCCATCGAAGGGTTTAATGAAACTGGACAGCGTTGGGAGACGCCGCTGGCTGGCCAGCGCTATTCTCTGTTTCAGGCCGGTGTACAGCTGGCCAACCGATCGGGCGCACTCAACGAGATTGAATACTCCGAGTTTGTGATGAAAACCCAGGCTTTCTGTGACGCCATCAATGGTTCGCCTGATTTTCCCGAGATGCGCGAAGAGGTGGCCCGGGCGCGCGAACTGGACCAGTTTGCCAGCGACCACGATGCCCAGTTGGGCTTTGTGTTGCGCGCTCGCCATGCGGCTTGGAGCCCAGGCTATGTGCAGCAAAATGCGGCGCGCCTGGGTTTTGTGGCGGGCGTCATTCCTGGGCGAATGGTCGTGCCCGCCAGCGTTGCCGGTATGCCGCCGGTGCTGGGCCTGAGTTTTGACACCCAGGCGGCGCTCGCGGACGACCCGGCCCAATCAGCAATTCGCGATGTGGCGATCAGCCTGGACGTGGCGCAGGTTGACCGCAGCGAGCGCGCCTTTGAGCGCATGCGCGAGACCGCCCTGGCGCTGGCAGACAGCATGGACGGCGTGGTAACCGATGACAACGGTCAACCTCTCGCGCCTGAGGCCATGGACACGATTGGCGCCGAACTTGAACAGTTGTACGACACGCTGGATCAGCGTGATCTGTCCGCCGGGTCGGCGCTGGCGCGACGCCTTTTTTCCTGAATGCTGGTTTCCTGGTCACTCACCTGATGGCAACGAACGATTTGTTCCCACCCGAGCCGCCGCTGCCTGATCCTGCCCATGTGGCGCAGCTCAGGCGCGCGCTGCATGAACACGCTCATCACTATTACGTGGAGGACGCGCCGACCATTCCGGATGCCGAGTACGACCGCATGTTTCAGGAGTTGCAGGCGATCGAGGCACAACATCCGGAGCTGATCACGCCAGACTCTCCCACCCAGCGCGTCGGTGGGCGAGCTTTGGAACAGTTTGCCAGCGTGCGCCACGCCGTGCCCATGCTGAGCATTCGCACTGAAACCGACACCGAGGCCAGTGGCGCGCGCAATTTTGACACTCGCGTGCGGCGGGAACTCGGCTTGGACGAGGCTGCCCCCGCCGTGGCGTACGTGGCCGAACCCAAGTTTGACGGTCTGGCCATGAACTTGCGTTATGAATCTGGGATCCTGGTGCAGGCGGCTACGCGCGGCGACGGTGAAGTGGGGGAGGACGTGACCCAAAATGTCCGCACCATCGGTCAAATTCCCCTGCGGCTGCCGGCTGACGCGCCGTCGATCCTGGAGGTACGCGGCGAGGTGTACATGCGCCGCGATGACTTTGAGAAGCTGAACGAACAGCAGCGAGCGCGCGGCCAAAAGACCTTCGTCAACCCGCGCAACGCCGCCGCCGGTGCGGTGCGCCAGCTGGACCCGGCTATTGCCGCCCAGCGCCCCTTGAGCTTCTTTGCCTATGGTTTGGGTGAGGTCACACCAGAGCAGGCGGGTGGCCCCGCGTTTGGAACACATTATGAGCTGTTGCAAGCCCTGAAAACCTGGGGTTTTCCGGTGTCAGCCCTCGTGGGTCTTGCACAAGGCGCTACTGAATTAGTAGCGTATTACGAATCGATAGCTCGCCAGCGTGACGCACTGCCGTTTGACATTGACGGCGTGGTCTACAAGGTCAACAGCCTGGCGCTGCAGCGCCGCATGGGCTTTGTGACGCGCGAACCGCGCTGGGCGGTGGCGCACAAGTTCCCGGCCCAGGAGCAGTTCACCACCGTGCTGGACATCGATGTGCAGGTGGGGCGCACCGGCAAGCTCACGCCGGTGGCCAAGCTGGCGCCGGTGTTTGTGGGCGGTGTCACGGTCACCAACGCCACCCTGCACAACGAAGACGAGGCGCGACGCAAGGATGTGCGCGTGGGCGACACGGTCATCGTGCGTCGTGCCGGCGACGTGATTCCCGAAGTGGTTTCGGTGTTGCTGGACAAGCGTCAGCCCGGCGCAACAGAGTTCACCATGCCGCGGCAGTGTCCGGTGTGCGGCAGCGCTGCCGTGCGCGAAGAAGGTGAAGTTGACTACCGCTGTACCGGCGGGCTGTTCTGCAGCGCCCAACGCAAGCAGGCGATCCTGCATTTTGCCCAGCGCCGGGCGGTCGAGGTGGAGGGGCTGGGCGAAAAACTGGTTGATCAGCTGGTTGATGGCCACGTTATTCGCATCCTGCCGGACCTGTACCGGCTGGGCCTGACCGCGCTGGCCAGTCTGGACCGCATGGCCGACAAATCGGCGCAGAACATCCTGCAAGCCTTGGAAAAATCGAAGCAGACCACGCTGCCGCGCTTTCTGTTCGGATTGGGCATTCGGCATGTGGGCGAGGCCACCGCCAAGGAACTGGCGCGGCACTTTGGCAGCCTGGACGCCGTGATGGACGCTTCTTTGGAACAACTGCTGCAGGTCAACGACATTGGCCCCATCGTGGCGCAAAGCTTGCGCACATTTTTCGACCAGCCGCATAACCGTGAGGTGGTGGAGCAACTGCGCGCCTGTGGTGTGACCTGGCAAGAGGGCCCTCCGGCGCCGGTCACTCCGACGCCACTCTCAGGCAAAACCTTCGTCATCACCGGCACCCTGCCCAGCATGAGCCGCGATGAGGCCAAAGACCTGATTGAGGCCGCCGGCGGCAAGGTGGCGGGTTCGGTCAGCAAGAAAACCACTTTTGTGGTGGCGGGCACTGAGGCGGGCAGCAAGCTCACCAAGGCGCAGGAACTGGGCGTTGCCGTGTTGGATGAAGCTGGTTTGAAGGAGTTGCTTGATGGCCATTCGTGAAATTCTCAAAATGGGCGATCCACGCTTGTTGCGCATCGCACCACCCGTGACCCTGTTCGATACGGACGAATTGCATCTGCTGATCTCGGACATGCTCGACACCATGCTGGCGGCCGATGGCGCCGGGCTGGCGGCGCCGCAAATCGGGGTCGACCTGCAACTGGTGATTTTTGGCTCCAACGCCCGCAATCCGCGTTATCCGCAGGCGCCGGTGGTGCCTCAAACCGTCTTGCTCAACCCTGTGATTACACCGTTGCCGCCATCAGAAAACGACGCAACGCCGCTGCAGGTTGAAGACTGGGAAGGCTGCCTCTCCGTGCCGGGCCTGCGTGCCATGGTGCCGCGTTTTGCCCGTATTCGCTATACCGGGTTCGACCAGTACGGCGACCCGATCAACCGCACGGTGGAGGGTTTTCATGCCCGGGTGGTGCAGCACGAGTGTGACCACTTGATCGGCAAGCTGTACCCGATGCGGGTGCGCGACTTCAGCCGCTTTGGTTTTACCGACGTTCTTTTTCCGGGGCTGGATGCCGGGCAGGACGACTGAGCTGCAGCGCCCGCCGCGTGCCGGGCCCGCTTATTCAGAGCGAGTCGGCACCGATTCGAGTTTGAAGCGACGCGCCTGCAGCTCGCGGTAGCGTTGCAGTGCGCCCGGATCCGCTTTGGCCGCCTGGATGGCTTCGGTTTCCTGCACTTTGAGCTTTTCAACCAACATGCGGTTAAGCAGGTCACGCAGTTCCTTACTGGATTCATCCGTCTCCAGCGGGCCGGCCAGCTCGTAGCCGGTCATGAGCCGAACGGCGAGTTCTTCCTCCTGGCGCCCGCGCAGTCCTTCACGCAGCGCCACCCAGGCTTGCGGGCCGTGTTCATGCAGTTGGTTTTCCAGCCACACAAAAAGCGGTCCGTGCGGTTCCGGCAAGTCACACAGCAGCGTGTGGTCTTCGGCTGACAGGACTTCAAGCGCGGCCATGTCACCCAGCAAGAGGCGGGCGGCGTAGTCGGCCCGGCTGGTGGGCCGAACGCGGCCACCTGGACGCGGACGTGGTGGCGGTTTTATAGATGATTTCTGGCTGTAGCCCCCGTATTCATTGGGTGATGCGCTATGTTTTTCATAGGTTTTTGATTTTGCATTGCCTTTGCCTGCGGCTGATGGGTTCCACACTTCGGTCAATTCACGACTCGACAACTGCACCAGGTCGGCAATTTCGCTCAGCAACTGCAGCTTCAGGGCACCATCGGGCAGCAGCAGCCACAGCGGTTTGGCATTGCTGGCGAAGTGGGCGCGGCCTTCAGCCGTGTTCAGGTCGCAGCCTTCGCGCGCCGCGTCAATCAAAAAGCGGCTCAAGGGGACGGCTTCGCTCACATAGCGGGCGAAGGCTTCCTTGCCAAATTCCCGGATGAAGCTGTCGGGGTCGTGTTCAGGCGGCAAGAACAGGAACTTGACGCTGCGCACATCGGTGGCAAAGGGCAGGGCGCCATCGAGTGCCTTGCGCGCGGCACGTCGGCCGGCCGCGTCGCCATCGAAACTGAACACCACGGCATCGGTGAAGCGAAACAGCTTGTGCAGATGTTCTGCCGTGCAGGCGGTGCCCAGCGTGGCCACGGCATTGGAGAAACCGAGTTGGGCCAGCGCCACCACATCCATGTAACCTTCGGTCACCAGCGCGTAGCCCTGCTCGTGCAGCGCGTTGCGGGCTTCAAACAGGCCGTACAGTTCACGTCCCTTGCTGAAAACAGGGGTTTCCGGTGAGTTGAGGTATTTGGGTTTGTCGTCGCCCAGCACCCGGCCACCAAAACCAATACATTCGCCCTTGACGTTGCGGATCGGGAACATGACCCGGTCGCGAAAACGGTCGTAGCGCTTTTCTTCACCCGAATTCTCGTCAACATTCAGGATCACCAGACCGCTTTCGACCAGCAGTGGATCGTCATAGCTGGGGAAAACGCTGGCCAGACTGCGCCAGCCCTCGGGCGCGTAACCCAAACCAAACTGTTTGGCAATTTCACCTGAGACGCCGCGACCCTTGAGGTAGTCCACGGCGCGCGGGGACTCTTTCAGCTGCTTTCTGTAGGCATCGTTTGCTCTTTCGAGCACGTCGGTCAAGGTAGTCTGCTTTTGCCGCTGCTCAAGCGCGCGCGCCCGGTCCTGCGGGCTGGCGTCGTCCTCAGGCACTTGCAGACCATATTGCTGGGCCAGGTCTTGCACCGCCTCCACAAAGGTCATGCCCGCGTGCTCCATCAAGAAACTGATGGCATCGCCGTTTTTGCCACAGCCAAAGCAGTGATAAAACTGCTTGCTCGGGCTGACCGAGAAGGAGGGCGACTTTTCCCCGTGAAACGGGCACAGGCCCATGAAGTTGGCGCCGCCCTTTTTAAGCTGCACATAACGGCCCACGATCTCCACCACGTCGGCGCGTGCGAGCAACTCCTGAATAAAGGTCTGGGGAATGGACATGCAGCGATTGTAGAAACACGGGGATCGACCGGCTGGTTTTAGCGGTCGACCACCCCGCGTTCAGGGGCCGGGGTCCGGCTACCTGATAGGGGCGCCCGTGCTGGGCGCAGGAAATCTAGCGCGGTGCCAGGCGAATGGCGCCGTCAAGCCGGATGACTTCACCGTTGAGCATGTCATTCTCGAAAATGTGCTGCGCCAGCTTGGCGTAGTCCAGCGGTGTGCCCAGCCGCGAGGGAAAGGGCACGCTGGCGGCCAGCGAGTCCTGCACTTCCTGAGGCATGCCGAACATCATGGGGGTGCCAAAAATACCGGGTGCGATGGTCATGTTGCGAATGCCGTTGCGCGCCAGGTCGCGCGCGATCGGCAGCGTCATGCCGACAATGCCCCCTTTGGACGCGCTGTAGGCGGCCTGGCCGATCTGGCCGTCATAGGCGGCCACCGATGCGGTGGAAATCAGCACGCCGCGCTCGCCGGTGGCTTCGGGTTCGTTCTTGCACATGGCATCCGCCGCCAGGCGAATCATGTTGAAACTGCCGATCAAATTGACGGTAATGCACTTGGTGAAAACAGCCAGGTTGTGCGCGCCATTCTTGTTCACGGTCTTCTCGGCCGGGGCAATGCCCGCGCAGTTGACCAGGCCCATGAGTTTGCCCATGGAAACAGCCTTGGCGACCACGGCCTGACCATCGGCTTCCTGGGCGACATCGCATTTGACGAAAGCACCGCCAATGTCCTTGGCAATGGCTTCGCCTTTTTCAACCTGCATATCGGCGATGACCACTTTGCCGCCCTTGGCCGCCAGCATGCGGGCGGTGCCCTCACCCAAACCTGACGCGCCACCGGTGACGATGAAAACCTTACCTGCGATGTCCATGTGAATCTCCTTGCAATTGACGTTAACGTAAACGTCAATTATGACGCATCGACGCCAGCGTCAATTTCTTCGGGCGTCGTCAATCGATCGGACGCTTGCCGCAAGCCTTCAGCAGCTGGTCTTGATCAGTGCCGCGGCCTGTTTCACCAGCTTGGGGCCGTGGTAAATCAGGCCGGTATAGATTTGCACCAGATCGGCGCCAGCCCTGATTTTGCTCACCGCGTCATCGGCGCTCATCACGCCGCCGACGCCAATGATGGGAAAGCCCGGGCCCAAAGCGGCGCGCAGCTGTCCGATCACGCGGTTGCTCATGGCCAGTACCGGTGCACCCGACAAGCCGCCGGTTTCATCAGCGTGCGCCAGGCCTTTCACGGCGTCCCGGCTGAGTGTGGTGTTGGTCGCGATCACGCCGTCCATGCCATGGCGCCTCAAGCTGGCTGCAATCACGTCCACTTGCGACGCATCCAGGTCGGGTGCAATCTTGACAAAGATAGGGGTCTGCTTGCCATGTTGCGCGACCAACGCTTGGCGCCGGTGCGCGATCGCGCCGAGCAAACTGTCGAGCGCTTCATCGCTTTGCAGTGAACGCAGGTTCCTGGTGTTGGGGCTTGAAATATTGACGGCGACGTAGTCCGCATACGGGTAGACACCGTCCAGGCAGGTCAGATAGTCCTCGGTGGCACGCTCAATCGGTGTGGCTGCGTTCTTGCCGATATTCAGGCCCAGCAACAAGGGCAGCGGCTTTCTTGCCAGGTTCGGGTTTTGTCGCTGGCGATAAAAGGTTGAATTCTTGACGTTGGCCATGAAGCTGGCCAAGCCCTCGTTGTTAAACCCGAACCGGTTGATCAGCGCCTGCGCCTGGGGCAGGCGAAACAGGCGCGGTCTGGGGTTGCCCGGCTGGGCCAGTGGCGTGACGGTGCCGACCTCGACAAAACCAAAACCCATGGCGCCCAGACCGTCAATGCAGCGGGCGTTTTTGTCCAGCCCGGCGGCCAGCCCAACGCGGTTCGGAAAAGTCAGGCCGGCCAGCGTGATCGGGTCATTCACCCGGCTGGTGCCATAGGCCAGTTGCAATGCAGTCCCTTGGGTCAGCGCCAGCGCACGCACGGTCAACTCATGGGCCGTCTCCGGGTCCAGGCTAAATAAAAAAGGGCGGGCGAGGGCGTAAGGGATGAGAGCCATTGGATAATTCCTGCATCGTATTTTTTAACTGACCTGATTTTCCCCGATGACAAACCCTATTTCCCAAGCTGCGGGCGCGCTTTCGCAAGATGAACTCAAAACCCTGGTCGGCCAGGCCGCGCTGCAGTACGTGGCGCCGGGCGAAATCGTTGGCGTTGGCACCGGTTCTACCGTGAACAAATTCATCGACGCCCTGGCCAGCATAAGACATTTGATCAAGGGTGCGGTCTCCAGTTCGGAAGCCAGTACCCTGCGCTTGAAGGCCTTGGGCATTCCTGTCTTTGATGCCAATGAGGTGGCCGAGTTATCGGTTTATATCGATGGTGCCGATGAGATCGACGGCCACGGCAACATGATCAAGGGCGGTGGGGCAGCGCTCACGCGCGAGAAGATTGTGGCGGCGCTCGCCAACCAATTCGTCTGCATCGCCGATGAGTCCAAGCTGGTTCAGACCCTGGGCCGGTATCCCTTGCCGGTCGAAATCATTCCCATGGCGGCGCAGCGGATCACACAGCAGTTTGCTGCGCTGGGGGGCCGGGCGCAGGTGCGTCTCAAAGGCGATCAGCCGCTGGTGACGGATAACGGTCAGATTCTCCTTGACGTGACCGGATTACAGATAAGCGACCCGCTGGCCTTCGAGACGCTGGTCAGTCAGTGGCCGGGTGTGGTGACAGTGGGTGTTTTTGCCTATCAAAAGGCCCAGGTGTGCCTCTTGGGCACGGCCCGAGGGGTCAAGACTTTGACTTTCTGATACTTGGCGGGACAGATCGTTAGCCCTGTCCTCAACTGATCAAGACTTAAAACTTGATACCTGCCGGATTGGAGGGGCTGTCCACCGGCGCCTGGCCTGGCGCTGGCGATTGGGGCTGATTCTGATTCTCTTCAGCTTTGGCAGTGGGAACCGGTTTTTGGACCACAACCAAGGGTGTTGTGGCCGGATTGCGGTAGGCGCTGGGCAGCACGGATGCCTTGGGATAACCTGCTGCATTCAGAAATTGTGTCCACTCCGAATCAGAGAAGCCCTTGATTTGCTGGCCGCCAATGGTCAGAAAGGGCAGCGAGTTCTCACCACTGATGCGTTGCAGCGCATCGCTATCTTCGGCCGTATTGACGGTTTTCTCGGTGAATGGAATGCCGCGACTGCTGAGCAGCGCGCGACCCGATCCACAGGGGGCGCAATTGCTGGAGGTGTAGAGCGTGACCGGGTATTTGCTGACCACTTGCCGCAACTCAAACGGCAGCGCGGGCCCGCCGGCACTCATCGCCTTGCCGCCCGCCTCGGTAGTGCTCACGTTGGCCGCAGCGACCGGGGGTTTGTCAGAAAACGTCACTTTGCCATCCGCCCCCACCACGCGATAAATCGTCTGGGCCTGCGCCAGGCCCACGGCCAGCAGCAGCGCCGCACCAATGGCGGCAGTGGCGCCCCATGTTTTTGGGTTGACTTGATGGATGCTATTTTTCATGTTGGGCACTCGCTTCACTTTTTTCCGGACATACCTTGATGCCGCAGCAAGGCATCCAGATTGGGCGCGCGCCCGCGAAAGGCCTTGAACGACTCCATGGCCGGGCGGCTGCCGCCGGCTTCCAGAATGGCCTGGCGGTATTTTCGGCCTGTCTCCACGTTGGGCAAACCGTCCTGGCCCACTGTTTCTTCAAAAGCGGCGTAGGCATCGGCACTCAAAACTTCGGCCCATTTGTAGCTGTAGTAACCGGCGGCGTAGCCACCGGCAAAAATATGACTGAAGGTGTGGGCCGTGCGGCTCCAATCCGGTGGTTGCAGCACCGCCACTTCGGCCCGCACCTGGTTCAATAAAGGCATCAAGTCAAGCGCGGGATCGTGCGCCGTGTGCAGCAACATGTCAAACAGCGAAAACTCGATTTGCCGCAGCGTCTGCATGCCACTCTGGAAGTTCTTCGCCGCCAGCATCTTGTCAAACAGCGCGCGCGGCAGCGGCGCGCCGGTGTCGACATGCGCGCTCATGTGGCGCAGCACGTCCCACTCCCAGCAGAAGTTTTCCATGAACTGGCTGGGCAACTCCACCGCGTCCCACTCCACACCGCTGATGCCCGATACGTCGCGCTCGTTGACCTGCGACAGCAGGTGATGCAAGCCATGACCAAATTCATGAAACAGGGTGGTGACATCGTCGTGTGTCAGCAGCGCCGGTTTGTCACCCACGCCTTCGGCAAAGTTGCACACCAGATGCGCCACAGGCGTTTGCAATTGATGCGTGTCCGGGCGCAACCAGCGAGAGCGCACGTCGTCCATCCAGGCACCGCCGCGCTTGCCGGTGCGCGCTGAGGGGTCCAGGTAAAACTGGCCGACAAGATGGCCTGTGCGCTCGATCCGGTAGAACTTGACACCGGCATTCCATACCGGCGCATGGTCTTCCCGGATGTTGACGTCAAACAGTGTCTCCACAATTTTGAACAGCCCCGCCAACACTTTGGGCGCCGGAAAGTACTGCTTGACTTCCTGCTCGCTGAAGGCGTAGCGCGCTTCCTTGAGCTTTTCGCTGACATAAGGCCAGTCCCAGGCCTGCGGGTCGGGCAAGTTCAGCTGTTGCGTGGCGAACTCGCGCAGGTCGGCCAGGTCTTGCTCGGCGAATGGCCGCGCTTTGGTCGCCAGGTCGCGCAAAAAGGTAACCACGTGCTCAGGCGATTCGGCCATTTTGGGCACAACCGAGAGTTCGCCAAAGTTGCGGTAGCCCAGCAACTTGGCTTCTTCCAGCCGCAAGGCCAGCATTTCGCTGATCAGGGCCGAGTTGTCGAATTTGCGCGTTTGGGGGTCGGCCTGATCCGAGGCGCGTGTGACATAGGCACGGTACAGCTTCTCGCGCAGGGCGCTCTTACGGGCAAACTGCATCACCGGCAGGTAGCACGGCATTTTGAGCGTCAGCTTGTAGCCTTCTTTGCCTTCTGCTTGTGCCGCGGTCAAGGCGGCCTGCTGCACGTCATCGGGCACACCGTCGAGTTCAGACGCCTGGGCGTAGTAGGCAAAGGCGTCGGTCGCGTCCAGCGCGTTCTCGCTGAATTTTTGGCCCAGCTCGGCTTGGCGCTCCTGGATGGCGGCAAAGCGCTCGCGGTCGGCACCCACCAGTTCCGCGCCGCCCAGCACAAAGTTGCGCAGCGCGTTTTTGTGGGCCTGGCGCTGCTCTGCATCCAGTGAAGTCGGGTCAATCGCTTTGTACTTGGCATACAAGCGCTCATCGGCTCCCAGGCGGGTAAAAAACTCGGTGATTTTGGGCAGCGCCTCGTTGTAGGCGGCGCGCAGCTCGGGTGTGTCGGCCACGCTGTTCAAGTGGCTCACGGCGCCCCAGGCGCGCCCCAGCTTTTCAGTGGCGACATCCAGCACACTGGCAATGTCGCTCCAGCGCGCCGGAAAATCCGGGGCGGTGACCCTCGTCAGTGCGGCGCTGGCAGCGGCCAGCAACTGGTCGACGGCGGGCGCCACGTGCTCCGGCTTGATCTGGTCGAACAGCGGCAAATCGTCAAAAGAGAGCAGGGGATTGTTCATGCGGTGTTACTTGACGGTGCGTTCGGCGGCTTCAAGGGTGTTGACCAGCAACATCGTAATGGTCATGGGGCCGACCCCACCGGGCACCGGGGTAATGAAGCCTGCAACTTCTTTCACACCGGCAAAGTCCACATCGCCACACAGCTTGCCTTCATCGTTGCGGTTCATGCCGACATCAATCACGACCGCGCCAGGTTTCACCATATCGGCGGTCAGTACATTGCGCTTGCCCACCGCGGCGACGATCACGTCCGCCTGGCGGGTGTGGTAGCCGATGTCCCGCGTGGCGCTGTGGCACACGGTCACGGTAGCATTGGCTTGCAGCAGCAGCAGCGCCATCGGTTTGCCCACCGTGTTGCTGCGCCCGATGACCACGGCGTGTTTGCCGCGCAAATCAATGCCGGTGGTTTCAATCAGTTTCATGCAGCCGTAGGGCGTGCAGGGCCGAAAACCAGGCGCCCCGGTCATCAATTCACCGGCGCTCAAGGTGGCATAACCGTCCACGTCTTTGGTGACAGAAATCGCTTCGATCACCTTGTGCGGGTTGATGTGTTTGGGGATCGGCATCTGCACCAGAATGCCGTGGATGCTGGGATCGGCATTGAGCGCGGCAATGCGGGCCAGCAGATCGGCCTCGGACAGAGTAGCCTCGTACTTTTCGAACACCGAGCGCACGCCGGTGTCTTGGCAGGCCTTGACCTTGTTGCGCACGTACACGGCGCTGGCGGGGTCTTCGCCGACCAGAATGACCGCCAGGCCGGGGGTCACACCGCGTGCCTTGAGCGCCAGCACGCGGGTGGCAACATCGGCACGCAGCTTGGCAGAGAGGGCGACACCATCAATGATTTGACCGAATTTCTGCGTTGTCATGATTTCATTCCTATAAGTAAAAAAGCCCGCTAGCCCTTATCGGAACTGGGCGGGCAGCTATAAAATAAATAGCACTAAGCTTTTGCGGGGGTTTGTCCCAAAGCAATTTTCAGCAAGTCGGCGACCGTATTGGCGTTGAGCTTTTCCATGATGTTGGCGCGGTGCGCCTCCACCGTTTTGATGCTGATGCCCAGGTCGTCGGCAATCTGCTTGTTCAGGCGCCCGGCCACGATGCGTTCCAGCACCTGTGCTTCGCGCAGCGTCAGACGTGCCATCAGGGCGTCCCGGCTGGCCGCGCTCTGATGGTCGGCAAAAGTGTCTTTGGCCTGCTCCAGCATGCGCTCGACCAGTGTGACCAGTTGATCTTCCTTGAATGGCTTCTGGATAAAGTCCATCGCACCTTTTTTCATGGTGTCTACCGCCATCGGCACGTCACCGTGGCCGGTGATGAAGACAATGGGAAGTGGCGAGTGGCTCTCCAGCAAACGACTTTGCAGTTCCAGTCCGGTCATGCCACCCATGCGGATGTCCACGATCAAACAGGCCACCTCGCGGGCGTCGTAACGGCTTAAAAATGACTCGCCGGATTCAAAACAGCGGACCCGGTAGTCTTTGCCTTCGAGTAGCCATTGAAGCGAGTCACGTACCGCTTCGTCGTCGTCCACCACGTAAACCGTGCCCTTTTTTGGTATCAAACTCATGTTTTACTTGGGTGTCCTTGGTTGTCGTTGGCTTGACCGGCTGGCAGACGTGCCTTCGGTGGCAGCACTTCTATCATGGGAATCCAGAACGAGAAACAGCAGCCGGTCAGATCGGGGCCATTGTAGAGGTTCTCGGCTTTCATCCGGCCCAGGTGCGATTCCACAATCGAGCGGCACAGGCTCAGGCCGATGCCCATGCCTTCGGCTTTGGTGGAATGAAAAGCCTCATACAGCCGCGCCATCACCTCGGGCGCGAGCCCCTGGCCGGAGTCCAGCACGGCGAATTCAATCACCGGTTTGTCGTCGACCTGCGTTGGCGCGACGCGCAACATGACACTGCGTTGTGCCGTGGGCCGCTGGGCGGCATCCACAGATTCGGCGGCATTTTTAAGCAAATTGACCAGTACCTGCTCGATCAGAATCGGGTCCACCAGCAGGACCGGCAGGCGCGGGGCCACATAGTGGGTGAGGCGCACGTTGCGCCGGCGCATCTCGATTTCCACCAATTCCACCGCTTCGTCCACCATGCTTTCGATGTTCGATGGCGAGCGGTTGGGCTCGCTGCGTTTGACGAAAGAGCGAATGCGATGAATGATCTGACCGGCCCGCTGCGCCTGCTTGGCAGTTTTTTCCAGTGCACCCAGCAACTCGTCTTCACTGATTTGCTGCGACTTGATGCGCGACACCATGCCGTTGCAGTAGTTGTTGATGGCGGTCAGCGGCTGATTGAGTTCGTGCGCCACGCTGGAGGCCATCTCACCCATGGTGATCAAGCGGCTGGCGGTCTGGGCACGCTCGATTTGGGCCGCAGATTGTTCCTCGGCAACCCGGCGCGCGGTGATGTCTGTGGCAATCACCATTTGCGCCAGGCGACCATCGACCCAGCTCAAATAACGGGTGCGCACCTCCAACCACTTGCCCAGGGCGTCGACGTACAGCTCGGCACTTTCAGGATCGCTGTCGGGCAGCGAGTTGGTGGGCAGACCGGCAAAAGCGTCTACGGGGTCAAGCGAGTCATCACTGGTGGGCGTTGCCGGTACACCGGCCTCGGCGACCAGTTGCAGATGTCCGCCCGCTTCGGTTCCAAACCACAGCCGGTACAGTTTGTTGGCAAACAACAGCTCGTCGCTGCCCAGCGGCGCCACCGAGATCGAGGCGTCCAGCGCTTCGAGGACCGTGGTAAAGCGTTCGTGTGAGGCCGACAGTTGATCCCGAATCCGGTTCGGTTCACTGATGTCGGTCATGGACGTCATCCAGCCGGTTTGTATGCCATGGGCATCAATCAGCGGTGAGACATAAAGCCGCGCGTCAAACAGCGATCCGTCGCGGCGCTTGACCCGGAACTGGATGCCACTGGACTGAATCTTGCCGGCCAGTTCTTCTTGCAGGCGTGAAGACAAGGAATCAATGTCAGCCTCGGGCCAATAGGGAAAAGGCGCGGTTCGCCCCACCAGGTCGGGTTCACTCCACCCGGTCATGCGGCAAAAAGCCGGATTGACATAGGTGATGCGGCCCTGCAGATCGAGCGCGCGCATGCCCGTCAGCATGGAGTTTTCCATGGCCCGGCGAAAGCTGGTTTCCGATATCAGCGCCTGCTGCGCCTGCATGCGCCGGCGGGTATGGCGCCAGTTGGCGATCAACATCCAGGCCGTCATCAGGCTCAGGGCGTTAACCAGCCAGAACAGCCCACTGCCCACCACGCCCAGCGAGGCCCGATACGCCTGGGCCCGGATGATGAGGCCATTGCCTACCGGGGATACCGGGACTTCATAAAAATTGACCGGTTTGTCCCACGGCAGCAAGCGGGCGCCGGGCTTGCGCGGCGCAATGCTGGTGCCCGCCAGCAGGCCCCCGTTGGCATCATGGAACGAGACCGCGTAACGGGCTGACACCTCGGCGGGCACGCCATAACGGAACAAACCGTCGATGGAGTATTCGGCCAGCAGAACACCCAAAAAGCGGGCGCGGTCGCTGAATGGAATGTGCAATTGCAGCACGGCAGGACTGTTGGCACCTGCCGCGTGCATCGCGTAAATGGGTTGCTGCAGCTCGCGTGCCAGGTTGTAGCTGCTGACCGATTCGCCTGGCTCCAGTGTGCTGCCTATTTTTTTAACCAGGTGCGGCGCCAGACTGACGGAGCCGAAGCTGGCTTTGACGTTGCGACGGTTGTCAATCCAGCTCAGGCTTTCCAACTCGGGGTATTGGTTGACGATCGCCTCGGCCCGGCTCTGGAACTCGTCCGCATCGAGCTCCCGGTTGGAAACCTCACGCGCGATCCGCATGAGCTGTTCCTGGCGCTCCAGCAGCCGCAGACGCAGACGCTGCTGCGTGTACTCCACGTCCCGATTGACCGCTTCTTGCTCACGTTCGATTTCCTCCAGTCGCAGATAACCGAATGCCGCCACGATGGCGGCCAAAAACAGAACCACAGCCACCAGTGGCGCCAGCACGGCAAAACGGTCCTGCCGTTGCGGCGCCAAACGCTGCCACCAGCGTTTTAACCTTGCCGGCGGCGTGAGTTTCTCAGGACCGGCGAGTGGAATAAGAGAACTTGAAGGCATAGTGCCGAGTGTAGATGCCAGCATGTTGACGCAAGGCCGATGCCCCGACGTGTGGATGAGTTAGGCTTTGCTTGGGTGCATTTTATCTCATAGTATGAAATCACATCGCATAATTCGAAATATTTTGAAAATTCTGGCAAAATTAAACCATTGGCGTTTTTAGAAAATCCCAATAACATCAAAACGACAACTCACCCAGGAGACAAAAATGTCAGCAGTTCCCGAGAATTTGGCCGGCGCAGCAGCGCCTGACGTCGACAGCCAGGAAACCCGTGAATGGATGGATGCGCTATCCGCCGTCATCGAGCGCGAAGGCCCTGAGCGCGCCCATTTTTTGCTGGAGCAGTTGCTTGAGCATGCGCGCCAAGGCAGCATCGACATGCCGTTTTCGGCCAACACCGGCTATGTCAACACCCTGGAGCCGGATCAGGAAGAGCGCTGCCCCGGCAACATCGAAATTGAAGAACGCCTGCGCGCCTACATGCGCTGGAACGCCATGGCGATGGTGGTTAAAGCCAACCGGCATCACCCCGTGGACGGTGGCGATCTGGGCGGGCACATTGGCTCGTTTGCCTCGCTGGCCCATATGTTTGGCGCCGGTTTCAACCATTTTTGGCATGCCGAGAGTGAAAACCATGGTGGTGACTGTCTCTATATCCAGGGTCACGTGGCACCCGGTGTTTATGCCCGTGCCTACCTTGAAGGCCGTTTGACCGAAGAGCAGTTGCTCAATTTCCGCCAGGAAACCGGTGGCAAGGGCCTGTCCAGCTACCCGCACCCCAAGCTGATGCCCGAGTTCTGGCAATTCCCCACGGTGTCAATGGGCCTCGGGCCGCTGATGGCAATTTACCAGGCGCGCTTTCTGAAATACCTGCACGCCCGTGGCATTGCCAACACCGAGAACCGCAAGGTCTGGGTGTTTTGTGGCGATGGCGAAATGGACGAGGTGGAGTCCCTGGGCGCTATCGGTCTGGCCGCGCGCGAAAAACTCGACAACCTGATTTTCGTCATCAACTGCAACCTGCAGCGCCTGGACGGCCCGGTGCGTGGCAACGGCAAGATCATTCAGGAGTTGGAAAGCACCTTCCGCGGCGCGGGCTGGAACGTGATCAAGCTGCTGTGGGGCAGCAACTGGGATCCGCTGCTGGCGCGTGACAAAGACGACGCTTTGCGCAAGGTCATGATGGACACGCTCGATGGTGACTACCAGACCTTCAAGTCCAAAGACGGCGCCTATGTGCGCGAGCATTTCTTTGGCCGCGACCCGCGCACGCTGGCGATGGTGGCCAAGATGAGCGACGACGACATCTGGAACCTGCGCCGCGGCGGCCATGACCCGCAAAAAGTGTATGCCGCCTACCATTCGGCGGTCAATCACAAGGACCAGCCGAGCGTGTTGCTGATCAAGACCGTCAAGGGTTTTGGCATGGGCAAGAGCGGCGAGGGCAAGAACGCCGTGCACCAGACCAAGAAACTGACCGATGAAGACATCAAGATCTTCCGTGATCGTTTCAACATCCCGATTCCGGACAGCGAGTTGTCCAAGCTGCCGTTCTACAAACCGGCCGATGACACACCCGAGATGAAGTATCTGCACGAGCGTCGCAAGGCGCTCGGTGGTTACCTGCCGCACCGGCGCACCAAAGCCGACGAGCATTTCACCGTGCCGGCGCTGGAAGTCTTTAAAGCCGTGCTCGACCCGACCGCCGAAGGCCGCGAAATCTCCACCACGCAAGCATACGTGCGCTTTTTGAGCCAGTTGCTGCGCGACCAGGCGCTGGGTTCACGGGTTGTGCCGATTCTGGTCGACGAGGGCCGCACCTTTGGCATGGAAGGCTTATTCCGCCAGATTGGCATCTACAACCCGGAAGGCCAGAAATACACCCCGGTCGACAAAGACCAGGTCATGTACTACAAGGAAGATGCCAAGGGCCAGGTGCTGCAGGAGGGTATCAACGAAGCCGGTGGCATGGCGAGCTGGATCGCGGCGGCTACCAGCTACTCCACCTCCAACCGCATCATGGTGCCGTTCTACGTGTACTACTCGATGTTTGGCTTCCAGCGCATCGGCGACCTGGCCTGGGCGGCCGGCGACATGCAGGCGCGCGGCTTTTTGCTGGGCGGCACCTCCGGGCGCACCACGCTCAATGGTGAAGGCCTGCAACACGAAGATGGTCACAGCCACATCCTGGCCGGCACCATTCCCAACTGCATCAGCTACGACCCGACCTTTGCGCATGAGGTGGGCGTCATCCTGCACCACGGCTTGAAGCGCATGGTCGAGAAGCAGGACAACGTTTATTACTACATCACGCTGCTCAATGAAAACTACCCGATGCCCGGGCTGACGGCGGGCACTGAGGAGCAGATCATCAAGGGCATGTACCTGTGCAAAGCGGGCACAACGGCTGCCAAGCAGCCGACGGTGCAGTTGCTGGGCTCTGGCAGCATCCTGCGTGAATCAATTGCCGCGCAAGAGCTGCTGGCCAAGGACTGGGGCATCAGTGCCAATGTCTGGAGCTGCCCCAGCTTCAACGAGCTGGCGCGTGACGGCCAAGCCTGTGAGCGCCATAACCTGTTGCATCCGGCGCAGGCGCCCAGCGTGTCGTTTGTCGCCCAACAGCTCGAAAAACATGCCGGCCCGGTGGTGGCCGCCACCGACTACATGAAGGCTTATGCCGAGCAGATTCGCTCCTTCATCCCCAAGGGCCGCACCTTCAAAGTGCTGGGCACCGACGGGTTTGGCCGCAGCGACTTCCGCTCCAAGTTGCGTGAGCACTTCGAGATCAACCGCCATTTCATCGTGGTGGCGGCGCTGAAGGCGCTGAGTGAAGAAGGCACGCTGCCGGTGGCTAAAGTGGTTGAAGCGATTGCCAGGTACGGTATCAAGACCGACAAGGTCAATCCGCTGTACGCGTGATCTGAATCACCTGCTGCCTTGTGACACCACGCCCTGCCGCATGCCAGCAGGCGGGGGTTGGTGGCAGTGGCACAGCAGGTTTCATAATGAGAGGGCGGCACGCTTGCCTTGCCCGTTAACTGAATAAATAAGGAGACACGTATGTCCTTAATCGAAGTAAAAGTCCCGGACATTGGCGATTTTGATGAAGTTGCCGTGATTGAACTGCTGGTCAAGCCGGGCGACACCGTCAAGGCTGAACAAAGCCTGATTACCGTCGAGTCCGACAAGGCGTCGATGGAAATTCCGTCGTCATCGGCTGGCGTGGTCAAGGAGCTCAAGGTCGCTTTGGGCGACAAGGTCAAGCAAGGCTCATTGTTGTTGTTGCTGGAGGTGGCTAGTGCCGAGGGCACCGCAGCTGCAGCACCGGCCGCCGCGGTGCCGGCAGCAGCCCAGGAATTCAAGACAAATCAGGCTGTAGCCCCCGTTCCTCCTGCGCCAGCTGCTACTGATGTAGCAGCATCGAGCGCAGGCCCGGTCGAGGTACACGTGCCTGACATTGGTGACTTCAAGGATGTGACGGTGATTGAGGTCATGGTCAAGGTGGGCGACGCTGTCCGGCTTGAGCAAAGCCTGATTACCGTGGAGTCTGATAAAGCATCCATGGAAATCCCGTCCAGCGCGGCGGGCGTGATCAAGGAGCTCAAGGTCAAACTGGGCGACAAAGTCAATATTGGCGACCTGCTGGCGATTCTGGAAGGCGCCGCGCCGGTTGCTATGGCTGCAGCTGCAACTGCGCAGGCTTCAGCGGCAGCCGCTGCACCGCTGGTCTCGGCTGCGGCTGCTGTTGCACCAGCAACTGCCGTGCTGGCCGTGCCCGCGCACATCCCCACATCGGCCCCGCTGGGTCTGCCCCACGCCTCGCCGTCGGTGCGCAAGTTTGCCCGCGAGTTGGGCGTGCCCCTGGATGAGGTCAAAGGCACGGGTCTCAAAGGTCGCATCACCGACAACGACGTGCAAGCCTTCACCCGCTCGGTGATGAGCGGCGCGATTCAAACGCTGGCTGCTCAGGCACAGCCCAAGGCAGCCGCAGCCGCTCCAGGCGCTGACGGCGCAGGCCTGGGCCTGATCCCGTGGCCGAAAGTGGACTTTGCCAAGTTTGGGCCGGTCGAGCGCAAGGAACTCAGCCGCATCAAGAAAATCAGCGGTGCCAACCTGCTGCGCAACGCGATCCTGATTCCGGCCGTGACCAACCATGACGACTGTGACATCACCGACCTGGAAGCCTTCCGGGTCTCGACCAACAAAGAGAACGAGAAGAGTGGCGTGAAGGTCACCATGCTGGCGTTCCTGATCAAGGCCTGCGTGGCCGCGCTCAAGAAATACCCCGAGTTCAACAGCTCGCTGGACGGCGACGCGCTGATCTACAAGCAGTACTACCACATCGGTTTTGCGGCGGACACGCCCAACGGCCTGATGGTGCCGGTGATCAAGGATGCTGATCAAAAAGGCATCATGCAAATCTCGGTCGAGATGGGCGAACTGGCCAAAAAGGCGCGCGATGGCAAGTTGAGCCCGGCCGAGATGACCGGCGCCAGCTTCACCATCAGCAGCCTGGGCGGCATTGGCGGGCGTTATTTCACGCCCATCATCAACGCGCCTGAAGTGTCGATTCTGGGCGTGTGCCGCTCCACCATCCAGCCGGTGTGGGATGGCAAGGCGTTCCAGCCACGCCTGATGCTGCCGCTGTCACTTACCTGGGACCACCGCGTGATTGACGGTGCCGCTGCGGCCCGCTTCAATGTCTATCTGGGCCAAATCCTGGGCGATTTCCGCCGGGTGTTGCTTTAGAACCTTGCGGGTCAGACCACTTTGCGCAGCAAACGTGCTCTGACCCCGACATACTGAAACCTTGCGGGACAGACCGCAGTTACGCGAAGCGAACAAGCTCTGTCCTCAACTAATTAGAAAGAGAAGAATATGGCACTGATCGACATCAAAGTCCCCAACATTGGCGACTTCGCCGAAGTCACCGTCATCGAGCTGCTGGTCAAGCCCGGCGACACCGTCCGGGCCGAGCAAAGCCTGATCACAGTGGAGTCCGACAAGGCGTCCATGGAAATTCCCTGCAGCCACGCGGGCGTCGTCAAGGAGCTCAAGGTTGCGCTGGGCGACAAGGTCTCTGAAGGCTCGGTGTTGCTGGTGCTGGAGGCGGCAGAGGCTCCTGTCGTTCCAGATATCAAGCCAAATCAGGCTGTAGCCCCCGTCGCGTCTACGCAGGCAGCTACACAAACAGTAGCATCTCCAGCTGTGAGCGCGCCCATCCCAGTCGCCACTGCCGCCAGCTATGCAGGCGGCGTCGATCTGGATTGCGATTTGCTGGTGCTCGGCGGCGGCCCCGGTGGTTATTCGGCTGCCTTCCGCGCGGCGGATTTGGGCCTCAAAGTCATCCTGGTCGAGCGCTACGCCCAACTGGGCGGTGTCTGTCTGAACGTGGGCTGCATCCCCAGCAAGGCGCTGCTGCACGTGGCTGCGGTCATCGATGAAGTCAGCCACATGGCCGCGCTCGGCGTGGACTTTGGCGCGCCCACAGTCAGTGTGGACAAGCTGCGTGCTCACAAAGAGAAAGTCGTCACCAAGCTCACCGGCGGCCTGGCCGCCATGGCCAAGATGCGCAAGGTGACCGTGGTGCGCGGCTACGGCGCGTTTGTCGGCGCCAACCATGTGCAGGTCGAAGAAACCACCGGCACATCCCAAGAGAAAACCGGCAAGACGCAGACCATTGCGTTCAAGAAATGCATCATCGCTGCGGGCAGCCAAGCCGTGCGCCTGCCGTTCATGCCAGACGATCCCCGCGTGGTGGACAGCACCGGCGCGCTGGCGCTTAAAGAGGTGCCCAAACGCATGCTGATCCTGGGCGGCGGCATCATCGGCCTGGAAATGGGCACGGTCTACAGCACGCTCGGCGCCCGCCTGGACGTGGTCGAAATGCTCGACGGCCTGATGCAGGGCGCGGATCGCGACCTGGTCAAGATCTGGCAAAAGATGAATGCCCCGCGTTTCGACAACATCATGCTCAAGACCAAAACGGTCGGCGCCAGAGCCACGCCCGAGGGCATCGAGGTGACGTTTGCCGCAGCAGAGGAGGGCGTGAAAGTGCCCGAACCGCAAACCTACGACCTGGTGTTGCAGGCGGTGGGCCGCACGCCCAACGGCAAGAAGATCGCCGCCGAGAAAGCCGGCGTCGCAGTCACAGACCGTGGCTTCATCAATGTCGACATCCAGATGCGCACCAACGTGCCCCACATCTTCGCCATCGGCGACATCGTGGGCCAGCCGATGCTGGCGCACAAGGCGGTGCACGAAGCGCATGTGGCAGCGGAAGTGATAGCCGGTGAATTACAAGGCAACAAAGAGCTGGCCAGCGCCGCCTTCAACGCCCGCGTCATCCCGAGCGTGGCCTACACCGACCCCGAGGTGGCCTGGGTCGGCCTGACCGAAGACCAGGCCAAGGCGCAAGGCATCAAGGTCAAGAAGGGGCTGTTCCCCTGGACGGCGTCCGGCCGTGCCATTGCCAACGGCCGCGACGAAGGCGTGACCAAGCTGCTGTTTGATGACAGCGAGGACGCGCACGGCCACGGCAAGATCCTGGGCGGCGGCATGGTTGGCACGCATGCGGGCGACATGATTGGTGAGATTGCGCTGGCGATCGAGATGGGCGCTGACGCCATCGACATCGGCAAGACCATTCACCCGCATCCCACGCTGGGCGAGAGCATCGGCATGGCGGCTGAAGTGGCGCATGGGAGTTGCACGGACTTGCCGCCGGCGCGTAAGTAGTCTCTCGTCCCTTGCAAGGCAAAAGCCCGAACCCTCACAGGTTCGGGCTTTCTGCATTCTGAGGGGCAAGCTACACAGACTCTACGGTGCTGGCCACGGGATTGCGCGCCGGTGACCCTGCCATGCGGCAAACCTCAGGGGCCGATGCCGGGGTGGCTGGCGCGCTTCTCCCGCATGCGTTCTGCAATCAAGCTGACTTTACCGTCGCTGTCCTGGTTCTCGAGTCGCACCGTGAAGCCCCACAGATAGGCAACGTGCTCCATCACCGCCTTGCTCGCTTCGTCCAAGGGCCGGCGCTGCTGGGAAAAGTGGCGCAAGGTCAGCGAGCGGTCGCCGCGTAAATCGACGTTCCAGATCTGGATATTGGGCTCCAGACTGCCCAGGTTGTACTGCTCGGACAACTGTTGGCGCAAGGCCCGATAGCCACTTTCATCGTGAATCGCCTGGATCTGCAACTTGGAGCGCGCATCATCATCGAGCACCGAAAAAAAGCGAAAGTCACGCATGAGCTGGGGCGAGAGATATTGGGCGATGAAGCTCTCGTCTTTGAAGTTCTGCATCGCGAACTCCAGGCTCTCGCGCCAGTTGGAGCCGGCAATGTCAGGAAACCACTCACGGTCTTCAGCGCTTGGGTTTTCGCAGATGCGGCGGATGTCGCGCCACATGGCGAAACCAAGTGCATAAGGATTGATGCCAGAGTAATGCGGGCTGTTATAGGGCGGCTGGTAGATGACGTTGGTGTGTGATTGCAGGAATTCGAGCATGAAGCCGTCGGACAGGCCGCCCAGGTCATAGAGCGTATTGAGCAAGGTGTAATGCCAGAATGTGGCCCAACCCTCGTTCATGACCTGCGTCTGGCGCTGGGGGTAAAAGTACTGCCCGATTTTGCGCACAATTCGAATGATCTCCCTCTGCCAGGACTCCAGCAGGGGCGCGTTTTTCTCAATGAAATAAAGCAGGTTCTCTTCGGGCTCGGCCGGAAACCGGGCCTCTTGTTCGGTTCGGTCCGCTTCCGGGCGCGGCGGCACGGTGCGCCACAGGTCATTGACCTGGCTCTGGAGGTAGTCCGAGCGCTCTTTTTGTCGCAGTGTTTCCTTGTTCAGGGAGAGTCGCGGCGAGCGCTTGAAACGGTCCACGCCCAGATTTTGCAGCGCGTGGCAGGCATCAAGCAGCTTTTCGACTAGGCCCACGCCGTGTCGCTCTTCGCACTGGGCAATGAATTTCTTGGCAAACACCAGGTAGTCCACGATGGCATCGGCGCTGGTCCACTGTTTGAACAGATGGTTGCCTTTAAAGAAGGAGTTGTGACCATAGGCCGCATGGGCGATGACCAAACCCTGCATCGGCAGCGTGTTTTCTTCCATCAGGTAGGCAATGCAGGGATCCGAGTTGATGACGATCTCGTAGGCCAGACCCATTTGGCCACGCTTGTAGCGGTTCTCGGTGGACAGAAAATGCTTGCCGTAGGACCAGTGGTGGTAATACACCGGCATGCCGATGGAGGCGTAGGCATCCATCATCTGCTCGGCACTAATGACCTCCAGAATGTGGGGGTAGCAATCAAGCTGGTAATCGGCCGCTACGCGGCCAATAGCCTCGTCGTATTGCTCCAGGGCGGCAAAGGTCCACTCAGATCCGGTGGGCAAAGCGGGGCTTGATTTTTGCGCCATGATGGGACTCAGATCTTTTGCTTGAAAAGATCGCGAAACACGGGGTAAATATCGGCCACTGCGGCAATGCGCCGCATCGCAAAGTGGTCAGCATGGCCCGCCTGCAGTTTGGCGTATTCCTCCCACAGGTTTTGGGGCGGGCCATCGGTGATTTCGATATAGGCGAAATACTGCGTCAGGGGCAGCAAGGACTGCTCCAGCAGCTCGCGGCAATGCGCGGAGTCATCGTTCCAGTTGTCACCGTCAGATGCCTGAGCGCCATAAATATTCCACAGGTTGCTGGGATATCGCTCGCTGATGATTTTGTACATCAGTTCCAGGGCGCTGGAGACCACCGTGCCGCCGGATTCGCGCGAGGTGAAGAATTCGTCCTCGTCAACCTCCGCCGCAACCGTGTGGTGGCGAATGAACACGACTTCAATGCGCTCGTAATTTCGGGTCAGAAAAAGATAGAGCAACATAAAAAAGCGTTTGGCGATGTTCTTGCGTTCTTCGTCCATGGAACCCGAGACGTCGAGCAGGCAGAACATGACGGCCTGCGTGCTGGGCTGCGGCACCCGAATGCGGTTGTTGTAGCGCAGATCAAAGGAGTCGACGAACGGCACCTTGTCCATCTTGGCGCGCACGCGCGCAATCTCCTGGCGCAGACGCTCCAGCTCCGGGTCGTCGTCGGTGAGCTTGTCTTTGAGTTCGTCGAGCTGCGCCAGCAAGGCGCGCAGCTGCGCCGTGTAGGGCCCGCCGACGGCGATGCGCCGGCCGGCGGCGCCGCGCATGGTGCGGGCGAGGTTGATATTGGTGGGCACGCCGCTCTGGGTGTAACCAGCCCGAATGCGCCGATATTGTTCGATCTGGGCCAGATGCTGCTTGACCAGATGCGGCAGGGCCAGCTCGTCAAAGAAAATGTCCAGAAACTCGTCTTTGGTCAGCGTGAACATGAATTCATCAAGGCTCTCGCCGTCCTTGCTGGCTTGACTGCCACCGCCGCCGGCGCCACCGCCCTTGGGCCGGTCCACCTGCTCGCCGCGGCTGAAGCGGTCGTTGCCAGGCCGCACCGTCTCCCAGACGCCGCCGTGACCATGGGCAAACTGAGGCTCCTCGATGTCTTTGCCGGAGATGCCGATTTTTTCACCGTTGTCTATATCGCGAATGCCTCGCTTGTTGATGGCGTCAGCCACCGCTTTGCGAATCTGGCCCTTGAAGCGTTCAATAAAACGCCCGCGATTGACCGAGCTCTTGTGCTTGCTATCGAGGCGGCGGTCTACGATATGCAATGGCATGGGGTATTCCCGTTCAAATTGAATCTCGGCATCCGTCGGGTCGCAAAACTCAGGAGGACTTGCGTACGCGCAGATACCATTCACACAGCAGGCGCACCTGCTTCTCTGTGTAGCCCTTGCTGATCATCCGGTTCACGAAGTCTTTGTGTTTCTTCTGTTCGTCGCCGCTGGCCTTGGCGTTGAACGAAATCACTGGCAGCAGTTCTTCCGTATTGGAGAACATTTTTTTCTCGATGACCGCACGCAGCTTTTCGTAAGACGTCCACGGCGGGTTTTGCCCCTCGTGTTTGGCGCGGGCGCGCAGCACAAAGTTGACCACTTCGTTGCGAAAATCCTTCGGGTTCGAGATGCCGGCCGGTTTCTCGATTTTCTCCAGTTCGCTGTTGAGAGCGCCACGGTCCAGAATCTCGCCGGTGTTGGTGTCGCGGTACTCCTGGTCCTGAATCCAGAAGTCGGCGTAAGTCACATAGCGGTCAAAGATATTCTGGCCGTACTCGGAGTAGCTCTCCAGATAGGCGGTCTGGATCTCCTTGCCAATGAACTCGGCGTAACGCGGCGAGAGGAATTCCTTGAGGAAACGGGTGTAGCGTTCGGCGACCTCAGCCGGGAACTGCTCCTGTTCAATCTGCTGCTCCAGCACATACATCAGATGCACCGGGTTAGCGGCAACCTCGCGGTGGTCGAAATTGAACACGCGCGAGAGAATCTTGAACGCGAACCGGGTTGATAGCCCCGTCATGCCTTCATCCACGCCGGCAAAATCGCGGTACTCCTGGTAGCTCTTGGCCTTGGGGTCGGTGTCCTTGAGGTTTTCGCCGTCATAGACCCGCATCTTGGAGAAGATGCTGGAGTTTTCCGGCTCCTTGAGCCGCGACAACACGGCAAACTGCGCCAGCATCTTGAGCGTATCCGGCGCGCACGGGGCCTTGACCAGTGAGGAATTGGCCAACAGTTTTTCGTAGATGTGAATCTCGTCCGACACGCGCAGGGAGTAGGGCACCTTCACGATGTAAATGCGGTCAAGAAAAGCCTCGTTGTTGCGATTGTTCTTGAACGTCAGCCATTCGGCCTCGTTGGAGTGCGCCAGCACCAAGCCGTCAAACGGAATGGCGCCGAAGCCTTCAGTGCCCTTGTAGTTGCCCTCCTGCGTGGCGGTCAGCAAGGGGTGCAGTACCTTGATGGGCGCCTTGAACATCTCGACAAATTCCAGCACGCCGCGATTGGCCAGGCACAGGCCGCCCGAGAAGGAATACGCGTCGGGGTCGCTTTGGGAGTAGGTCTCAAGCTTGCGGATGTCAATCTTGCCCACCAGGGAAGAAATGTCCTGGTTGTTCTCATCGCCCGGCTCGGTCTTGGAAACAGCGATTTGCGACAGCACCGATGGATGCAGCTTGACCACGCGAAAGCGGGTGATGTCGCCGCCGAACTCATGCAGACGCTTCACCGCCCACGGGCTCATGATGGTGCCCAGGTAACGCCGCGAAATGCCGTAGTCGTCCTCCAGTATTTGCGCGTCCTCCAGCGGATTGAACAGGCCCAGGGGCGACTCATGCACCGGTGAGCCCTTGATGGTGTAGATGGGCACAACTTCAATCAGGGCTTTGAGCTTCTCTGCCAGCGACGATTTGCCGCCGCCGACCGGGCCCAGCAGGTACAGAATCTGTTTCTTCTCCTCCAGCCCTTGCGCGGCATGGCGGAAATAGGAGACGATCTGCTCAATCACTTCCTCCATGCCGTAAAGGTCGCGAAACGCCGGATAACGCCTGAGCATTTTGTTGGCAAAGATACGCGACAGCCTGGGGTCGGTGCGGGTATCGACCAACTCGGGCTCGCCAATGGCCCGCAGCATGCGCTCGGCAACGGTGGCGTAGGCGGTGGTGTCGCGTTTGCAGAGATCCAGGTAGTCCTGGATCGACATTTCTTCTTCCTTGGCGGCCTCAAACCGACCTTGGTAACGTGCGAAGACATTCATGACGAATCTCCTTTTGCAATCGGCGGGCTTTACCCGAGTGAAGCACGCGCTTTTCGAATGAAATAATTCATCATAGTCATTTATGGAATTTGACACTGGAGAAAAGGATAAGAAAAGCCCTTGGTCAGCGGGTCATTTTTTTGCTTATGCTGGTGGGGCAGTGGATTGATCTTGCCTTGGGGGCTGTTGCGCCGCAAGGCATCATTGCCGGTCAGACCTTCGAAGTAAGCCGCATCGGCCACGGATACAAAAAGGGCAGGAGAGGGCACCGGCCCCACCCTATAAAAACTTGACTTGCGTCAGCTTAACATTGGCTGTTACCAGGCCCCCTCAATGGACAGCCATTCTTCTACCCGCGCAAGCAAGTGAAAGACCAATGACCAATACCCAATCGAGCAAAAGCGATGTGTCCAACCACCCCCTGCAGCCACACCCCTGCCACACATCAGCGGCATTCACGGATGCACTCGGCAAGCCGGGCCGCACAGCAGAGGATGCTTCGCGCCGCCTGTTTCTGTGCAGCCTGAGTGCCTTGGGTTTGTCAGCGTGCGGCGGTGGTGGCTCCGGCAGTTCAGCCGCAACCCCAACCGGCACTGCGACCGATACTGCAAGCGCTACCGACATCACCACCGACATTCTGGCCAACCAGAATGTCACGCTCAGTGGCGATGCCATCATCCGCCTGCCTGCAGGCACCAGCACCTACACCGGTGTGATCTCGGGCAAGGGAACGCTGGCGCTGGTGGCCACCGGCGGCACCGGCAACCCCAGCACCCTGGTTATCACCCAGGCCAGCACCTTCACCCTGCCCGATGCCCAGCAGGTGGCGGTCGTTACCAAAACCAGCGCCAGCGGCGGCTATCGGCTTGACATCACCGGCAGCAATCCGCCGGTGCTCACCATCAACCCCGGAGTCACGCTGCAGATCGGCACCAACACCGCTGCCGACAACAACCCCAACATCATCGCCACCTCCGACGGCAAAAACACGGCCAGCTTGGTCAATGGAGAGATCAACCTGAACCACATCCAGAACAACGGCAGCATTGTGCTCAGCAGCGCGCAGTTCATTCTGCTGGGGCGTATCAGCGGCAATGGCCCCGTCTTGCAAGGCGTGGGGGTGTGGGGTGGCAACTCACTGCGTGGGGTCAATCCCTTTGGTGGTGTTTTGTCGCTGACCACCGGGCATGACTTCGGCAGCAACCATGTGGCGGCATCCATACCTAATGCCAAGGCTATGCTCAACGAGGGTTCCTGGCTGGTCTGGAGCCCACCGGGCAGTGTGGTGAGTGTGTCGCAAAACATTTTTGAAGCGGCTTATGGCAACGACATTAACTTCCACGCCATTGGCAATTCCACCATCGTCATGTCCGGCATTTACAGCCACACTGACAACAGCCCGCACAACATCCCGAATGTGCTCAATCCCGGCTTGAGCAATCCGGCACTGAACTACGCCAAAGCCATCTACCGCAACGGACTGAACAACGGCAACGATGCCAGCTACCGCGGGGTCAACATTGAATCCGGCGCAGGCACGGTGCAATGGGGCGACGGCACGCACGCCAATTTCTTCCTGCCCTCTGCGCCATCACCCGCCGAGCCGTATCCGGCGCTGGGCGCGAAGAACGCCTACATCAACCTGCGCGGCTGCACGCTGGCGTTCAACTACAACGCCCCGGTAACCCTGAACATCGGCATCAGCGGCGGCGGTGGCGGCCCACACCGCGGGGGTGAAACCGGCTGGGGCAACGTCACCCTCATGCCCACGGCGGGCAATGACGTGACCTTGGCCCAGCCGCAGAACTACAACGGCACCACTACCATCGGCGCCAACGCCATCCTGCGCATCGGTGCTGGCAAGACCGTGCCACTGAACTACATCACCGTCAATGCAAGCAGCAATTCGACCGTGCTGCAAGCCACCTACAACGGTGACAGCAGCCTGCTGACAGCCGAGTCCAGCGGTGGTCTTGCGACCAATGCCATCGTCAACGCGGGCCAGTTGATCATCCAGAACACCACCACCGACATCATTCTGTCCAACATCAGCGGCAGCGGCAGCCTGGTGCACAACGGTGCCGTCACTGTCACCCTGCGCGACAACAGCTACAGCGGTGGCACCACCCTCAACAGCGGCAGGCTGCTGGCGGGCAGCACCCTTGCGCTGGGCACCGGCAACGTGACCAACAACGCAGCCCTGGCGCTCAGCGGCACGCGGGCGCTGACGCTGGGCGGCGGCTTCCAGCAGGGTAGCAGTGCCAGCCTGACCCTGGCCATCGACGGCGCCACCCCGGGGGTAACGCATGACCAACTGACGGTGACCGGTACGGTGGTGCTCGGCGGCACACTGACGCTGAACTTCACCGGCGGCTACGCCAGCGGACAGAAATTGGTGCTGATCCAGGCCGCCAGCATCAGCGGCAGCTTCAGCACCCTCACCAGCCATGGTGCCGCCGTCGTGGCCGGACAGGATGCGACGGGTTTTTACGTCACTGTTCAGTAGTGGCAATAGTCCGTCTGCATACACCGAACTTGCCAATACCATGCGCATGAGGATGAATCTGCCTTGAAAATTGGCTTCTTACGCCCGTGCAATAAGCGTAGATAGCTATAAATTTGATGGCAAAAACAGGGTGCCCATCCAACCTCAAGCGCGCGCTGGACAAGGGTGTGGACGTGGTGGGTGGCATCCCGCACTTTGAACGAACCACGGCGGATGGGGCGGTCAGCGTCAAGCCGCCCGTGTCATGGGTTTGGAGAATTGCGGGCTGGACGTGGGTTGCAACGCCGACTTCGTGCTGCTGCAAGCCTGCGCCCCAGGCAGACGGCTTGGATGCAAAACGACGAGTAGCCCGGGATTACTGCACCGGCAAAGGCCGTGGTCCCTGATGGCTAGTCAGGGAACTTGAACGCCGTGAAGGCGTGACGTCAACTCCTGCACCGTCATCGCTTTGGCAAACAGCCAGCCCTGGTAAACCTCGCAACCGTATTGGCGCAAAAAGGCCAGCTGGGCATCGGTTTCCACCCCCTCGGCGACCAGTGTCAACCCCAGACTTTTGGCCAAGGCAATGATGGCCCGGGAAATGGCGACGTCATTGGCGTCCTGGGGAATGCCGTCCATGAAACTCTTGTCAATTTTGAGCTTGCTCACCGGCAGGGCCTTGAGATAGGCGAGCGACGAATAGCCGGTACCAAAGTCATCCAGGGCGATGCGGCAGCCCAAGCCCACCAGGGCATCGAGCTGTTCACGCGCCTGCGCGGGCTGCGTCATGGCCACCGACTCGGTGATTTCAATGTCCAGCCATTGGGCCTGCGCACCGGTGCGCGCCAGTGCTGCGCGTACCTGCTCGGGCAGATTGCGCTGGCGAAATTGCTGCGCCGAAACATTGACGGCCACCCGTAATGGCGTGCCGGCCTGAGTCCAGGCGGCAATTTGCTGGCACGCCGTCTCCAGCACCCAGTCCGACAAAGGCAAAATCAGGCCGGTGGCCTCGGCAACCGGTATGAACCTTGCCGGAGATACATGGCCCAGCTCCGGGTCGTGCCAGCGCAACAAGGCTTCTGCCCCCACGATCGCACCACTTTCCACATCCACCTGCGGCTGGTAATGCAACTGCAAAATTCCTTGGGCCATGGCTTCTTTCAGCCGTGTATGCAGCCGCATGTTTTCGTGCCCGCGCAGGTCCATTTCCTGCGAATAGCAGGCATAGCCTCCGCGCCCGGCCTGTTTGGCCTGGTACATGGCCATGTCAGCGTAGCGCAGCAGGGTGTCACTGTCCTGCGCATCATCCGGATAAAAAGCCAGACCCAGACTGCCGCCGGAATAGACATCCTGGTCTTGCAGCCGGTACGAGGCCTGCAGCGACAGCAGGAGCTTGCTGGCCACACGCACCGCTTCATCCACATTTTTCATATCGGCGAGCAGAATGGCGAACTCGTCGCCGCCCAGGCGGGCCAGCGTGTCGTTTTCGCGCAGGGTGCTGCGGATACGAGTGCCGACTTGCACCAGCAGGGCGTCTCCGGTAGTGTGCCCAAAACTGTCGTTGACACTTCTGAAGTAGTCCAAATCCAGAAACAAAACCGCCACTCTCAGACCTGTGCGCCGGGCACGCACCAGGGCTTGACTCAGGTGCAGGTGAAACAACCAGCGATTCGGCAGACCGGTGAGCTCATCATGGGTGGCTTGGTAGCGCAGCGACTCTTCAAATTTCTTGCGCTCGCTCAGGTCGTGGACGCAGACAATGCGTAAAACACCATCGGGTACGGCATTCAGCGTTACTTTCTCGCGCAGACCTTGCACCCTAAGCCACTTCAAGGGGCGGCGCAGGGATGCGTGGAAAGTGGCATGGAGCAGGTGGGCTGCCACCTTGTAAAGATATCCAGGCACACGGGTCATTACATCGTCCCCCTGGCCGCTGCTTCAGAGGCGGCATGCGCCAGTTGGCGGGCCTGTTCTTGACCATTTGAAAGCCGCGCTGACACGCGAAATGTGACTGGATGTGTCAGCGCTGGATAGCAGCTTCTCACCACTGGGGATCTGATAATCATGCTGTGTAACGGACAGGTTTTGCCTTATAAATTTCATCCCCCCTCTTCTGTTGATGTGATCGGGATGTCCGGTGGTAATGGTTGTGAGTCGCTCCCTGGTGCGCCCTCGGACGGCGCTTGATGCGAGGATCGGAATCTGTTTTTTTTGTAAAATTGTAACTTAGAATTACAAAATATGTGATCAATTATCAAGACTTGGATGCTCCATACCTCCTACCTTCGAAGGTATGGCAAATGCAACACAGATAGCGGAGACACAAGCTTTTTCGGACCGATTGAGGCGAGCTTTGGAAAGTGCCGGCATCCGGCCTTCTCCCACACTGGTCGCCCATGAATTCAACCAACGCTACTGGGGTAAGAGCATCACGCCCCACGCAGCGCGCCGCTGGCTGCTGGGGGCGTCGATTCCGATGCAGGATAAGCTCAAGGTTCTGGCAGACTGGCTGCAAGTCAGCCCTGAGGAATTGCGTTATGGCGTGGCGGCGGCGGCGACGCACGATGACCAGGAAGGCGGTCTGTATACATCGACCCTGAACATGCAGAACCGTGAAATGCTCAAGCGCTACATGGTTTTGTCAGCAGAAGATCGCAAAACCGTGCGCGATGTGGTGACGGCACTGTTCCTGGCTTCCAAAGTGAAAGCGCAGGATTGAGGTGGCGTGAACTGGGAAAAAATACAGGTATGTCAATTTCGCCGGCGCGAGAATAGTCTGTCTTTTGTGTCAGAAATTTGGGGTTGATGCCAGGAGGCGGTATGTTTGAACAGTTCACGTTGCCCGGATTTGATGGCGCCCCGCCGGGGGCCCCACCTTCGGCCAAAGCATCAGCAAAGTTTCCACGTGGGCGGGCGCCCTATACCTTGTTCTTCTCCATTTTTCCAGAAGCCGATGCTGCCAATGCCATCGCGATTCAAGGAGCACGTTTGGGGCGCGAGCATGGATTGCTCGGCAAACCGCTGCTGGCACATCGCTTGCATGTCACGCTGCACGACCTCGGCGGGTATGCTCAATTGCCGCCAGACATTGTCAGGACTGCCAGAGAGGCCGGCGACGCTGTGGCGGCACCTGCATTTGATGTGGTCTTTGACCACGCGATGAGCTTTCCGAGCAGTGGGACCTACGTTCTGTGTAGCGGCGCTGGCACGGCACAACTTGCGGCTTTCCGCCAGAGTCTTGGCCTGGCGATGGATCATGCGGGGCTACCGGTGAAACGTAGCTTTACCCCGCATATGACGGTTTTGTACGATCGCCACCCAATTGCCGAGCACGCCATTGAGCCCATCATCTGGACCGCGAAGGAATTTGTCCTTATCAAGAGCCATGTTGGCCAAGGGGTGCATGAGGTGCTGGGGCGCTGGTCCTTGCGCGCCTGACAGCGTCAAGCTCAGCCGCGGTTCAGGTCAACCAGGGCGTCCATCACCAGTTGTGGGTTCTTCATCAATTGGTCTTTCCAGGCGCCAAGGTGGCGGCGTGACTGGATCAGGCCGCGGATGGCCCCCACATGGTGGGGATGACCAATGGTGATGGCACCGATCAACTGGTCGGAATCGAAACACAGGCGGGTGTAGATAAAGTTGGCTTCGTCCACCACTTCGGTGTTGTCGCCCGTCGGGATGCCCTGCCACAGCCCAAAGGTGTGGGAAATGAGGCCGACGGAGTCCAGCACATTCATGCTCAGGCTGCCGCGGTAAGCCACCTCCTTGCCGGTCATGTTCAGCGCTGCGATGCGTCCATGTTCGGTGGCGGTGGGCTGCAAGGCATGCACCACCCACTCGCCAGTGGAAAAATCACGCCCCTCGGCGACATCGCCCGCCGCGTAAACATGCGGGACCGTGGTGCGCATATGCTCATCAATCACGACACCGCTGCGGATCTCGGCACCGGTGCCTTCGAGGAAAGCAACATTCGGATGCACGCCAGTGGCCAGGATGATCAGGTCGGCGTCAATGGTGCGTGTGTCCATGACCAGCCGCGGGCCTGGCTCGATGCGCAGGGTGCGCCCGCTGGTGATGACCTCCACGCCGCGGCCCTCCAGCCAGCGCTGCAGCAAGTGACTGCCGACCGGTGTCATCATCGAACGCAGAATCTGTCCCGAGCGACCGGCCACCACCGACAGCTGCGCGCCGCTGTTCACAAGCGACTTCATGCACACCCCGGCAACAAAACCCGCGCCCAACATGACCACGCGCGCACCGGGCACGAGCTTGGCCGCGATCTGGCGGGCGTCTTCCAGGGTCCAGCAAGTCACCGCGCCCGGCAAATCGGTGCCGGGTATGGGCGGCAGCGAAGGCGATGAGCCGGTGGCCACCAGCAGCCGGTCATAGTTGAGCTGCGAGCCGTCGTCGAGATCGACGTGGCCGCCGTCCGGTCCCGCATGCAACTGCAGCGCCTTGCAATTGAGGTAGCGAATACCAAGGCTCTCCAGATGGTGATGCGATTGGCGCTGGTGGGCGCCGTTTTCGTCAATAGCGCCATTCAGGATGTAGGGAATGGCCATGCGCGAATAGGGTTCGCCGGGTTCACCGCTGACCAGCGTGATACTGGCTTGGGGATCATTTTCGCGCAGAGTTTCAGCAGCCCGCACCCCTGCGGATCCGGCGCCGATGATTACGAAGTTCATGGTAGTTCGCCTTGTTATGCATCCCGTGTGGACGCGTTCCTATCAAGCCCGTCCAGCACCAGAATCACGCCCTGCCAGGACGTGGCAGTGCAGCCGAGCGACCCTTGCAAAGTGTAGCTGCTTGTCGGCGCCCACAAGCCGGCCCTCAAACACTTGAAATCAAGATCAAATGCCAGTCTTGATGGCCGCTGATTTACCATCCACCGCAACCATGCCAACCCAAGCCCCTGGCGCAGGCAAGCGGGCGACTTTCAGGAGAATTCGATGGCCTTCGGTTCAACCATGAACATCTGCTACCTGATCCTGGGCGTTATCGCACTGGTCCCGCCAGCCAGGGCGCTCGCAGACGAGGCGCGCGCGAACTATTTCGATGACCCGTTCCTGCAGATCACAGCCGCCATAACAAATTGCCCCAAGCCAGCAGAGCCGACAATGACGCCAGCCCAGGTGCGAGAGGAAACACACTGGCGAGCCGAGCGCGGCACCAGCTGTTTTCAGTCCGGGCGCTGCCGCCTTCCGAATGCCTATTTGTACGACAAGGAAATCATTCCAAGGGTCAAGAAGGCGATTCTCGCGGATGGGCGCTTTTCGGACACCAGCATCTCGGTCCTGGGGCAGCGCCGGTGGGTCTGGCTGAAGGGCTGCGTCAGCAGGCGGGAACAATCTTCCGCCGTCGAGCAACTCGTGCGCAATATTGACGATGTCGAATCCGTCATCAATCAACTCATCGTGGTGGACAAGTAGAAGCGCTGGGACCACGCACTTGGCAAACTGAAGTTGCTCGTGGAAGGTTGATGGTCCGGGGCGGGATATTCGATCCGTCCGCCGGATGCTTGATCCACGTCAGGCCTGAACCGGTGTCGAAAGACTATAGTTGCGCTCAGGGTCGCGACAAGGCGCTCCTTAGTTTTCTATCCCATGAATACGACGATTTTTGTGGATACCGGCCGTCTGACGGGTCTGAACAAATGGGCTTGATCGAATCGACGCCACAATAATTCCCACTGGCCAAAAAAAATACGGAAACCCGCACATGAAGATATTTGCATCAATGAAAATCGGCAAGCGCCTCGGGTTCGGCTTTGCGGTGGTTTTGGCCTTTGCCGTCCTCATCACAGGTATCGGCGTTTGGCAGCTCAACGCACTGGGCAACGCAACACGGGAAATGACGCGGGAACCGCTTGCCAAAGAGCGACTCATCAGCGACTGGAGCCGCAATATCAACGTTGCCGTGATTCGCACCACGGCTGTTGCAAAAAGTAGCGATCCGAGTCTGGTTCCTTTCTTTTCGACCAATGCGGCCGAAATCACCAAAAGCACTTCGGCGCTGCTGAAGCAGATCGAGCCTCTGCTTTCGAGTCAGGAAGAAAAAGACCTGTTTTCAAAAGTCTCGGACGTACGCAAAGCCTATTTATCAAGCCGCGACCAAGTAACCAAATTGAAGGCGGACGGCCAAGCCGACGAAGCGAATCGTCTTCTTGAGAGCACCTACATACCTGCTGCAGATAACTACATGAAGCTGGTTTCCGAGTTTCTCGGCCTGCAGCGTAAAAATCTGGATGCAAAGGCCGTCGAGATTTCCGGGATTGAGACCACCAGCCGCAATTACCTGGTGGCACTCGCCGCCCTTGTCCTGACCTTCGGCGTCATTTGCGCATGGCTGCTGACCGTGGGTATTACGGGTCCTTTGACAAATGCCGTTGCGGTCGCCCGGCGGGTCGCGGATGGTGACCTTGCGACCGACATTCAGACCGAGGGCAAGGACGAAACGGCACAACTGCTGCAAGCCCTGTCAGCCATGAAAGACAATCTCGCCCGCATTGTGGGCAATGTGCGCCAGGGTTCGGAAGGCGTGGCCACGGCCAGTGCCGAAATCGCCCAAGGCAACAACGACCTGAGTGCCCGCACCGAACAGCAGGCCAGTGCGCTGGAGGAAACCGCCGCCTCCATGGAAGAACTCAGCGCCACCGTGCGGCAAAACGCCGATAACGCCAGACAGGCCAACCAACTGGCTCAAAGCGCCAGCACGGTGGCCATCAAGGGCGGCGAGGTGGTGAGCCGGGTGGTGGAAACCATGAAGGGCATCAACGACAGCTCCAAGAAAATCTCCGACATCATTCAAGTGATCGACGGCATCGCCTTCCAGACCAACATCCTGGCCTTGAACGCCGCGGTGGAGGCGGCGCGCGCCGGTGAGCAGGGCCGTGGCTTTGCCGTGGTGGCTTCTGAAGTGCGCAGCCTGGCCGGACGCTCGGCCGACGCCGCCAAGGAAATCAAGGGCCTGATCAACGACAGCGTACAGCGTGTCGAGCAGGGCTCCACACTGGTCGATCAGGCCGGTGTCACCATGACCGAGGTGGTGAGTTCGATCAGGCGTGTGACCGACATCATGGGTGAGATCAGCGCCGCCAGTACCGAGCAGAGCCAGGGCGTGGCGCAAGTGAGCGAGGCCGTGACGCAAATGGACCAGGTGACGCAGCAAAATGCCGCGCTGGTGGAAGAAATGGCGGCCGCCGCGAGCAGCTTGAAGAGCCAGGCACAAGAACTGGTCGGTACGGTGTCGGTATTCAAGCTGTCCCAGAGCCAGGGTGCCGGTCTGCCCGACAGCAGCGCCCCGCAGCGGACAAGGAGTGTTCGATCCGCACCCGCTCCAGCTCCAGCTCCAGCGGCCAGGAAACTGGGCAACACGCCCGCAAAACCCGCGATCAGAGCCAAACCCGACTCCCTGGCAGCCCCCGCTGCTGCCACCCCCAAAGCGGGTGGTGATGACTGGGAAAGCTTTTGACCGACCACGCGCAATTTTTTCTCAGCAGCGCACGCCCACAAGCGCCCCATGGGGCTTGATGCGGCAGTGCGGCTATTCCACGAGAATTTAAACAAAATCAGGCTGTAGCCCCCGTCGCATCTGCAAGTATTGCTATATAAACATTAGCATAATTTGACGAGCGCGTCCAGCCCAGTCGCCACTACCGCCAGCACTTTAATCACGCAAAATCATTTGCCCCCGAATCTCGCCAGCGGGGTGGGCTGCGGTGTGAATATTCGCGTACCACTTGCCCGCCAGCAGATCGGCAGCCTGCGCCGGGGTCAGCGTCGCGTGACCTTCCTGGGGGCTACTGACCGGGGTGTGCAAGGGCAGCGCGACCCGGGCGTTGGCGCCAATAAGGGCCGGACCATGAAAGTGGCCTGCGGTGGCGGGGCCGCTCAAGCCGGCAAATGACATCTTCCAGCGAAACAGCCGAGTGTTCTTGTTCAACACGGCGTCCACCCGCCCCGTCGCCGCAGTAGCCACCGGAGGCACCACGTTCATACCCGTCATCTGGGTGCTGAAGGTCGCCAGATGCGCGTTGGGGTCAGGCGGCGCGACGCTGCAATCCGCCAAGCCCAAGGCCAGGCCGGTCAATGCGAACGTGTGGCGCAGGGCAAGATGAAAACGCATGCTGGACTCCTTCTTTGTTATTGAGCAGTGTTTCGGCCCGAGTGTAGGTGGGCACGCGCTTTGAGCGCGGTTTTGTTGGCCGATAATGTGTAACTAGATAGGCATCCAGCCCCCATATTCATTGGGCTTGTAGCTACTATTTTGGTAGCCATAGCAAGGCTGACCCGTGCTGCACAGAATGCGATGCCAAGGATAGAGGGCTCTCACGGATCTGCCTCCAAATTGGAAATCAGACCCGAGCCACGCAGATTCTCGGCAACTTGTGCAGCCAGCACGCGTGCGCCGGCTCGCTGGGTGTTTTCGCCGCTGCCGTCGCCGAGCGCAGCGGCAACGCGAGCGAGCGCGCAGTGACACTCCCACGCGAGCCGGACGCACCCGATCTGCTCGGCCAGCGTTGCGGCCAGCGTCAGCTCATCGCGCGCAGATTCGTATGCCTTGCCATGGAGCCAGGCCAGGCCGCGCAAGCGATGGGCTTGTCCGATCAGCTCCCGCAAGTCGCCGCGCGAGGCCAGCGCCAGCAACTGGTCCGCCTGCGTGACGCACCCGTCGGCGTCGCCTCTGGCCAGCGCCAACTCGGCGAGCGCCTCCAGGCAGCGTAGCGTCAGCCAGGTTTCACTGTGATCCTGCGTGTACTGCTGAGCCGCCAGTAATGCTGCCCGATCAGTTGGCACACCAAGGCGCAGTTGTGCAATCACCAGACCGGCTTGCAGCCTGGGCTGCCAGAACTTGATGCCGGCGTCGCGCGCGAGCGACAGCCCCTGTTCAAAGTGCCGCAGCGCCTGCCCGGGCTGATTCAGGTCCAGAAACAGGCCGCCCAGCGCGTCATGCGCCATGATCTGGTACCGAACCAACCCCAGTGTTTCAAGGCGGGGCAGGGCCTCGTTCAAATCATGCCATGCCTGGCCAAATCGGCCGAGCGCCACCTGCACGTTGGCGCGTCCGATCAGGGTCGGGCCGATATGCCATTGCAGGTCGGCGGCGCGCGCGATGACGAGGGCGGCGTCGAAGTGTGACAAGGCGCGTGGGTAGTCGGCCAGCCCCATATGACCGCTGCAGGCCCAGCCGATCATCATCAGGTTTTCCGATTCATAGCTCTTGTCGCCGATGCCGCGTGCAAGGTCGAGAGAACGGGAAAAAGAAACGATGGCCGCCGCCGGTTCGGCATTGGCGAAATAGGCTTCCCCTCGGCCGTGGAAGGCCTGCACGGCGACCAGGTCAGTCAGGCCCAGGCGCTCGCAGATCGCCACCGCTTGTTGGTGGTAGGTGATCGCCAGATCGTTGCGACCGTTGCTCCAGGCCACCGTTCCCAGGTGATACAAGGTATCGGCCGCATGGCGTTCATCGCCCATGGCCAGCGACGCCGTGAGCGCCTCGTCCAAGCAGACAATGGCCTGCTGGTAGGCGTCGGCGCGTCGATAAGCCATGCCGAGCTGAATCAATACATCACGCGCATGCCCGTGCTCACCCAACGCGCGCGCGGCATCGATCACCCGTTGAAAATCGGCCACCGCGCCCTCGATCTGGCCTGCCTGCGCCCGCGCCGCGCCACGCTGCTCGTACAAGGCGAGTTGTTGGGCTTGCGTTGCCGCTTCGGGATGGGCTTGCAGTAACACGACGGCGCGGTCAAACCATTTCAGCGCTTCTCGCATTGCAAATAATTTTTGCGAGTGCGCGGCGGCCAGACCCAAATAAAGCAGCGCCTTGGGCCACATCTTGCCGCGCTCATAGTGCTCGGCAAGATGGGCATGGCGCTCATGCGTTTCACTTTCAGCATGCTGCTCCAGCATCTCCGCCACCGCCCGGTGCAGCAGCACGCGCCCGGCCATGCCGATATCCCGGTACACCACCTCTCGCACCTTGTCGTGACTGAAATCATAGAATTCGCCGTCCTGCTCCTCTCGCAGCAGCCGGCGCTTCACCAGCGCATCCAGGCTGTGCAAAAAGCGCTCTTCGGGCACCCTAGCGAGCGTGAGCAGGGTCTCGAAGTCAAAACGGCGCCCGAGCACGGCTGCCACATCCAGCAGCAGCCGGTCTTCCTGCGGCACGCGGGCCAGACGCGCCCGCACCGAGTCACGCAGGGCGTGCGGCAGCGGCAGGCTGAGCGCGTCGCCGATCATGCCTTCATCTTCACTCAGCGAGTGCATGATCGAGCAGAGGAAAAATGGATTGCCGTCCGTTTCACGGTGCAGCCGGGCGGCGAGATCAGGCGCGCTCAGTTTGGGGTCGTTCATTGCGTTGAGCAGCGCTTGCGTATCGCCGGGTCCGAACCGTGCCAGCGCCATGTGCCGCGTGTAGGGTTCACGGCGCAGGCTCTCAAGCAGGCCAGTGAGGTGTTCGTTGCTGCCCAGTTCCTCGTCCCGATAGGCACAGGCCAGGAGCACCGGCCGGCTCGCAATCTGGCGCGCGAAAAAATGCAGGAATCGCAGGCTGGCGTCGTCCGCCCATTGGATGTCATCCATCATGACAATCAACTGCCGGTCCTGCGCCAGCGCGTCGAAGAGTTGTACCAGCGCATGAAACAGGCGCGCCTGGCGCGCCTCGGGAAAGTCCGCCGACAAGGATGGCAGGTCAAGCAGACGGGCCGCCATGGCCGGCACCAGCGCGGCGATCTCGGCCAGCAGGATCGGCGCGATCAAACGCAGCCGGGCCTCGGGTGCTGCGTCGCACGCTTGGGTGGCGAGATCGATCACTGGTTGATACGCTATCGCGCGCTCGATCTCGTAGCAATTGGTGGCCAGCACCGGCAACGCCCGCTGGCGGGCATAACACGCGACCTCAGCCATGAGTCGGCTCTTGCCGATGCCCGCCTCACCTTCGATCTGTACCACCTGGCCGCTGCCCGCGGTGAGTCGGGCGATCAGACCGATGAACTGCCCGTACTCCTTGTTGCGCCCGACGAAGGGGAATTTTTGTTCGCCGGCATGGGCGAGCTGATCGCCGACAGTCCCGAGTCCGTCGCTCGCGGCAGCGGTGCGCATTGCTTCGATGGGCAACTCATCAAGCGGCATGCGCTTGGGCGCTTGCAGGTTGCGGGAAGCCTGCAAAAACGCTGCCCGGTCCTGGGCGGGAATCGCGAGTTGCTCGGCCAGGCGTTGCGCCAGTCCTCGCGAAGGTCGACGCTCCTCGGCTTCGATCTTCTTGATGGCGGCCAGCGAACAACAGGCTTTTTTGGCCAGCGCATCCTGGGTCAGATCAAGCGCCTTGCGCCGCCGTCGCAGCCAGTATCCGAAAGAATTGCTCTGCTCAATCATGTTCGGTGCCTGTCCTTGATGCCCCTATTGATACATCTTATCCCTGCGGTCTGCGCCTGTCCGCTATTTGTCGCCCCGTTTGTCCACTTTTGGGTGACCCTGGGGCGATGTCGATGGTGTGCAATACCTTGGCGTGTTTCGCAATCGCGGACGCGTTTGATCACAGTGAGATCAACGAAGTACCTCAGTATCAAAAGGAGTTTCCCATGACTACGACACTCTACCAACGACTCGGCGGCGCAGACGGTATCGCGCGACTCGTGGACGACATCATTGCCACACACCTGGCCAATCCCCTCGTCAAAACGCGATTCGAGAAAATCACAGACATGGCACACATCAAAAAATTGTCGTGCGAGTTTTTGACGACGGGCTCAGGCGGACCGCAAACTTACACCGGGCAGGGCATGCTCGCCGCGCACAAGGGCATGAACATCAGCGAGCAGGAATTCCTGGTGGTGGTGGATGACATCTTTGTGGCGCTGAACAAGAATGGCATCGACGAGGACTCGAAGAAAGACGTTCTCGCCATTCTCTATTCACTCAAGGACCAGATCATCCGCGTATGAAGACGTGATGAATATCGGTGAAATACAACCCTGATTCAGGAGCACGATGATGGAAACTTTATCCCCTGCGCCTGCCATTGATCTGGTGGCGCTGAAGCAGAAGCAGCAAGCCACCTGGTCTGCAGGCGACTACGCTGTCATTGGAACAACCCTGCAGATTGTCGGTGAGACGCTATGCGAAGCGCTTGATTTACGCGCCAAAGAGCGCGTGCTGGATGTCGCCGCCGGCAACGGCAACGCCACACTGGCCGCGGCGCGGCGCTGGTGCGATGTGGTCTCAACCGACTATGTGGGCGCGTTACTGGAGCGTGGTCAGGCGCGCGCCAGCGCCGAGGGCCTGGCCGTGCAGTTCACAGAAGCGGACGCCGAGAACCTCCCCTACGCGGACGGATCGTTCGACGTGGTGCTATCCACCTTCGGTGTCATGTTTACACCGAACCAGGAACGGGCGGCGAATGAACTCGCCCGCGTGTGCAGGCCGGGCGGCAAGATCGGCCTCGCCAACTGGACGCCACCCGGTTTTATCGGTGAGTTGTTCAAGCTGATTGGTCGTTACGTCCCACCGCCTGCAGGTGTCAAGTCAGCGGTACTGTGGGGCACCGAAGATCGCCTGCGCGAGCTGTTCGGCGAGTCCATCGCCACGCTCGAAACCTCACGCAAGAACTTCGTGTTCCGCTACCGCACGCCGCAGCACTGGCTCGACACGTTTCGCACCTACTACGGTCCGATGCAAAAAGCGTTCGGCGCCGTCGATGCTGCCCAACAGGAGGCCCTGGCCGCCGATCTGCTGCGTTTGGTGCGGCAGTTCAACCGCGCAGACGACGGCGCGATGGTGGTGCCGGGCGAGTACCTGGAGGCCGTTATAAAAGTACGTTGACTGCGAATGGCGGGCACGGACAGTCGCGGCTGGAGAATTGGGTTCATGTGAGAAAACTGGCAAAATGAAGCGCTAGCCCCCGTCAATGTTGGGTGCGCAGCTATCACATTGATAGTTTTCCATCCTGTTGTTGCATAACCAAAAAACTGGCAACGGGTCGACTGCAGCTCAAAGTGTCTATGACGTCAAAATGGTTCCGCCTGCAGGTGCACCAATCTCGAAAGACTGTTTGAAACTTCTGGTAAAGTGCCTCCAACAACCTGAAAGCATACTTTGGCAACACCGAATTACGGATACGAGAAGCGTCAGAAAGAACTGGCGAAAAAGAAGAAGAAGGAAGAGAAGCTGAAGCACAAGGCCGACCGCAAGGTGGGTGAGGGTGCTGAAACCGAGCTGCCCGAAGACAACGATGCGGCTCAATCGACCGAACCCGGCGCTGACGGCCCCGTGTCATCCTGAGTCTGACTGCCGACTGAGGCGTGGGCTGTTATTCTGATTTGTTCAACAGCGCCGTGCGCGACCTGACAAACGCCATGCGCACCTCGACCAGCGCCACCCCAGCCCTGCCAGGCAGATGAAGGCAATACCGATTGCAGTGATTGGACCCGGCAACTGGTCAAATACCAGCCAGCCCAGCACGGTTGCGGCCACAATTTGCAGGTAGCTGGCGACCGCGCCATGGCAATGGAGAAACTCTGGTCAGAGTTTCATCTGGGGAGGCAAGCAGGTAATCAATTCAGGCACGAAATAGATCAGCAAAATCACCGCCACCATCAAGAGAAACATGGGCAAGGCCGCGCGGGCAATGCAAAGAAGCTCTTTGCCACTTATACCTTGCAGCACAAACAGGTAGGATCATGGCGATCATGCAGTAACGGCGTGTGGCACCCATGAGAAGCGCAAGCTGTGATAATTCAGCCATGTCTTCACCCAAAGTTTTATTCGGCTTTCATGCCGTCGGGGTTCGCCTCAAAACCGCACCCCAGTCCATCATCGAGATTTATTTCGAACCGACGCGCCGTGATGCGCGCATGCGCCAGTTTCTGGACAAGGCCAATGAGGCCGGAGCGCGCTTGATCGAGGCCGATGGCATTCGTCTGGCCAAGCTCTGCGGTGGTCACGGCCACCAGGGCGTGGCGGCGCGGGTGCACGAGCTGGCACAAGTGAAATCGCTGGATGAATTGCTGGAGCAGCTCGAAGCGGCGCAGACCGACAGACCCCCCACCGAGCGGGAAGAAGCATTGATCCTGGTGCTTGATGGTGTGACCGATCCACACAACCTAGGTGCTTGCCTGCGCGTGGCCGATGGCGCCGGTGTGCACGCCGTGATCGCTCCCAAAGACCACGCCGCTGGCATCAACGCCACAGTGGCCAAGGTCGCCAGTGGCGCGGCTGAGACCGTGCCCTACTTCATGGTGACCAACCTGGCGCGTACCCTGAATGAACTCAAGGAACGCAATATCTGGATCATCGGCACCAGCGACGTGGCACCTAAAACCATTTACCAGGCCGACCTCAAAGGGCCGGTGGCGCTCGTGCTGGGGGCCGAGGGCGATGGCATGCGCGCGCTGACCGCCAAGACCTGTGATGAGTTGGTCAGCATCCCGATGCGCGGGGCTGTTGAAAGCCTCAATGTGTCGGTGGCCAGTGGTGTGTGTTTGTACGAGGCATTACGCCAGCGAATGGGCTGAGGACAGAGATTGCTCGCTTCGCGTCACGTCGGTCTGTCTATTACGGAGCTTCATGATTACTATTAAATTAAGAGCTGCTAGAGCAATACTGGCGGTGGCTAGCGCCTTGTTTCTTCTATCAAGCTGCACGCAGGAGCAACAGAACAAAATTAGCCGCGACATCCAGAACTGGACTGGAACCAACGGCGTGCTGGAGGTCTATGCAGGCGACAAGGTCGTGCGCCGCTTCCTCAAGATCGACAAACTCAGCACCGCGATGGGCACCGAAGACAACAAGCCGCGTCCTTACCGCTATGGTTATGGCGTACTGGACGAAAACCTGAATTTTGTGGCAGATCCGGGCGAGAAAAAAGTCTACTTCGAAATCAGTGACTTCGGCTCGAATTACCTGTTTTTTGAAAGCCCGCGCTGATCAACAAGCGTCAAACGCGCGTGCCGGGTTCTGGGCTGGTGCTGCCAGCAATGGACGGTCAAGTTGATTTGATCCGCCCATCCTTCCTTCCCTATATCTTGCCGACCAGGTCCAGTGAAGGGGTCAGGGTCTTGGCGCCTTCGTGCCACTTGGCGGGGCAAACTTCACCGGGGTTGGAAGCCACGTACTGGGCCGCCTTGACCTTGCGCAGCAGTTCTGAGGCATCACGGCCGATGCCGTTGTCATGGATTTCGCACAGTTTGATCACGCCGTCGGGGTTGATCACGAAGGTGCCGCGCAGGGCCAGGCCTTCTTCCTCGATCATCACGTCAAAGTTGCGGGTGATGGCGCCGGTCGGGTCGCCAACCATCACGTAGTTCACCTTCTTGATGGCGGGGGAGGTGTCATGCCAAGCCTTGTGCGCGAAATGGGTGTCGGTGGACACGCTGTAGACCTCGACGCCCAGCTTCTGGAACGTGGCGTAATTGTCGGCCAGGTCTTCCAGTTCGGTCGGGCAGACAAAAGTAAAGTCGGCTGGGTAGAACACTACCACTGACCACTTGCCCTTGAGGCTTTCGTTGGAGACAGGCACAAACTGGCCATTGTGGAAGGCAGTGGCAGCAAAAGGTTTCACTTCGGTATTGATCAGAGACATGGCGTGGTTTCCTATTAATGAATTCGGTTAATCAGAGAGCTATCAACAGCAATGCTATTGCATCACAGCGATTTTTTGGTTAATTGATTAAATGCAAGCTATTGAAAAATACTATTTAGACTTCGTCACGGCGCACGAAAAAGACACTGGATTTTGAGCCGGGTTGATTGAACTCCGAGTTGCACGGCGTCGGTGGTCAAAGCTGATTTAGTCCGGCTTTTTTACAGTTTATAAAAATTCCGTATGACCTCCCACGCCGCATCGGCATCGTCCACATAGGTGAACAGATCCAGGTCTTGCGCCGAGATCACGCCTTCTTCCACCAAGACGTTCATGTTGACCAGTCGCTTCCAGTAGTCGGTGCCAAACAAGACAATCGGCACCGGCTTGGCCTTGCGGGTCTGCACCAGGGTGATCACTTCAAACAATTCATCGAGCGTGCCAAAGCCGCCGGGGAATGCCACCAGGGCTTTGGCACGCATCATGAAATGCATCTTGCGCAAAGCAAAGTAGTGAAATTTGAAACTCAGGGTCGGCGTGATATAGGGGTTGGGGTGCTGCTCGTGCAGCAGCGCAATATTCAGGCCCACGCTTGGGGCGCCCATCTCGTGCGCGCCGCGATTGGCCGCTTCCATGATGCCGGGACCGCCCCCGGTGGCAATAAACAAGCGCTCTTCAGGCCGTCGATGTGCGCTGTGCCCTGCCACTTGCCGGGCAAACAGTCGTGCCTGATCATAGTAATGGGCGCTTCGCACCTGCCGCTGCGCCACGATCAGCGCATTGGCGTCGCCACTGGTCTGGGCTTGTTGCAGCGAGGTTTGGGCAGCCTCGGGCGAGACCGAGCGGGCGCTGCCAAAAACCACGACGGTGCTGTCAATGCCTTGATCGGCCTGGTCCAGATCGGGTTTGAGCATTTCGAGTTGAAAGCGGATGCCGCGTGTTTCCCGTCGCAGCAAAAACTCGGGGTCGGCAAATGCCAGACGGTAGGCATCGGCCTCCAGAGTATGGCCGAGGTCAGAGTGGTTTTGCAGTTCCGCCCAGGCATCAGCCAGGCGGCGTTCGGAAAGATTTTGATTAGTGTCCATGGCGGCAATTGTGTGCGAAAAACTGTGACGCACCGCGGGCTCAGGCCGGGATGACTCAATTCAAGGAGATCGACCTTGCAAGGGCTGTTTGGCCAACCATTTTTGCGTCTGCTTGAAGGTTTTCCAGGCCCACCACAGGCGCCCGCCCCACACGATGGCGCGGCGCGGCCGCACGAGAACCACAAGCGCCAAGGCGCCCAGCGGCCACTGTGGGTTGCGATAAAGCCATTGCAGGCCGCTTTGTGCCTGGTCGGCCAAGGCCAGCGGTCGCTGCAAGACTTGCGCCTGATCGGCCAGGAGCAGTCGCAACTGCGCACTGCGCACCAGCAAGCGCTGTTGCCGTAAGACCAGATCATCGTTGTTCATGGGAACCTGATGTTTGGAGCCCGTCGCGATCCCGCTGCAACTCAGCAAGGCTGGCTTCAAACATGCCATTCGGACTCTGCAGTCGGCGCCGCGCCGCGCGAATCAGCCCGGCGCCTGCGGCAAGAAAAAGCAGTGCCAACACGCCCACCGCGGCCAGGCGATAACCTTCCCCAAACAGCAGGATGATGAAGCCGCACAACAACACCACACCAACGCCCAGCATCAGCAGGGCAGCAAGACCCCAGAGCAGACCGTCAAAGAGGCGTCGTTTCTCAAGTTCAACATCGGTGCGCAGCAGGTCCAGGCGCACCTGGGCGATTTCAAGCACCGTGCCAAGCAGACGGCGCAATGAGGCGAATAGACCAACGTTCTTGCCCAGCTCACTCATGGATTTGGCTGGTTCGCTGCCGTTTCAACGGCGACTGATCAGCAAGCCGATCACCAACCCGACACCTGTCGCGATGCCGATAGACTTCCAGGGGTTGTCATGCACAAAATCATCAGCGACATGACCGGCGGCTTTGGCTTTGGCGACTGCCGCTTCCTGCAAATGAACCAGGTCATCCTTGGCCTGATTCATTCGGGCTTGCACGCGGCCGCGCAGATCGGCTGCGCCTTCGCCCACCTCGTCGGCTGTCATGCGCAGCACCTCTTCGGCGTCGGCAATCACCATGCGCAAGTCGCTCATCAATTTGTCTTTTTGAATCGTCGTCATATCATTCATTGCAAACCTCCATTGAAATTGAAACCAAGTCTGACAATAAAGCCGATCCTGTTGCATGTCTTGATAAAAATCACATGCGTTGCTTGCGCACAATTTGGGGGGTGTGGAGTCGCACTGATATGTTTCGCCTATGACGACAGTTTTTGATCCTTTGCGCTTGGGTGCTGTGGCGCTGGATGTGCTGGCCAGCGGGCGCGCCGCGCCGGACGCGATCGCCGCGCGCCAGAAAACCCGGCTGGCTCATCTGCTGGACGCCGCTGTGCGCGGTTCCCCGCTGTACCGGGAGCGGCTGCAAGGCAAGACGCCCGCCACCCTGGCTCTGAGCGCGCTGCCGGTGCTGGACCGGGCTGAGTTGATGGCGCGCTTTGACGATTGGGTGACTGACCCGCAACTCAAGGCGGCTGAGCTTCGCGCGTTCACCGCCGATGCCCAGCGTATTGGCGAGCCTTACCTGGGCAAGTACCTGGTATGGGAGAGTTCTGGCACCCGGCATCAACCGGGTGTGTTTGTCCAGGATGCACGCGCCATGGCGGTTTACGATGCACTGGAGGCGTTGCGCCGCAGCGCGCCACGGCCGCTGCAGCGCTGGTTTGATCCCTTGTTGCTGGCGGAACGCATCGCTTTTGTGGGCGCCACCACCGGCCACTTCGCCAGTATGGTGAGCATGCAACGGCTGCGCCAACTCAATCCGTTCATGGCGCAAAGCTTGCGTTGCTTTTCCATTTTGCAGTCAACCAGCACTTTGCTTGATGAGCTCAATGCGTTTGCGCCGACCGTCATCGCCACCTATCCGACCGTGGCGGCCTTGCTAAGCGATGTGGCTGCGCAAGGGGCGCTGCACTTCGCCCCAAAAGAAATCTGGACCGGTGGTGAAACGCTGAGTGCCGCCGTGCGCCGACACGTGGAGCAGGGGCTCGGGTGCACGGTGCGCAACAGCTACGGTGCCTCGGAATTCATGTCGATTGGCTGGGAGTGTCAACATGGGCAGATGCATGCCAATACCGACTGGTTGATTCTGGAGCCGATTGATGCGCAGGGGCAGCCGGTGCCGCCGGGGCAGGTTTCACATTCCACCTTGTTGACCAATCTGGCCAATTTCGTGCAACCGCTGATCCGTTATGACATGGGCGACCAGATCACGGTGCATAAAGAACACTGTGAATGCGGCTCGCCACTGCCGGTGATTGAGGTGCAGGGTCGCCGGGATGATCCATTGCTGATGGCGGGACAGGATGGTCGCCTGGTGACGCTCTTGCCGCTGGCGCTGACGACGCTGCTTGAAGACGATGCGGGCGTGTTCGATTTTCAATTGCGCCAGCAGGATGATCACACGCTGGTGCTCAGGCTAGATCCGCATGGGGCCGATGCTGCAGCCGCGGCAGCGCGCTGCCGCAACGCCCTGGAGAAATTTGCCGTGACGCAGGGTCTGGCGCGGCTGCGCGTCAGGGCAGAACTGGGCCGACCGGTGCCCCGGGGACGCAGTGGCAAGCCGCAACGCGTCGTCGCGCAATTGAAACGCAAGCACCGCTAATGCGGCAATAGCCCGCCACGCTGGCGCTCAGCGCGTCATGGTCATGGCGTCGATCCGGATCAAAGCCTCGCCAATGGGGGCGCTCATACTGACGGCGTTGCTGGCATGCTTGACGCAGTCGGTGCTCCATACCTCGCGCACACCCGCGTTCAGAATCATCTGCCAGGCATCGCCAACAAAGAGGGCATGTGTGACCGCAACATCGACCGAGGCTGCGCCCGCAGCCAGCAGTTGCCGCGTCGCTTGGGCCAGGGTGTGGCCGGTGCTGACCACGTCGTCAAGCAGAACCACTTGACGGCCCGACACAAGGATGTCCGGCAGTGCAATGTCTACTGCCCGGTCACCACGGCGCACCTTGCGACAAACGGCGTAGTCAAATCCATGGCGTGATGCGGCCAGTGCCAGCCACTGCGCCGACTCTTCATCCGGGCCCAAGAGCAAAGCTTTCGGGCGCTGGGTAACAATCAGGTCTGACAGCAGCGGGGCGGCGCTGAGCACAACCGCATTGGCAACTGGCACAGCCTGCTGCAATGTGGCGACGCGGTGTAGGTGGGGGTCAACAGTGATCACGGCATCAAACAGGCCGGCTAAAAATCTCCCGACAATGCGCTGGCTGATGGCCTCGCCCGGTTGAAACGCCACGTCCTGTCGCATGTAGCCGAGGTAAGGGGCGACCAGCGTCAGGTGCCGGGCACCCAGGTCACGCGCGGTTTGGGCTGTCAACAGCAGCTCGACCAGTTTTTCATTCGGGTCGTTGAGCGTGCGCAGGATGACCACATGATCCGGCAGGGTCGGGGGCAGGCGCAGCTTGAGTTCACCGTCGGGAAAGCGGTGACGATCGATACGGACCAGATGGTGCCCAGCAACCTGGGCGATGCGTGCCGCGTTCTCTTGCTCATCGCCAAAGCACAGCAAAACAGGTGTTGACGACATCAGAATTCCGTAAAGACATGGGGTACATCTTCGGCTCGCCCGAGGGTATAGCCGGTCGACTTGGCGCAGGCTTGGCGCGCAAAGTCGAGGTCGCTTTGAAACCCGGCGTGAACGCGGTACAAGACCTCGCCACTGGTCACCGCCTCCCCCAATTTGTGAAAAAGATCAATGCCGGCGCCGATGACTTTGGGTGCACCCGCCAAGCGGGCGATGCGCGCCACCTGCAGGTTGTCAATGCCGGTGACCACACCGGACTCGCTGGCGCAAATGTCAAAGGTCAAGGCGCCGAGTTGCGGATGGTTGTGATCAAACGGCTTAGCGCCCTGGGCGGCAATAATGGCGTTCATTTTCGCCAGTGCCCGGCCAGAATCCAGAATGTCCCGCGCAATGGCAAAACCGTCGCCACCGCGCACATCCGGGTCGAATTCAATCAGTCGGCCAGCCAGTCGCAAGGATTTTTGTCGCAGGTCGTTGGGTGCCCGGGGGTCATTCTCCAGCACCCGCATCACATCGCGCGCCTCAAGCACCGGTCCGATGCCATTGCCGATGGGTTGGCGTCCATCGGTCACGACCACGTCGAGCGACAAATGCATGCGCCCCGCCACGTACTCAAAAAGCCGGCGCAGACGTTGGGCCTCGGGCATGGAGCGTACTTTGGCGCTGGGGCCGATGGGAATATCAAGGACCAGATGGGTGGACCCCGCGGCAATCTTCTTGGACAGAATGGAGGCCACCATTTGCCCTGGCGAGTCAATCGCCAGCGGTCGCTCGACCGAAATCAGCACATCGTCGGCCGGCGACAAATGGGCGGCGCCGCCCCAGGCCAGGCAGCCCCGATGCGTGCGCACGATGTCCGCCAGCTGATCAACAGGCAGCTCCACCTTGGCCAGCACTTCCATCGTGTCGGCCGTACCGGCCGGGGAGGTGATGGCGCGCGATGATGTTTTGGGGCACAGCAGGCCGTGCGCCGCCACAATCGGCACCACCAGCATAGAGCTGCGGTTGCCGGGAATGCCACCAATACAGTGTTTGTCCACCACCAGGGGTTCATGCCAGTTGAGCGTTCGACCACTGGCCACCATCGCCTCGGTCAAAAAGTAGACCTCTTCGCGGTCCAGTTCATCCCGGTTGGTGGCCACAACAAAAGCACTCAGTTCAATTTTGGAATAGTGCAGTTCGGCAATGTCGCGCACGATACCCAGAAAGTCCTCACGGCCGAGCCGTTCGCCGGCCAATTTGCGGCGCAGCGCGCCAATGGACTGCGGCGGTTCGGCCTGAGACACCGAGGCTGGCTGACCATCAATCACCGCCATCTGAGCAAAAGCGTCTTCTGACAGGCCGAGCTCATTGCAGGCGACGATATTGGGGTCATCCACCACGTTCAGGGTGGCCAGAATGTGGCGTCCGTTGGCCCGGACCTCGACTTTGGACAGGGCCTGGAAGCCTTCAGCCCGGTATACCGCGCAGTCCCGGTGCAGGTAGGCCACGTTTTCACGGTAGGTGTCGATCGCCACCCGGCGCAGCACCAGCTTGCTGGCCAACTGCGGTTTGTCGGTGTGTTTGCGCATAGCCGAAGCCTACATCGGTTTAATGAACTGGATCGAAAAAGTTTGCGACAGGAAGGACTGGGAATCGCCCATAAAAAAAAGGCTTCCTGGAAGCCTTTTTTATGCGACCCGGCGTGCGGGCGGGCGTTGATTAAACGCGTTTACGGTATTCGCCGGTGCGGGTGTCGATCTCGACCTTGTCACCCTGTGCCACAAAGATTGGCACACCCACGTCAAAACCCGTGGAGATTTTGGCTGGCTTGAGCACCTTGCCGGAGGTGTCGCCTTTGACAGCGGGTTCGGTCCAGGTGATTTCGCGCACCACGTTGGTGGGCATTTCAACCGAAATGGCTTTTTCGTTGTAGAACACCACTTCGAGTTCCATGCCATCTTCGAGGTAGTTGAGCGAGTCGCCCATGTTCTCGGCTTCGACTTCGTACTGGTTGTATTCGGTGTCCATGCAGATGTACATCGGCTCGGCAAAATAAGAATAGGTGCATTCTTTTTTGTCCAGAATGACCTGTTCCAGCTTGTCGTCGGCTTTGTAGACCACTTCAGTATTGAAGTTGGCAATCAGACTTTTGAGCTTCATACGAACGGTGGACGAATTGCGGCCACCGCGGCTGTATTCGGTCCGTAGCACGACCATCGGGTCTTTGCCGTACATGATGACATTACCAACGCGAATTTCTTGAGCGGTTTTCATAGCGAAATGTGTGAAAGTTGGCCGCTAATGACGCGGCAAGGGCGGGATGGACGGATGAAAAACCCGGTGAAGTCCCGCAAAAGTTCGCTATTTTAAAGGTTTTTTAAAGCAAAACGCATGATCTGGGTCACAAGGTCGTCTTGCTGGCGCAGTTGCTGACCTGCTCTGACCACGACTTGCCGCCATGAATCAAGCGCCAACGCGGGCAGTTGCGTTTGTTGGCTGGCCTTGCTGTCTGTATGGCTATTCACACCATTCCAGATCATGTGAAAAGCCCGCAGCGAGGGCGGAGCGTCCAGCATGGCCAGAAAAGCTTCCAGCTTGCGGTGATGGGCGTCGTCGTGCTGCGGGTAGATCTGCCAGACAAAGGGCTTGTTCGCCCACAAGGCGCGCACCAATGAATCTTCCCCGCGCACGAAATTCAGGTCACAGGCCCACAGCAGATGGTCGTAGTCGTCCTGGGTGAGTGCTGGCAGGTAGCTGATTGATAGCAGCTCACGCTTGTTCCATAAGGGCTTGAGCCTTGTTTTGTTCAAAATGCAGGCGGTGACTGCCGCCGTCGCCCGGCCTGCGGTCACCAGCAGTTGGGTGGCTTGCGGACCAGCGGCCAACTGGTCCAACAAGTCGGCCAAGGCCGGGGGCTCGTAGCAAAACAAGGACACCAGGCGCTCGCCCTGCCAGTTGACGCCTCGTTGTTGCAACCAGTCGGCACGCTCGAAGCTGGCCTGGCGCTCTGCCAGATCGGGTTCACGCAACAAGCCACCCGTGGCCACGCTGAAGCCGGGGTAGAAAAAGTATTTGCACAAACCTGCGCCCGGCCCCGTCATGACCGGGGAGGGCAGACCGTGATTGCGTTCGACGTAGCTTTCGGCGCTCAGGTACTCCAGGTTAATCCATAAGCCTTTTTGGCCTCTAGCCCCCGTCCAGTCTGCGTAAGCAGCTATAAATTCAGGATCTAATTCACAAGCAAAGGTCTCCAGCAAAATATCGCCTGGCGCCAGGCCTTCAGTCTGGATCGGCTGGGTCCAGTGCCGGATTTCGACGTTGGGCGCGCCAAAGGGCGCCATCCAGGCCAGCGCGCTGGTATCGTCTACCCAGAAGCGCACGCGTTCGCCACGCGCGGCCAAGCCAACGCTCAAGCGCCAGCCCACGCCGATGTCACCGTAGTTGTCAATGACCCTGCAAAAGATGTCCCATAGTTTTCCTGTCGTCACACCTGAATTGTCCACAATACGCACCTATGCCTCATTTGCCTGATTCCATGTCACCTGAAGCGCCCGCAGGCCCGGCGCCCGCAACCCTGCCCGCGCACCCTGCGCAGTTGCTCAGCGACGTGGCGGGTTTGCCGCCCCTGCCGGGCGTGTACCGCTATTTCGACTTTGATGGCGCTGTGCTCTACGTGGGCAAGGCCATCAATTTGAAAAAGCGGGTGTCGAGCTATTTTCAGAAAAATCACGGCGGCACGCGTATCGGCCACATGGTGAGCAAGATCGTGCGGCTGGAAACGACGGTGGTGCGCTCGGAGGCCGAGGCGCTGCTGCTGGAAAACAACCTGATCAAGACGCTCAACCCCAAGTACAACATTTTGTTTCGGGATGACAAGAGTTATCCGTACTTGAAGATGACAGGCGCGAGTTCTTCTTCGAATCCGGGCACCAGCTTTCCACGGGTGTCCTACTACCGGGGCGCGGTGGAGAAAAAGCATCAGTATTTCGGACCTTATCCGAGCGCCTGGGCGGTCAAGGAAGCGATTTTGCTGATGCAGAAGGTGTTTCATCTGCGCACCTGTGAAGACCCGGTATTCAACAACCGCACGCGCCCGTGTCTGCTGTACCAGATCAAACGTTGTTCAGCACCTTGCGTCGGCCACATTTCTGCCGCGGACTATGCGCAGGACGTCGCCAACGCCGAGCGTTTTTTGCGTGGCGATGCGCGTCAAGTCATGGAGGCGCTGGAGGCTCGCATGATGGCGCATGCTGAAAAGCTGGAGTTCGAGCAGGCGGCCGAACTGCGCAATCAGGTGGCGGCGCTGTCCAACGTGCTGCATCAACAGTCGGTGGACAACGTGGCGGATCGCGATGTGGACATCCTGGCGGTGAAGGTGCAGGGTGGCCGTGCGTGCGTCAATCTGGCGATGGTGCGCGGCGGGCGCCATCTCGGGGATCGGCCGTATTTTCCGGCGCACGTGGAAGACGCAACCGAGATTTACAACGCCGGAGGTTTTGAAGAAGCGGTGGAGGACAGCACGACAGCGCCCCCTGTACCCAGTGTTGAAACCCAGGTGCTGGAAGCCTTTGTGGCACAGCATTATCTGAACGTGCCCGTGCCCCCGACACTGATTGTCAGTGCGCCGGTGAACAAACAACTGCTCGAAGCGCTCGCTATCCAGTCCGGCGTCAAGGTCACGGCGGTGCACCAACCGCGCGAGCAGCGCCGTGTCTGGCTGGAAATGGCGCAAACCAATGCCGGGCTGCAGTTGGCCCGCCTGCTCTCCGAGGAAGGCTCGCAACAGGCGCGCACCCGGGCGTTGGCCGAGGCGCTGGATCTGGCGCTGGACGATCTGGACGCGCTGCGGGTCGAGTGTTTTGATATATCCCATACGGCAGGTGAGGCCACCCAAGCCTCTTGTGTGGTGTTTGCGCACCACAAAATGCAGAACGCCGAGTACCGACGTTACAACATCAACGACATCACACCAGGCGACGATTACGCGGCCATGCGCCAGGTGTTGCTGCGTCGCTATGGCAAGCTGGCCGAGACCTTGCGCGAGGCGCAACAGACCGGTCAAATGCCTGCGGGCACCGGCCGACTGCCGGACTTGGTCCTGGTGGACGGCGGCAGAGGCCAGGTCAGCATGGCGCGCGAGGTATTTGAGCAATTGGGCCTGGACTTGTCGCTGATCGTCGGCGTTGAGAAAGGCGAGGGGCGCAAGGTCGGGCTGGAAGAACTGGTGTTTGCCGATGGCCGCGAGAAAGTCTACCTGGGCAAAGACTCGGCCGCGCTGATGCTGGTGGCGCAGATTCGCGACGAGGCGCATCGTTTTGCCATTACCGGCATGCGTGCCAAACGCGCCAAGGTGCGGGTGGATGGCGGCAAGCTCGAAGAAATCCCAGGCATTGGCCCCAAGCGCCGATCCAAATTGTTGCAGCGCTTTGGTGGTGTGCGTGGCGTGGCGCTGGCGGGGGCGGAGGATATTGCGACGGTGGCGGGAATCTCGCGCGAGTTGGCGGAAGAAATTTACCGCGCCCTGCACTGATTGGGCGGCATGACCCGTCATTTGGCGTGCCGCGCCGTGCCACAATGACAGCATGTTTTTTAACATTCCAACCATCATGACCTGGGCGCGCATTGTCGCGATCCCCTTGATCGTCGGCGTGTTTTATTTACCCATCGAGCCCGCCAGCCGCAATTTGATGGCCACGGTCATGTTTGTGGTGTTCGCAGCCACCGATTGGCTTGACGGTTATCTGGCGCGCAAGCTCAACATGGTCTCGTCCTTTGGCGCGTTTCTGGACCCGGTCGCCGACAAATTTCTGGTCTGTGCCTGCGTGCTGGTGCTCGTGCATCTGGGGCGTGCCGACGTGTTTGTTGCGCTCATCATCATTGGCCGAGAAATTGCCATTTCCGCCCTGCGTGAGTGGATGGCGCAAATTGGCGCCGCCAAAAGCGTGGCTGTGCACATGATTGGCAAGCTCAAAACCGTGGTGCAAATGGTGGCGATCCCGTTTTTGTTGTTTGACGGCCAACTGCTGGGGCTCATTGACACCCATGTGTGGGGCGTCTGGCTGATCTGGATTGCGGCGGTGATGACGGTCTGGTCCATGGTGTATTACCTGCAGAAAGCCTTGCCTGAAATTCGGGCAAGGGCCAGGTGACCGCAGGTGAGGGCACACGATGATCGGGCCTTGATCCGGGCCATGCCGGCGGTGTTTGTGCTGATTTGGAGCACCGGCTTTATCGTGGCCCGCTATGGCATGCCACACGCCCCGCCGCTGAAATTTCTGGTCGTTCGCTACGCGCTGTCGATTGCGTGTTTTTTGCCGTGGATCGTGCTGGCGCGGGTCAAGTGGCCAAGCCACCGTGCGCAGTGGACGCATCTGGCGGTTACCGGTATCTTCATGCATGCGGGTTACCTGGGTGGTGTCTGGGCCGCGGTGAAGCTCGGCATGGGCTCGGGGTTGTCGTCGCTGATCGTGGGTTTGCAGCCCGTGCTGACGGCCCTTTGGCTGGCCGCCATGGGAGGAAAAATTGCCGCGCGGCAGTGGGCTGGGCTGGTACTGGGTTTTGTCGGGCTGGTGCTGGTGGTATCGCGCAAGTTTGGGCAAGGCGGCGAGGCCGATTGGGTGAATATGTCCCTGGCAATTGGTGCCCTGTTGAGCATCACCACCGGGACGCTGTATCAAAAGCGCTTTGTGACATCCTGTGATGTGCGTACCGCCAACACGGTTCAACTGGGTGCTGCCCTGCTGGTGACGCTGCCGCTGGCGCTGCTGGAGGTCGAGGTGATGCACTGGAATGTTGAACTCGTGGGCGCCGTGGCCTGGTCGGTGATTGCGCTGACGCTGGGCGGCAGTTCCTTGCTGTATTTGTTGATTCAGCGTGGCGCAGCGGCCTCGGTCACCAGCCTGATGTATCTGGTGCCACCGGTGACGGCGCTGATTGCGTGGATGCTGTTTGGTGAGTCAATCACGGTCCTCACAGTGATTGGAACTCTGCTGACGGCCTTTGGGGTTGCTTTGGTGGTGCGTCAGCCTCGGCTTGTGGTGCCTGTCGGACCTGACTGATGGGTTCATTTTTTTAACGCTTGTTCAGAGAGGTTTCATTGATGAGTCAAAAAAGAATCGCCGTCATCGCGGGTGACGGTATTGGCCAGGAAGTCATGCCCGAAGGGGTGCGTGTGCTGGAGGCGGTGGCGCGCAAATTTGACATTGACCTGCGGTTTGACCATTTTGATTTTTCCAGCTGGGATTATTTCGAGAAGCACGGCCAGATGCTGCCTGACAACTGGAAAGATCAAATTGGGGAGCACGACGCGATCTACTTCGGCGCGGTTGGCCGGCCCGACAAAATTGCCGATCATGTCTCGCTATGGGGTTCCCTGTTGCTCTTTCGACGCGAGTTCGATCAGTATGTGAACCTTCGTCCGGTACGCCTGATGCCGGGCATCATTGCGCCGGTGGTGCGGCGTGATGGCAGCCGACGCGAGCCGGGTGAAATCGACATGCTGATCGTGCGCGAAAATACCGAGGGTGAATACTCCAGTGTGGGTGGGCGCATGTACGCGGGCACTGAACGCGAAATCGTGCTGCAGGAAACCGTGATGTCGCGCGTTGGCGTCGATCGGGTGTTGAAGTTTGCGTTTGAATTGGCCCAGTCGCGGCCCAAAAAGCATTTGACCAGCGCCACCAAATCCAACGGCATTGCGATCACGATGCCGTATTGGGATGAGCGTGTGGTAGAAATGGCAAAGGCTTATCCTGAAGTGAAAGTGGACAAATTTCACATCGATATCTTGTGCGCCCACTTTGTGCAGCGGCCCGATTTTTTTGATGTGGTGGTGGCCAGCAATCTGTTTGGCGACATCCTGAGTGATCTGGGGCCGGCGTGCACTGGCACGATTGGCATTGCCCCCAGTGCCAATTTGAACCCCGAAAGGAAATTCCCGTCGCTGTTTGAACCGGTCCACGGCTCGGCGCCCGACATTGCCGGCAAAGGCATCGCCAACCCCATTGGTCAGATTTGGAGCGGCGCCTTGATGCTGGACTTTCTAGGACACAGGGATGCGCATAATGCAGTGATGAAAGCAATAGAAAAAGTGCTTGATCCTGCGAGCGGGGCGCCACGTACGCAGGATTTGGGTGGGACGGCAAGCACGAAGGATGTCGGGTTGGCCATCGTGGATGCGCTCTAGTCCACGTGGAATTTGGACGATGTGTCTTTTATCGGCCAATCGGAAATATCTACGCGTAATGAACCTGTAATGAAGCCGGCGAGCACTAAAAAACCGACTAGAATTCTCACTCGCACTGCTGCAAAGCTATCGTTTGTGTTGTCAGATCGGAGTCTTTGGCTCTTGGTACCTGTGGCATGACAAGTGCAAATTTTTTTAAAGAGACAATTCGATTAACTCTGCTTCCATACCAAGGGTTCTTTGTGAATAAAACCGAACTAATTGAGCACATTGCACTGAATGCTGACATTTCCAAGGCAGCGGCTACCCGCGCGCTGGAGTCGGCCATTGGCGCAGTCAAAATCACTCTGAAAAAAGGCGGCTCTGTGTCGCTGGTGGGTTTTGGTACCTTTGCCGTTGGCAAACGTGCTGCGCGTGTGGGGCGTAACCCACGTACTGGCGACGCAATCAAAATCAAAGCGGCGAAAGTGCCAAAATTCCGTCCAGGTAAAGCGTTGAAAGATGCCCTGAACTGATCGCCGGTTTAAGTCGGGTGCTTAGCTCAGTTGGTAGAGCGTCTGCCTTACACGCAGAATGTCGGCGGTTCGAGCCCGTCAGCACCCACCACCCACCCAGATAAAGGCGAGCAGCATGTTCGCCTTTTTTGTTTATATTATTGGAGAATTCGCGCATGTTTGATTTTGTTCGCAAACATACGAAGATCATGATGGCGGTGATGTTCTTGCTGATCATCCCTTCGTTTGTGCTTTTTGGCATTGATGGCTACAACCGGTCTCGCGATGCGGGTAGCGTTGTGGCCCGCGTTGGCAGCCATGACATCACGCAGGGCGAATGGGATGCGGTGCACAAGTCAGAAGCAGATCGCCTGCGTGCCTCCATGCCCAATCTGGATGCGAAACTGCTGGATTCACCGCAAGCCCGTTATGCCACGCTGGAGCGACTGGTGCGTGATCGCGTGCTGGCCCAAGCTGCAGACAAATTCAAACTGACAACCAGCGACGCCCGCCTCGCGCGCAACTTGCACGAGAATCCGTCCATCGCTGCCCTGCGCCAGCCTGATGGCAAGCTGGACATGGACCGCTATCGTCAACTGGTTGGCAGCCAGGGCCTGACACCCGAGGGGTTTGAAGCCCGTGTTCGGCAAGACCTGTCTGTTCGGCAGGTGGAAGCGGGTGTGGGAGAGACAGGTTTTGCGGCAGCTAGCGTCGCCGACGTGGCATTGAATGCTTTTTTTGAAAAACGTGAGGTTCAGATTGCCAGTTTCACCGCTGCTGATTTCGCTTCAAAGGTCAGCCCGACGGATGCCGAACTGAATGCGTTTTACAAGGCCAATCAGGCTCTGTTCCAGTCTCCCGAACATGCCAGTATCGAGTATGTGGTATTGGATATGGATTCGGTCAAGAAAAGTATCGTGATCAGCGAGGCTGATATGAAGTCTTATTACGAACAAAATGCAGAGCGACTTAGTGGCAAGGAAGAGCGGCGTGCCAGTCACATCCTGATCACTGCCGCCAAGGATGCACCTGCAGCCGACCGCCAGAAAGCCAAAGCGCGTGCTGATGAATTGCTGAAAACAGTTCGCCAATCGCCCGACAGTTTTGCCGATGTGGCAAAAAAGAACTCACAAGATACCGGCTCCGCCGCCAATGGGGGCGATCTTGACTTTTTTACCCGTGGCGCCATGGTCAAACCATTTGAAGACGCAGTTTTCGCCATGAAAAAGGGTGATATCAGTGAGGTGGTGGAGTCTGATTTCGGTTATCACATCATCAAGCTTACCGATATCAAAAAACCGGTTCAGCGCAGCTTTGAAGAGTTGCGCGCGGGTATCGAGGCCGATCTGAAGACGCAGCAAGCCCAAGCCAGGTTTGCGGAGACTGCCGAGGCCTTTACCAACGGTGTTTATGAGCAGTCTGACAGCCTCAAGCCGGTCGCAGACAAGCTCAAGCTGGAAATCAAGACGGCCACCAATGTCTTGCGTCAGCCGGCTGCGGGTACAACCGGCGCGTTAAGCAATGCAAAATTCTTGGCTGCAATTTTCAACACTGATTCGATTGAAAAAAAGCGCAATACCGAAGCGATGGAAACAGCACCCAACCAATTGACAGCAGGCCGCGTTACGCAATACACCCCGGCCCGGACCCTGCCGTTTGCCGATGTAAGTCGTGTTGTGCATGAACGTGTTGTTGCCGACAAAGCTGCCGAACTGGCCAAGAAAGAAGGCCAGGAAAAATTGCTGGCCTGGAAGGCTTCGCCAGCCGCTGCCGTCATGCCGGCGCCGATAGTGGTATCGCGTGATCAGGCCCAAAACGTTCCACCGCAGGTCTTGACGGCGGCGTTGCGTGCCGATACAGCCGCCTTACCGGCCTTTGTTGGTGTTGATCTGGGTGCCAAGGGCTATAGCGTGGTTCGAGTCAATAAGATAGTGCCGCGGCAGGCGCCGGCTGAAGCAGCCGCCAAACAGGACCGTGCGCAATATGCCCAATGGTGGAGCGGCGCCGAAACGCAAGCTTACTCCGATCTTCTCAAAGAACGATTCAAGGCTCAGATCTTGACTTCACGCCCGGCGCTAACCACAACAGAATTGCGCTGAGGGATCAGAAATAGACGACAGTGGTTATATAATAAAAACTGTGGTGGCTGTAGCTCAGTTGGTAGAGTCCAGGATTGTGATTCCTGTTGTCGTGGGTTCGAGCCCCATCAGCCACCCCAAGTAAATAAATGAAAGCCTGCTATTTAGAACATAGCAGGCTTTTCTATTTTGGTTTTCTGCAAACCGCATGCGGTCTGCTGCTCACTGTGTTGATTCTCCTACGGCTTGTTTTCAGTTCGCCACCCAGCCCATTGCTCTTGCCAGCACGAGCAATGCAACCAACAAGCTGAACCATGCAAAGGCTTGCTGCAAACTTTTGGCGTTGAGCATCTTCGAAATCTGCTGCCCTGCCAACAAAGCCAGAACGGCGCCGCAGGCAAACGGTAGCGCCACATCCCAGCGCAAGGGACCGTGCATCGCCGCTGCGCAAACCCCGCTCAAAGAGACCAGTGCAATCACAGCCAGTGAAGTCAGCTGAATGCTGCGTATGTCCAAATCGGTGTAGCGCGTCAGCGCCGGAACGATGACAAAGCCGCCGCCTACGCCGAGCAATCCGCTCAGTAGTCCGGCGATCAGGCCGGTGCCCGTCAACGCACGGGCGCAGGGGAGCGTCCAGGTCAGACGTTGATCCGTGCGACTTACACGGCAGAGTGCCGCAGCCGCCAGTGGAATTGACAGTTTGGAACGTCTGAGCATGCGCCAGGCGGTGTAAATCAGCACCAGGGCAAAAGCGCCTAAGAGAGGACGGTTCGGAAGCCGTTGTGCCAGAAACACGCCCAACGGCGCCATCAGCATGCCAGCAATGCCAATCAGTGCTGCCGCCCGGTAGCGCACGATGCCCTGGCGCAAGCCCAGCGCAGCCCCTAAGACAGCGGCCAGGCCAACCGCCACCAAACCTACGGGCGCCGCTTGTTGCACCGGCAGATGCAGACCCAACACCAGGAGAGGTATGGCCATGACGCCACCGCCCGCGCCAGTGAGCGCCATCACCAGTCCGATGACTGCGCCCAGCGCAACCGCGAGTGTCGTAAGGTCCATATCTAGGCGTTCATAGGGTGTTGGCGAGAGGTGTGGCCCGACTTCGGGCCGTAGTCCAGCACGCTGTCAATGATGGCCGCACGCCGGGTGACGGGGTCGGACACCACGTGTGTGACGGTGAAGGTCTCGGGATCAAAGAAGGATTGGATACAGGGTTCTTGCATGGCGTGTACCTGACCGGGAAGGTTAGCAGAAATGAACCAAACGGCTCTATGTGCGCCGTGCCTGGCGCATCATCGGTGACTCCAGTGCCGACGAATTTCTCGCTCGCCTGACACCAACAAAGCAAGGAAATTGAATATGCTGACACTGAATCTGGGTTCCCTCCCTGTGCCGATAGCCCTGTTGCTGCTGGCAGTCGCTCTGCTTGTTGCCGCGGGAGTGGGCCGCTTGGTGGGGCGCGACCAGCAAATTGGCATTGGCAATGTCCTGGGCGACATGTTGTGGGCCGCACTGCTGGTCGCACGCATCGCATTCGTTGCGGCCTGGTTTGATCTGTACCGGAAGGCGCCGTGGTCGATGCTCGACATCCGCGACGGCGGCTTCACCCTCTGGGCCGGCTTGCTGGCGGCATTAGGGGTGGCAATCTGGCGCGGCTGGCGCCGTCCGGCACTGCGCAAACCGCTGATCTGGGGGGTAGCGGCGGGGGTGTTGGCCTGGGGCGGGATGTTTGGCGCCATTCAGACGATGAACAATGCGGCCCTGCCTCAGGTAGCGTTGACAACACTCGCGGGCGATTCGGCAGACCTCGCTGCGTTGGCGGCGGGCAAACCCATGGTCGTCAATTTGTGGGCCACCTGGTGTCCCCCCTGCCGGCGGGAAATGCCGGTGCTCGCCGCCGCGCAGAAACAGGAAACCGGGGTGAGCTTTGTCTTTGTCAACCAGGGCGAGGAGGGGTCGACGGCCCAGCGCTACCTCAATAGTGAGAAATTGGACCTCGCCAATGTCCTGCTCGATCCTGGCGCCCGTCTGGGTCGCGAAGTCGGCTCAGGGTCGTTGCCAACCACTCTTTTCTACGACACCAACGGACGGCTGGTCGATACCCATCTGGGTCAGTTGTCGGCCGCCTCGCTGGCCAGTAAGTTAAGCAAAATTCGTACGCCCCAAAAACCTTGAACCCCTGAGTACATCGAATGCTCGATGGGCTAACCCGAAGCAGCGTCATTCCCCAAGCCAAGGCCACCAGCGATCATCAAATATCCGCCAGCAAAGGGTAGGGCGGTGGCGACAGCAGCAGCAACGGGCCCTCGGGTCGAATGGCATGCACGCCACCGGCCGCAAAGGCGGTGATCTGCATCGACACAATGGCATCACAGCCACCGGTGGGCGCGGCCGCCGCTTGCACCACCATGCCGCAGGGCTGGCTGGCGTCATCCGGCGCAAACAGCTCGTCGCCCGCGTTGAGCGCTGACTCTGAATGCGCCAGATAAGCGCGGCGCTTGAGGGTGCCCCTGAACTGGCTGCGCGCCACCACTTCCTGCCCCGGATAGCAGCCTTTTTTGAAGCTGACACCGCCGACCGACTCGTAATTGAGCATTTGCGGCACAAAGGCTTCCACCACCGTCTGGGTAATGGTGGCAATGCCGCCGCGCACTTCACTCCAGGCCCATTGTTCTGCCGTCATCACGGCGGCCGTTGGGGCCGGCGCGCCCACTGGTGCAACCCATAAGGCGCGCGCAGTACCGTCGGCGGGATACAGATTGACCAAAGATATGGGACCAAAATCGGTCTTGGCCCAGGCGCTACCTTCGTAGCCCGCTATGGTTTCAATAGTGTTTTGCAAGGCAGTGCCGGCCAGCCCATAGACAGCAAAGTCGGCTGTCGCATCGCTCAATTTGGCTTTGGCCCGCAGCACAAACATCGACATCCGCTTCAGTGTGGCGGCCAGAATGTCACGGCTGCACACCAGCAGGATGTCGGTCGGGCTGCGCTTGAAGCCGATGAAGCTGGCTTGCATCCGCCCCTTGGCGGAGCAAAAAGCGGCCAGTCGCGCTTCAGACAGGCCGAGCAGTGAAAAATCCTGCGTCAGCTGACCATGCAAAAATTTGGCGGCGTCCTCGCCCTCGACCCGGATCACGCCCAGGTGGGTCAGCTTTGCGGCGCCATTGAGTTGAATATTCATGGGTGAATTATCATCCGCACTCAATTCGCTGGAGGGCTGTAAGGCTGTGCGTCGTCTATTTATGTTTTTAGTTATCGTCGCGGCCCTCGGTGGCGGCGGTGCACTGTGGTGGCTGAACCAAGGTTTGGCCACGAGCGCCAATACGGTGGACCTGGCCATAGAGCCTGGCACCTTACCCCGTGATGTGGCACAGGCAGTGGTCGATGCCGGCGTCCAGGTTAATCCGCTGCTGCTGTATGGCTGGTTTCGCTTCTCTGGCGAGGCCCGCCAGATCAAGGCCGGCAGCTATGAAATTGAACGCGGTGTGACGCCGCGCAGATTGTTGCGCAAGCTGGTGCGCGGTGACGAAGCCTTGCGGGCCGTGACTCTGGTGGAAGGCTGGACCTTTGTCCAAGTCCGCGCAGCACTCTTAAAAGCAGAGCAGCTTAAGCCCACTACACGGGGGCTGGAGCCTGATTTGATCATGAAGTCGCTGGGTCGGCCGGGCCTCCACCCGGAAGGCCGATTCTTCCCCGACACCTACACTTATGCCAAAGGCAGCAGCGATTTGGCGCTACTCAAGCGCGCGCTGCGGGCCATGGACAAACGACTCGATGCCGCCTGGGCGCAGCGGGCACCGGATACACCGTTGACAACCCCCGAGCAGGCGCTGACTCTGGCCAGCATCATCGAGAAAGAAACCGGCCGCCCCAGTGATCGCCCGATGATTGCGGCCGTGTTTAGCAACCGTTTGCGCATCGGCATGATGTTGCAGACCGACCCCACGGTGATTTACGGTTTGGGCAACAGGTTTGACGGCAACTTGCGCCGCAGTGACTTGCAGACCGATACACCGTGGAATACCTATACCCGCACCGGTTTGCCACCGACCCCGATTGCCATGCCGGGCAAGTCGGCCCTGCTGGCTGCGGTGCAACCGGCGCCGTCCAAAGCTCTGTATTTTGTGGCACGCGGCGACGGCAGCAGCGAGTTCAGCGCTGACCTTGAAGCGCACAATCGTGCGGTTAACAAATACCAGCGCGGGCAGCAATAAGACATGACAACAGAGGGAATTTTCATCAGTTTCGAAGGCATTGATGGCGCGGGCAAGTCCACGCACATTGACGCCCTGGCGCAGGCGTTCCGGGCCCAGGGCCGGGCGGTGACGCTGACACGTGAGCCCGGCGGCACGCCCTTGGCCGAAAAGCTCCGTGTGCTGGTGTTGAACGACGCCATGGATGCCATGACCGAGGCCCTGCTGGTGTTTGCCGCCCGGCGCGATCATCTGCAACAACTGATTGAGCCGGCGCTGGCCCGCGGTGATGTCGTGTTATGCGACCGCTTTACCGATGCGACCTTTGCTTACCAAGGTGCCGGGCGCGGTTTTGATTTAAAAATACTCTCATTTTTAGAGCGCACTGTGCAGTCAATACAAGGGCTAGAGCCTGATTTCATCAGAAACCCGGATTTGACGGTGTGGTTTGATTTGGCCGCTGCCATTGCGGCGCAGCGTTTGGCAGGTGCACGCAGCCCGGACAAATTTGAGGCCCAACCGGTCGAATTTTTCCGGCGTGTGTCTGATGGCTACCTGAATCGCATGACGGCTTGCCCCAGCCGCTTTGCCCGCATTGAGGCCAACCAGACGCGCGAGGCGGTCTGGCAAGACGTGTTGCACGCGGTTCAAGCCAGAGGCTGGCTGACATGAGCACCACCACAGTGGCGCCATGGATTGCCGCGCAAACTCAAACGCTGCTGGCGCAAAACGGCCACGCCTGGTTATTGCTGGGCCCCTCCGGACTCGGCCAGTACCGCCTGGCACTGGCTCTGGTGTGCGCCTGGTTGTGTGAACAGCCGACAGAGCAGGGCGCTTGTGGCGTTTGCGGCAGTTGCCACGCGATCGAGGTGCGCACCCATGCTGACTTGTGCGTGTTGATGCCTGAGACCGTGGCACTGGAACTGGGCTGGCCCTTGAGCGAAAAAGCGCAAGGCGAGATTGATGCCAAAACACGCAAGCCGAGCAAGGAAATCCGGGTCGACGCCATGCGCGACGCGGTGGAGTTTTCGCAGCGCACCAGCGCCCGCGGTCGGGGCAAGGCGGTGCTGGTGTTTCCGGCCGAACGCATGAACCACGTGACTGCCAATGCGCTGCTCAAGACCCTGGAAGAGCCACCGGGCGACGTGAAGTTTGTGTTGGCCAGCGATGCCGCCCACCAGTTGCTGCCCACGATTCGCAGTCGCTGCCTGGCGCACACCATGGTTTGGCCTGCGCTTGATACCTCGCTGGCGTGGTTGCAGCAGCAAGGCCTGGACGGGCGCCAAGCGGCTGTGATGCTGCGCGCCTGCGGTGGCCGACCGGACGACGCCCTGTTGTTGGCACAAGCTGGCCCCTCCGGGCCGACGCCCGCCAGCTGGGTCAAGCTGCCCAACGCGATGGCGCGCGGTGACGTGGGCGGACTCAAGGACTGGACCCCAACGCAAGCCGTCGATGCCTTGCAGAAGCTCTGTCATGACCTGCTGGCCGTCAAAACTGGTGCCACGCCCCGGTTTTTTGATGCCCTTGACTTGCCCGCCGGCAGTTCCCTGGCCACCTTGACGGCTTGGGGCAAGGCGCTGGCAGCTGCCGTGCGCACGGTGGAGCACCCGTTTAACAGCGGTTTGATGCTGGAAGCATTGGTGAGTCAGGCGCAAAATGCCATCAATGCAAAGAACTAGCGAAAGCCCATGAGTAACTCAACGCCAGTCACCCCACGACCGAGTGTCATTCAGTTGGCCATCAAGGAAAAGTCGGCGCTCTACGCGGCCTATATCCCTTTGTTTACCGAGGGTGGCATCTTTATTCCGACAGCGCGCGAGTATGAGTTGGGCGACGATGTTTATGTGTTGCTGTCGCTGCCGGAGGATCCGCAGCGTTACCCGATTGCGGGCAAAGTGGCTTGGGTGACGCCGCCCAGGGCGGCCAACAACCGTACGCAGGGGGTTGGCATTTTGTTTCCCAAGGACGAAAAATCGCGCTTACTCAAGCTCAAAATTGAAGAAATTCTGGGTGGCCATCTGGCCTCTGATCGGCCCACCCAAACGATTTGAACTGCCGCTTTGCGCCACAACACAGCGTTGGGAACGGCTTTTCGGCACTGCCGGTCTGACAAACCGCCCGTTGCCTTTGATTGATACCTATGTTTACCGATTCCCACTGCCATCTCAATTTTCCTGAACTCCTCTCCCAACTGCCGGCCATCCGGCAAGCCATGAGCGAGGCCCGGGTGGATCGCGCTTTGTGCATCAGCACCACGCTGGAGGAGTTTGGCACTGTGCATGCGCTGGCCACCCAATATGACAATTTTTGGGCCACGGTTGGTGTCCATCCCGACAGTGAAGACGTCCAGGAACCCAGCCTGCAGGATCTGCTCAGCCGCGGCCAGTTGCCGCGCGTGGTCGGGGTCGGTGAAACCGGGCTTGACTATTACCGTCTGGGCGGGCGCAGCGTGGCCGACATGGCGTGGCAACGCGAGCGCTTTCGCACCCACATCCACGCCGCCCGGCAGTTGGCCAAACCACTGGTGATTCATACCCGAAGCGCATCCGACGACACCCTGGGCATACTTCGAGAAGAAGGTGAAAACGGCACTTTGGGCAGCGCCGGGGGTGTCTTTCATTGTTTTACCGAAACGCTTGACGTGGCGCGGGCGGCGCTGGACTTGGGTTTCTACATTTCTTTTTCCGGCATCCTGACTTTCAAAAACGCCCAGGACCTGCGCGATGTCGCCGCCTTTGTGCCGTCGGACCGTCTGCTGATCGAAACCGACAGTCCCTATCTGGCGCCAGTGCCTTACCGTGGCAAAACCAACAATCCGTCGCTGGTGCCGTTTGTGGCGGCGCAGTTGGCTGAGACCCGACACCGCCCGGTGGAACACATCGCGGAGATCACCAGTCGCAATTTCGAGACGCTGTTCAAAGGGGTTTTGTTGTGAATCCCGGGCAAGGAGTAAGTTGATGTTTAACTTTAAATATATTTTTTATCTTATTGTTTTATATAGTTATTCTTTCTGTCATGCAGGTTCATATGACGATTTTTTCACGGCCATCAAACACAACGATACCCACACGGTCATTGGTCTGTTAAACCGGGGCTTTGATGCCAATACGCTCAATCCTGCGGGTGAACATGGTTTGCTGCTGGCCATACGGGAACCATCACTCGAGGTGGCGACGGTCCTGATCAACTGGCCTAAAACCAAGGTCGAGACGCGCAACCGCCAGGACGAAAGTCCGCTCATGCTGGCGGCCATCAACGGCTTGACGGAGATCTGCCAGCAGCTCATCAGCAAGGGTGCGGACGTCAACAAGCCAGGCTGGACGCCGCTGCATTACGCGGCCACCCATGGGCATCTGGCGGTGATGAACCTGCTGTTGGAAAACTATGCCTATATTGATGCAGTTTCACCCAACGGCAGCACGCCGCTGATGATGGCAGCCAGCTATGGCACGCCGATGGCCGTCAAGCTGCTGCTAGAAGCCGGCGCAGACCCCATGCTCAGGAATGACCTGGGGCTGTCCGCGATTGACTTTGCCCAGCGCGCCAACCGTGCGGAGTCCGCCGAGATTATTTCCGCCTTTGTGCGGGCTCGCCAGCCGAAAGAAAAATGGTAGCTTGGTCTGAATCGTACTTGATACGATGTATATTATGTTAAGTTACATTGCTACGGTTAGACTGTCAGCTTTGCCACTCACCATCCGGCGAAGTAAAAGTGTCACACTAATTGAAGTAAATGTGTCACATCAACCGTTTTGCGGCCTTCTTGGCTTAACCGACTTTGGATTTCACCCTTTTCTTGGGCTTCACGATTGCCTGTTCCCTTTGGGTTGCCTCGGTCAGTAATAGACTCATCTTGTCCAACGCCTCACCGTTAGAGATCCGCTGATCATCCATTAGTCTTCGAAGTTCATTGGCACGTTCATGTGTTATCAGCAAGGCTTGGTGTTCAGACCGCAGCTCAATTTCCGCATCCCGCAATCTCTGAGCTAGGATTTGCGTGTCCTCTTGAATCTTCTTGGCGACGGCGTCCGCACATTGCTCCGCTTCGTTCAACTTCGACTTCAGCCGTTTGGCTTCTTGCCTCTCCCTGTCAAGCTCTGTCATCAGTCGGCGCTCTGTGCTGGTAGCGTGCTCTTGTAGCCGCCGTCGCTCGTCGGCATGGCGGTTGGCTTCTTCCTCGTTGCGGCGTTGGTCCAACATACGCTGTCTGTCCGAGTCCGACAATTTGAGCTGCAGCGCGTCCACTTCGCCATCGCGGCGAATCGACATGACATGTACCTGTTCCAAGCGTGACGTCAGATCGACGATCTGGCCACGAGCAACTTGCAATGCTTCGTCTATGGCACCTTGTCGTTCCTTGAGTAGTTGCTCTCGGCTCGCTAAGTCTGCATCCCGAAACTCCAGGGAAGCACGTTCGCGTGCTAATGCTTGCTGTGCCAGTATGAGACCTTGCTCGGCGACTTCCTGTGCTGAACGAAGAGCGCTGTCCCATAGTTTGACCACTGCCTGGTGCACGGGCGCCGGTAACTCAGCCCCAGTCGAGTCCTTCTTGCCGTCGCTCACGCCCAGGCGTGGGCCCAAGGTTGCAAACCAGGACTCCAGCATCGGGCTGACGGTGTTGGGCGAGCCGCGACCGATCTTTTGCCGCACTCGCTCAATGGTCGGCCGCAGGCCCTCCGCGATCAGCGCATCGGCTGCGGTCCACACATCCTCCTGCTGCACACCCCTCGTACTTTTCGATTGCATCGCCCTGCTCCACTGGTTATATTTACCAACGATAAGAGATTGTTATCGTGACCTATAATGAAAACGCGTAATACATCATACATACTATGTATGAAATTAGTTGATTATCCACCTTGACCCGAACATGCGCCTGCCCGTCCTGCAAAAAGTCCCTGCCCTGCAGCCCGCAGAACTCAGCGAGCTCACTCAGCATGCCGTCGAGGACCTGCTGCGCGAAGGCGAGTCACAAAACACCCTGGCCAGCTACCGTAGCGCTTTGCGCTACTGGGCGGCCTGGTATGGGATTCGATACGGCCGTCAGATTGACTTACCGGTGCCGACCGCTTGCGTGCTGCAGTTCATCGTCGACCATGCTCAGCGCACTACCGACAAAGGACTCGTGTCGGAACTGCCGGCCGAGATTGACCAGGCCTTGGTCCAGGCCGGCTACAAAGGCAAGCCCGGCGCTTTGGCGCACAACACGCTGGTGCACCGGATCGCGGTGTTGTCCAAGGCCCACCAGATGCGCGAGTTCAAGAATCCCTGCCACGACCCCAAGGTGCGCGAGCTGCTGTCACGCACCCGCAAGGCCTACGCCAAGCGCGGCGCCCTGCCCCAGAAAAAGGATGCGCTGACGAAAGATCCGCTGCAGGCGATCCTGGCCACCTGCGACGACTCGCTGCGCGGCAAGCGCGACCGTGCCCTGCTCCTCTTTGCCTGGTCCAGTGGCGGGCGCAGACGTTCCGAAGTGGCGGGCGCGGACATGCAGTTTTTGAAACGGGTGGGGCCGACCGCCTTCATCTTCACCCTCGCCCACTCCAAGACCAATCAGGCTGGAACAGACCAGCCGGAAAATGGCAAGCCGGTACTGGGCGCTGCGGGGACGGCACTTAACGATTGGCTCCAGGCCGGTCCAATCACATCAGGCGCGATTTTTAGGAGAATTCGCAAGGGCGGGCATCTCGGTGACGCCCTCTCCCCCGCTGCCGTGCGCACCATCGTCAAGGACCGCTGTGCGTTGGCGGGAATTGAAGGGGATTTTTCTGCGCATTCGTTGCGATCAGGCTTTGTGACGGAGGCCGGCCGCCAGAACGTGCCACTGGCGGAAACGATGGCGATGACGGGGCATCACAGTTTGGCGACGGTGTTGGGGTATTTCCGATCTGAGAGCGCTTTGTCGAGTGCAGCCGCCCGGCTATACGAATAAATGGCTTGCCCAAATGCGTCAGAAAAAGGTTAGCTCGACTACTGCTTCGAATTTGAGCCCGGCAAGTGCATATGCTGGGCATCACTGCCATTATTCCGGTCAACCAAGCGGGTCTACAGAAATTCAAATTGCCCGCCCGATACCTGACATTGGCGCCGGTAGGCCAACTGTCAGCTGTATGGCCGCGATTTCAACCAAAAGGGGTATCCGGACTCGACCAGGAGCGGAAGAGATCTTTCATTCTCAGATGCAGTCCTTGATCAAACAAAATTCTCCACAGCGGCCGTTCACCAGACAATCTCGAGTTTTCGCTATGGCTGTCTCTTGAGCCGGACAGTCAACCAGCCGCACGTTGGTCACCCGCCGGGATGACGACGGGTTTGAAGGTGCGCATGAACTGTGTCATCTCCGCGCCCGGTATCGGCCTGCTGACCATATACCCCTGCATGATGTCGCAGCGCAGAGTGCGCAAATGGCGTGCCTGGTCAGCAGTCTCTACGCCTTCGCCAATGATCTCCAGACCCAGGCTGTGCCCCAAAGCGATGACCGCCTTGACGATGGCGGCATTGTTGCTGTTGGTGGTCATGTCGCGCACAAAGGCAATGTCAATTTTGAGCTTGTCGACTTCCAACTGCTGGAGGTATGCCAGAGACGAATAACCTGTGCCGAAGTCGTCAATCGATAGTTGTACGCCCAGGGCTTTCAGACTGGCCAGTGTCTCCAATGACCTTTCACGGTCCAGCATGACGCTGCTCTCCGTGATTTCGAGCTCCAGCATGCCCGGTGCAATGCCGGTTTCTTGCAGGGCATCCTTCACCGACTCAACCAGTTTGCCGCGGCTTAACTGAACGGCAGACACGTTCACCGCCACCTGGCGCAGTGGCAAGCCCAACCCTGCCCATTGCTTGATCTGCCGACAGGCAGTGCGCAAAACCCAGTCGCCCAGCGTGACCACGTAGCCACTTTCTTCTGCCAAAGGTATGAATTCGTTGGGTGGAATCAGGCCGCGCTCGGCATGCTGCCAGCGCACCAACGCTTCCACGCCCACTATTTCGCCGCTGATCAGGTCCACTTGCGGCTGGTAGTAAAGCCGAAGTTCGTCACGTTCGACCGATTGGCGTAGTGCGGCTTCTAGCGTCAGCCGCGCTTTGGAGCGGCCCATCATCTCCATGGAGAAGAACCGCAACATGCCTCGACCGCGCGACTTGGCCTGGTGCAGCGCCGCCGCCGCATTGCTTTGCAGCGTCTCGACGTCGCGTCCATCGGACGGGTACATGGAAATGCCGATGCTTGCACCCACATAGACGCTGCTGTCATTGAGATTGAACGGGATTCCCAAGGCATCAATCATGCGCTGCGCAACCAGATCAATCGGCGGCGCATTTTCGCCCTGGTTCAAGATGATGTTGAACTCATCCCCGCTGATGCGGGCAACGGCATCCAGGTCTGGCAGCAGCGTGCGCAGGCGTTTGCTGGCCTCAATCAGCAGTTGGTCACCCTGGCTGTGACCGAGGCTCTGGTTAACGCTATTGAAGTTGTCCAAATTGACAATCAACAGCGCGAACTGTGACTGGTCACGCTCAGCACGCTGCAAAGTGCGGCCCAAAAACTCACGAAACAGAACCCGGTTCGGCAAGCCTGTGAGCGGATCGCGGTTGATGTAGAAATCCAGTCGTTGCTCGGTCTCGTGGCGTTTGGAAATGTCGCGATGCGAGCCGCGTTGGCCAAGTGAACGCCCCGATGTGTCCAGCACCCTGTTGGAGACGTGTTCGATCCAGCGTTCGCCGCCGTCTTTTGCCTTGATGCGAAAAATCAGCGGTTCTGACACGGTACCCGCAGCGGCCGGACCGTATTTATTCCAGGCAGACAGGTCATCCGGATGGATGATGGTGTCCATCAATTCAGCATTGTCGAAAAAGTCTTGCGGAGCGTAACCGGACTCGTGCACACAAGCGGGCGACACATACAGGTAGCTGCCATCGGGTGCCATCCAGTATTCCCAGTTGGGTGAGTAGTCGGCCAGGATGCGGTACTTTTCTTCGCTTTTGTTTAGCAGGGCGGTGCGCTGTGCCACCAGTTGCTCCAGCGAGAAGCGCAGCCGGGCCAGTTCTAGATGGGTGCGCACACGGGCGCGTACTTCATCAATGTCGAATGGCTTGCTAATAAAGTCGGCCGCGCCCAGGTCAAACCCTTTGACCTTTTGATCAGTTGCATCCACCACGGTAACAAAGATCACCGGAATGCCATTGCCTGCGGCGCTGGCTTTGATGCGTTGGCACACTTCGTAGCCATCCATGCCGGGCATCACAATGTCCAGCAGCACCAGGTCGGGTGGTGTCGGACCCTGCACCAATTCAAGGGCCTTGGGCCCTGAGTTGGCCACCATGATGCGGTATTCCTCCTTGAGGGCATCCAGCAATTCGTGGATGTTTTCCGGCACATCGTCCACCACCAGGAGCGACGCCTGGCGCTCTTGCTGGTGGGCTATGTCAAAAGTGACCGGTTGTCTGCGATGGCGCTGCAATTCAAGCTGGATGCGCACCCGCAAATGCAGCAAGTCCGGGTTGACCGGTTTGGTGATGTAGTCGGCCACGCCCAGGGTCAGGCCACGCGCCTCGTCGGCAGCATCGGCCAAAGCGGTAACAAAGATCACCGGAATGTCGGCGGTTTTCGGATCGGCTTTCAGGTGTGCCAGAACGGAATACCCGTCCATGCCGGGCATTTTGATGTCCAGCAAAATCAGATCGGGCTGGGGCACGCGCCGCGCCAGTTCAAGGGCTTTCTCACCCGTGTTGGCCGCCAGGATGGCATAGTCATCGCGCAGGATGTTCATTAGTGCGTGCAGGTTCTCGTTGACATCGTCAACAATGAGAATGCAGGTGCGGGTGCTTGGGTTCATATTGAAAAGACTCAGGTGGTGATCTTCATGCGGTTTTGCAATTGTTTGAGCAGCAACTGCGCAGCGTCAAGCTCAAACAGTTCCACTTTGCCGGCAATCACCGCAATGTCCGCCTGCAGCGGTGTGCCGCTGACACCTCTGAACAATTGGCCCAGTATCTTTTCGGCGCTGCCCAAATCGTAGCTCAGGGCCTGCTTGAGCCCTTCCAGGTGCCCACGCAGTTGGTTTCCATCCAGCAACGTGGCCGATGCTTCGGGGGGCTTGGTGCTGGCACCCAGTCTGTCAATGTCCTGAAGCACCTGCTGCAGCAAGACTTGCATGGCCTCCAGTTCTGCGTTGGCGGGTGTATGGTCTTTTTTGATCTGCGCATCAATCAGGGCTACTTGCAGGTACAGGGCCTGCGCCCCGATGTTGCCGGTGACACCTTTGAGTAGATGGCAATAATCCCCAGCCTGGTGAGCGTCTTGCGTTGCGATCAAGTGCCTCAACTTGTCAACCGCATCGGCATAGTGCTCCCTGAAACGACGCAACTGCCGGCGGTAGGCATCTGCCTTTCCACCAATGCGCCGCACGCCTTCAACGGCGTCCAGACTGGACAGTCCCAGCAGGTCCTGCGGCAGGTCTGGATGGGAGATGGCGGGCTTGGGCGCGCTGGTTCTGTCTGCTGGCAAATGAATCCATTTTGCCAACGTCGCCATCAGGTGCTCCGGGTCCACTGGCTTGCTGATGTGGTCGTTCATACCAGCCTCGCGGCTCTTTTGCGCATCCTGAGGCATTGCCAGCGCCGTCATGGCAATGATGGGAAGGCTGGCAAAACGTGCGCCTTCAGGCGTATTGGCCAAGGCGCGAATGCGGCGCGTTGCTTGCAGCCCATCCATCACCGGCATTTGCAGGTCCATCAGCACGGCATCCAGGTCGTGCTGCTGCACCTTATCGAGCGCCTCCTGGCCGTTGACGGCTTCGATGATCTCGATACCTTCGCCGCGCAGCAGTTCAGTGGCGAATTCCCGATTGATGTCGTTGTCTTCCACCAGCAACAGGCACGCACCGGAAAGTGAGCTGTTGCCTCGCGTATCTGCAGACGCTGGTTGTTTGTTGCCCCCAGCCAGAATGCGCCCGCGCCCAAGAACGGACAAGACGGTGTCCAGCAAGGTGGAAGGCGATACCGGCTTGGTCAGGAAACCGTCCACCCGTGCCTGTTCAGCCAGCTTGATGACGTCTTCGTGACCATAGGCGCTCACCATCACGACTTTGGGTTGGTGTGCAATGCCTGGTTCTGCGCGGATGCGCCGGGTGACTTCGTCGCCGTTCATGCCGGGCATGCGCCAGTCCATCAGCACCAGATCAAAGGGGTGGGCCGCTGCATTCTTCAAAATAGTCAGCGCGGCAGGCCCGCTATTGGCCGTGCTGGCATCCACATGAAAGTAGCGCAACGTTTGAGCCATGATTTCGCACGAAGCTTCGTTGTCATCCACCACCAGCATGCGCAGGCCTTTGAGCAGCGGCCCCGTCTGCTCTATCAATTCAAGTTGACGCGCCCGGCTGTGTTCGGATAGTTGAAGTTGCACGGTAAAACAAATGGTGGTGCCTTTGCCAGGTTGGGAGTCTTCAATCCAGATGCGTCCCCCCATCAGTTCGACCAGGCTTTTGCTGATGACCAAGCCCAGCCCGGTACCACCAAAGCGGCGGGTGGTGGACTGGTCAGCCTGGGTGAATTTTTTGAACAGCGTGTTTTGGACTTCTCGGGCAATGCCAATGCCGCTGTCGCGCACATAGACTTGCAGCGTTAGTCCGACCTCGGTCTGCGATGTGCTGAGGAAACCCAGCTCGACCTGGCCCTGCTCTGTGAATTTGACCGCGTTGCCACACACATTGAGCAGCACTTGCCCCAGTCGCAAGGGGTCGCCGATCAGGAACGGTGGAATCGATCCGTCGTAACGGATGAGAAATTCGATGCCTTTTTGTTCAGCCTGGTAGCCGATGGCATCGGTGAGCTGGCCCAGCACCGCGTCCAGTCCAAACTCGACGCTTTCAATGTCAATCTTGCCGGCTTCAATTTTGGAAATATCCAAGATGTCGTTGATGGTGCCCAACAAGGAATGCGCCGCCCCCTGCGCCTTGGCCAGGTAGTTGTGCTGGGTCGGCGACAAATCGGTTTTGAGTAGCAGGTAAAGCATGCCCAGCACTGCGTTCATGGGGGTGCGGATTTCATGGCTCATATTGGCCAGGAATTCTGATTTGGCGCTGGTGGCCTCTTCTGCAGCGTCTTTTGCCTGCTGGAGTTCTTGCGTGCGGACAGTGACGATGGCTTCCAGGTTTTGGTTGAGTTCGGCCAGATCCTGCATCGAGTCGGAAAGCTGCATGCGGCTTTCGTTGAAGGCTTTGACGAGTTCGCCCAGTTCGTCCTGGTAGGGGTAGCTGATGGGTTCAACCAGCAGGTTGCGGCGCTGGAATCGCCAGTTCCTGACAGCCCTGGCAACTTGCGTGACGGCGTCAGACAGGCGAAAGCGGATCGCCCACGAAAAAATAAGCCACAGCGCGGTGGTGACCACCAGTGAGTTGACCAGGGTCACCATGACACTGTATTTGGAGCGCGTCCAGACCACGTCGCGGCTGGAGTACATCTTGAGGCTCCCAATCAACTGGGTATCCCCGCGCGCAGAGGTGTAGTTAAGCGGTACGGAGGTCTGATTGAATGCGCTTGCCGGCGAATGGGTAGCCTCACCATCGCCCTCTGGCAGCTCTCCATCGATAGCAGAGAGGTCCCCTGTGATCGCGGTAATTTGAACGCCCGTGACGATGGCATTTTGTCGAATCCCCCGCGCTAGCGAGCGCAGTCCCTGGCCATCGAGCTCCCATACCGCAACCGCTGCACTGGGGGCAATCGTCTGCCCTAACGTTGCCAAATCACTTTGAATGTCGCGGTTGACGCTGATGAGCTGAATGGCGAGCTGTGCAACGGCCATGCACAGCGCCACCAGCAAATACCATGGGAATATCGCAAAGAGCAACCTTCTGGTCAGCGTTTGGGTGGGCGTCATTGGGTCAATCGTGTGAGAGGGTGCGCCGCCTATCGCCACCACCAATGGGTATCGGGCTCCGGGTTGCCCGGAGGTAGGTTCGGGTTGCTTAGGCGAATCACCAGGCGTTTTTCCTTGGCCAGGGCGGCGATTTCCTTGGCGTGGTAGGTCTCGAACAACTTGCGAAAGGAACCATCGACCAATGCCAGCGTCAGACCATGTTCAATACGCCGTGCCAGTGCTTTGTTGTCTTTTTTGACCCAAAAATAAACCGGAAAGGGGAAGAACAGCGCTTTGGTTTTCTCCACTGCCAGTTGGGGGTAGTTGACCTTGCGTTCTTCCAGTTCGCGCGAAGCCTCATTGAGACCGCGTGGAAATGCATCAAAACGTTTTGCCGCCAGCATACCGAACAGGTTTTCATAGCTGGTCGATGTCTCGACCGTGAAGCCGTTGGCTCGCATCACGGGCACATCGGCCCACTGGCTGTTCAGCCCGAAGGTGAGCTGCTGTCGCATAGCTTGCTCATCCAGGTTGGCAATACGTTGCTGGTCTATGGCGCGGATCACAAAAATGCGAAACCCCACAATGCCGCGCAAGATGTCGATCTTGACGGGAGCCATCTGCGACTCGCGCTCCACATTGGTACCAAGGGCAATCACGTCGATTGCCCCCGCCTGCAGTAGCTGCACCCCGCGATTTTGCGTAATGTCTTCTGTGTAGGGATTTAGCTGCGTGGCTGCTGATCCGTCCTGCGTGTGCGCAAGGGCCAGTTCCAGCAGCTTCCAGCGGTATTCATAAATAAGCCCGGCCGGGAAATAGGTCAGCGGCGTGCTGGCCGCCATCACCAGCGTGGTTAGAGTGAGCAGATGTGCGCAAACCAACGCAAGCACCAAAGAATACAGCATACGCCAGGTGCACAATCCGCTTGTAGTTACCCGCCGAGCTGGCGCGTCAATAGACAAGCCCTGAAGCTGAAACTGCGCCCTGATTTGCATCGTGAACACCTTCCCACATAATTTCACGGACATTTGAACAGAATCCGCCTTGAAATTCTCAATCAAATGGGCTTTGCTGACTTGTCGCAATCAAATACCCAAGATTATTGGCTCGTCATCAAGCCGCAGGTTGCATTGGCGCTTGAGGACGTGGCTGAGTCGCGGTCGGACTGGTAGAGTGATTTAGATGCTTGCCCTGCCCCTGTTGGACATGCCTCTTCTTAACTCAAATACGCTGCTTTCAGTACCTGTGCCGCGTGCCAGCTTTTCTCAAACTGCATCGGGCTGACACAGCCCAACGTCGGGTGAATCTTGCGATGGACTGCAAATCCAATGTCAGCTTCTTGATCCGTCAGGTGGAAATTGAACGTCTGCTTCAATCAAGCGTAAGCACCCGCTATGGGCACTTTGTTCGCGGCCACGACCGGCAGTTGTGCGGCAACCTGATTTGATGAATCCCCGAGCGTCAACTTTCGGGCGAGCGCTTTAAGGTGCACGCAGGCTCTTGCCGACCAGGAGCAGAAGTTGGCGAGTGTCTGGTTTGGAGCAGCGAATTCTTCTAGCGCCAGGAAAATCATAACCGTCCAATCTTCGCCGACTTCTTCGTGGCCATTCCCGGTTCAGCCAACGCTTGGTTCCGGGCATATAACATCGCTGAAAGCCAAAATTAAAGAAAGATCAGTTTATGGGTTTTCGCGTATTACTCGTCGGCGGCACGGGGCAAGTTGGATCGGCCCTAGTGCGGGCCTTGCTGGCTTCCAGCGCCTGTAACGAAGTGGTGATGGTGAACCGCAGGGCGGTCGTTCTCAACGAACACAAGCGTCTGCGCCAAGTGATTCTGGATACCGGCGCTGCCAATTTTGAAAGTGAAATCAAAAAGCTTGCAGCTTCCTGCCTCGCGCAGGGGGATCCCTTGTATGGCGCGTCGTGCATTGGCATCGGCAAAGGGAGTCAGAAATGGAGCGAAGAAGACATCAAAAAGTTGGAAATCGGTCTGGTCGGCGCATTTGCACGCGGTTGCCTTGTGGGGGGCGTCGAACGATTCGGACTTCTTTCCGCTGCCGGCAGTAGTGCGAAGAGCAGGATTCGCTATGCCCGAATCATGGGGCAAAAAGAAGACACAGTGCGGAAAATAGGATTCAAGCGGCTGGCAATTTTCCGCCCCGGCATCATCGCCGGCAATGTACACACGCCCGGAGTGCTGGCCTGGCTTGGACGGCTCATTCCAGGTTCCTTTGGGACGATTGATCAGGACGATATCGGCCGGGCTTTTGTCGGTGAATTTCTGCACGGCAGCAATGGCACGGCGATTCTGGAAAATGCGGCCATGAGGGAGCGCTCGCGTGGCCTTTGATCTGATCTGCATGCCGTTAATTTAAGGTTTGGCAACACCTATAATGTGGCCCAAGGCCTCGTCCGCCTGAGCTTCGAGTGGCTCATACCAGACACTTCTCCCGTTTCGCTTCTTTCTCGTTGCCAACCCCATGCGAATTCGCCCGGGGCATGGGCCAAGTAATCGCTCGAATGGTCCATGCTGAACCAGGAGAATTTCCATGCCTATTGGTATCACCGACCTCGCCCATTCCATCCGCAAGAACAGCGCTGCCAGCGCCGTTCCCATTCCGACCCAATATGCGCTTTGTGCCAATCAGAGACGTTGAGCAACAGAGCGTTTTGGCACTGCATACGGTACGCCAAGGCTTTGTGAAAGCTCGCACGGCTCAGGCCAACCAGATTCGCGGCCTGCTCTCAGAATTTGGACTGATCATCCCTCAGGGAATTTGGTACATCCAGTCAGGAGTGCCAGAACTCATTGAAGATGCCAGCAACGAATTGCCAGGATCCTTTCGGTTGCTCATCCAGCGCTTGCTCGATCATTTCAAGATACTGGACACTCGAGTCGATGAACTGGAATCACAGATCGTGAAGTGGCATCGCCAGAGTTCTGCCAGCAGCAACCTGGCCCAGGTCCCCGGCATTGGCCCAATCACCGCCAGCGCATTGGTGGCGTCGCTTGGGGATACCAAAAACTTTGACAGTGGACGTCAGGTAGCGGCGTGGATGGGACTTGTTCCGCGGCAGCATTCCAGTGGAGGAAAGCAAAACCTGTTGGGCATCAGCAAGCGGGGGAACTCATACCTGCGCAGTCTTCTGATTCATGGGGCGCGCTCAGTCATTTACAACGGCAAAGATAAGACTGATTCAACATGCAGATGGATCAATGAAATCGTGAGTCGACGAAATAACAATGTGGCAGCCGTGGCGCTCGCCAATAAGAATGCCCGCATAGTGTGGTCGTTGCTGACACATGATCGAGAGTTCCGACCTGACTACACCCGTGAGGCTGTGGGCGTGTAGTCAGGTCGGCAGGAAAAGTAAGACAGTGAGAACAGACAGGGGGACTGAACTAACGGTTGCTCAAGCAATCATGAAGTGATGGCACGACAGGTAAGACCGTGGTTGGAAAATCCCGGGATCGTCAGGGCAAACCGAAGTGCGACAAAGCTATTGAGGATCCAACCAGCGAATCCCATCAGGGACCGTGATTAAAAGTCACACCAAGAGTCCGAATGTACTGGTGCAATCTTTTCCTTTGAGTCAGAACGAATTGAAAGCTTGGCATACCGGGGGCGTCCATGTACTGACATTGGCGCCAGCAACCCAACTGCCGCAATGACCTGATATGCAATGGTCTGCTTGAACCTGCCGGTATGGGCTATTTCAGCAAGCCCTTCAGCCTCGGTAGTGCGTTTCTTGGTGCTGCCCGCGTTACTTTTATCGATGTTGAATTATTAGCGTGTGGTGACCTGCAAAGCCAAATTAAATTGACTAGCAAAACCGGTACGGGGACAGCGCGAATTCGCTGTCCCCGTCCGTAAGACCCAGAAACTTACACGATCTTGTTGGAACGACGCCAGATGCCCATGGACTCGGCTTCCTTGATCAATTGTTCCCTGAAATCGGGATGCGAAATGTTGATCAAGGCCTCGGCCCGCTGCCAGGTCGATTTGGCCTTCATCTGCGCGTATCCGAATTCGGTCACAACATAGTGCACGATCGAACGCGGGCAAGTGACGATCGTTCCGGCTGAGAGCGACGGCACGATTCGCGAGCCAATCGTGCCGTCCTTCTTCTTGAAAGTCGAGTTGATGCAGATCAGACCCTTTCCACCCTCGGATTTGTAGGCCCCCAGGATGAAGTCGAGCTGGCCTCCGGTCCCGGATATCTGGCGCGTCCCGGCGGCCTCGCTGGCGACCTGAGTGAAGAGGTCGATCTCGATGGCGTTGTTGATCGCGACCACCTTGGGATTCTGGCCAATGACGCCGGGATCGTTGGTATAGGACGCCGGGAAGATCGCTGCAACCGGGTTGTTGTCGAGGAAGTCATAGAGCTTCTGCGATCCCATGGCGAAGGTATAGACCATTTTGCCGCGGTCGATGGATTTGCGCATGCCAGTGATGCGACCGGCCTCGTACATATCGACATAAGAGTCGGCCAGCATCTCGGTGTGCACTCCAAGGTCCTTCAAGCCGCTGTGCGCGATCATCGAGCCAACGATATTGGGAAGCGCGCCGATGCCGAGCTGGATCGTTGAGCCGTCTTCAAGCAGTTCCATGACGTGGCCGGCGATCATACGGTCGGCGTCGCTCGCCTGGCTTTCGGGCAGCTGCAGCAACAGGCTGTTGGGGCCTTCGACGACCATGTCCACCTGCGAGATGTGGATCGCTTCGTCGAGACCGCCCAGGCATCGGGGCGCCTTCGTGTTGACCTCGACGACGACCATCTTGGCCCTGCGGCAGTAGGCCGGTGTCATCGAGCAACTGGTCGAGAAGTTGAAGAAACCCTGTGCATCCATCGGCGTTACCTGCACGACGGCGACATCGGGCTGCTCGTACAGCATAACGTTCTGCGGGCCCTGGTGGTAGCTGAACGGGATGTAGCTGGCCAGGCCCTGCTCGCCATACTTGCGGCCCAGACCGGAAAAATGCCAGTCGTTCCAGATGAACGATTCCCTGCCTGGATCGGCCTCGATGCACCTCAGGGGTTTGGCGCGGGTCGTGGTGATCAGGATTACATCCCTGAGATCGTTTTTCCTCAAAGCAAGGGCGACGTCCACGGCTTCCACGTTCTGGGCGAACTCACCCATGAAGAGCGAGTCCCCCGACTTGACCAAGGCTGCGGCCTGGTCGGCGGAGCCGAGCTTTTGTCGGTATTGTTCCTTATGACGTGTTGTCATGGCCGTGCCTCTCGATCTGAAGATACGTTGAAATTGGAATGTCGCTGTCAGTCACCTGGCTCGGTGCAGCGACTGCGCACGTGCGTTTCTGGTGATACGCCTACTGATCTGTCGCACTGATTTCTCGCATTGGCCTGGATTTCAAAACAGCTCAATCGCCATTCGGTTGGTTGTGTTCCCGCCCAAGCAGATGCTTTGCGCCAAGCCGGTGGCCTGGGTCAGCACAGATTCAGCATAAAAGCGTGCCGTGATCAGCTTGGCGACGAAGAACGCGGGGTCGCTTTCCAATTTATCCTGGGCCACCAGCATGGCCCGGGCCATTTGCCAGCCGCACAAGACAACGCCTACCAATTTGAGGTAGTTCACGGCACCGGCGTACACAGTCTTGGGCTGGCTCTTGCCATTCGCAACGATGAACTCAACGGCATCTTCCATGGCCAGCCGGCCTTGCTTGAGCGCGTTCAGCATCGCCATGCAGTCGTCGTTGCCGCGCGCGGACAGGTCCTGTTCGGTGAGGGCGATCTGGGCGCACAGGGCCTTGGCCACGGCACCCTTGTCGCGCAGGGTTTTTCGGCCCACGATGTCGTTGGCCTGGATGGCGGTGGTGCCTTCGTAGATGGTCAGAATGCGGGCGTCGCGGAAGTGTTGGGCGGCACCCGTCTCTTCGATGTAGCCCATGCCGCCATGAACTTGTACGCCCAGGCTCGTCATCTCGACCGACATTTCAGTGGCGAAACCTTTGACCACGGGCACTAGGTATTCATAAACGGCTTGGTTGTTTTTGCGGGTGAGCTCGTCAGCGGCGTGGTGAGCGGCATCGCTGGCGGCAGCCGCCACGTAGGCCAGGGCTCGCGTGCCCTCGACGTGGGCACGCATGGTCAGCAGCATGCGCTTGACATCGGGGTGATTGATGATCGAGACCGGGCCGTCAGAGCCGGCCAGATCGCGGCTTTGGGCACGATCATGGGCGAAGCGAACGGCCTTTTGATAGGCACGATCGGCAACCGCAATACCCTGCATGCCCACCGCAAAGCGGGCCGCATTCATCATGATGAACATGTACTCTAGGCCACGGTTTTCCTGACCCACAACATAGCCCACCGCACCACCTTGGTCGCCAAACTGCAATACCGCCGTCGGGCTCGCCTTGATCCCGAGTTTGTGCTCAATCGACACACATGCAACATCATTGCGCGCGCCCAGGGCACCATCGTCGCCAACCATCAGCTTGGGCACCAGAAACAGCGATATGCCCTTCACACCCTCGGGCGCCCCGGGCACCCGGGCCAGCACCAGATGGATGATGTTTTCAGCCATATCGTGTTCACCGTAGGTGATAAAGATCTTGGTGCCGAACACCTTGTAACTGCCGTCCGCCTGCGGCTGAGCGGTGGAGCGCACCGCTGCCAGGTCGGAGCCGGCCTGCGGCTCGGTCAGGTTCATGGTGCCGGTCCACTGGCCGCTGATGAGCTTGCCGACAAACTTGCGTTTGAGTTCATCGCTGCCGGCCACCAGCAGTGCCTCAATGGCACCGTCGGTGAGCATCGGACACAGGGCAAACGACAGGCTGGCCGCGTGCAGCATCTCGATGCAGGGCGTGGCTATCAGTTTGGGAAAACCCTGGCCCCCAAACTCGGTCGGGTGAATCACGCCTTGCCATCCACCCTGCGTAAACTGAGCGTAGGCTTCCTTGAATCCAGGCGCGGTCGTGACAGCGCCGTCTTTGAAGGAACTCGGATCTTTGTCGCCGCCGACGTTCAAGGGTGCAACCACGCCTGCGCAGAACTTGGCAGACTCTTGCATGACGGCCTGGGCGGTATCGAGGTCGTAGTCCTCAAAACCCGGCAGGGCACTGACGCTGGACAAGCCAGCGAGTTCCTGCATCGCAAACAACATATCTTGGAGGGGGGCTTGGTAGTTCATAAGGTGCTTTCTGGAGGTTGTGTCAATTTATTTCTTGCAGGTACAGTGACGTGCTCGACCATGGTTAAAGGGAGTCACATCCCCGCGTAATTGGGTCCACCGCCCCCTTCGGGCGTGACCCAGACGATGTTCTGCGTCGGATCCTTGATGTCGCAGGTCTTGCAGTGCACGCAGTTGGAGGCGTTGATCTGCAGTCGGTCGGTGCCGTCATCGTTCTTGACAAACTCATAAACCCCGGCCGGGCAGTAGCGCGCCTCGGGGCCGGCAAACTTGGCCAGGTTGATGGCAACCGGCACCGACGCGTCTTTGAGTGTCAAGTGCGCGGGCTGATTTTCTTCATGGTTGACGTTGCCGATGAAGACACTGCTCAAGCGGTCAAAGGTGAGCTTGCCGTCGGGCTTGGGGTAAACAATGGGCTGGCACTCGGCGGCGGGCTTGAGGTAGGCATGGTCGGGCTTGTCACGGTGAATGGTCCAGGGCATGTTGCCCCCCAGTCCGAACTGCTCGAAACCATTCATCAGGGTGCTGATGCGCAAGCCATACTTGAACCAGGCCTTGAAGTTGCGCGATTTGTTGAGCTCGGTATAGACCCAACTGTTCTCAAACGCCTCGGGATAGGCGCTCAGTTCGTCATGCTGGCGTCCGGCCGTGACGGCCTCAAACGCCGCCTCGGCTGCCAGCATGCCGGTCTTGATGGCCGTGTGGCTGCCCTTGATGCGGCTCACGTTCAGGAAGCCCGCTTCGCAACCCACCAGGGCGCCGCCCGGGAACACGGTCTTGGGCAGTGCCAGCAAACCGCCGGCGGTGATGGTGCGCGCACCATAGGCCAGCCGCTTGGCGGTGACTTCGCCCTTGTCGTTCTCAAAATACCAGCGCACATTGGGATGGGTTTTCCAGCGCTGGAACTCCTCGAACGGGCTTAAGAATGGGTTTTGGTAGTTCAGCCCGGTGATGAAGCCCAAGGCGATCTTGTTGTCCCCCATGTGGTACATGAAGGAGCCGCCGTAGGTGCTGTTGTCCAGCGGCCAGCCTGCGGTGTGCATGGCAAACCCAGGCTGGTGGCGCGAGGGGTCCACCTCCCAAACCTCCTTGATGCCCAAACCATAACTTTGCGGATCACAGCCCTCGTCAAGCTTGTACTTGGCAATCAGCTGGCGCCCCAGATGACCGCGCGAGCCTTCGGCAAAAATGGTGTATTTCGCCAACAGCTCCATGCCGATCTGGAAATTCTCGCCCGGCTCGCCCTCCTTGTTCACGCCCATGTTGCCGGTGGCGACCCCCCTGACAGCACCTTGTTCGGTGTAAAGCACTTCAGCGGCGGCAAAGCCGGGGAATATTTCCACACCCATGTTTTCGGCCTGGGTCGCCAGCCAGCGCGTCAGCTCGCCCAGACTGATGATGTAGTTGCCGTGGTTATGGCTGCATTTGGGCAGCAGAAAATTGGGGGTGCGATAGCCTGACGTTTCACTGAGGAACATCATGGCGTCATCGGTCACCGGCTGGTTCAGGGGCGCGCCCATGGCCTTCCAGTCGGGGAACAGTTCATTCATGGCGATGGGATCCATGATGGCGCCCGAGAGGATGTGGGCGCCGGGCTCGGCGCCTTTTTCCAGCACCACCACCGACAGCTCCTGGCCTTTTTCAGTAGCCAGCTGCTTGAGGCGGATGGCGGTGGACAGGCCGGCAACGCCGCCTCCAACAACAACGACGTCGTATTCCATCGCTTCACGGGGGCCAAACTGGGCCAAGATTTCCTGGTTTGTCATACTATTTCTCGGGCCGTAAATTTCATCAAGATCCGGTCTAACTGAACAGGACCAAGGTTTTGGGTGCCCCATCAATGTCTTGCACAGATAGCGCCTCTTGCTCCCGAACAGGATGTGTTGACAGCGCTATTCTTGGTAGTGTTTGAACATTGACAGTTGATCTATCGCGGCGCCAAGTGGCTCGACGCAAGCCGACAGTGTTCAACCAGTCACACCTGAATAATGCCATCGGACTGTTTCAGGAATTCGGTGCAAATGTATCGAATGTTTGCAGTGTATTTGCGCCAATTTTTGGCACAAAAAAGCCATTAAACGGTGCTCGCTCAGCCCTCAGTCCAGACAAGGCTGAGCGCTGTCGTCGTTCAGGACCTGAACAAGTTCAATAGTCGGGCGCCAGTGTTGTAGCCATGCTTGGCCGTTGGCAAGAATGGCAGTCGGGGGACGTTGGATCGCCTACAACCACTTGACCTCAACCGCCAGCAAGTAGCCCGCGCCGTAGACAGTGCGTATGGTTTTGGGGTGTTCAGGGTCCGATTCAAGCTTGCGACGCAGCCGCGAAACCCGAACATCGACGCTCCGATCCAGGGCCGAGAGATCGCGGTCACCACACAACTGCTCGCGGTCCAGGATCCGGTTTGGACGCTTCAAGAACAGCAGCAGCATGTGCGATTCACCGGAGCTCAGCGTCCACTGCTGCCCACTCGGCGCGGTCAGTGTGTTGGAGTCGACCAGGAAACGCCAGCCGGAAAATTCCGCAATCTGGGAACGTTCGGGTGCTTGCGCACTGTTGGACTTGTCATGACGACGCAAGATGCTGCGCACGCGCGCCACCAATTCGCGCGGCTCAAACGGTTTGACGATATAGTCATCGGCGCCCAACTCAAGGCCCATGACCCGGTCGCTCAAATAGCCCCGCCCGGTCAGCACCATCACCCCGCAGGCGAATCGCGCTTGCAGTTCACGTACCACGTCCAGGCCATCCGCATCGGGCAAGCCCAGATCCACGATGCACAGATCAGGGACACGCCACAGCAAGAGGTTGCGCAGGGCGGCCGCGCTTGCGCATTCATAGGTCTCGAAACCAAACTCCCGCAAGGTGCCACTCACCAGACGGCACAGGTCGGGATCATCGTCCAGGATATAGATGCAGCGCTGCCCGATGGGCGCAGGGGACAGGGTGGCGTTCATGACATCAAACCATCAAGGGCCCGTTGCAGTTCGACGGCGGTGAATGGCTTCTTCAACAGCGGTGGACCGATCGCATTCTCGGGCGACATGGCGTAGCCGCTGATCAACAAGGTCTTCACATTCGGTGCACTCAGGCTCGCCTCACAGCATAGCGTGCGTCCATCCATGCTGCCGGGCATCACCATGTCGGAGATCAGTATGCCCACGGATGGAACGGTCGACAATAGATCCAGGGCATCAGCCGCATGGTCCGCTTCGATTACCGGGTAGCCCAGATCGACGAGTTGTAGCCGGATGACACGGCGCACGTCGGGGTCGTCCTCCACCAGCAAGACCAGGGGGTGCTCCGCGCCGCGTTGACCCGAGCCATACTGCGCGCCCATCGGCGCGTCAAGCTCGAGCTTGTCACAGACATACGGCAGCACCAGCGTGACAGTGCAGCCTTCGCCTAATGCGCTTTGAATGCGAATACCGCCACCAGATTGTTTGGCAAATCCATAGACCATGGACAAGCCCAAACCACTTCCCAAACCAAAGCGTTTGGTGGTGAAGAACGGATCCGAGGCGCGGGCCTGCGTGGCGGCATCCATGCCGGCGCCGGTGTCGGAAACACTCAAAGCTACGTAGCAGCCCGGTGCAACGTCGAAATCAGCCACGTGCGCCAGGTCCAACTGCATGCGCTGCGCCTGAATCACCAGTTGCCCACCATCGGGCATGGCGTCACGCGAATTGAGCGCGAGGTTGAGCAGTGCGTTTTCAAGCTGCTGCGCATCGGTCATCGCGAACAAGGGCTCATCCATGGGAATGCTGGTCACGCTGATATGCGCCGGCAGCGTGCGCTTGAGCAGGATCATGGTGTCGGCCACCAGGTCTTCAATATTGACGGACCTCGGCGCCAGCGGCTGCTTTGATGCGAACGCCAGCAGGCGCTTGATCAACGCCGCACCCCGGCGCGACGCCTTCAGCGCCGGCACCACAAATTCGCAAATATCCGGATCGTTGGGGTAGCGCTCATGCAGGGTCAGCAGATTGCCGATCACGACCGTCAGCAAATTATTAAAGTCGTGCGCAAGCCCGCCTGTCAACTGTCCCACCGCCTCCATCTTTTGTGCATGAACTAGAGCCGACTGCGCATTCTTGAGATCGGTGATGTTGACTGAGAGAACAAAACAGCCGATCACGCGACCCTCGGCGTCCATTTCCGGGACCAATTCGCTGCGCGCATAGAACACCTGCCCACCCGGGCGGCGCATGGCGTACTCATAGCTCACCTGCTGCCCTCTCAGTGCCAGGTGCAAATACGTCGAGACACTGGCGTAAACCTCGTCTCCAACCACGTCATGAATCGAACGGCCCACCATTTCCTCCTTGGTGAACCCAAACCAGTCGGAATAGCCTTTGTTGGTGTAGCTGTAGATTTCCTGTTGGTCAAAGTAGCCAATCAGCGCGGGCACCGTATCTGTGATCAAGCGCAAATTCTCTTCACTGCAGCGCAAGGCGGTGGTGATGCGCTGCGCGGCCGCATCCGCCTCGGTCAGGCGCTGCTGGGCTGCCGTCAATTGGGCGGTGCGCTGGATGACGCGATCCTCCAACTCTGCGTTGTCCTGCTGGATCTGTTGCTCAAGACGTCGGCTGGCGGTCATGTCGGTGTAAAGCGTCACAAAGCCGTTGTCGGGCAAGGGGTCGCCACGTACCGCCAGAATCCGGCCGTCCGGCCGGACACGCTCGGTGTAGTGCGAGACAAAACGACTTGCCAACCGCACGCGCTCGGCAATCAGTTCCTGCACATCGCCCGGCCCGTATTCGCCGCGTTCGGCGTTGTAGCGTATGAACGACTCAAAGGTCGCGCCGACATACGCCATGTCTTCGGGAAAATCCAGCAACCGCAAAAAGGCCCTGTTCCACGCCACCAGTTGCAGGTTGCCATCAATAACCGTCAAGCCCTGGTCAATTCGATCCAGCCCGGCCTGAAGAAACTCCTGTTGGCGGTCGGCTGGTGATGTCTTGCTGGGAGGTTCAGATGGCATGTGGTTTAAATGCAGGTGTCGTTTCGATTCTAGGGCGTTGATCGAGCACCGACACGCGGCAACGAATCAGTACCGATAAACGCCCTGGCCAGTCTTTCGACCCAGACGACCGGCCGCCACCATTTCCTTAAGCAACGGACAGGCGCGGTATTTGCTGTCGCCAAATTCGCTCAGGTACACCTCCATCACGGCCAGACAGACATCCAGACCCACCATGTCGGCCAGCGCCAGTGGACCGATCGGCTGGTTGCAGCCAAGCTTCATGCCGGCGTCAATATCTTCTGGAGTCGCCAGGCCTTCTGCCATTACGAAAAAAGCTTCATTAATCATCGGCACCAGAATGCGATTGACGACAAAGCCCGGCGCATTCTTTACGGTGATCGGTGTTTTGCCCAGGGCTTTTGCCATCGCGTGCACTGCGTCGTGCGTCGCATCGCTGGTCTGCAAGCCGCGAATGATTTCCACCAGCGCCATCATCGGAACCGGGTTGAAGAAGTGCATGCCAATAAAACGATCGGCGCGGCTGGTGGCCGCGGCCAGCTTGGTGATCGAAATGGACGAGGTGTTAGTGGCGACAATCACGTCGGGCGCCAGCATGGCGTCCACCTGCTTAAGAATCCTGAGCTTGAGATCGTAATTTTCGGTGGCCGCCTCGATCACCAGTTGGGCTGACTTCAGTTCGTCATAGCTTGTGCTGCCCTTGATGCGCGCCAGTGTCGCATCGCGCTCGACAGCCGTGATCTTTTCCTTCTTGAGAAGGCGCTCCAAGCTGCCTGCCACGGTGGCAACACCCTTGGCAACGGCAGCCTCGGAGATATCGACCATGATGACCCTGATGCCAGACACCGCACAAGCCTGTGCAATGCCGTTACCCATGGTGCCAGCGCCGATGATGCCAACAGTATCTATTTCCATTTTGAAAAACTCCAATAAGACAAAGGATCAACACGCGACGGCCGGCTTCGCACCGGCGCGTTTGCGCAACGGGCGCAATCAGATGCGTTCGAAAATCACCGCAATACCCTGGCCACCGCCGATGCACATGGTGGCCAGTGCATACTTGCCGCTGGTGCGTTGCAGCTCGTACACCGCTTTGGTCGCAATGAAGGCGCCGGAGCAGCCCACGGGGTGACCCAGCGCGATGGCGCCGCCGTTCGGGTTGGTCTTGACAGGGTCGAGCCCGAGCCCCTTGTTGACTGCAATCGCCTGCGCCGCAAAAGCTTCATTGGCTTCGATGACATCCATCTGATCGAGTGTCAACCCTGCTTTTTTGAGAGCCAATTTGGTGGCTGGGATTGGGCCTTCTCCCATGAGTTCGTTCGGTACCCCGGCAATGGCATAAGAGACGATACGGGCAATTGGCTTTTGACCCGCTTTGGCGGCCACGTCGGCAGCGGCCAGCACGAAGAAGGCTGCACCATCGTTGATGCCCGAGGCATTTCCAGCGGTGACGGTGCCGTCTTTTTTGAAGGCCGGTTTCATTTTGGCCAGCGATTCCAGGGTGGTGTTGGCCTTGCCGTGTTCGTCGGTGTCAAACACGACTTCACCTTTGCGCGTTTGCTGAACAATGGGAACGATCTGGGATTTGAAACGACCTTCTGCAATCGCCACTGCCGCACGGCGCTGTGATTCGCAGGCAAAGGCATCCTGGTCCTCACGGCTGATGTTCCACTTGGTAGCGAGGTTTTCAGCGGTAAGGCCCATGTGGCCCACACCAAACGGATCGGTCAGAACAGCGACCATCATATCGATCGCCTTGGTGTCGCCCATGCGCGCACCGGCGCGCAATGCCGGCATCATGTAGCTGCCCCGCGACATGACCTCGACACCGCCACCAATGCCGTAATCAAAATCACCCAGCATGATGTTTTGTGCTGCCGTCACAATGCCTTGCAGGCCGGACGAACACAGACGGCTGACTTGCATGGCGATCGAGTCCATCGGTAGACCGGCCTGGATGGAGGCGACGCGAGAGACGTAGGCGTACCGCGAATCGGTCGGAATGCAGTTGCCAACCACTGCATTGCCGATTTGTTTGGGGTCGACGCCAGAGCGGGCAATGGCTTCTTTCATCACGATGCCAGCCAGTTCAGACGGCTCCATGGTGGCCAGGGATCCGCCGAATGCGCCTATGGCGGAACGGGCTGCGCTTAAAACTACTACGTCTTTGATCATCGAGAAACTCCTAGGATAAAAACAAATCGTCTGTCAGGTTGCTGGAACTCAGCAAGGGATCATCGTAAACCCCTCGCCTGACCCACGTTCACACCGCATGAACGCCACTGGCATCCAAAGATCACACGGCTTTGTGCACGCCCAGTGGCATGACGGGGTGACCATAAAGTTCGTTCAGAATCTGCGCCAGTCCGCCGTACATGGCCGATGCACCGCAGAAGATGCCTTCGAAGCCTGCCAGACGAATCACTTCTTCATTGCCCGTTGCCTTGCCATATGCCAGCATAAAAAACAGACGTGCTGTACGCATATGGAAAAGCACGCAACGAAACGCGTCTGGATATGGACCCGAGCAGTCAAAAGGCGACCATTCACAGCGGAATAATGCCATCCGACTGTTTCAAAAATTCGGGCCAAATGTATCGAATGTTTGCAGAGCAATTTCGTCCGGATGTGACGCTCCAAGTTTGAAAAATGGGAATGATCGGGCAACCGATCTGCCAATGTGGCCAGACTGCTGAGTGGTATATTTTCGGGTGTCACTAGCAATCATCGTCACCTCCTTGGCCTTATGAAAATATTTTCACAAGACCAAACTACACCGAAAATCGGGCGTAGGCTTTGTACAGTGCAAACGAAACAATCCCTTTGCAGCCGACAGAGACCACTGGGCTGCACCCGCTGCGTTGGAGCCGGACCGCTAAGCAAATTGACTCCTAAAGCTGCGCGACCGCTTCGGTTTTCAACACAATGTGCGCGGACGTCAGGTCATCATTCTCCTCGACGACTCTTTGGGGCAGGATGCGGGACATATGAAAGACTGCGGGCTGGTCTCAAATACCTGAAAATTGAACCGCCAGATAGCTGCCACTGGTGAGCGGCAGCAATGTGTCTCTTGGAGTCACCAGACTAAGAAATGCCGATTTCCCCGGCCACTGACTTCAACAGGCTGAATCCGGTAGTACAACTCTACGATTTGCCTGCTTCAGACCGGTCACTGAAGCGGCCTGAGCAACCCGTGGCGGTTAAACGGGGCGAGTGCTAATTGTTTGGCCGTATCTCGTTAATCAGTCTTGCAACCGAACCGAACAAGGGTCTGCACGACCAATATCTAGGGAAAGGCGCTGCAAGGGCTGAATTGAAAGGTCGCCCGTGAAATCCTGCTGCTTGCAAACTACCGACTTGCTATGCCAACTGGTTGCGAGTTGTTTCAGAGCATTCTCGAGCAAAAGATGAAAAACAAGGGTAAACACTAGTTGCAAATAAAACCAGAAACTGTAAGAAATCAATTTTATGTCGGTTCGGGAGCACAATCGGCCACTTCTGCAATCAAAATATGCAAGGATGTGCCACATGAATATAGAAATGACTTGGGAAAACGGCGGGCTCTTGAAACGAATGTCGGGAGCTTTGTCAGAAGAAGAATTTCTCCTATCATCAGAACAGGTATTGGCTGACCCACGATTTAAAGACATCCGATTTGTCATCAACGACTTGCTGCAGGTCACAGGGAATGATTTCTCGCGCGGCATGCTGCCTTACTTGGCTGCTATTCAATATGGTTCGAAGGCAACACACTCACGTTGTCGAGTGATCTTTGTATCGCGTGATGAAACGATCTTGGCGCTAATCAAAGACACGCTGGTAACGAGAGATCTGGATCACTTTGAGGTTGCTACCGCGTCTTCTGTCGAAGCTGCTAGAGACTGGATCAAGAAGCAACCTGTGCTTAACTAAGACCAACTCATTCGAGCCATATTGGTCTGACTTTCAACGACGGTTTTTGGTCGTCTCCGATGACACGGTCTGAGTCCAAAGTCCGGGTAACATGCGACAGACCTTGCTTGGCGCACCACTATGGACAGCCGAGCAGGGTGGGTAACCTGACATCGACAAACGACTATTGATTGCCCCTTAAGGCTATGCTGAACAAGTACCGTCAAAACGGCATCTTGTGCTGTTGACGGCGCGAAGTCGAAAAGATCGACGAAAAATCACGTCCATTGGGTGCCCCTTGGGGCCTTTGCATGGGCCATTTGGCCCGCTTTGCGCCCTCATGGACGCACCTGTGCCCTCAGCCGTTGACGGCTGAGATAAATGTTGGTCAGCGCAAGTGCGGTGAATGCCCGAGTTGCATTCTTCTGCAGGCCCCGGTAGCGCACCTTGCCAAATCCCCACAGGCGCTTGACCACGCCAAAGACATGCTCTACCCGTGCCCGAATCCGCGACTTGTTGCGGTTCCTGGATTTGAGCGTTTCGTTCACTACACCGTTGCGACGGGTGCGCTGATTGGTGAAGTCGCGCACGTTGGGCGCTGCACTGTGGATCAAGTCCTTCTGGCTGGCGTAGGCCGAGTCGCCATAGACGCGCTGCTCGTTGCCATGCAACAGGTCTGGCAGCGGGTGTTTGTCGAGCACGTTGGCCGATGTGACCACGGCGCTGTGGGCCAGTCCGGTTTGGCTGTCCACACCGATGTGCAGCTTCATGCCGAAGTACCACTGCTGGCCCTTGCGGGTTTGGTGCATATCCGGGTCACGCGCCTTGCCTGCGTTCTTGGTGGAGCTCGGAGCTCCAATGATGGTGGCATCCACAATAGTGCCGGTGTTGACCTTGAAGCCTTTGCTTTGCAACACAGCGCCCACCTGCGCGAACAAGGCCTCACCGAGCTGGTTGTCATGCAGGAGTTTGCGAAACTTCAGCATCGTTGTGGCATCGGGCACTGGCTCACGCCCCAGATCAATGCCCACGAAGCGGCGCAGACTGACGCTATCGTACAAAGCCTCCTCGCAGGATAGATCGGCCAGGTTGAACCAGTGCTGGATGAAGTGGATGCGCAGCATGCGCTCCAATCCAATGGGTGGGCGTCCGTTGCCGGCCTTAGGGTAGAAGGGCTCGATCACTTCGCACAGCGCAACCCAAGGAACGATTGCCTCCATGGTCTTCAAGAATTCGTCGCGCCGCGTGGGCTTGCGATAGTTCTCAAAGGACTGGTCGGCGGCCATGGCAAGGGTCTGCTGTTTCAGCATTACGTAACGTTTCAACCCTCAGGTTCGTGGACCTTAATCAGCATTGCCCTAGGTATGGCCTCCGATCCGTGGTATTTACAGGAAATCGGTGTTGCGATTGATGACGATAGGAGTTTCCACGAAAGTTATTGATTAGGATTTGTCTTCGAGGCCCGCCGGCGCGAGGCCGGCGAACTTCACATCCCACCAGTGCGGCATCTTGCCAAGTGCTTCGGTTTGTTCTTTGCGCAGTACGGCGTTCCTGACTAGCGAACCGCCGACAAACCTGAAGGGTTCGGGCGGGAATTTCCGACTGGATCGGTTGACCAAGGCGCATCCAGACCATTCGTTGCGCAAACCAAGCGCCAAGGCGGACAGTATTTTTCCGCCGATGCGGCTGGGAGCCACACCGTTGCCGCTCCAGCCGACGCCGTAGCTGATGTGGCCGGCATCCCTCAGGGTTCCGAACACCGGCAGACTGTCATAGGTCCGGTCGATCGGGCCAGCCCATTGGTCGTCGATCTTCACGTCCCGCAGCATGGGAAAGGAGCGCCGGAAATCAGCCAGCGTGAGCGCTGTCGCCTCTGGAGACTGGCTGAAGCATTCGCCAATCACGCTCTGATACTGGATGACGCCTGTGCCCTTGCCGTAGACGATTCGTCCGTCGCGCGTGGTCCTGTAATAGCCCACCATGAGCTGAGAGTCGGTGATGGATTCGCCGCCCGTCCAGCCGATCTCTCGAAGCCGTTCCGGCACGGGCTCAGTGGCGATGATAGTGCTGTTGACGGGTGTGATGAGTTGCCCTAGCTCCGGTATGGCGGCGGCCCAGGCATTGTTTGCCAGCACAACGGCCTGAGCCTGAACCTCGCCGTGAGCGGTCATGAGGATCGACGGTGCGTTGGTCGACAACGAGACGACCGCCGTGTTCTCGTAGATTTCCACACCGCGTTGGAGGGCAACCTTGCGCAGCCCGCGCGCCAGAAACGCAGGCTGAACGGTCGCATTGCTCTGCTCGTAGACACCGGCCAGGTGCACCCTGGATCCCGTGCGACGGGAAACATCTTCATCAGAGAGGTTCTGGAACGGTCTTTTCCCAATCTTCGCGCACGCATGGAGCGTATCGCGCCAGGCATCTCGCTGGAATTCGGAGGTGGCCGTCCACAGCCATCCCCCCTGAACGAAATGAGCGTCGATGCCGTTGTCCTGGCAGAACTGCCCCAATTCAGAAATCGCCTGCTCGGATGCAACGGCCAGGCGGATGGCCTCGTCCTTGTCGGCGATACCCATCAAGGTAGAAATCTTCGGCCACCACGACATGGCGAATCCGCCATTGCGCCCTGAAGCGCCGCCCCCGCAAATGTCCCGCTCCAGCACGACCACACGTGCCTCGGGGTGTTCCGCCTTGATGGTCAGGGCCGTCCACAACCCGACATAGCCGCCGCCAATGATAGCCACGTCGGCGAATTTTTTCCCGTTGAGCGGGCGGGTGGAGGGCTCCAGCGGCTCGGCCTCCTTCATCCAGTGACTTTGAGACAGTCGGCTCAGATTTTGGGGGCGGTCGAGCTCGATTAGGTTCTTTCTTGGGAACACAGCATCACTCCAGTGGTAGCCCATGAACGCGGGGCATTGCATAATATCTATATGTTTTCTGTAGATAATACAAACGCAAATTAATAGAGGAGTAGGTGTTTTCCTGCTTGTCATGAGCTACCAAATCAAGTAACAGGTATCACGGCAGGCAGTAATACACGTGCTAACGGATGTTGTGTGGACCTTCCGTGGTGCTGATGAAATCAGCCAATCGAGGAAAGTTCATGCGTTTCAGTCTCGCTGAAGCACAGAAGGAATAGCACATGCAGAATATTGGAATTGGTGATGTGTCGCAAGTCACCGGAATTAACGTGTCGACATTGCGCCTGTGGGAGCAGCATGGTCTGATCAGTCCAGAACGTTCGGCTTCAGGTCATCGCATCTATCGGGATAGCGATATTTCAGCTATCCGAGCCATCCACAGACTTCGGAAAGTGGATGGATTGAACATGTCTGCCATCAAGCAGACGCTCGCGGCTTCCGCGCCTCAGCCGAGTCACCTGACATCGCCCTTAAGCGAGCAGCAGGAAAAGACAAGGCAGTTGGGCGTAAGGTTTCGGATTGCCAGGCAAAAGCAGAACCTCTCACTGGATCAGGCCAGCAAGTTATCCGGACTGCCAATATCCTTTATTTCTACATTTGAGCGTACGGGTCAGGGTGCAACCGTAACCAGCCTGCAGCGACTTGCCGCAAGCTACAACACGTCGGTGACGAAGCTGACTGCACCAGAGGGGCATGGCGAAAAAGCCGCATCTTGCGTCGTCAGGAACAACGAGGCTCGCGTAGCACCGTATTTCACGTCAGGCATTACGGTGAATCAGTTGGCCGAAAACCTCGAGTCCCTCGATTGTCAGAAATGGACTCTGCAGCCGGGCGCTGGTAGCGACGGGGCGTATTCCCACGAGGGCGAAGAGTTCATCCACATCCTGCAGGGAGTTTTGACCATCACCATTGATGGAGGAGAACAGATCAGTCTAGGAGAGGGCGACAGCATTTCGTTCAGCAGTCAGTCGGCCCACGCCTGGCGCGCCGTAGGCGACATACCGACAATGTTGTTATGGATCAATACACCCAAGAGCTTCTGAAGAACTATCGTTGGTTGTCGGTGTCCGCGGAGACTTGGGCGTCAGTGAGATCGCGGTAGCTGGTAACTGGTACTTGGTTGTCGGCAAGCTATGCCAAGTTTGATGACGATAACGCTACTGGGGCTAATCCCACGCAAAAGCGCGAAGGTTTTGGCGTGGCTGCCAAGTACGTGCTTTCCAAACCACATTCCTCTACGGCGGCTTCAGCCTCAATACAGCGTCACAAGTGGTTACTGGCTCGACGACTGGCGACTGGGAGAAAAATATTGTCGGATTGGATGTGAACCACAAGTTCTGATTTGACACTGGCCTGACCAGAAGTGAGTCGATCTCCAATCCCCTGCCAAGTCAACTTAGCAGGGGATTATCACTTGGCAGGTACTCATTCCATTTCCAAATCATTTGTGTCTACCCTACGCCGACCAGATCCTGCACATCAGCATGAGCGTAGGCGTGGGCGTGAGCCTGTACGCTGCCCTGCGGTCAACCGAGTCTCCGCTGCCGGCGTCAGCAATGTGGATTGACCTCCGCCAAACGGGCGGCAGCTTTATGGAAGGCTGAGGCGTCAACTGGGCCCGTCGTTCCAAGGACATCGAATGGGACGTTCAATCTCGGGTATCGGGCGGGCAGTTCACGAAAGCCATCGTCAGGAATGGGCACGTAGTTCGCGTCTACGGCAGGCCGCTGTCCGTCACCACGACTTGGTGAATTTGCGAACGTCAAGTTTCAGGCAAGCAGTTTGATGTCGCCTCTGACTTGTGGCGACCAGGAGCGGGTGCTCCCGGATGGCAGCTTTCGGGTGGCGAAAAACCCTCACAGTCGAGGTTCCCTGAAGCGGTCGCTCAATTGGCGGCAACCTAACCACATTGTTGACATTGGCGACGGGAAAATTTGAGACAGGTCTGCAGCGGAAGCCGACCACCATGAACGGCAGGGTCCTGGAAGTCCAATGGTCGCCCGCCACCACAGAACCGTGTCGCACAATGCTTGCCTACCCAAAATCAAGAGGCCGCCATGACCGACTCCACCACACTTTCCCGCCGTGCACCCCGCCGCTTTTGGGGCTGGGGCCAGGCCGATGCCTCGCTGGATACGCGCGAGCAGGCCACGGTAAAGACCATGGTCGAGCAATTGGAGGTGCCTTATGTCGAGCGGGCGGTGCCGCAGGTGCACGAGTTTAGGCTGCCCTCGCCGCGCGTTGCTGCGCCCAAGGCACTGGTCTCGGTGTTTTCAGCCACACCACTGGACCGGCTCAACCACTGCGTTGGCAAGAGCTATGCAGACCTGGCGCGCATGTGGCTGCGCGCTCCACCCACGCCACCCGACTGGGTGGCATTTCCCGATGACGAGCAGGCGGTGGTGGACATTCTGGACTGGGCGCAGGCTCACAACGTGGCAGTCATTCCCTACGGGGGCGGCAGCAGCGTGTGCGGTGGTGTGGAGGCGGCGGTGTGGAGGCGGCGGTGGGCGACAGCTATGCCGGGGTAGTGTCGCTGGACCTGGAGCGCCTGAACCGGGTGCTGGAGGTAGACCCCATCAGTCGCGCGGCCCGCATTCAGGCTGGCGCGCTGGGGCCACAACTGCAAACCCAGCTCAAACCGCACGGGCTCGCGCTGCGCCACTTTCCTCAGAGCTTTGAGTTCTCCACGCTGGGTGGCTGGATCGTCACGCGGGCCGGGGGCCATTACGCCACGCAGCACACCCATATCGATGATTTTGTTGAGTCCACGCGGTTGGTCACCCCTAACGGCATTCTGCAAACACGGCGTCTGCCGGGCTCGGGTGCCGGGCCTGCACCAGATCGGTGGGTGCTGGGGTCTGAGGGCACGCTGGGCGTGCTGACCGAGGCCTGGGTGCGTCTGCAAGAGCCGCCGTGCTTTCGTGTATCGGCCTCGGTCAGCTTTACGGACTACTTTGCGGGCGCACGTTGTGTGCGGGCATTGGCGCAGTCGGGGTTGAACCCGACGAACTGCCGTTTGCTGGACCCGATGGAGACCGTGTTTTCTGGCGTGGGCGATGGCCGTTTCGCCATTTTGGTGCTGGGCTTTGAGTCGTCCGACCACCCGCTGCAGGCATGGATGGAGCGTGCTTTGGATCTAGTGCGTGACCATGGCGGCACGTTTGACGCGGATGCCGTGGCCCGCTCGCTGGCCGCTCAAGGCGGGGACGAGCACCGCAGCGGTGCCGCCGGGGCCTGGCGAGACGCTTTTCTGCGCATGCCCTATTGGCGCGACCCGGCCGTTGGGCTGGGGCTGATCATGGATACCTTCGAGACCGCCATCACCTGGGATCGGTTTGAGGCGTTTTACGCCAGTGTCAAGGCCGACGTGGGAGCGGCGATCGAGCGCGCCACGGGGCAAGAGGCGCTGCTGTCGTGCCGTCTGACCCATGTGTACCCGGACGGACCGGCACCGTATTTCACGCTGGCCGCGCGCGGCGCCGCCGATGGCAGTGTGGCCAGCGCCTTGGCGGCCTGGCGCGACATCAAGCAGGCGGCCAATGCCGCAGTCATTGCGCACGGCGGCACCATTACCCACCACCATGCCGTCGGGCGTGACCACCGTAGCGGCTATGAGCGCGAAGTGCCCGCCCTGTTTCGCCAGATGCTGGCGGCGGCCAAACAAGTGGCCGACCCGCAGGGCATCATGAACCCCGGTGTTTTACTGGATCCGTTGGCCCGGCAGGTGGGGCACAGCGGGATACTGGCATCGTCATTTTTTGGGTCTGATTTCAAGGTCGCAGCGCCCTGCAAAACACCGACGTGAATGTCAAGAACCCCAGTGACATCCCTGCCCATCACGGTGGATTCAACCTCTATTGGATGCAGTTTGCAGTCACAGCGCTTTACCTGTTGCTGAATCATCTGTGCCATCAATTCAGTTGAACGTCAGCAGTGTGGAAGAACGTTTACCGGCTAAGCAGCGGAAGCTTGTTTATCTACGGAGTAAAAATGAGATGTTTTTATTCTTCTAACGTCCGTCTCAGTTGTGTTTAAACCTGTTGATTGTGTTTAAACCTGTTGATTTTGAAGGCATTTTCCCTCTCGCAACGGACTTCGTCCGCGGTATTCAGCAGGGCGTTCGTGTCCCAGCGAGTGTCCAAGACGCCATTCGAATCTGTCGAACGGTCAACTGGTTTCGCGCTCTTCAATTAAGAGCAGGTCTTACCTCGGCGTATGCGATGCAAAGGACATTCGACAGGGAAACATTCGTCCGCCGACCGGGAAGACCCACGTTCCATAGCCATAAGTGGGGTGCATATCGGACTGGTCGGCACATGCCGTAAGCTTCACTGATCGAGCAGGTCAATCAGCATATGCCCGGCTCTGCCCGAGAATTCCATCGGGTCCTGTGGACAGCGCTCGATATGGACAAACCTATTGGAAGACGGGCCAATGCTCTCTTGGGACAGTTGGAACTTGGCATCCAGCGGGCCATTTTTGCCTCCATTTCGTCCGCTGGTTCTAAATCAAGTTGGCGAGAACCCTCGAACGGGCGGCTAGTAGACTCCCTCGCTGGCAAGGCCTGCTTGGATTCGCTGGCTGCGGTCACGATATTTACAAGAACAGCGATAGAGCAGGATAACTAAAGGTTAGCGTTTTTCTGGGCCCGTGAAACTTACTACACACTGATCAAGCTTGGACTTGAAATGTACAGACGGGGCATCGGCTATGACATCGTGAATCTGTATAGAAACTTCATATTTAGCAAAATACGCTGGCATGGATGTCAGTTTCACGATAGCAAATTTGATATCGTGAAAGCAGGTGCCTGGATTGCAACTTTGCCTTACGAGACACCAGGGACGAGGGATAGACGCCTCAGTTGGGAGCAGCGGGTTGAGTTAATGTCGCTTCTGCTGAAAGGCAGATTTGGATGGGATGTTTTTTTGCCATGAGACCGCAGTGGATTCCGGTTGACTGGAACGCTGACGCGGATGCCCGTCTTGGGTTTGTCAGGGCACAACGATTGCGGCATTGGGGATGGCAGTCTGTCACGGGCCAAGCATCCCCCTCCGACTGGCCACCTATGGACGTCTTTATGAAATCATGAAGTGCTGATCTGAATGGCGATTTGTCTACTATTTATGAATATCAGACGAGAAATCTATAAATTAGTTGTCATTAATGTGATCTAATTCTGAGTAAATGCTGCCAGTGGCTCTATATAAATCAACAAGTTAGAGCACATATGCAGTCCACTAATTATGCAAACTCCCTTATTGATCATGAGCAAACTGGTTACGTACGATCTTGCGGATGGGGTTGCCACGCTGGCGCTGGACAATGGCAAGGTGAATGCCATGTCGCCCGATCTGATTGTCGACTTCAATCAGGCGCTGGACCAGGCCGAGCATGATCGCGCGGTGGTGATCGTGACCGGCAAGCCGGGCATTCTGTCCGGTGGATTCGATCTGAAGGTCATGATGTCCAGCCCGCAAAATGCGATTGACCTGGTGACCGCCGGGTCAAAGCTGACGCGTCGCATGCTGGCCCACCCGTTTCCGCTCATCGTCGCCTGTCCGGGTCACGCCGTTGCCAAGGGCGCTTTTTTGTTGCTGGCAGCCGACTACCGAATTGGCGTCGAGGGGCCATTCAATATCGGGCTCAACGAGGTGCAGATCGGCATGACCATGCACCATGTCGGTATCGAACTGGCGCGTGACCGCTTGAGCCCGGCGGCCTTTCAGCGCTCTGTCATCAGCGCTGAAATGTTCAATCCTCAGGGAGCGCTGGTCGCGGGCTTTTTTGACCAGGTGGTTGCCGTTGATCAGTTGCTGGTCACGGCCCAGGAAGTCGCCCAGCGTTTGAAGAAAATCAACATGACGGCGCACAAGAACACCAAACTCAAGGCCCGCCAGGCACTGTTGGACAGACTCGACAGCGGCCTGGAACGCGACAAAATAAGCGGCTTGCACTAAACCAAAACAAGGAGCACGCCAGGGCTGGCGAAGACTTCGCCTACCCTGCCTTTCCCTTGAGCGCCGTTAAGGCAGCTAGCTCTTGGGCATGTCGCGCAGATCGCGGCGCAGGATTTTCCCGATCGGCGTCTTGGGTAATTCATCGCAAAACGCGATGTGGCGCGGCATCTTGTAGCCGGTCAGTTGGGTCTTGCAGTGCGCAAGGATATCGTCTTTCGTGAGGCTGGGGTCTTTTCTGACAACCACCACTTTCACCGCTTCGCCCGTTTTTTCATCGGGTATGCCCACCGCTCCGCATTCAAGCACCCCAGGATGCATCGCGATCACGCTCTCGATTTCGTTCGGGTAGACGTTGAAACCAGAGACCAAAATCATGTCTTTTTTGCGGTCGGTGATGGCGAAGTAGCCCTCACCGTCCAGGTGCCCGACATCGCCGGTCTTTAACCAACCGTCCTGCATCACCTTGGCCGTTTCTGCCGGGTTGTTCCAGTAACCCTTCATCACTTGCGGGCCGCGGATGCAAATCTCGCCTGTGTGTTGCTCCAGATCGCCCTCGCCGTGCCAGACCGGCAACTCGTTGAAGTGTTCGTCCCGGATCGACACCTCAGTGGACGGGATGGGCAAACCTATTTTTCCATTCCAGGGTGTAGCCAGCGGATTGGCGCAGACCCCCGGCGAGGTTTCTGTGAGACCATAGGCTTCCGTGATGTAACGCCCAGTGACTTGCTGCCAACGCTCGGCCACGGTCTTTTGCACGGCGGCACCACCGCCCACCACCACCTTCAACGTCGAAAAGTCGAGTTGGTCGAAGCCCGGGGCATTCAAGAGGCCGTTGAACAAGGTATTAACGCCGGTCATGACGCTGAACTTCCAGCGCCCGAGCTCCTTGATCAGTGCCGGCAAGTCGCGCGGATTGGTAATCAGCACGATCAGGCTCCCCCACTTCATGAACGACAGGGTCGAGGTCAGGCAAAAGATGTGATACAGCGGCAATGGCGCAATGGCAATCTCGCGGCCTTCCTGAAAGCTCGCCGATATCCAGACGCCTGTTTGCTCCACGTTGGCCAGGATGTTGCGGTGGGTCAGCATGGCACCCTTTGAGACACCGGTGGTGCCGCCGGTGTATTGCAGGAATGCGATGTCCTCGCGCTTCACTTGAACCGGCTTGAACGACGACCTTGCGCCGCGTGCCAGCGCCGCCCGAAAGCCAATCGCGCCATCAATGCGCCAGGCAGGCACCATCTTTTTGACCTTCTTGATGACGAAGTTGATCAACGAACGTCTCGGCCACGGCAGCAGGTCGCCGACTTGCGTGGTGATCACGTGCTTGAGCGGCGTGTTGCTGAGCACGCGCTGCAGCACAGCGGCAAAATTCTCAACAATGACAATGGCTTTGGCGCCGGCATCCTGCAACTGATGCGCCACTTCACGCGGCGTGTACAGCGGATTGACATTCACCACGACCATGCCAGCGCGCAGGATGCCGAACAGTGCCACCGGGTATTGCAGCAGGTTTGGCGCCATGATGGCGACGCGGTCACCCTGGGCCATGCCTGGCAATCCCTGCAAAAAGGCGGCAAATTCACGCGTCAGGCGCTCCAACTCGGCGTAACTTATGGTGTGACCGAGGTTGTGAATAGCTGGACGGTCAGCAAACCTGGTTGCGGTTTTTTCGAGCAGATCGGGGATTGACGTGAACAGGTCGGGATTGATGTCGGCTGGCATTGCGGCGGGGTAGTTTTTCAGCCAGATTTGCTTGTCGATGGTGTTCTCCAGTGAGATTTAAGTTGGGGCCGCGGGCTCAGGACACCGAAAAATGCACGGTCGGTGGGCTCAGGTCGGCAAACGATGTCCCGAGGGCAATTTCGCCGCGCCCATGCAAGACACATTCCTCGCGCCTGAGCAACAGGTCGGAGCCGCCACCTGAAAACCGCACCCAACTGCCGTAGGAGCTAAGGTCCACCAGCATGACGCTGCCATTGCGCCAGTCAATCCGGGCGTGGGTGCGGGAAACGCGCGGGTCATTAACGACCACCTCTGCCTGATGCATGCGTCCAATGTGAATCGGCAGCTCAAACGATTGGAAAGTCTTGCGGTTGTCAAGCCAGCTCAACTCAATCTGGCCGCCCAGCACATCGTTTTGAGTCACATCAAACTGCGGGTCCACCTCAGCCTGCATGGTCAGAAAAGCCGAGGCGACGTCTTCCTGCCAATCGACCTGGTAGACGGTACACGGCTCGGCGCGCCCGCGGATGTTGATCGGCCCCAGAATTCGAAAGCGCACGCCTTCTGCTTCCGTGGCGCCGTCCAGCGCTGCGCTATTGGCCCAGATCTGGTGCGCACCCGAGAGGTCACTCAGACGCGCCGCTATGTTGACGGCGTCACCATAACAATCGCCAGCCAGGAGCTCGACATCGCCACTGGCAACACCAATGCGGATCGGCATCCGTTGGGCGGGCGGTACCAGGGTCATGCGTTTTTGATGCCGGCGTTGTATCTCGACCACGGCATTGACGGCGGACGCGCTGTCCGGAAACAAGGCCAGCACCCCGTCGCCCAGCATTTTGACAACCCGCCCTCCGTGCGATTCAACCACGATGGCAATCCAGGTCGTTATCTGCGTGACAGCCAGAGTGGCTTTGGCATTCCCCAAGGCTTCAAAGACACTTGTGCTGCCAAACAGATCGGCAAATACGACAGTCGTGTGCTCACCCATACCCAGCTGATTCCGTTTCTTGATCTTGGATCGAGTTTAGGGCATATCCCCGCCTTTTCAGGCGTGGCCCCAAAACAGCAAGGCGTCACGTCCCTGCACCAACAGATCGGTTTTGGCGCCCACTGGCAGCAGCACTTTGGTGGCGACATGGCCATAGGGCAAGTTGGTAAGCACCGGGACTTTGATCTGCTGGCGCAACCAGTTGACGACCGTCTGCAATTTGTAGCCCCGGTCGTGCGGCACCAGTTTGAACTCGGTGAACTGGCCCAACAAAATCGCTTTTTGCCGCGCCAACACACCCGCGTGCAACAACTGCGTCAGCATGCGTTCGATCCGGTAGGGGTGCTCGGCCACATCTTCCAGAAACAGGATGCCGCCCTTGACCTCTGGAAAATACGGCGTGCCCAGCAGTGAGACCAGCACCGACAGGTTGCCGCCCCAAAGTACTGACTGATTTATGCCAAATGAGGCTGCAGCCCCCGTCGATATTGCATTGGTAGCTACTAAATCATTAGCATTTGAAGAGGCGGCCTTAGAGTTGTTGGCGGTCAGGTGCGGCTCACGCAATTGCCGCCAGCCGGCCCCCTCCCCTTGTCCACAGATCAAATCGTCGAAACAGGCTTCCATGATGTCGTCGGGCACGGCCTGAGCGGCATCGGTCAGCCCGGTGGTTGTCAGTGGAAGTTCAGCATCATGACCGTCCGGCTTGCCACCCACCCCAAAACCTTCGCACAGCGCAGGGCCCGCCCAGGTGACGCGCCCGGTTTTCGCCAGCACCGCACTTTGAAACGCCGTGAAATCGCTAATGCCAACGAAGCGCATGCCTTGATCAATCGCTTTGGCCACTGCCTTGTAGTGAATACCCGGCAGGATGCGCGTCAGGCCATAGCCGCCGCGTGAGATCAGTGCCACATCGGCGCCACTGGCGCAAGCGCGATGAATGGCCGCCAATCGGGTCTCGTCGTCTCCGGCAAAGCGCAAATGGCTGGTCAGCGCTGCTTCGTCAATTTCAACTTCATGGCCCAGCGATTTGAGTCGCGCCACGCCACGTTTGAAAGCGGCCTTGTCACGCACGGCGCCCGATGGAGAGTAGATGTAGATGTGTTTATTCATGAAATTTTTGCTTTGGATTGCGGGGCTGCGCCCAGCAGTGACGCGAAGGCGCGTAGCGCCGCGCGGTGGCCACGATCCGGAAACGGTGCTTCATAGGCCGCCTGTTCGCTGTCGGCTGGCGACTCCAGGTCCATGATCAACAGTTCCGCAAATCGCTCTGGTGCGCTTCTCATCAGGGCTTGCCCCAGCCATTGGCTGCTGCTTTGAACCACCAGCACAACGTTATTCAAGTCGAGCTGCTCGACCAGCCCGGTCAACAACTGCTGGTGCCATTTCAAAGTGTGGATGCTTTCCCTTTTCGGCTTATCGCTTTTTCCAAACCCAATCAGGTCAGGCGCCACCACCCGATGACCAGCCGCCAAAAAAACCGGTATTTTCTTGTGGTACTGGTAACTCCATGACGTGCGGCCGTGCAGGCAAAGGTAGGTCAAAGGTGCCTCTTGCGGGCCAAGGTCGAGATAATGCAGCCGCAGCCCGGCGAGTGCGGGTAAATCACTGACGTACCGGGCGGCCCAAGGGTAGTCTGGCAAGCCGCAAAACCGTGCCTCCGGGGTTCGCAAGGCGTCTTCGCGCAGCGGGCTGCAACCGGTTTGACTCTGGGCCCGTTTTTGCTGAAAAAATCGCTGCAACAATTCAGCGCACGCATCGGCCAGCACGCCACCCTGCACTTCGGTGTGGTGGTTCAACTGCGGATTGGCGAACAAATCAAGAACTGACCCGGCGGCACCTGTCTTGGGGTCGGGCGCCCCGTACACCACACGCTGCAGGCGCGCGTGCAGCATGGCACCGACGCACATGGCACAGGGCTCCAGCGTGACAAACAGTTCGCAACCGTCAAGCCGGTAGTTGCCCAAGGCCAGGGCGGCGGCGCGCAAGGCCACTATTTCGGCGTGAGCGCTCGGGTCCTGGGTTTCAATTGATGCGTTGCGCCCGCTGGCAATCAGTACCCCGTCTTTCAACACCACGGCACCCACCGGCACTTCTCCGGCCAGGGCAGCAAGGCCCGCCTGCGTCAGGGCCAACTGCATGGCTTGGTCATCGGTCATGGTCGGTGGCAAGGTGATTTTGTAAGCTGGACTGACCACCATATGCTACTATAAAGATAGCTATTAACGCAATTGATACCCGGGCTAGAGCGCAAAAACGTATATATCTACTCCCACTCAATGGTGGCCGGCGGCTTGCTTGACACGTCGTATGTGACCCGGTTGATGCCGCGCACTTCGTTGATGATGCGGCTCGACACTTTTTTCAGCAGCGCATAAGGCAACTCGGCCCAATCGGCGGTCATGAAGTCACTGGTTTGCACGGCACGCAAGGCGACCACGTAGTCGTAGGTGCGGCCGTCGCCCATGACGCCGACACTCTTGACGGGCAAAAACACCGCGAAGGCCTGACTGGTGAGGTCGTACCAGCTCTTGCCTGATGCCTCGTCGATGAAGTTGTGCAGTTCGTCGATAAAGATGGCATCGGCACGGCGCAGCAAATCTGCGTAGTCCTTTTTGACTTCGCCCAGAATCCGCACCCCCAGACCGGGACCGGGAAACGGATGCCGGTACACCATGTGATAGGGCAAACCAAGCGCCACGCCGAGCTCGCGTACTTCATCCTTGAACAATTCGCGCAGGGGTTCCAGCAGCTTTAGGCCCAATAGCTCCGGCAAGCCGCCCACGTTATGGTGGCTTTTGATGACCACCGCTTTTTTGTTCTTGGCGCCGCCGGATTCGATCACGTCGGGGTAAATCGTGCCCTGGGCCAGCCAGGCGACGTGGCGCGACTGGTCGCTTTTGAGCTTGGCAGCCTCGGCCTTGAACACTTCGACAAACTCGCGGCCAATAATTTTGCGTTTGGCCTCCGGGTCGCTCACGCCCGCGAGCTGTCCGAGGAACTGGTCAGCAGCATCAACCCGAATCACCTTGGCGTGCAGCTTGCCGACAAACATTTCCATCACCAGGTCGCCCTCGTTGAGACGCAGCAGGCCGTGGTCCACAAACACGCAGGTGAGTTGCTCACCAATGGCCCGGTGGATCAGGGCCGCAGCGACCGACGAATCGACCCCACCGGAGAGGCCCAAAATGACCTCGTCGGTGCCGACCTGGGCGCGGATTTGCTCCACCGCCTCGCTGATGTAATCGCCCATGATCCAGTCAGCCCGTGCGCCACAAATATCGAGCACAAAGCGCTCCAGAATCGCCGCACCGCGCTTGGTGTGCGTCACCTCAGGGTGAAACTGCACACCATAAAAACGCCGCGTTTCATCGGCCATGCCGGCGATCGGGCAACTGTCGGTGCTGGCCATCAGCTTGAAGCCATGCGGCAACTCGGTGACCTTGTCGCCATGACTCATCCAGACCTGCAGCATGCCGTGGCCCGCGGCCGTCTTGTAGTCCTGAATACCTTCAAGCAAGGCGGTATGGCCATGGGCGCGCACATCGGCGGGGCCAAACTCGCGCTGGTGCCCGCTGGTGACGATGCCGCCCAACTGGTGCGCCATGGTCTGCATGCCATAACAAATGCCCAGCACCGGCACACCCAGTTCAAACACCGCAGGCGGCGCCTTGTCGGTCGTCTCTTCATAGACGCTGGCATGGCTGCCCGACAGGATCACGCCTTTGAGCTTGCCATCCCGGGCATAGGCACGCACCCAGTCATCAGTCACATCACAGGGATGCACTTCGCAAAACACATGCGCCTCGCGGATGCGCCGCGCAATCAACTGGGTGACCTGGGAGCCAAAGTCAAGAATGAGAATTTTTTGATGCATAAGGGTTAACGCCGCGTGATTTCTTACTCTGCTCTGTAGTTCGGTGCTTCTTTGGTAATCTGCACGTCGTGGACATGGCTTTCGCGGATGCCGGCGGTGGTGATTTCCACAAACTCGGCCTTGTTTTGCATCTCTTCAATCGTGGCGCAACCGCAGTAGCCCATGCTGGCGCGCAAGCCGCCCGCCATTTGGTACACGATCGAGACCATGGTGCCTTTGTAGGGCACGCGGCCTTCAATGCCTTCGGGCACCAGCTTGTCGGCGTTCGGGTTGCCCGTTGTGGATTCCTGAAAATAGCGGTCCGCACTGCCCTGTTGCATGGCACCGATGGAGCCCATGCCACGGTAGGTCTTGTAGCTGCGGCCCTGAAACAGAATCACTTCACCGGGTGCCTCTTCGGTGCCCGCGAACATGCCACCCATCATGACCGTGCTGGCCCCGGCGGCGATGGCTTTGGCAATATCGCCACTGAAGCGGATGCCGCCATCGGCAATCAGCGGCACACCAGTGCCTCTTAGCGCCATGGCCACACTGTCAATCGCCATGATTTGCGGCACGCCCACACCCGCCACGATGCGGGTGGTGCAAATGGAGCCTGGACCAATACCGACTTTGACCGCGTCCGCGCCGGCCTCGACCAGCGCCAACGCCGCGGCACCGGTTGCAATGTTGCCGCCAATCACCTCAATGTGCGGAAAGTTCTTCTTGACCCAGCGCACGCGGTCAATCACGCCCTTGCTGTGACCATGCGCGGTGTCCACCACGATGGCATCGACCCCTGCGCGCGCCAAGGCTTCCACCCGCTCTTCAGTGCCCTCGCCCACGCCAACGGCGGCACCCACGCGTAATTTGCCCTGCGCATCACGCGCCGCATTGGGGAAGCTGGTTTGCTTGGTAATGTCCTTGACGGTGATCAGGCCCTTGAGCTCAAACGCATCATTGACCACCAGCAGGCGTTCAATCTTGTACTGGTTCAACAACACCTTGGCCTGTTCGAGGGTCGTGCCATCGGGCACCGTCACCAGCTTGTCGCGCGGCGTCATGATGTGGCTCACGGGCAGGTCATAACGGGTTTCAAAGCGCAGGTCACGCCCGGTGACGAGGCCAACCACCTTGCCACCATCACATACCGGAAAGCCCGAGACACCGAGTTGCGCCGACAGGTCCATCACCTGGAGCACGGTGTGCTGCGGCGTGATCACCACCGGGTCGCGCAATACGCCTGATTCGTAGCGTTTGACCTTGGCCACTTTCGCAGCTTGCTGCTGCGGTGTCATGTTTTTATGAACAATGCCAATGCCGCCCTCTTGGGCGATGGCAATTGCAAGACGCGACTCGGTCACCGTGTCCATGGCGGCAGAGACCAAGGGCAGCTTGAGCGCAATATTGCGGGTGAAACGAGTGGCGAGAGAAGTGTCCTTGGGGAGGACTTGAGAGTACGCTGGCACCAACAGAACATCGTCGAAGGTGAGCGCTTTGCCGATCAGGCGCATGGTCTAAGCTCCAAATGGCGGATTGTACCCGCGCCTCTGGCGCTCCCCGGCGACACAGTTGCTGCATCCAATGTCGTTTGCCAGGGTTAGTCGCCAGACAGATGCCTCGGCACAGCGCTAAACTTCGGCCATGAAAAATATCCGGCAAATTCTGTTTCTTCTCGCGTGCCTGGTTTCGCTGGCAGCGTCGGCGCAGTGGCAATGGACCGACAACGATGGACGCAAGGTGTTTAGCGACCGCGCGCCCCCGGCCGACGTCCTGGAGAAGAATATTTTGAAACGGCCAGGCATGACTGCCAAAACCACGGTGAACACGGATGCGCCCTCACCTGCGGTGTCGCCTGTCGCCGCGGCATCGGGGGCGCAAAACGCGGCCAGTGCGCCCAAACTCAGTGGCATCGACAAAGAGTTGGCTGACAAGAAGAAGAAAACAGAAGAAGCGCAGGCCGCCCAGCGCAAAGCAGAGCAAGAGAAGGTGGTGAAAGCCAAAGTCGAAAACTGCGCGCGCGCCAAACAAGCCAAAGCCAGCTTCGATTCCGGCGTGCGTGTCAGCCGAATCAATGAAAAAGGCGAGCGTGAAGTGCTCGATGACACCGCCCGTGCCAACGAGGTGAAGCGTATTCAGGCCATCATGAATTCCGACTGCCAGTAGCCAGTTTGAGAGGCAGCGTAGATCGCCAACTCAACTCAATAACCCGCCTTGGCCCCTGCGCGTTTTTTCACAAAAAGTCCGGCGCTGCGAGCGCCCTGTCTGGCAAAGCGCTCCCGGCGCGCCACTTTGGGGTCGACGGTGAGCGGCCGGTAAATTTCCAACCGGTCATTGTCTTGCAGCACTTGAGTCAGACTTGCCTTGTGTCCCCAGACGCCCAGCGCCAGGCAGGCCGGATCAAGCGCAGGGAAAAGCTGAAGCAGCCCACTGGTCTGTAAGGCCTGCAACGCCGTGCTGCCGGCGGTTAACTGCAGCACAACCTCTCGCACATCGCGGGCTCGCGGCGAATAAACCACCGTGATTTGAAGGCGAGCGTCACTCGCCATAAACTTGTTTGGCCCGCTTGATGAAGGCGTCCACCATGCTGGCGGCGATCTTGTCAAACACCGGGCCCACCAGTTTGCCCAGCGTGGCATTGTCAAAGCCGTAGTTGAGCGTCAGTTCGACCCGGCAAGCGCGCTGGGAGTCGTCACCAATCGGCACAAAATTCCACTCGCCATCCAGTCTAGAGAACGGGCCGTTCACCAACTTGATGGCCACCTGCCGATTCGGCACATGCGTGTTGCACGTGGTGAACGTCTGACGGATGCCACTGAAAGAAATGCCGATTTCCGCCGTCATGCCGGTCTCGTCACCCATGACGACGCGGGCGCGATCACACCAAGGTAAAAATTTGGGATATTGATCCACGTCCGTGACAAGCACATACATCTCGGACGTGCTGTACCAGATGAGGACGGACTTGGTGACGGTTTTCATAGGTGGATGGTGATCTGCGCGAAATTTTAGACAAGTAGGTATTCTGGCTGATCGTGACCGGTCTTTCCCACTTGTTGCCCGCATTTGCAGGTGAAAGCATGATCCCTGGCGTCTTTGCATCCAGTTGATTTAGCCGCCGCAGCGCTCTTTCTGCGCTTCGGTCAGGGTCGAGGCATGGGTCTTCAAACCGAGCTTCGCCAGCAGCGCGAGGTCGTCCCCGGCTTCCGGATTGCCGGTGGTGAGCAGCTTGTCGCCGTAAAAAATAGAGTTGGCGCCAGCCAGGAAGCACATCGCCTGCACCGCATCGCCCATTTGACGACGGCCAGCTGACAGCCGCACGCGCGCTTTCGGCATCGTGATGCGCGCCACCGCAATGGTGCGCACGAATTCGATCGGATCAAGCGGCTCGATACCATACAAGGGCGTGCCTTCAACTTGCACCAGATGATTCACCGGCACCGATTCCGGATACGGGTTCAGGTTGGCCAGTTGCGCAATCAGGCCAGCGCGCTGCTGGCGCGATTCGCCCATGCCGACGATGCCGCCGCAGCAGATCTTCAGTCCGGCCTGACGCACTCGCCCCAATGTATCCAGACGGTCCTGGTATTCGCGCGTGGAGATCACGTTGCTGTAAAACTCTGGGGCACTGTCGAGGTTGTGGTTGTAATAATCGAGCCCGGCTTGTTTCAAACGGTCAGCTTGGCCTTCTTCCAGCATGCCCAGCGTGGCACAGGTTTCCAGACCCAGTTGCTTGACGCCGCGCACCATCGCTTCAACCTTTTCCAGGTCGCGCTCTTTGGGTGAGCGCCAGGCTGCACCCATGCAAAAACGGGTCGCGCCGCTGGCCCGGGCTTCGCGCGCGGCGTCCAGCACCTGCTCCAGCTCCAGGATTTTTTGGGCTTCAACGCCGGTGTCGTAACGCGCCGCTTGCGGGCAGTAGCTGCAATCTTCCTCACAGCCGCCGGTCTTGATCGACAGCAGCGTTGCCAGCTCGACATCACCCTTGGGGAAATGGGCGCGGTGTGTTTGCTGCGCCTGAAACATCAGGTCGTTAAAGGGCAACTCAAATAAGGCCAGCACGTCAGCCAGCGGCCAGGTGGCCGATTCCGGCAAGGTGATGGGCGCTGCCGACGGATGGAAGGCCACGGCACTGGACTGTTGCGACGGGTTTGGGGACATTGTTATTCCTTTAGCGGTTCATGTTCGTTGGCTATAGGCCAGCCAGTTTGGCAGACCCGAAAAGACAAGATATTTTGCTGCGGCAGTGGCGCACGCACGGCTGTATCAATTACGGCATCCCGGCTGCGGTCGGGGCCGTCGCTCTGCGGCCGAAGCGGTCGAGGCAAGGGAGATTTTAGTCGCCTCTGGCAACGACCCAGAAAACGTGGCAGAGTTAGGGGCATTTGTTGAAGAGCATCCTTATGACCACCAACTCTACTTTCAATGCTCTATACAAGTACACCAAAGCGCTGTCGGTCGCGCTCGGCTACCGCGATCAACTGACGCGTTTGCATTCCGACCGTGTGCTTGCTTTGTCGGTCGAAATGGGACTGCATTGCGGTTTGTCTGCCAGCGAAATCGACGCGCTTCGAATAGGTGCCGCGTTTCATGACATCGGGAAAGTTGGCATTCCGGATGATGTATTGCTCAAACCGGGGAAGCTGGATCAGGCTGAGTGGCAATGCATGCAAGGCCATTCCGAGATTGGAGAACAGATCCTGTTGAGCACCGATCTGAAAGGCGCAAAATCCGCCGCGCTGGCGATTCGCCACCATCACGAGCATTTCAATGGGAGGGGTTACCCCGACCGCCTTCGTGGCGAGCAGATTCCGCTTGCGGCACGCATCATCTCGATCACTGACAGCTACGATGCGATGGCTGTTACCCGGTCCTACCATGCAGCTAAAAAGCATGGCGAGATCATCACAATTTTGCGCGCGGAAAGCGGCGAGAAACACGATCCTGAGCTGACGCGTCTGTTTCTGAACTTCATTGAGGGCAGTTCGCTCAAGACGCCACTTGTTTGAAGATGCTCAAGCCAGGCTTGCCTGCAAGGCCTGCTGAAGATCGGCCTGCAAATCCGCTACCGCCTCCAGACCGACCGAAAAGCGCACCAGCGTGCCTTGCCTCAGGTAGACCGGCCAGGTGCTACGCATGGAGGCCAGCTCATAAGGCATGACCAGACTCATGGGCCCGCCCCAGCTGTAACCCAGCCGGAACAGCTTGAGCGCGTTGCAAAATGCATCAATCTGGTCCTGGTTGAACTTCTCGTCAAAAATCACGCTGAACAGGCCCGCTGCACCACCGGATTCAGTCTGACACAGCGTGAGCCAATGCCCATGCCCAGGCGAATCGATCAACGCCGGATGAAGAACTTGAACAAATTCGGCGCGGGCCTCGCACCAGCGGGCCAGTATGCGTGCTGTCTCGTCGTGCGCCCGGTAGCGCAGCGCCATGCTGGGCAGCGCCCGCAACACGGCTTCGGCATCGTTGGCCCCCACGCCCAGCCCCAGGCGCATATGGGTCAGCTTGAGCTTCATGTGCAGCGAGGCGTCACGGGTGATGACGCTGCCCATCAGCACATCGCCACCACCGCTGGGGTACTTGGTCAGCGCATGCACCGAGATGTCAACACCGAGGGCCGGACTGGCGCCGGGCGTCAGGTCAAACGGCGCAAAGGCCAGACCGGCGCCCCAGGTGTTGTCCAGGGCCGTCAGCACACCACGCGCCTGGCACACGCGCACCAGCTCGCGCAGATCGGGAAACTCCAACGTGACGGAGCCGGCCGCCTCCAGCCACACCAGACGCGTGCGCGGACCGATTTTGGCCGCCAGGTCCTGCGGATTCATCGGATCGTAGGTTTGGTGGGTGATGCCCCAGGCTTTGAGTTCGCCCTCGGCCAGCACCTTGTTGGGACCATAGGCGTTGTCTGGCAGCAGCACCTCGTCACCGGTGCGCAGCAGCGACAAGGCCACGTTGGCAATGGCCGCCAGCCCACTGGGCAGCAGCAGGCACTGCAGGCCGCCCTCTAACGTGCACAAACGCTCTTCGAGCATGTACGTGGTAGGCGTGCCATGCAGACCATAGGTGTAGGCGGTCTTGTCCTTCCACTCAAAGTTGCGCATGGCCGCCACATTGGGAAAGATCACCGTTGAGGCCTTGAACACGCCCGGCTGCGGCGCGGCGAAGCCTGCCGGAGGAACATACGGGTGATGAATCAGCGTGGTGGTGAGGTCGGCCATGGTCAGCTCCGATGCTTCAAGCAATTCACTAGACGCTCCACTTCTTGATCAACTGCTCCGGGCTTAAGGCGTCATAACCTTCAAAGGGCTGGTGAATCCAGGGGTTGGTGGGCAAAAATTCGACCGAGTAATCCGGCGTAAACGTGGACAAGCCTTTGGTCCAGATCACGGCGCTACGCAGCTCAGTGATGGGCTTGTAGTTGTTCTTGAGTTGATGGATCACCGCCTTGAGCGTGTGGCCGGAATCGGCCAGGTCATCCACCAGCAGCACTTTGCCGGCAATCTCGCCCTTGGGGGTGGTGATAAAGCGCGCGATATCCAGTGTTCCCTGCACCGTGCCGGTATCGGCCCGATAAGAACTGGTGGACATGATGGCCAGCGGCTTGTCAAAAATGCGCGACAGGATGTCACCCGGACGCATGCCGCCACGAGCCAGACACAGAATGGTGTCGAACGGCCAGTCTGATTGGTGAATTTTGATGGCCAGCTTTTCGATCAGGTTGTGGTACTCGTCGTAACTCACGTACAGGTGCCTACCGTCTTCCGTCAACATAAATTTACTCCTGAATTAATAGCTTGCCACGCTTATAGCACGGGGGCTAGAGGCCGATTTTGCATAAATTATTTGACATTGGACAGGGTCAGTCGGCCAAATAGGGATGACGCATCAGAATGGTCTGCGCCCGGTCCGGCCCGGTGGACACCATGTGAATGGGCACGCCGGTGATCTGCTCAATGCGCTGCAGATACAGGCGCGCGTTGGTCGGCAGTTTGTCGAACTGGGTGACACCCACGGTACTGTCGCTCCAGCCGGAAATGGTCTCGTAAACCGGTGTGCAGCGCTCAATGTCATCAGCACCCATCGGCAGGATATCGGTCAATTCACCGTCGAGTTGGTAACCGGTGCAGAGCTTGAGTTCTTTCAGTCCATCGAGCACATCGAGCTTGGTAATGCACAGCCCCGTCAAGCCGTTGACCTGGGCCGAACGCTTGAGTAAGGCCGCATCGAACCAGCCGCAGCGCCGACTGCGGCCGGTGGTGACGCCTTTTTCAGCGCCGACGGTGCTCATGTGGTAACCCGGCGTGCCTTCAACTTCCCATGCCAGTTCGGTCGGAAACGGACCGCCACCGACACGGGTGCAATAGGCCTTGGTGATGCCCAGGACGTAATGCAACATGCCCGGGCCGACACCGGAGCCAGCGGCGGCATTGCCTGCCACACAGTTGCTTGATGTCACATAGGGATAGGTGCCGTGATCCACATCCAGCAACGTGCCCTGCGCGCCTTCAAACAAGAGGTTGGCGCCCTTGAGGTGGGCTTCATTGAGTTCGCGTGACACATCGGCCATCATGGGCTTGAGGAGTTGTGCATGACGCATCGCCTCGTCAAACACCGGCTGAAACAACACTTTGCCGTCTGCCATGTACGGCGCTAAGGTCGGACCAAAATCAAACGCGACAGAACCGAGGTAGGTGGTGAGCACATGGTTGTGCAAGTCCAGCAACTCGTGCAGCTTGCGCGCAAAACGCTCCGGGAACTTGAGGTCTTGCACGCGCAGGGCGCGCCGCGCAATTTTGTCCTCGTAGGCCGGGCCAATGCCGCGCCCGGTGGTGCCGATCTTGGCCTGGCCACCTTGCTCGCGCGCCGCTTCCCGCGCCACATCCAGCGCAGCGTGAAACGGCAGAATCAAAGGGCAGGCTTCGCTGATACGCAGGCGTGAACGCAATTCAACCCCCGCCTTTTCCAGCGCCTCGATTTCTTCAAACAGCTTGGCCGCCGACAGCACCACACCATTGCCGATGTAGCATTTCACGCCCGGACGCATGATGCCGCTGGGCACCAGATGCAGCGCGGTCTTGACACCATGGATCACCAAGGTGTGGCCGGCGTTGTGGCCGCCCTGAAAACGTACCACCCCTTGTGCACTTTCAGTCAGCCAGTCGACCAGTTTGCCCTTGCCCTCGTCGCCCCACTGAGTGCCCACGACCACGACATTACGTCCTTTGGTTGCTATCATTTTCCGCTTTCGTTTCAGTTGTTCTTAAATACTTGCCACAATCCATTGCCCGTTGCGCGGGACCAATTCGCGATCGCAACGGAATTCATCAACTTCACTCTCATGGCCCGGCAGAACGCAGACCACGGTCTCACCTTGCGCACGCAAGGACGCGATGGCCACGCGCAAGTCAGCCGCCTCACGCCACGGTGCACGGATCGCCGCACGCAAGGGCCGCGCTGGCAGCACGCCCACCAGGGCCTTGACATCCAGGCTGAAGCCGGCGGCAGGACGATTGCGGCCAAACACAGCGCCGACCTCGTCATAGCGGCCACCGCGCACCAGGGCATCGCTGGCGCCGGCCGCGTAAATTGAAAACCGGGTGCCGGTGTAGTAGGCATAACCGCGCAGATCAGCCAGATCGAAGCTGACCTTGGCGCCGTCGAGCTGACTCGCCAGCCACTTCAAGTTTGATAGCGACTCAGTAATAGCCGGCAAGGGCTGGAGTGCTTTTTCAGCCTCAAGCAAGACCTTTTCATCGCCGTAGAGCTGCACCAGGGCCAACAGCCCTTGACGTGAAGATGATGGAAATTTTTTCGTCAATACGGCCAATTCGCTGGCATCCTTGGCTGCCAGCGCCGCATAAATTTGTTCGGCCAAGGCGATCTCGACCGGCACGCCCTTGAGCAGCGCGTGAACGATGCGGGCATCGGCCAGATCCACGCTGGGCGACGCAACCTTGACCACTTTGAGGCAGTCCAGTGCCAACATCAGTATTTCAAGATCAGCCTCCAGCCCGGCATGGCCATAGATTTCAGCCCCGAATTGCAGGGGCTCACGACTGGCATGGGGCGCCCCAGGGCGCGTATGCAGCACCGGGCCGCAGTAGCACAAACGGGTCACGCCCGGTCGATTCAACAGGTGGGCATCGATGCGGGCCACCTGCGGTGTGCTGTCCGCCCGCAAGCCCATCATGCGACCGGAGAGTTGGTCGACCAACTTGAAAGTTTGCAGATCGAGCGCGGCCCCGGCGCCGGTGAGCAGCGATTCAAGATGCTCCAGCAGGGGTGGCATAACCAACTCGTAGCCATAGCAACGCGCTGTATCGAGCAGGCTGCGACGAAGTTCTTCGATGTGCCGCGCTTCAGACGGCAAGACATCGGCAATGTGATCCGGCAGGACCCAAGCAGACATGTGATTTTGGGGTGCTGTTAAAAACGTGATTTTACCGGGCTATCAGACCAGAATCGGTCACAGCAGCCAGCAAATCATCAGTGCACCTGCAGATAGGGTGCACAGCCCGAAGAAACGCAACTGACCATCAGTCAGCTGAAGGATCTGCAAAAACATTTGGCGCCAGCGCGCGGGAGACAAGAACGGAAAAAGGCCCTCGATCACCAGAACGAGGGCCAGGGCCAACCAGAAGGTCTTAGCGTCCAAACCCGTTTCTTCTCATCTCACTTTTTGGTCGGCGCGGGGGCAGCGTTGCCGCGCAGGACTTTGAAAAATTCGGAGCTGGCAGGATCCACCACCATCACATCGCTCTTCTTGTTGAAGCTGGCCTTGTAGGCATCCAGACTGCGATAAAACTGCGCAAACTGGGGGTCACGCCCGAACGATTCCGCATAGACGCGCGCAGCTTCGCCATCACCCTCGCCTTTGATCTTCTGGGCATCGCGGTAAGCGTTGGCAATCGTGATTTCCCGTTGGCGATCCGCATCAGCCCGAATTTTTTCACCCTCGGCCGCACCGGTTGAGCGCAATTCATTCGCTACACGCTTGCGCTCGGCTTCCATGCGCCGGTAAACCGACTCGGTGATGGCGTCCACATAGTCGACCCGCGTGATGCGCACATCAATCACGTCCACGCCCCAGGGTTTGGCACCACGCACCTGAGCCAGCACCTCGCGTTTCACATCCGCCATCAATGCTTCACGCTTGTCGGACAGGAGTTCCCTCACTGTACGTTTGTTGACTTCTTCCTGAAATGCATTTCGAACCACACGATTGAGCTGACTGGCGCCAGCCGATTCATTGGTGCCAACATTTCGAATGTATTCAGTCGGTTCTGAAATGCGCCAACGCACATACCAATCGATCACCACCCGCTGCTTCTCGGCCGTCAGCACCGGTTCATTGTCGGTACTGTCCAGGGTCAACAATCGCTTGTCGATATATGACACATTCTGAAACGGCGGTGGCAGTTTGAAGTTCAAACCAGGCTCGGTAATGACTTCCTTGATCTGACCCAAAGCGTACAAAATACCAAATTGCCTTTGATCCACAACAAACAGCATCGAACTGGCAAGCGCAAGCGCCACCAAAAACGTTGAAAAAATAAGACCTAGTCTGTTCATGCGGGGCTCCTAGCGGGTATCGCGATCACGGCTACGGGCAGCGTCCCGCGCACGCGCGTCAATGGTGGGGACGGCTGCCGAATTCGTCGGTGCCGCCGCCGGCGCGGTCAACGTAGCGGCATCAGCGCCCTGCCCCGTCATCTGGACAATTTTGTCGAGTGGCAGGTACAACAAATTGGAGCCCTGCCGGGAGTCAATCATGACCTTGGTCACGCTGCTGTAAATCTGCTGCATGGTGTCCACATACATACGGTCGCGCGTCACCTGTGGTGCTTTTTGGTATTCCGTCAATACGGACCTGAAGCGCTGCGCATCACCTTGCGCCTGCGCCACAATTCTTGCCTTGTAGGCATCGGCCTCTTCCTTCAGCCGTGATGCAGAACCGATGGCCCGTGGCACCACATCGTTGGCATAGGCCTGTGCTTCATTCTTGGCCCGCTCGCGCTCTTGGCCGGCTTTGAGCACATCATCGAAAGCGGCCTGCACTTGCTCGGGAGGACGTACACCGCTTTGCTGCAGATTGACGCCAACCACTTCAATGCCGACCTTGTAGCGGTCGAGTATCTTTTGCATCAAGGCACGTACGCGCGGAGCGATCTGGTCCCGCTCTTCAGCCAACGCGCTGTCCATGCGCATCTTGCCAACCACTTCACGCACGGAGGTTTCCGCAGCCTGAACCACGGCCGCCGTCGGGTCCTTGCTTTCAAACAGGAAAGCGCGCGCATCATTGAGCCGGTACTGGACCGCAAACTTGATTTCGACAATGTTTTCATCTTGAGTCAACATGGCGGACTCTCGCAGGCCGGTGGCCTTGATGATCGTGTCGCGCCCGACATCCACCGAGCGTATCTGGGTCACAAAAACAAGTTCATGGCGCTGAATTGGGTAAGGCAGACGCCAGTTAAAACCGGCACCCACGGTCGACCGGTATTTGCCAAACTGGGTGATCACCGCTTGCTGGCCTTCTTGCACAATGAAAAAGCCTGTTCCCAGCCAGATCAACAGTACAACGCCAATAATCAGGCCAATGCCAATCCCGGCGCTCTTCATGTCTGGCTGAAAACCGCCACCAGAGCCATTGCCGCCCATGCCGCCGCCCACACTGCCGCGGATTGGGTTTTTCACATTACCAAACAAACCACCCAACTTGCGATTGAAATCACGCCACAACTCGTCGAGGTCGGGTGGCCCCTGGTTGGGACCCCGCTTTTGACCGCGTTGATTGCCATTCCTGGGGGGCGTATCGGGTGCTTTGGTTTCCTGGCGCTCAGGCTCGACCTCGGGCTCGCCTGAGTCCGCTGGCTTATCCTCACCGCGACCCCACCTGGGGTCATTCAGATTGAACATCCCCCGAATCCGCTCTGGCCAATAGGCCCAGCGAAAGGTGTGTAAATGAAGTTTCATCTCATGTTCTCTCGTGTATCGTTAAGGCATTGTGACCAATCCGCAGGCCACCTCATGATATTCAGGGAATTACGCAGCACCTGTATCGGGCAAGACGTCCCCGCTCACCCTGCGCGCCAACTGCTGGCGCAGCGCCGCAACACCCTCACCATTTTTGGCACTCAAAAATACGCGTGGTGTTGGAACTCCGTTCAAATCAAAAACATCTTCCAGTTGCAATGGATGCTGCGCCGGGTCAATGACGTCAAGCTTATTGAAAACTAATATCTGTGGGATATCGGCTGCGCCAATTTCGCCCAGTACGCGCTGCACCTCGGCAATCTGTTCCAAAAATTGAGGACTGGCAGCATCGACCACATGCAGTAGCAAGTCAGCATCAACCGCCTCTTGCAGAGTGGCCTGAAATGCATCAATCAGCCCATGCGGCAGGTCCCGAATAAACCCCACGGTGTCTGAGAGCGAAATCGAACGTCCAGCCTCACCCAGATACAGCTGGCGTGTGGTGGTGTCAAGGGTTGCAAACAGCTGATCTGCCGTGTACGTTCGAGCTTTGACCAAAGCATTGAACAGCGTGGATTTACCAGCGTTGGTATAGCCGACCAGGGAAATATTGAAGGCATCACGGCGCTCGCGTTGACGCCGCTGCGTCTGCCGTTGCTTCTTGACCTTGAGCAGACGCTCTTTGATCTTTTTGATGTTGTCGCCAATCATCCGGCGATCCAATTCGATTTGGCTTTCACCGGGGCCACCGCGCATGCCAATGCCGCCGCTCTGACGCTCCAGGTGAGACCACCGGCGCACCAGGCGTGTGCTCAAATACTGCAGTCGAGCCAGTTCGACCTGCAGCTTGCCTTCATGGCTGCGCGCTCTCTGACCGAAAATTTCAAGGATCAGAAGCGTGCGGTCATTGACCGGCAGTTCAAGATGACGTTCGAGATTGCGCTGCTGCGCCGGGCTTAAACTTTGATCGAAAAGCACCTCAACCGCGCCAGACTGAGTGGCCAGCAATTTGATTTCATCGGCTTTGCCACTACCCACAAACAAAGCGGCATCGGGTGCTTTGCGTTTGCAAGTGATCCGGGCTACAGGGTTTAATCCTGCCGTCTGCGCCAGCAAGCCCAATTCTGCGAGTTCACCATCAAAATTGGGGTATCCGAAATCAACCCCCACCAAGAGGGTCGGGGCAGACTGACGATCAGGCGGCTGCAGGTTCGTCACCCTCACCGGTTGAAAAATTCACCGCACGCCCCGGCACAATGGTGGAGATAGCGTGTTTGTAAACCATTTGTGTGACCGTGTTGCGAAGCAAGACGACATACTGGTCAAAAGATTCAATCTGACCTTGCAGCTTGATTCCGTTGACGAGATAAATGGAGACCGGTACATGTTCTCGACGCAAGGCGTTGAGAAAAGGGTCTTGGAGTAGCTGACCTTTGTTGCTCACGATATTCTCCGTGTTCAAAAATTAAAGAAGCATTGACGATACCACAGCAAAGTGTGATCTCTGGACCGGAAAGCTTAAACCCACAATAAATCGGACCCGCCCGCGCAGTCACTTGTCACGTGAAAAAAAGCACCTACCCCGCCAAGACTGGCGTCAGTCCGGCCAGCATTCAAGCAGTGGCTTTGTCGGCATAGGGATTGGTCGATGATTTGAACTCAATGCGCATGGGTGTACCAACCAAATCAAATTCCTTACGAAAACGACCTTCCAGAAAGCGTTTATAGGCGTCGGTTACGTGCTCGAGCGAATTGCCATGAATAATAATTACGGGCGGATTCATGCCGCCTTGATGCGCATAGCGCAATTTCGGGCGAAACATGCCCGAACGTTTGGGGCTCTGAAACTGAACCGCCTCCAGCAACAGACGCGTCAATATCGGTGTCGACATCTTGCAATTGGCCGCCTTGTAAGCTTGTGCGATGGATGCCCACAGTGGCCCCAAACCTTGCCTTTTTGTGGCGGATATCAAGTGCATGGTGGCAAACTTCAAGAACGGCAAACGGGTCTCGATCGAGCGTTTAACGAGCTCGCGCTGATACTCATCCACCGCATCCCATTTGTTCACTGCGATCACCACGGCCCGTCCATTTTCAAGAATGTAACCAGCAATGTGAGCATCCTGGTCTGTAACCCCCTGGGTGGCATCAATCAACAACAACACAACGTTGGATGACTCAATTGCTTGCAGGGTTTTGACGACCGAGAATTTCTCGATGGCCTCAAACACTTTGCCGCGGCGGCGCAGACCGGCGGTATCAACCAGTTCAAATTTTTGACCGTTGCGCTCAAACGGCACGGAAATCGCATCCCGCGTTGTCCCTGGCAAGTCAAACGCAACCAGGCGCTCTTCACCCAGCCAGGTGTTGATCAAGGTCGACTTGCCCACATTGGGGCGACCCGCCACCGCCAGTTTGATGATGCCAGGCTCGCGTTGCTCATCAGCATCGTCCTGATCTTCCAAATGAAGTGGCGCCAGGGCCAAATCTACCAGCGTGCGAATACCCTGGCCGTGCGCGGCCGAGATCGCATGGACCTCACCAAGACCCAACTCAAAGAATTCAACCAGTTGGGCTCCTGCCAGCATGCCCTCGGCCTTGTTCGCTGCCAGCACACAGGGTTTACCGAGGCGGCGAAGATACTTGGCGATCTCGTGGTCCTGCGCCGAAATGCCTTCCCGCGCATCCACCACAAAGATCACAACATCGGCTTCGGCAACTGCCTGCGTCGTCTGTTTCGCCATTTCCTTGAAAATGCCACCGGCAGCATCGGGCTCAAAACCACCCGTGTCGATGACGATGAACTCGTGCTTGCCCTGTTTTGCGTTGCCGTAATGACGGTCACGGGTCAGTCCGGCGAAATCAGCCACGATGGCGTCCCGCGACTTGGTCAGTCGATTGAAAAGCGTCGATTTACCCACATTAGGGCGACCGACCAAGGCTACAACAGGTTTCATGATCTGGAATCTTGCCGTTACTCAGGCACAAATCCGAAAACGCCACCGCTGCGCGTGACGACCACCAGCGTGCCCATAGCCAACACCGGTGCGGCAACCACCGCCGAGCCATCGGTTGCGACGCGCGTCAGGGCAGATCCGTCTTCACGCGAGAGCAAATGAACGAGGCCCGCATCATCGCCCACCGCGATTGAACGCCCCACAACCAACGGGGCGGTCAGACTGCGGTAGCGCAGACGCTCAGACACCCAGGCGCGCTCACCGTCGATACGTCGCCAAGCCATGATGTTCCCGTCACTCTCGACGCCATAAACATACTTGTCATCACCATGAACACCCGTGTAGCCAAACGCAGGCTTGGTCCAAAGCAAGGTGCCACGGGCTGCATTGACACACCCAACAGTCGCCTGGAAGGCGCGGGCGCACACCACATCACCCTCACGGCTGACACGTCCAACCAGATCCACCAGCCGCTCGATATCGTTGGTGCCACGTGGCGAGGCAATGGGGGACTCCCACTGAATGGCACCGTTGGATGGGTTGATGCCGACGAGTCGTCCAGATAAGCCGGCCACCAGCGTATCGCCAACGGCCAGCAAGACGCCCGCCTGACGCAGCACCAAGGACTCTCCGGGACGCTGCTGTGTCCAGAGTTTGCGCCCCGAAAGACCATCAAAAGCAGTGACCGACCGATCAGCGGCCAGCACAAAAACGCGCCCACCCGCCACCAGCGGGGCCGTAAAGCCTTGGGCCGGTAGTTTTTGACGCCAAATCTCGCGTCCACCATCCAAGGTAATCAACTCATTGCCACGCGTTACCACGGCGGCAAATCTGCCATCGCTTCCCACGCCCGCTGCAATCTGGCCACCAACACTGGCACGCCATCGCTCCGCACCCGTGCGCGCGTCCAACATGGCCACAATGCCATCTGAACTGGCCACCGCCACCGTGCTATCGTTAACTTTGACATCCAGCGGGAAGTCGACGGCCCCCACTTTCGCTGTCCACGCCAAACGCACACCCAGCAGACCCGCGTTGGGCGCCAACTCGACTGGTTTGGGTTTGTCTGGCGTACTTGAACAACTGATGAGGGAACTCACGACGACCAGGCCAAAAGCGACCTTTGTGGCTGCAGTTAATAAATTGACAAGCTTCACTTTGTCCCTTCCGATGTCGGCGCAATCACCGCGGTTCCGGCGCCAGCATTTGTCAACGCAGCAACATGACTGCCCGCCAACGGGTCAACCCCGAGCGAGTTCAACTTAACTTCCACCAAGCGCCGGTACTCGGTACGCTGATCAAAGTTTTTAAAAGCTTTTTCGTATTCTGCAATTGCGTCTTTTTTCTTGCCTTGCAGCAACAGGATGTCACCTTTGCGATCTGCCACCAGCGCCTCAAAACTGGCTGGGAACGATCCACTCAATTGTTGCAAGGCCTCGTCAAAAGCTTTGGAGTCCATCAACAGGCCTGCCAATCGCAGCTTCGCAATGGCCTGGTAACCAGGATCCGAACTCTTGTCTACGACCCAGCCCAACGCCGACTTGGCGGCTTGCGCATTACCCACACTGTAATAATATTTGGCTACCAGTAGCCCGGCCTGATGGGCGTAAGTCGTTGATGCAAAACGGTCTTTCATGTCTGCAAAAGCCCGGTCAATTTTTGCAGTGTCTGCCGAAGTCACGACACGCTCCACTTCGTCATACATGGCGGCTGCCTGCGTGGCCTGATTGCGCTGCCAATACTGGTAGAAATTCCAGCTGGCAAACGCACCCAACACCAGAATCAGGGCCCAGGTAATCGCATTACCGTAACTCTTCCAAAAATGTTTGAGTTGGTCAAGTTGTTCTTGTTCTTCGAGATCTAATTGATTTGCCATGAGATTTTTTTTGATTAAGTTTGCGATTGTAGGGTGGACGACCAGCCCAGCACGTCTGTTAGCGATTGGCTGACTTGTGCGCCACTGCCATCACGCAGTGATTTAACGATGACCAGATTCTTTGCTATTTCATCAGCACCAAAAACAAGGGCAAACCGGGCGCCACTGCCATCGGCGCGTTTGAATTGGGATTTCATGCTGCCCATCCCGTCACCCGAGCTGGTATGCATCTGAACACTAACCCCCGCCGTCCGTAGCGTTTGCAGTGTCTGCAGTACCAAAGGCAGGGCCTCAACATCAGGCACGATGGCATAGGCATCGAGCGGTGGCACGACACTGTCCAAGCCTTGTTCCCGGATAAGTTCAAGCACCCGATCAACGCCTAGAGCCCAGCCGACAGCCGGCGCCGGCTTGCCGCCCAGTTGCTCGATCAAATAGTCATAGCGACCGCCGGCACATACCGTTCCCTGGGAACCCAGGCGATCGGTCGTGAATTCGAATACCGTGAGGTTGTAGTAATCCATGCCGCGAACCAGGCGTGGATTGACAATGTAGGCAACGCCGTTGGCATCCAAAATGGTCTTCAACGTGTTGAAATGAGCGAGTGACGCCTCGCCCAAGTAATCCAGTGGTCTGGGTGCCGACTCGACCACGGTTTGCATCGCCGGGTTTTTGGTGTCGAGAATCCGAAGCGGATTGCTGTAAAGACGCCGCTTGGCATCTTCATCCAGCACATCAGCGTAGCGCTCAAAGTGATCAATCAACGCTTGCCGGTGCGCCAGGCGCTCCTGCGGTTGGCCCAGACTGTTGAGTTCAAGCCGAACGTCTGTCAACCCCAAATCCTTCCATAGCGCCACGGCCAGCAAAATCAGTTCTGCATCCACCTCTGCGCCCGAGAATCCAAGGGCCTCGGCGCCAATCTGATCAAACTGCCGATAGCGCCCACGCTGGGGCCGCTCATGACGAAACATCGGGCCGATGTAATAGAGACGTTTTCCGCCGTCGTACAACATGGAATGCTCCACTACTGCCCGCACCACACCGGCAGTTGCTTCAGGTCGCAACGTCAACAGGTCCCCATTGAGGCTGTCTTCGAAGGAATACATTTCTTTTTCGACAATATCAGTGACTTGACCCAGGCCGCGAATAAACAGCGGCGTGCGCTCCACAATGGGCGTGCGAATGTTCCGGTACGCATAACACGCCATCAAGGCTCGCACTTTGGCTTCCAGCCATTCAACGGCCGCAGAATCAGGCGGCAACACATCGTTCATACCCTTGATGGCAGTCAATTTTTCCAGCCGGGTGGCAACAGATTGTTCACTCATGGGCTTAATCAGGACGATTCGGTTGCGGCTTGCACACCAAAACGTTTTTCAACATAGTTTTCAACAATTTTCTGGAATTCTTGCGCAATGGCGTCGCCGCGCAAGGTCAAGCGCTTTTCACCATCAATGAAGACGGGCGCAGCAGGGGCTTCCCCCGTACCGGGCAGACTGATACCGATGTCGGCTTGCTTGCTTTCGCCAGGTCCATTGACGATACAACCCATTACCGCCACCTTGAGCTTTTCCACGCCCGGATATTTTTCACGCCAGACTGGCATCTGCGCCCGCAGATAACCTTCAATCTGCTGGGTGAGTTCCTGAAACGTGGTGCTGGTCGTGCGACCACAACCGGGACAGGCCGTGACACTGGGAACAAATGACCTGAGCTCCAGCGCCTGCAAAATTTCTGCCGCAATCACAACCTCCTGCGTCCTGGATTCGCCCGGCTGGGGCGTCAAGGAGACGCGAATGGTGTCGCCAATTCCTTCTTGCAACAAAATGGAGAGCGCCGTGGCGGATGCCACTGCACCTTTGGTGCCCATGCCGGCTTCGGTCAAACCCAAATGAAGCGGGTAGTCACAGCGCTTGGCCAGTTCACGGTAAACGGAAATCAGATCCTGAACACCACTCACCTTGCACGACAGGATGATCTGGTTTTCATCCATGCCCATCCTGACGGCATGACGGGCCGACTCAATCGCAGAAGTAATCAATGCCTCATACATCACCGGCTTGGCACCCCAGGGCAAGGAACGACGACTGTTCTCATCCATCAAACTCGCCAACAACTCCTGATCCAGGCTGCCCCAGTTCACGCCGATACGTATCGGCTTATCCCATCGCATGGCCGCTTCAATCATCAGTCCAAACTGTTTGTCGCGCTTGTCACCCTTGCCAACATTGCCGGGGTTGATCCGGTATTTAGACAAGGCCTGTGCGCACGCCGGATAGTCAATCAACAGCCGATGACCGTTGTAATGGAAATCGCCAATCAGGGGAACATCAATTCCCATGCGATCAAGTTGCTCGCGAATGTGCGGAACGGCCTGGGCCGCTTCTGGCGTATTCACCGTCAGACGTACCATTTCAGAACCAGCACGCGCCAATTCCTTGACCTGAATAGCCGTGCCGATGACATCGACTGTGTCGGTATTGGTCATGGACTGAATACGCACAGGGGCATCACCGCCGACGGTGACCACACGCGCGTTCCATACCACCCGAGCCTGACGGGATTGCCGCGGCTTGGCTGTTGCAGATGCGATTGGTAATAAAGATTCCATTACTTCACCTCAAACCGGGCCACATTATTTTTTGCAATGCCCGTCAAATCAAAAGGCTTGCCACGGACTTGGACCTCCGTGGCATCAGCCCGGCCAACCACCACCGACAGTGGCAAGGCCCCGGACACACCGACCACCTCAAGATCACTCAGCGTCTTGCGCACTTGAACGACCCGATTGGAATCGACCACCTCGATCCAAGAGGAGCCCCGAGCCTTGAAGATGAGCATGCCTGTTGTTGCACCAGAGCCGGGCACGATGACGGGCGGCGAACTGGCAGCACCCTGCAACGCATCTGAAGCCGCAGCCGTGTTTGAATTTTGCGCCACCGCAACTTCTGACCCTGAAAGCGCAAAATTCGTCGCCGAGCTTGGTGCAGTCGCCTCAACGGACACTGAATCTTCAGTGTCTGGAGAAGCCGGTGCCGACAGCGGCTGTGCCGAGACAGTCGAAGCGTTCTCCGGTGCGCTGGCGACCTCAGTTTGCTGTCCGAAAGGGAAAAAAACAAGCACCGCTATTCCCAACAATAATGCAAGCACGGCAAGAACAAAAGGCCTGGAGAGTTGATGCCAAGACGACAAGCCCAAACCATCACCAGACGGACGGAATGGTGTATTGATTCCGGACTCATCAGTCTTGAGAAGCGGCGCCGCTGTACGTGGCAGTTGCTCCAGGACCGGCGCCGCATCAATCTTCAGCGTACGACAAATGCTGGCAGCCAAAGCGCGAACAAAAACGGTATCCGGCAACAAGTCAAACCGATCAGCTTCAAGGGCTTCCAGTTTGGAGACAGGAACCTTGAGGCCAACGGCCAAAGCGTCGATGTGCAAACCTTGTGCTTCGCGCGCCATTCGCAGCATCGCGCCGCCCGACATGTGCACCATTGGATCAGGGGCAGGGATCACATCTTCAGAGACAGGCAAAAAACGCTCATTCATCAAAGGCACTCCGTTGATAGGAGGCCGCTTCACGAGACTGCGGAAAACGCTTCTGTAGCTGAGTGGCAAGCTGCAACATGGCGTCTCGATTGTTCATACGTCGCTCCACCTTGACCCCGAGCCACAGTGACTCCGCATTAGCCAACTCACTGTTGTTGAGACGTCGCACATAGAATTGAGCACGAACAAAATCATCGCGCTGAAACAGCAATTTGGCCAGGTTATAAGCCGTGACCGGGTTGCCTGCATCAAACTCATAGGACTTCAATAGGCTAATCTCGGCGTCGGCGGCCTGCCCGGCCCCGATCTGACATAAGCCTTGCGCCATCAAGGTCTTGGCGCGCCCCCCATATTGCGGGTTTGAAAGCGCCTGCGAGAACATGAGCATCGATTCAGGGTATCTCGCCTGCTGACACAACAACCAACCGAGGTTATGCACAATATTTGAATTCTGTGGATTGATGCTCAGCGCCTTCCTGAAACTCTCCTCTGAAAACCGGAAATCATTGAGCCGCATGTAAATCAGACCGCGCAAGTTGTAGGCTTCACCGAAAGTCGGATCCGCGGCGATGGATTGCTTGAGTTCATCGAGTGCGATTGTTGTTTGGCCCTGTTCAAAATAGCCGACCGCGAGTTCCAGCCGAATACGAGCGCGCCTGCGGGCATCCGGCTCATCCGAAGCAGTCATTATCTCGACCCCATTGCCTGTTGGGTCAACACCCGCCACTTTTGAAGCGCAGCCTAAAATACTGACCAAGCCAGTGGCAAGCAACCAAGCGCAGAACAAGCGCTCGCCAATTTGAATCCATCCTGAATTATTCATTGACATGCTTCAGTTCTCCTTGACCTGAGTATTGATTTCAGACACGGGCTTCAGCATGAAGGTACGCTGTCGCGCGATCCGCTCGCCGACCCGGGTACGGTCTTTCACCTCACCGGCCAGTTGACCGCATGCAGCGTCGATGTCATCGCCGCGCGTCTTGCGGATGGTGGTCACGATACCTGCATCACTCAAAATTTTGGCAAAAGCCTGAATGCGTTCTGGCGTCGATCGCGTCAACCCAGAGGCAGGGAAAGGGTTAAAGGGAATCAAATTGAACTTGCACCAAACGCCACCGCTTGAATAATGTTGAACCAATCTGACCAACTGCTGCGCATGCTCCGGCTGATCGTTCACATCCTCCAGCATGCAATATTCAAACGTAATAAAGTCACGCGGCGCGTAGGCGAGATAGCGATTGCAGGCGTTCAACAACTCGGCCAGCGAGTATTTTTTATTGAGGGGCACCAAGTCGTCGCGCAACAGATCATTGGGCGCATGCAACGACACGGCCAGCGCAACCGGGCAGTCCCGCGCCAAACGGTCCATCATGGGGACCACACCCGAGGTGGAAACCGTCACCCGCCGACGGGACAAACCATAGCCATGATCATCCAGCATGGCGCGCAGTGCCGGCACCAATTCGGCGTAATTCTGTAGGGGTTCGCCCATCCCCATCATCACAACATTAGAGATAACCCTTTCATCACGCTGCAGGTGCTTGCGCAAAAAATGCTCGGCAAACCAAAGTTGAGCAATGATTTCACCGGTTTTAAGATTGCGGCTAAAGCCTTGATGCCCGGTAGAACAAAAACGGCAGCCCATGGCACAACCGGCCTGCGATGAAATACACAGGGTTCCGCGATCTTCCTCAGGAATAAAAACGGCCTCAACCGCATCGCCGCCACCGACGTCAAACAACCATTTGATCGTGCCGTCCGAAGATATGTGCTGCGAAATCAGATCGGGCGCCTTGACCTGCGCGGAGACTTTCAGCTTCTCGCGCAAGGACTTGGCGAGATCGCTCATGTCATCAAAGTTGGAGGCACCTTTTTGATGAATCCAGCGAAACAATTGAACGGCGCGATAGCGCTTCTCACCCAGCCGTTCGCAAAAAACAGCCAAACCATCAAGATCGAAATCAAGCAGATTGGCCGTCATCGGATCTGCGCGGCGCCGGGCCGCCCCAGGCGCGCTGTGCCCCCCTCGGTGAGCGATACGCAACGGAGCGTGGGGGCCATTTTACCGGCTGTATACATTCATGCCAGGAAAGAAGAACGCGATTTCCACGGCGGCGGTTTCAGCAGCGTCTGAGCCATGCACTGCATTGGCATCTATGCTGTCAGCAAAGTCGGCGCGAATAGTGCCAGGCGCAGCTTTCTTGGGATCGGTCGCACCCATCAGATCACGGTTCTTCAGCACGGCATTCTCACCTTCAAGCGCCTGAATCATGACCGGGCCGGAGATCATGAAGTCAACCAGGTCCTTGAAGAATGGACGATCTTTATGCACAGCGTAAAACGCCTGCGCCTCACGAGCCGACAAATGAGCCATCTTGGCAGCGACCACTTTCAGGCCAGCCGCTTCAAAGCGGGCGTAAATTTGACCAATTACATTTTTGGCCACGGCGTCGGGCTTGATGATAGAAAGAGTACGTTCGACTGTCATGATTTATTCCTGAATTGAAATGAGATTGTGCCCACCGGGCAAAGTTTATTATTTTAGCCTAGCGGCTCCGTCCACCGCGACGTTGTCCGCCGCCCGAACCATTGCCGCCGCCACGTTGCCCCAGATCCTGCCGTTGCCGGGTAAAACTGTCCGCTCCAATGTAACCAAAGGCCGTCTTCATTGGATCTGGTTGACTTGCACCAGCTTGACGGTCCCCGGTCTGCCCCTGCTTCTTCCGCGACTGCCCCGAGCCTTGCGAAAAACCTGCGCCACTCTTTGGCGCACCACCCACTGTCGCATTGCGTTGACCGTTTCCTGTGTTGCGCACACCATTGCCGCGGGCGCCCCGGCGCCGGTTTCGTGACCCAGGCCCCTGCTCGGCGCCTTCACGGCGCGAAACATCTACGCCGCCCTCGCCAGCCTCATTCCCCTGTGCACTGGAACTTCGCGGCCCCGCGGCCTGCATCAGTGACTTGATATCGCTCTCATCGAGTTCCATCCAGGCACCACGCTTGAGACCGCGCGGCAGCATCATGGCGCCATAACGGATTCGGATCAATCGACTCACCGCGTGACCGACCGCCTCAAACATGCGGCGAACCTCACGGTTACGCCCCTCAGCGATCGTGACCCGGTACCAACAGTTGGCACCTTCACCCCCACCCGCCTCAATCGATCCGAATTGGGCAACTCCATCATCCAGCTTGACACCATCAAGCAAACGTTGCTTCTCATCCTTGTTCAACGCCCCCAGCACGCGGACCGCGTATTCCCGCTCCAGACCAAACCGGGGATGCATCAGGTTATTGGCCAATTCCCCCGAACTGGTGAACAGCAGCAAGCCTTCGGTGTTGAGATCAAGTCGCCCCACCGATTGCCACTTACCCTGAAACAACTTGGGCAGTCGGCGAAAAACGGTCGGGCGATTCTGCGGATCGTCATGGGTGACTACTTCTCCGACCGGTTTGTGATACGCAATCACCCGTGCAGGCGGCGCATCAATTCGAAACCTGATTGGCTTGCCATTAACCTTAACGTGATCACCAAACTGAATACGCTGCCCAATATGCGCTGGTTCATTGTTGACGGTAATGCGGCCTTCCATGATCAACTGTTCCATTTCCAGCCGCGACCCCATCCCAGCCTGAGCCAGGACTTTATGCAACTTGGGCGTTTCGGCCAAGGGCGCCAGTACCCGCTTGAGAGCAATCGTGTCTGCACACTCCTCATCTGCGTCAAATTGCCCAGACACCACATCCTCAAAACGATTCTCCGAAGCCACCGGCACTGACTTCTGTTGCCCTGCCACGGGGGTCTGCGTTGCTCGTTCCGACTTTGATTTGTCGTCAATGCACGTCTCGGCCGTTGGCGTGACATTTGTTTCCACTATCGGCGTATCAGCTTGTTGCTGAGCGTCCACTTTTGCTTCTGTTGGCGTGTCGGAGCTGTCTGCAGTCATGGTTCTGTCCTGTTCAAGAAAAATAGTTCACCATCGGTACTCAAGTCACCTGTCGCGATGGCTTGCAGCGCAACCCCCTCATTAGTCGCACTCTCTTCGAGCGCAGGCGGCATATCCAGTTCAGCCTGCGCGCTGGATTCGCTCGACTGGAGCCCATCCATCACATCGGTGCGCTGCTCCGGGGTATCAAATAGGGGCAACTGGTCAAGGGACTCAAGCCCCAAATCATCGAGAAAGTGTTTGGTCGTCGCAAAAAGTGCTGGCCGTCCAACGGTCTCCCGGTGACCAATAACCTCAATCCAGCCCCTGTCTTCAAGTTGCTTGATAAGCAAGGAATTAACCGTGACACCCCGTACGTCTTCTATGTCGCCGCGCGTGACCGGTTGCCGATAGGCAATGATGGCCAGTGTTTCCAGCGTCGCGCGGGTGTAACGCGGCGGCTTTTCAGGGTGCAAGCGGTCGAGAAACTCCCGCATTTCAGGCCGACTCTGGAAACGCCATCCGCTCGCCACGTTGACCAATTCAACCCCGCGCTGAGCCCAGTCCTGCTGGAGTTCCCGCAACAACACTTTGAGCGTGTCCAAACCCAACCGATCGTCAAACAGCACCCGCATATCGCGTAAGGGCAAAGGTTGCGACGTGCAAATCAGGGCGGTTTCCAGGATGCGCTTGGCAGCCACCGTATTCATGGTCTTGTGACTCCGGCAATAGCACCCTCAAGGCGCAAAATTAGTAGGATTCATGGGGCGCAGCAGGCAGATTGACAAATCTGCCGCGCATTCCCTGGCTGCTGGCCTGGGCGTTGGTTTCTCTCACCATTATGTTTGATTGTAACTGAGGCCCCAGTTTGCCAGCGCAAGATTCAAGTCCACGGGCAAGCTGGCTTGAAACACCATCGACTCCAATGTCACCGGGTGGGTAAAAGCCAGACGGCAAGCATGCAAGGCCTGCCGTTGCATACCCGCCTCGGCACGCCCCCCATAAAGCACATCGGCGACCAGCGGGTGGCCGATCATTGCCATGTGAACGCGAATCTGATGGGTTCGACCTGTGTGCAAGGTGCACAGAACCCAACATCCCTGGTCGCAATTCTGAAGAAGTTCAACATCTGTTCTGGCCAGTTTACCGGGATTTCTGGCCAAATCCACCACCGCCATACGCAAGCGGTTGCGAGGATCCCGGCCGATCGGCGCGTTGATTTCAACCCGACGATTACCCGTCCAGGGCCCATGGGCCAATGCCACGTACTGGCGGCTGACCTCGCGCGCCGCAATGGATCGTATCAAGGCATCCATCACCGGGCGTGTCCGGGCCACCACCATCAAACCGCTGGTATCTTTGTCCAGCCGATGCACAATCCCGGCGCGCGGCAAGTTCATGGCCTTCGCGTCGCGGGCCAGCAAGCCGTTGAGCAGTGTTCCGCTCCAGTTGCCGGGGGCGGGGTGAACCACCAGACCCGCCGGCTTGTTGATCACCATCAAGTGCTCATCCTCAAACACCACATTCAGAGCCATTGTTTCCGGCTTGAAGGCCTGACTTTGGGGTGTTGGTCGCAATTCAATCGTTCCGACATCTGCAGCCTTGACTCGCGTTGACGGCTTGTGAATCACGATCCCATTGATGGTGACGCCCCCCAAATCAATCAACTGCTGCAAGTAGCTGCGCGAAAATTCCGGCACCAACTCAACCAGCGCCCGGTCAAGACGCTGTCCATGTTGGACCGAACCAAAAACCAGCTGACGCAATTCGACGTCTGGCCCGGTGTCGCCGCGGTCTTCGGGTTCTTCGCTATCAGGCCCGCCCGATATAATCAATTCGGTCATTTTCAAGAAAGTTGTTCCTCATGCTTCGAGCTAAATTATCGGTGGTCTGCGCTTGGTCACTGGCGGGTGCGGTATTGCTGCTGCCTGGGTGTTCGTCCACACCACCGGATCAAACGGCTGACTGGAGTCCCAACAAAATTTACGCCGAAGCCAAAGATGAGTTGAGTTCAGGCGGTTATGACAAAGCCGTTGTGCTGTTCGAGAAGCTTGAAGGACGTGCCGCCGGAACGCCGTTGGCGCAACAGGCACAACTGGACAAAGCGTATGCGCAGTACAAGTCTGGCGAATCGGCACAAGCCCTTGCCACCCTGGATCGCTTCATGAAACTGCATCCAGCCAGTCCGGCACTTGATTACGCCCTGTATCTCAAGGGCATCATCAACTTCAATGATGATCTGGGCCTGTTTTCTGCCGTTACCCGCCAGGATCTGGCTGAACGGGACCAGAAGGCATCAAAGGAATCGTTTGAGTCTTTTAAAGAGTTGGTGACTCGCTTCCCGGAGTCGCGTTACACGCCAGATGCGCGCCAGCGCATGACCTATATTGTCAACTCACTGGCTCAGTACGAGGTGCATGTGGCGCGCTATTACTATGGTCGAGGCGCCTATGTGGCTGCCATCAATCGGGCGCAAGTCGCCGTGACCGATTACCAAGGCGTGCCGGCCGTTGAAGAAGCCTTGTTTATCATTGTCAAGTCTTATGACGCACTGGGTCTGACCCAACTCCGGGACGACGCCAAACGGGTGCTTGAAAAGAACTACCCCCAGACTGAGTACCTGACCCGTGGCTTTAAAACGAACACTGATCCCTGGTGGAAGGTCTGGTAAGCGCCTGGAGCACCTCGGTCAGCTCTTCTTCTGAACTGATTTGCCTCATCGACGGCAGGGCTGACAGCAGCTTCTTTCCGTAGCCCATGAGAGCCAGGCGGGTATCACACACCACCAAAATACCACGATCAGACTCGCGTCGAATCAGGCGACCCGCACCTTGCTTGAGGGCGATAGCCGCCTCGGGCAAAGCATAGTCTTTAAACACGCTGCGACCAGCGGCCACCAGCCGTCTGGAGCGCGCCTCCACCAGTGGATCGGTGGGCGGTGCAAAAGGAAGCTTGTCAATGACCACCATCTGTAACGCGTCGCCGGGCACATCCACACCTTCCCAAAAAGACGCTGACGCCACCAGAATGCAACCTTGCCTGTCGCCCTGGTCACCCTGGCGAAAGCGCTGCATCAATTCGCGTTTCGGCTGTTGTCCCTGCACCAGTATTTCCAGAGATCTTGATTCGGCAAAATGGCGCTGCAATGACTCGCTCACGGCTTGCAGTGCACGCAGGGTTGTTGTCAGGACCAGCGTGCGCCCACCGATCACACACGCCGCCCGAGCCACAAATTCGGCCACTTGCGCACTGTGCCCCGGATCGCTAGGCCTGGGCAAATGCCGCGGCACATACAGGGCCGCCTGCTCGGCATAGTTGAATGGGCTGTCAATTTTCAGAATTTCAGCATCGGCTAAACCGCAGGGCTCGGTAAACCAGCGCAACTGGGCGTCTGCACCCAAGGTTGCGGAGGTAAATATCCAGGCGCGTTGTGAAGCATCCGCTGCAGTTGACTTGATCAGTCGCGTCTGAACCGCGTTCGCAATATCCAAGGGTGACTCGACCAGCCTGAGTTGCACGCCAACATCGAGCCAGCGCACCGATTCAGACGCACAGTCGTCTGAGAAAAAAGCAAGCCTCTCGATAAAAACGCTCGCTCTTTCACGCAAACGCATGAGATCCGGCGCGACGGCGCTGACGGTATCGAGGGCCAGCATCACCCGGGCACACGCCGCCTGCAGAGCGCCAAGAGCATCATGCCAGGCCGACTCATCCACTTGATCCGGTGCCGCCCCGACCCAGCGCAGTTTGGCACCTGGGCTGGCCTGGCCCACGACCAGTCGCAGATCGCGCGCGGCGTGCTCGGCATCGAATGCCAGGGTCTGCCAGTCCTGCAACCCTCGCGCATGCTGCAGGCCATGAAACAGCAGATCGCGAACAAAATCCAATAGCTGCCCGGTGGTCAATTGCTGACCCAGAAACTGCACGCCAGTTTCATTGAGTTGATGCGCTTCATCAAAAATAACCGTTTGCACAGACGGCAGCAACTCCGCCATACCCGACTCGCGAATCGCCAAATCAGCAAAAAATAAATGGTGGTTGATGACAACCACATCGGCGGCCAGAGCTTCGCGCCGAGCCTGATTGACATGACAGTCCCGAAACTCGGGGCATTGCGAGCCCAGACAGTTGTCCCTTGTTGACGTCACCACCGCAATCGCGGGAGAGCGTTCATCCAGACCCGGCAACTCAGCCAAGTCACCACTGCGGGTAAGCTGCGCCCAAGCTTCGATTTTGGCCAGAGTCCGCCCTAGCACACGATCAGAAGGATCGGCGTCCTGCCGGGCCACGGCCAGGCGATGCAAACACAAATAGCTGCCCCGGCCTTTCAGCAAGGCGGTACGGACTGGCAAACTCAAGGCTTTCATCAAACGCGGAAGATCGCGACCAAACAATTGATCCTGCAATGTCTTGGTGGCGGTCGACAGCAGCACCCGCGTGCCACTCAATAGGGCAGGAACCAGGTACGAGAACGTCTTGCCAATGCCAGTGCCCGCCTCGACCACCAGCACCCCGCCGTCCTCGATCGTTCGCGCAACCGCCACGGCCATGTCGGTTTGGCCCACTCTGGGTGTGAACTCTTCGACCATGCGCGACAACAAGCCGCCGGGGGCAAAGGTCTCACGCGTCAGATTTTGCAAATTCATGGATCAGACAAGCCACTTAAGTCACAAAGCCGTCCGGCTTGCGAATGCGAGCCCCTGAAGCCGGTTGAGGCCTGGGCGCTTGCCAAAATCAAACAGTCCGTCGGAGAAATTGGCACGTGTTGTGTTCATAGGGTTCATGGCTTGGCCTGATAATAGCGGCCTAATAAGAATATCCAGGGGAGCTCTCACTTTGATAATTCACCATGCCTAAAGGCTACCGTCTCACCGCATCAACCGGCATCCACAAGGGTGACCGCGATTATCAGCAAGACCAGGTTGTATTGCTGCGCCACGCGCGGGTCAGTGGCTGTGTGCTGGCCGTACTTGCAGACGGCATGGGCGGACGCAGCGGCGGACGCAAGGCCTCCGATCAGGTCATGATGACGGCCCGGCAACTGTTTGAGCGCTACGCGCCCGAAACCGACGATGCCGTGGTCGCGTTGACACAACTAGTACAGGAGGCCCATACGGTCATCAGACTGACCGCTGTTTCATCGGAAGAAGAACCCCACAGCACGGTGGCGGCTTTTTTGATCAATCCCGGCGGTGACTGCTACTGGGCGCACGCCGGCGATTCAAGAATTTATCACTACCGTGGCAACAAGCTGATCAAGCGCACCCTGGATCATTCCTACGTTCAGGCGCTGGTCGATCGGGGTGAACTCACCGAAGAGCAGGCCAACGCACATCCGCAATCCAATATTCTTCTGGGTTGTCTGGGAACCGAAAACGATCCACCGGTCAGCACGCATTTCATTCCCCAACTGCACGCGGGGGACATCCTGATGGCTTGCAGTGATGGCATCTGGCACTACTTCACGAGTGATGAAATCGGATCGGTTCTCGCCACCCTGTCCGCCAGGGAAGCCACCGAGTTTTTGATCGAAAAAGCGCGCTCCCGTGGCCATGGCAGCGGCGACAACCTGTCATTGGTGGTGGTCAAGCTCGAACCGTTGGGAACCTGACTTTCAGCGGTCATTGAGCAAGAGCCAGGTCAAAGCCGAAAGCTATTTTTTACGTCAAACAGGTGTCGACCAGACGACGCTCCAGCGCCAAAAACTCAGCCGATTGCATTTCGTTCAAGCGCGACACCGTGCGCGGAAATTCATGCAGCAGCGGCCCCTCCAAATACAACTCTTGCGGCGGTACCGCCGCTGACATGATCAGCTTGACCCGTCGGTCATACAGCACATCCACCAGCCAGGTAAAACGCCGCGCCTCCGACGCCATGCGAGGCGGCATCTGGGGAACGTCACTCAATAAAACGGTGTGAAACCGGCTGGCAATCTCCAAATAGTCGTTCTGTGAGCGAGGCCCACCGCACAAAGTCTTGAAGTCAAACCAGACCAGTCCTCCCGCCTTGCGCCGCGCGTGAATTTGCCGGGCCTCAATTTGCAGCACGGGTTGTTCGTCCTGCGTTTCCGCCAAGCGCTCAAAGGCATCACGCATGGCCGCATCCGCTGGCGCACCCAGGGGCACATGGTAGCAATCGAGTTGCTCCAGCATCAGGCGACGGTAATCAACGCCGTTGTCCACATTGACGACTTCAAGTTGCTGTTTGAGCAAGGCAATCGCGGGCAGAATGCGGCCGCGGTGCAGACCATTGGGGTACAGATCGTCCGGCTTGAAATTTGAGGTCGTCACAAATCCGACACCGTTGCTGAACAAGGCCGCCAGCAGCCGGTGCAGGATCATGGCATCCGTGATGTCGGCAATGTGAAACTCATCAAAGCAAATCAGCCGGTATTTTTTCGCCATGCGCCGGGCCAGCACATCCAGAGGATTGGCCGTGCCGGTCAGCTCGGCGAGCTCACGATGCACTTCCCGCATGAACTCGTGAAAATGCAGCCGCGTCTTGCGCTTGAGCGGCACCGCGCCAAAAAAGCAGTCCATCAGAAAACTCTTGCCCCGCCCGACCCCGCCGTACAGGTAAACGCCGCGCGGAATGGCGGGGCGGTTGATCAGCTTCTTGAGGGAATTGGAGCGCTGCTCCCGAAAAGCAGTCCACTCACGGGCACAGCGCCCCAATGCCTCCACGGCGCGCCACTGCGCTGGGTCAGCGGTGTAGCCACGGGCGGCAATCTCGGCTTTATAGGCTTGTCTGACAGTCACGAACTCAACTCAAAATTGCTATACTATTAATAGCTATATGCGCATATAGAACGGGGGCTAGAGGCCTATTTCCTATAAATTTAGAAATTCAGTGTGCGTTTGTCCACCGCCAGCGCCGCTTCCTTGGTGGACTCGCTCAAAGTCGGGTGGGCGTGGCAAATGCGTGCAATGTCCTCGCTGCTGGCGCGGAATTCCATCGCCACCACACATTCGGCAATCAACTCGCTGGCCATGGGGCCGACAATGTGTACGCCCAAAATTTCATCCGTGGTGGCATCGGCCAGCATTTTGACCATGCCGGTGGTGTCCCCCAGAGCGCGGGCACGGCCATTGGCCAAGAACGGGAAGGTACCCGCTCTGTAGGCCACGCCGTCGGCCTTGAGTTGCTGCTCGGTGCGTCCCACCCAGGCAATCTCCGGGCTGGTGTAAATCACCCACGGAATGGTGTTGAAGTTGACATGCCCATGCTGGCCCGCGATGCGCTCGGCCACCGCAACGCCTTCTTCTTCCGCCTTGTGCGCCAGCATCGGGCCACGCACCACGTCACCGACTGCCCACACGCCGGGCAGGTTGGTTTTGCAGTCACCGTCCACCACAATCGCGCCGCGCTCGTCGAGTTGCAGGCCGACGGCTTCGGCGTTCAAGCCGACGGTATTTGGCACCCGGCCAATTGACACAATCAACTTGTCCACGTCCAGTTTTTGAGCCTCACCCTTGGCGTTGGTCCAGGCGACGCTGACACCTTTTTTGCCGACCTTGACGTCGCCAACCGTCACGCCCAGCTCGATCTTGAGACCCTGCTTGACAAAGGCTTTGTGCGCTTCCTTGGCAATCTGCGCGTCGACCACGCCCAGGAAAGCCGGCAGACCTTCCAGAATGGTCACTTCAGAACCCAAACGACGCCAGACCGAGCCCATCTCCAGGCCGATCACACCCGAGCCAATCAAACCCAGCTTCTTCGGCACGGCCGTCATGGCCAAAGCGCCTTCGTTGGACAGGACCTGGCTCTCGTCGAACGGCGCACCCGGCAGCGCGCGGGCGCTAGAACCCGTGGCCACAATGACTTGCTGGCCCAGCAGCGTTTCTTCGGCAGCGCCTGCCACCTTGATTTCGTAGCCGCCCTCCACTGCTTTCACAAACGAGGCGCGGCCATGGAAGAAGCTGACCTTGTTCTTTTTGAACAGGTACAGGATGCCATCGTTGTTTTGCTTCACCACGGCATCCTTGCGTGCCACCATCTTGGCCGCATCCATGCTCACGCCTTTGACCTCGATGCCGTGCTCGGCAAAGTGATGGCTGGCATGGTCGAAATGCTCCGACGACTGCAGCAGGGCCTTGGACGGAATACAGCCCGTGTTGGTGCAGGTGCCGCCCAGCGCCGGGCCGCCCTTGCTGTTTTTCCACTCATCCACACAGGCCACGTTTTTGCCGAGTTGGGCGGCACGAATGGCAGCGATATAGCCGCCGGGGCCAGCACCAATCACGATCACGTCAAATTGCTTGCTCATAAAAATTCCGTTCTTTGAATTGAAAACCCACCGGATTCGGGCACATGAAGTGCGCCGCTGCGGGTGGGTCGAACCAGATGGCTTAGATGTCGAACAACAGGCGCGCCGGGTCTTCCAGCGCTTCCTTCATCGCCACCAGGCCCAGCACGGCTTCGCGGCCGTCGATGATGCGGTGGTCGTAGCTCATGGCGAAGTAGTTCATGGGGCGCACCACCACTTGACCGTTTTCCACCACGGCGCGGTCTTTGGTCGCGTGAACCCCCAAAATGGCCGACTGCGGCGGATTGATGATGGGAGTGGACAGCATGGAGCCAAAGGTGCCACCATTGCTGATCGAGAACGTGCCACCGGTCATTTCTTCCATGCCCAGCTTGCCGTCACGGGCTTTGGCACCGTATTCGGCGATCTTCTTCTCAATGTCGGCAAAGCTCATCTGGTCGGCATTGCGCAAAATCGGCACTACCAAACCGCGCGGTGAGCCCACAGCGATACCAATATCAAAAAAGCCGTGATAGACGATGTCGGTGCCATCCACCGACGCATTGAGCATCGGGAACTTCTTGAGGGCATGCACCGCCGCCTTGACGAAGAAACTCATGAAGCCCAGCTTCACGCCATGCTCTTTCTCAAACCGCTCCTGCATGCGCTTGCGCATGTCCATCACCGGCGCCATGTTGATCTCGTTGAACGTGGTCAAAATGGCATTGGTGGATTGCGATTGCAATAGCCGCTCGGCGACACGGGCGCGCAGGCGACTCATGGGCACGCGCTGCTCCGGGCGTTCGCCCAGATTGACAGCCGGTGCTGCGACCTGAGGCAGTAAAGTCGCTACAGCCCTTGCTGGCATTGCGGCAACGGCTGCTGCTTTAGGCGCAGAAGCAGCCGCAACAGCGCTCAACACATCACCCTTGGTGACGCGGCCATCTTTACCTGTGCCTGCCACGGAGCCTGCGGCCAGCTGGTTATCCGCCATCAGCTTGGCCGCCGCTGGCATCGGCACACCGGCCATCGCACCGCCGCCCACCACTGCTGCCGACGCCGTGGCGACTGGCGCGGCCACGGCAGCTTGAGCCGCCGCAGGCGCAACCGCCGCACCAGCCTTGGCTTCGGTGTCGATGCGGGCAATCACCTGCTCGGCCGCCACGGTGCCACCGTCAGCGACCAGAATCTCAACAATCACACCAGCCGACGGGGCGGGAACTTCCAGCACCACTTTGTCGGTTTCGATGTCGATCAGGATTTCATCCACGGCGACAGCGTCACCGACCTTCTTCTTCCACTGCAACATGGTGGCCTCAGCCACGGATTCCGACAGTTGCGGGACTTTCACTTCTACGATAGCCATGATATTTCTTTCGTTCTTTATTTGGTGAGGACAGTGCCTTTGAGCTTGGCGAATGCGCCTTCAACCAGCGCTTTTTGCTGCTCCTGGTGCAGGTGCGCATAACCCACGGCGGGCGATGCGGACGCCGCGCGGCCCGAATAGCCCCGTTTTTGCCCGTCAAACATGTTTTCGTAGATGTAATGCTGCACAAAAAACCAGGCGCCCTGGTTTTGCGGCTCATCCTGACACCATACGACCTCCGTCACATTCGGATATCTTTTGAGTTCAGCGGCAAACGCCTTGTGTGGAAACGGATACAACTGCTCGACCCGAATAATCGCCACGTCGTCGGCAGCGATTTCTTCGCGCTTTTTGACCAGGTCGTAATAGACCTTGCCGGAACAAGCCACCAGGCGCTTGACCTTGTCGGCCTTCAGCGCTTTTTGTTCCGGAATGATGGTCTGGAAGCTGCCCTTGGTAAATTCGGACACGGGAGACGCTGCATCCTTGGCGCGCAGCAGCGACTTGGGCGTCAGGATGATCAAGGGCTTGCGAATGTTGCGCACCATCTGTCGCCGCAAAATGTGGAAAATCTGGCTCGCCGTGGTCGGCTGCACGACCTGCATATTGGTGTCGGCACTGAGCTGCATGAAGCGCTCCAGTCGGGCCGAGCTGTGCTCGGGGCCCTGGCCTTCGTAGCCGTGCGGCAGCATCAGGGTGATGCCGTTGACGCGGCCCCACTTCACCTCGCCGGAGGCGATGAACTGGTCGATAACAACTTGCGCCCCATTGGCAAAATCGCCAAACTGGGCTTCCCAGATCACCAGCGTGTTGGGTTCGTTCGACGCGTAGCCATACTCAAAGGCCAGCACGGCCTCTTCTGACAGGATCGAGTCGATGACGACAAACGGAGCCTGGTTGTCGGTCACGTTTTGCAGCGGGATATAGGTGCCCACATCCCACTTTTCACGGTTTTGGTCGTGAATCACCGAATGCCGGTGGGTAAAGGTGCCGCGACCGCAGTCTTCGCCGCTCAGGCGCACCGGGTAGCCGCTGGCCACCAGCGAGGCAAAGGCCATGTGCTCGCCCATGCCCCAGTCCACCGGCAGGTCGCCCCTGCCCATGGCGGCGCGATCTTCATAGACCTTTCTAACCAGGTTGTGCGGCGTCACGCTGGCCGGAATGGTGGTGATTTTTTCAGCCAGACGCTTCCACTCACCCAGGGGGATCGCGGTCTCGGCGGCATCGGTCCACTTCTGGCCAATAAAGGGCGCCCAGTCCACAGCGTACTTACTCTTGAAGTTGGTCAGTACCGGGTCTACCGTGTGTTTGCCCGCATCCATGGCGGCGCGGAAGGCCTTGACCATGTCATCGCCGAGCGTGGCCCCCAAACCCTGCGCTGCCAGTTTGTCGGCGTACAGGCTGCGCGTTCCGGGGTGAGCTGCAATTTTCTTGTACATCAGCGGCTGCGTCAGCGCCGGTGTGTCCTGCTCATTGTGGCCGAGCTTGCGGAAACAAACGATGTCGACCACCACGTCCTTGCGAAACTCCAGACGGAACTCGAGCGCCAACTGAGTGGCCAGCACCACGGCTTCCGGGTCATCGCCGTTCACATGCACCACCGGCGCCTCGATCATCTTGATCACATCGGTGCAATACAGTGTGGAGCGGCTGTCGCGTGGATCGCTGGTGGTGAAACCGATCTGGTTGTTGATGATGATATGCACCGTGCCACCCGTGGAGTAACCCCGGGTTTCAGCCAGCGCAAAGGTTTCCATGTTGACACCCTGGCCCGAAAAGGCCGCGTCGCCATGCACCAGCACCGGCAGCACTTGCTTGCCGAGCGGGTCAGCGCGGCGATCCATGCGGGCGCGCACTGAACCCTCAACCACCGGGTTGACGATCTCCAGATGCGAGGGGTTGAACGCCAGACTTAAATGCACCGGGCCACCGCGGGTGGTGACGTCAGAACTGAAACCCTGGTGGTATTTCACGTCCCCGCTGGTCAATTCTTCGGGTGCGGTATGGTCGAACTCGGCAAACAGATCACCAGGCATCTTGCCCAGCGAATTCACCAGCACGTTCAGACGCCCCCGGTGCGCCATGCCAATCACGATTTCCTGGATGCCCTTGACGCCAGCCGATTGAATCAGCTCATCCATGCAGGCGATAAAACTCTCGCCACCTTCCAGGGAAAAGCGCTTTTGCCCCACATACTTGGTGTGCAAAAACCGCTCCAAGCCTTCGGCGGCGGTCAGCCGATCCAGAATGTGTTTTTGTTGCTCCACCGAGAAGCTCGGTTTGGAACGAATACTCTCCAATTTTTGTTGCCACCAGCGTTTGTGGTTCTGATCCGTGGTGTGCATGAACTGCGCACCGATGGTGCCGCAATAAGTCTGCCGCAACGCGTTCATCAACTCGCGCAGGCTCATGCTGTTTTTACCAAAGAAGGTGTTGCTGGTGTCAAACACCGCTTCCTGGTCGGCATCGCTGAAACCGTAAAACGAGGGCTCCAATTCAGGAATCACCACCCGCTCGGCGCGCTTCAAAGGGTCCAGATCCGCCCAACTGACGCCAACGTTGCGGTAGGCTGCAATCAACTGCTGCGCGGCGGTGCGCTTGCGCCCCATTTCGGCATCAACATTGGCCACCACGACCTTGGTGCCGCCCTGTTTGGCACGCTCGGCAAATGCATTGATGACGGGGAGGTGGGGCACGTCTTTGGCGTTGCTGCCATCTGCGGCGGGCACATGCTGCAAGGCATCGAAGTAGTCACGCCAACTGTCTGGCACACCACCGGGATTGGCCAGGTAGTTTTCGTACATCTCTTCGACGTACGGCGCGTTGCCACCAAAAAGATAGGTATTGGCCTGATAGGCCTGATAGACCGACGATGTCGAACTCGCCCCTTGAGACGTTGTTTCACTCATATTGCGCTGACCTCCGTTTCCCTGCAGGAAACTTGAGCTGGTTAAAGCTGTTTTTAAAAACCTTCCGCGTCACGGCTTGACCGTTTGGCGGATGCGACTGTGGCTGGAAGGGCCCTGTGACAAGGCGCAATTGTGCCACTAATGAGAACTTTGGGTCAGGCGGCGGGCATTCGGCGCCGCCCCCAAATACCGACTTACTCTGTTACCAAATCCTTGATCTGTTGCAGCGCTGCCGGGTCTTCCATGGTTGTCAGGTCCCCGGGGTCGCGTCCTTCACAAACCGCCTGCACGGCCCGGCGCAGCAGCTTGCCGCTACGGGTTTTGGGCAGCACCGTGACGAAGCGCACGCGCGCCGGCCGGGCGACGGCACCCAGGTCACCGTCCACGAGTTTCATGATCTCGCCCTCCAACTTCAGGCGACCGGCTTCGTCGGCAACCAGGGTCATGTCCTTGACCACCGCAAACGCCATCGCGACCTGGCCCTTGAGTTGATCGGCGACACCGACCACCGCCACTTCGGCAATGTTGGGGTGGGCCGAGATGCTTTCTTCAATCTCGCGCGTGCCCAGCCGGTGCCCGGCGACGTTGATCACATCGTCGGTGCGGCCCAGGATGAAGTAGTAGCCATCGGCATCGCGAATGCCCCAGTCAAAAGTGCTGTAGACCATGCGCCCCGGGATGGTGGTCCAGTAAGTGCTGACGAAGCGCGCATCGTCACCCCACACCGTCTGCAGGCAGCCGGGCGGCAACGGACCCTCGATGGCCACCACGCCCTTCTGGTTGGCGCCCTTGAGTTCCTCGCCGGTGTTTTCGTCGAGCAGTTTGACGTTGTAGCCGTAGACCGCCTTGCCTGGCGATCCGAACTTGGTCGGCGAATCATCAACGCCTTTGCAAATGCTCAGGATCGGCCAGCCGGTCTCGGTCTGCCAGTAGTTGTCGACAATCGGTCGGCCCAGGCCCTCGCTGATCCATTGGGCGGTGGGCTGATCCAGGGGCTCGCCGGCCAGGAACAGTGCACGCAGTGACGACAAATCATATTTTTTGAGCAGCGCCGGGTCCTGTTTTTTCAACACCCGGATCGCCGTGGGCGCGCTGAACATCACCGTCACCTTGTATTTCTCGACCAGACTCCACCAGATGCCGCCATCCGGTCGCGTCGGCAGGCCTTCGTACATGATGGTCGCCATGCCCGCAACCAGGGGGCCGTAAATGATGTAGCTGTGGCCTACGACCCAGCCGATGTCGCTGGTGGAAAAATAGGTTTCACCGGCATTACCGCAGTAAATGTGTTTCATGCTGGCGGCCAGCGCGACGGCGTAACCGCCGGTGTCGCGCTGCACACCTTTGGGCTTACCGGTGGTACCGCTGGTGTAGAGCGTGTAGCTCGGGTGCGTGGCATCGACCCACTCGCAGGGCACCACGGTACTCATGTGTTTTTCCCGCAGAGCCGCCCACAGATGGTCCCGGCCCGCTACCAGATTCATAAGGACGAGACCGCGATCCACCAGCAGCACCGCCTCCGGTTTGTGGCTGGACAGGCGGATCGCTTCATCCAGCAGGGGTTTGTACGCCACCGCTTTGCCGCCGCGCGAACCGGCGTCGGCACTGATGATCACTTTGGGCGAGGCGTCTTCAATACGCGAGGCCAGTGAGCCCGAGGCAAAGCCGCCAAAAACCACCGAGTGAATCGCACCTATGCGCGCGCAGGCCAGCATGGCAAACGCGGCATCGGCAATCATCGGCATGTAGATCAGCACCCGGTCGCTCTTTTTCACCCCCAGGTCTTTAAGCACCGCCGCCATGCGCTGCACCTCGGCGTGCAGCTCACGAAACGAATAGACCTTCTCCTGGTTGGTCTCGGTCGACACAAAAATCAGCGCCGCCTGGTCAGCCCGGTCTTTCAGATGGCGATCGACCGCGTTGTGGCACAAATTGGTGGTGCCACCAACAAACCACTTGGCAAATGGCGGATTGCTGTAGTCACAGACCTGCTGTGGCTGCGTTTTCCAATCCACCAGTCGGGCTTGTTCGCCCCAGAATGCGTCGCGATCTTCGAGTGAACGGCGGTGAAATTCAGCGTAGTTTGTCATTGCGGGTCTCCAAGGGTCATGAAACTGAATTCATAATTATGGACTTTGAACTTGCTGCAAACTGACTTGTCGCGTCAGCCCCTGACCCTGCTGCACTACCTTGCGCCTATTCACCGGGACACAGAGCTGCGTTACAGCGAGCGCGACATTGGTTTGGCCCGTGGCTGCCTGGGTAAGACCCTTCGATCAACGGCCGGCACTTGAATGCTATCCAAATAGCAGCAAACAATATAATGATGACGCCGGCTATGACCCTATTTGATCAAATTCTGCACTGCTTTGAAGTGGGGATGCTCGGCGCCGCGCAGCCACTCAAATGCCACCATCTCGGTCGTCACCAGTTCGGCCCCAGCGCCCGCCAGCCGGTCAAAGGCAGCGTCGCGGTTGCGCTCGGTGCGTGAGCTGCAGGCGTCGGTCACCACCCAGACTTCAAACTCGTCTTCGAGCAAATGCAGCGCGGTTTGCAGCAGGCAAACGTGCGCCTCGCAGCCGGCAATCACAACCGTGTTGCGCTCGGACGCATTTGCAGTCGGCTTTTGCAGGTGCTTGGGCAAGCTGCGCGCGTTGCCCGCGACCGGCTTGGCTGGTGGGCGCAGCCACTCGCCCAGGCCTTCTTCGACACCGCTGAAGTGCATTTTGCTCAAGGTCTGCGCGCACAGCGCCCGCAATTCGGGCGCGTTTTCGCCCAACTTGGACGGATTTTGCTCAGTGCCCCAAATTGGTACCTCCAGCAAACGCGCAATTTGCGCCAGGCGCAGCGCGTTGGCCAGCACCAGCGGGGCTTCAAAAATGGCGGGCATCAGGCGGTTCTGGTAATCCACCAGCACGAGTTGGGATTGGGCAGCATCTAGCAACATGGCAGGCTTTCCTTTAGGAAGTTGAACATTTTGGGGTACTGGTCAATTAAACCGCAAGTGTTCAGGGTATCTGTCAGTTGGTACAGATTTTGCTCATGGCATATGGGGCAAGCGACATAGTTGGATCAGGTTATAAATATTTTGCATGAACGGCAAGAGTAAACCCCGATGCCAAGCTATCCCCAGGGGGGCTAAAGTTCGCCCCAGGGATAAATCCGCAGGAAACTGCCGCTGTCCTTTTTTTGATTCATTTTTTCCACTGGAGTAATGCAAATGCACCTGAGTAAATTACAAACCCTGACCGCTGTTGTGGCAACCGTGGGCGCCTTCATGAGCGCTCCTGCCCATGCGGGCAAGACCCTGGACGGCATCAAGGCCCGTGGCCAGGTGGTCTGCGGTGTCAACACCGGTCTGGCCGGTTTTGGTGCGGCTGACTCGGCGGGCAAATGGACTGGGTTGGATGTGGATGTATGCCGCGCCATCGCCGCCGCCACCTTGGGCGATGCTGAAAAGATCAAATATGTGCCGCTCAATGCGCAGCAACGCTTCACTGCCCTGCAGTCGGGCGAAGTGGACGTGCTCTCGCGCAATACCACATTCACCCTGACCCGCGATGCGTCTCTAGGCCTGCACGACACTGCAGTGACCTACTATGACGGTCAAGGCTTCATGGTGCCCGTCAAGAGCAAGATCAAGAGCGCCAAGCAGCTCAAGGGCCAAACCGTGTGTGTGCAATCGGGCACCACCACGGAAAAGAACCTGACCGACTACTCCAAGGCCAACGGGCTGAACATCAAACCGGTCGTGTTTGAAAAGCTTGAGGCCGCTGAAAACGCTTACTTTACCGGTCGTTGCATTGCCTACACAACCGACGCGTCTGGTCTGGCTTCGACCCGCAACAAGGTTGCCAAGGACCCCAAAGAACACATCATCCTGCCTGAACTCATCTCCAAAGAGCCTTTGGGCCCGATGGTGCGCCGCGGTGACGACGAGTGGTTTGCGATTGTCAAATGGGTGATTTATGGCCTGCTCGAAGCAGAAGAGTACGGCATCACCCAAGCCAATTTGGAAGGTTTGAAGGCTACCAGCAAAGACCCCGTGGTGCAGCGCATCCTGGGCACCTCTGAAGACTCCGGAAAGCTGCTGGGTCTGAGCAAGGACTGGATGGCCAACGCCATCAAGGCGACTGGCAACTATGGTGAAATTTTTGAACGCAATGTCGGCCCCAATTCGCCTCTGGGCCTGCCCCGTGGCGTCAACAACCAGTGGAACAAGGGCGGCTTGATGTACGCCTACCCGGTGCGCTAAAACGTTACCCGAGTACTAACCGGCGCCGCCTGATTTCGCCTGAGCGATTCACGCGGCGCTCTTTTTATGACGCTCTGTTCGGGTGCCCCTCTTGTTGTTTCAGGACGCACTGCAAATCGCAAAGCACAATGAATTCAAAAAATCCTCCTAAAAAGAATAACTGGTCCTGGCGCAGTCAGGCCTTTCGAGGCCTGATTTACCAGGTCATCGCCATTCTGGCTATCGGCGGCTTTGTCTGGTTTCTGGCCCACAACACCCTGCTCAACATGCGGGTGCGTGGCATCCAGAGCGGGTTTGACTTTCTGAAACAAGCGGCCGGCTTTGATATCGGCGAAAGCCTGTATCCGTTTGACTCGGCCCAACCGTACTGGCAAGCCTTCCTGGTGGGCGTCACCAACACCCTGCGCGTGGCCGTGCTGGGCATTATTCTGGCCACCGTGTTAGGCACCCTGTTAGGCGTGGGGCGGTTCTCGCGCAATGCCTTGGTGCGCGGCCTGTGCCAGGTCTACGTGGAGCTTTTTCGCAACATCCCCGTGCTATTGCAACTGCTGCTGTGGTACGTGATCTTGACCGAGGTATTGCCCGCCGCATCTGATGCCTGGGTGTTCGGCTCTTTTTTCTTGAGCAAAGGCGGGCTCAACTACCCGATTCCGGTGTGGTCTATCGGGCAATTGTGGGCCGCTTATGGTTTGATCCCCGGTTTGGTTTTGGCCTGGGTTTACCGGCGCTGGGCCAAGCGCCAGTTTGAGGCGACCGGCCGGGTGCGCAGCATGGTCTGGATGCCGCTGGTGATTGTTCTTGCGGCCAGCCTGCTCGGATGGTTGCTCGGTGGCGCACCCACGGCATTGAACCGACCGTTCAAAGGTGATTTTTCGATTGAAAACGGGGGGGCGCTGACACCTGAGTTTTTGGCTGTGTTATTGGGTCTGACGCTTTACACCGCCTCCTTCATAGCCGAAGTGGTGCGCGGTGGCATCCAGTCGGTAGCGCTGGGCCAGAGTGAAGCGGCGGCCGCCTTGGGCCTGAGCCGCCAGCAGGAAATGCGCCTGGTGATGCTGCCACAGGCGTTGCGCGTGATCATCCCGCCGCTGACCAACCAATACCTCAATTTGACCAAAAACTCCTCGCTGGCGGTGGCCATTGGCTACCCCGATGTGGTCTCCATTGCCAACACCGCGCTCAACCAGACCGGCCGCGCGGTGGAGTGCATTTCATTGGTGATGCTGGTTTACCTGAGCACCTCACTGGGTACCGCCGTTCTGATGAACTGGTACAACAGCCGCTCTGCCATCAAAGAACGTTGACCCTGGACCCACACCATGACTGCAACTATTTTTCAACCTATTGCTGCGCGCCCTGCCCCGGTCGACACCGAGGGCCCGGTCGCCTGGGTCAAAGCCAATTTGCTGGCTGACTGGAAAACCACCCTGGCGACCCTGATCGTTGGCGGCGTTTTACTGTGGCTGGTACCGCAAATCCTGAACTGGGCGGTGTTCAAAGCCGCCTGGCTGCCCAACTATGAGGCCTGCCGCGCCCCCGGTGTGGGCGCCTGCTGGGGCGTGATCGCCGAAAAATACCGTGTCATCATCTTCGGACGCTACCCGTTTGAGGAACAATGGCGCCCGCTCATTGCCACTGTGTTGCTCACCGGCTTGCTGGTGGCCAGTTGCGTGCGCATGTTCTGGAAAACCTGGCTGCCGCTGCTGTGGGTGGTCGTGCTGGCGGCATTTTTCACTCTGATGTACGGCAACTCGCTGGGCCTGACCCAAGTGGACACCGATCGCTGGGGCGGCTTGCCGCTGACCATTCTGCTGGCTTCGCTGTCCCTGGTGATGTCGTTCCCGATTGCACTGCTGGTGGCACTGGGGCGGCGCTCCAGCCTGCCCGCCATCCGCAGTTTTTGCACCATTTACGTCGAGTTGATTCGCGGCGTGCCGCTGATCTCGGTGCTGTTCATGGCCTCCTTCATGTTTCCGCTGTTCATGCCGCAAGGCTTCAAGATCGACGTGCTGATCCGCGTGCTGGTGGGCATCACCCTGTTTGCCGCGGCCTATTCGGCCGAGGTCATTCGCGGCGGTCTGCAGGCCATTCCCAAGGGGCAAGTCGAGGCGGCCGCCACCCTGGGGCTGTCGTACTGGCAAACCCAGCGCAAGATCGTGCTGCCACAAGCCCTGGCGATGGTGGTGCCGGGCATCATGAACAACTTCATTTCCACCTTCAAGGACACCTCGCTGGTCACCATCGTCAGCCTCTATGAATTGACCGGGGCCATGAGCCTGGCGCTTAACTCCGACTCCAACTGGCGCCCGTTCACGATTGAAGGCTACATTTTTATTGCCCTGATTTACTTTGTGTTTTGCTTCTCCATGTCGCGCTACAGCCACTGGGTGGAAAAACAAGTCAACAAAAGCAAGCTGCGCTGAAACCCTCTCACCCAAAAGAAAACAATCATGTCCGAGTCCTCAACCCCACAACCCATCATCATTTTCGACAAGGTCAACAAGTGGTACGGCAATAACTTTCATGTGCTGCGCGACATTGACCTGACCGTGGCCAAGGGCGAACGCATCGTCATTTGCGGACCGTCGGGCTCGGGAAAATCCACGCTGATCCGCTGCATCAATCGCCTTGAAGAGCACCAACAAGGGCGTCTGGTTGTGGACGGGATCGAACTCGCTGACGACGTCAAGGCCATCGACCAGGTGCGCAAGGAAGTCGGCATGGTGTTTCAGCAATTCAATCTGTTCCCCCACCTGACGGTCCTGGAGAACCTGACGCTGTCACCGATGTGGGTCGGAAAAATGCCCAAAAAGGAAGCCGAGGAAAAGGCCATGCACCAGCTCAACCGGGTGCGCATCGCCGAGCAGGCCGAGAAATACCCGCTGCAACTCTCGGGCGGCCAGCAGCAGCGGGTCGCCATTGCGCGTGCCCTGTGCCTCAAGCCCAAAATCATGCTGTTTGACGAGCCCACCTCGGCGCTGGACCCCGAAATGATCAAGGAAGTGCTCGATGTGATGATCGCCATGGCCGATGAGGGCATCACCATGCTGTGCGTCACGCACGAAATGGGCTTTGCCAAGGCGGTGGCCGACCGCGTGATCTTTATGGATCAGGGTCAGATCGTGGAACAAAACAATCCGCATGACTTCTTCAACAACCCGCAAAACGAGCGCAGCAAAGACTTTTTGTCTAAGATTCTGGGGCATTGAGCGCCGGGTCAGCTGATGGCCGGGCTCGGTTGACTGGCAGCAGGATCAAGCCGGCCCGCAAAGGTCAGCTGATATTAGCTATTATTTTTATAGCAATACATCCTTATTTAACGGTGGCTAGAAGCCAAAAAGCCTTAAACTTTTTGGCAAACCGACATGCGGTACTGCCCTGGCCCCTGACCTTGCCAGCCCTTGAAGGCATGATGAAACGCCGGCGTATCCTGAAAACCCAGCAGATAAGCCACCTCGGCCACCGGCATGGCCGAGTTGCTCAGGTAATGGCGAGCCAATTCGTGGCGGCTGCTGTCCAGCAGCGTCTGATAAGCCACCCCCACATCCGCCAGGCGGCGCTGCAAGGTGCGGGTGGACAGGTGCAGGTCTGAGGCGACGCCGGCGAGTTTGACCGAACCGCTGCCCAGACGACCGGAAATACTTTGGCGCACCTGGGCCACGATGCCCACATCCTGCGGATAACGCGCTTGCAGCAAGGCTTCGGCGTGCTGCTGCAGCAGAGGCAACAGGGCTTTGTTGGCTTGCGGGATCGGGCAGGCCAGTACCGAGGCCGGAAAGACTGCCCGGTTTTCAGCCGCGCCCCAGCGCACACGCGCCCCACTCCACTGCCCAATGCGCGCCGATGTGGCGGCGTCGGTGACGTGCGTGAACTCAAGGTCAAAATCGATCAGGGGCTTGCCGATCAGCCACTGGGCGCAGGTTTGAATGCCAGAGAACACAGATTCCGCCAGCACACCGGCCATCGGATGCACGGCGCAGTCGTTGCGCCAGGCGTAAACCACCCTGTCTGCGTGCCGGGTGAAGCTGGAGCGGCCCAGGTCATGCACCAGCGACTCAAAACGCAGTACCTGTTGCAGTGCATCCCCCAGGGTTGGACAAGCCAGCAGCAAGATACCGTTGACGCCATAGGAGGTGGGTTTGACACACTGCCCCAGACGCCAGCCAAACAGCGGCCCACCCTGTTCACGGGCCGCCCGCAGCAGGTCCAGGTAGGCCGCTACCGAAACATCGTCATCGCCGATGGCGGTGCGCCCGAGCGTCGCCATCAACAGCGCATCATCCAGCCCCTGTGCACGCGCTGCATCCCACAGCGTGTGGGCATAGGGCGCCACCACACGCGCGCTTGGAGCTGCGGCCGGGATTGAACAGTCGGTTAACGGCATCGCGCAATGATAGTCGCGCGCCTTTGCATTGAAGCTTGAATTGCTTGGCCGCTATGGCTTCAACAAGTTCCAGCGCCTGCGCTGCATTCAGGGCATTCTGTCGGCCGGACCGGCGTCGATGACGATGGCCCGAAAGTCGTTCACATTGGTCAGGGTGGGCCCGGTCACCACAGAGTCACCCAGCGCCTGAAAGAACCCGTGACCATCGTTGTTGTCGAGACTGGCACGTGGATTGATGCCAAGGCCCCAGGCCCGAGCCAAGGTGTCGGGTGTGATGACGGCACCGGCAATTTCCTCGGCGCCATCAACGCCATCGGTATCGCCGGCAATGGCATGGATGGCGGTCAGTCCGTCGAGGGCAACAGCGAGCGCGAGCAAAAACTCCACATTGCGACCACCCCGGCCTGTTCCCTGCACCGTCACTGTGGTCTCGCCGCCCGACAGCAGCACACAGGGCGGTGTGAAGGGTTGACCGTGCAGAGCCACCTGCCGTGCGATGCCAGCCAGCGTCTTGCCAACCTCGCGTGCCTCGCCCTCCAGGCTGTCACTGAGGATGTAGCTTGCAAGGCCCGCGCTGCGGGCGACGCGTGCCGCAGCTTCGAGTGCCATTTGGGGCGCTGTGATCATGCGCGTCTCGCTTCCCACCAGCCGCAAGTCGCCAGGCTTGACGCTCTCGCCCTGGCCGGATTCCAGCATCGAGCGCACTGCGGGCGACAACTCAATGCGGTAACGATCAACGATGGCCAGCGCATCGGCGCAGGTGCTTGGGTCCGCCACCGTGGGGCCGGAGGCAATGTCAACCGGTGCGTCGCCGGGCACGTCCGAAATCAGCAGGGTGAGCAGTCTGGCGGGGTGGCAGGCTGCACCGAGCCGCCCACCCTTGATGCTTGAGAGGTGACGGCGCACGCAGTTCATCTCGGAGATGCTCGCCCCGCTCTTGAGCAACTGAACGTTGACGGCCTGCTTGTCCGCCAGCGTCAAGCCTGGGCCCGGTGCGACCAGCAGTGAGGAGCCGCCGCCGGAGATCAGTGCAATCACCAAATCGTCAGGGGTCAGGTCGCTCACGGCATCCAAGATGCGCTGGGTGGCAAGCAGACCGGCTGCATCGGGTACCGGATGCGCCGCCTGCACAATGTTGATTCGCTTGCAAGGCACTTCGTAACCATAGCGCGTGACCACCAGACCTTCGAGCGGACCGCTCCAATGCTCTTCCAGCGCCCGCGCCATGGCAGCAGAGGCTTTCCCCGCGCCGATGACGATTGTTCTGCCCTTTGGCTGTGCTGGCAAAAATAGCGGCAGGCACAGCGCCGGCTGCGCTGACGCAACGGCTGCGTCGAACATGCTGCGCAGCAATTGCCTGCGGTCGATCGGGGTTTCTGTTGTCATGTGCGTACTCTTTGATCAAGGGGCAAGGTTCGAATGAAGCAAAAAAGGTTTCGTACCTGGCGCGATCGGACAATTGGTTGGCGGCATCATCAACTGCGCTGACTGACGCACAGGCTCTGCGTGGCCCGGCCAATGAGCCCGTGTATATCGTAGAGCTTTGACTCGGCGAGGCCGCCACCGTTCGGGCCAAGGTAGGTACGGGCATCAAGGCAGATCCACTCGCCCTGAGGCCGACGCAAGAGATTGATGGTCAGGTCCGAATTGACGAAGCTGTAGCTTTTTAAATCGAGAATCGCGCTGATGCCATTGCCCGAATCAGCGGCAACGGCGACGCGCTGGTAGACACTGGGTGCTTCGCTGCCGAGCAGCGGGTGGCGCAAGCGGAACCAGATGGCGCAGGGACCGTTGAAGAAGCGGCCGTGCGCGACGCGGGTCTCGACCAGGTCGGAGTAGCCCACATGCTTGCTGGCGAACGGGAACGTCGCCGCTTGCGACGCTTCGGGCCCCATCGGTGCCAGTGGCAGCGGGTGGCCCGGCAGGCCGTCGGGCAGTTGCAGGTCGTTCTCGCGCTGGGCCAGTGCCGTGAAGCGCGCGACTTCCTTCCCGCCAGCCAGGAGCCGCGCCGAGAAATGGCCGGCGTTGCGTCCGGCATAGTCGGTGGCGACCTCGACCGCGACCTCGCCAATTGGCACCGGACGCAGCAGGTTGGCGGTGAGCCGCGCGATGTGGGTCAAGCCGTGGGCGGCGGCGGCGTGTTCAATGGCGCGGCACACCAGCGCAATAGGTGGCCCGGCGTGCTGGTGCGCGGGGTGCCAGGGACCGCGCGTGAGTAAGCTGGCATGGTAGGCGCCACTGTCCAACACGGTGTAGGCGCTGGCGGGCATGGCTGAGGTCATGGTCATGGGTTATTGAGGCTCGTGGAGCCCCCTCCTATGCGCACATTATCCCGTGAAGAACCGGCGGCGCGGGAGTATCAAGCAGCAACGAAGCTGATCCAGGCTATGTCTGCCGACATGGCATCTCCACTGTCAAATAACATTTGTATTGGGCCAGCAGTTTTGAAACGCGGCCTGCGACCTCGACACCTGGATTGGCTCAGCCCCTCCCGAGGGCACACAAGACAGAAGCCCGCGCCGATGCGGGACTCTCGTAAAAAACGATTCTGTTCAACGTTTGCGCCGGCGCGACGCGTACAGGCCAATCAAGGCGACTGCCATCAGTGCAGTCAGGGGTGGCTCGGGCACGGTTGTCGTGAAGCGGTCCCCGATGACTTGATGTGCGCTCGTCGTCGGATGCACGCTGTCCCAAAACAGGTAGGAGTCGGGGTTCGCACAGACCGCCACGCCGTTGAAACACGGCTGCGTCACGTTCGAGAGACCGTAGTCAGCGGGGTTGTTGATCAGACTGTTCAACAGGCTGAAAGTGTCAAACTCGAGAATATTGAGGCCGGGATCTGCTGCATTCAATGCGTCGGCCAACAAATGAAGCCCAGTGTTGAAACCCACGGTTATCCCTGTGAGTTGGGCCGACGCTGCTGCCCCTAAAGACAGTCCAAAAGGCGTCAGCCCTATGTTGGGCATGTTCGGCATCAGGATGGTACGGGCCCCGTCAAGGTACAGCTGCTGCGTCGCCAACTGCAGGTTGAACAACGCCAGGGACATGGCAGCCACAGGATCGGCTGCGGAATCGAGCGCCGAGAAAAGGTCGTTCGGTCCGGCCCAAAGCACGACCAGACTTGAGGGATTAAGACTGTGTAATGAAGTGAAATCGGCCACTTGTGCCAGCACGCCGGTGTTGCTGCCGGAAAATGCCGCAGCAACCAACGGATTCGAATTCAACCTGAGGTAGTTCGTCGATCCCGTCTCTGCGCCCCCGTAGGCATAGTTACTGCCTCCGAGCAGCGACGGGGTCAACGAAAGCCCCAGATTGGCAGCCAGTCGCTCGACGGCGACGGGGCCGTTGCTGAAGCGCTGGGCATACGGAGCGGGTGGAAAGCCGTTCCCCGGCCCGAAAATGGCTTCAGTGTAGGCATAGGCGTTGCCACCGTCCGAGAGGCTGTCGCCGAAGACGGTGATCGACGTGTACGGCGTAGCCGCCGCCGCGACAGAAGCGCACGTGAGAACGAGTGTCAAGACGCCACGTAATATCTTTTCAAGCATTTTCCGCACCCCCATTCAAGTCCTCGGTCACAGCGAACGGCACGCCCCGTTGGCACGAGCACATTCCTGAAGGAATTGCGACACATCATTCGCAATTCGTCAAACATGCGCAAGATTCAGGCCAAATGCAAAAAATTGTTAGATTTCAAGGGCTTGCGGGAGATACTTCCGAGGTCACGCGGCGAACTGTAAAGTAAACCGACGTCGGATCAATAGTCCGTCATAGCGGCCAATAGATGCAAAATAAATAGCAGCTCACCCATATTCAACGGGGGCTAGAGGCCTAAAACACATAAAGTTCGAACAGCGTAGTGGTCAAACCTGGCGCGATAGAACAATCGATTGGCGGCATCGCGAAACGGCAAATGACTGGCCTTGTTCTACAGTCGGCTTGATACGGAAGCAACAAGGAGCACGGCATGCGACGATGGAACGGCTGGGGCGACGACGCGACCTCGATAGACCTGAGCGAGGCCGCGCGCGCCATGCTGAACACGCGCCTGGGGCCTGGACTGCCCGCAGTTGACGCCACGCGCGACGCGATGCTGGCGCAGGTTCCGGCCTCGCGCCTGCCCACACACCCGCTGATTCAAACCGACGCCGACACCCGCTTTGCCATGGCGCTGGGCGAGAGCTTTGGCGACTGGATCCGCAAGCGCTTTGGCGCCCTGCCCCCGGTGCCCGACGGCGTGACCTTTCCTGAATCCTCCGAACAGGTGCGCGAGCTGATCGACTTGGCCAACGCAAACAACTGGATCGTGATCCCGTTTGCCGGTGGCACCAGCGTGGCCGGGCATCTGGATTGCCCGATCAGCCAGCGGCCGATCCTGTCGATCAACTTGAGTCGCATGAACCGACTGCTGCACCTGGACAAGGCCAGCCAGTTGGCCACCTTCGGCGCGGGCACGCCGGGGCCGCAGGTGGAGGCGCAATTGCGCGCGCACGGCTACACGCTGGGGCATTTTCCGCAGTCCTTCGAGTACTCCACGGTGGGCGGCTGGGTGGTGACACGCTCCAGCGGCCAGCAGTCGCTGCGCTATGGGCGTATCGAGCAGCTGTTTGCGGGCGGGAGGCTGGAGTCCCCCGTCGGCACGCTGACCATTCCGACCGTGCCGGCGGCCAGCGCCGGGCCGGACCTGCGCGAGCTGGTGCTGGGCTCGGAGGGCCGCTTTGGCATTCTGACCGAGGCCACGGTGCGGGTTTCGACGCTGCCGGAGCACGAGAGTTTTCACGCCCTGTTTTTCCCCGACTGGGACGCTGCCGAGGCTGCGGTGCGCGAGCTGGTGCAGCGCAAACTGCCCTTGAGTCTGCTGCGCCTGTCCAACGGCATCGAGACCGAAACCAACCTCACGCTGGCCGGCCACGCGCGCCTGATCGGCTGGCTGCAGCGCTATTTGTCCTGGCGCGGCTGTGGCGTGGGCAAGTGCATGCTGATGCTGGGCGTGACGGCCGACACACACACCGCGCGGCACGCCCTGCGCGAGGCGCGGCGCCTGCTGGCAACCCACGGCGCCGTCTACATCGGGCGCGCCATGGGTAACAAATGGGTGGCCAACCGCTTCAAAGGCCCTTACCTGCGCAACACGCTGTGGGAACAGGGCTACTCCGCCGACACGATCGAGACGGCAGTGGACTGGCCGCAGGTGAAGCACCTGATGCTGGCCATGGAGCAGGCGGCGCGCGATGTATTTGCCCCCTACGGCGAGCGGGTGCACGCGTTCACCCATCTGTCGCATCTGTACCCGCAGGGCAGCAGCATTTATTCGCAATTTGTGTGGGCTACTGCACCGGGCGGCTTTGCGCCCAATTTCGAGCGCTGGCAGCGCCTCAAAACGGCAGTGGCCGCCACCGTCGCTGCACACGGCGGCACGGTGAGCCACCAGCACGGTGTCGGGCGCGACCACGCCGCCCATCTGGCCGACGAGAAAGGACCACTGGGCATGGCCACGCTGGCTGAGCTGTGTCGCCACTTCGATCCGAAAAAAATCATGAACCCCGGCAAGCTGCTGCAGGACGGTGGACCATGGGCGAGTTAAACGCAGGCACAGAACGCGCCAAAGGCCTGGCGCGGCTCGACGCCCCCACCTGGGACCTGGTGGTGATTGGCGGCGGCATCAGCGGCGCCGGGGTGGCACAGCAGGCGGCGCGCCGCGGCTGGACCGTGCTGCTGATCGAGCAGCGCGACTTTGCCTGGGGCACGTCCAGCCGCTCCTCCAAGCTGGTGCATGGGGGCTTACGCTACCTCAAGGAAGGCGACATCAAGACCACCCTGCACTCGGTGCGCGAGCGCGAGCGCCTGATGCGCGAGGCGCCAGAATTGATCGAGCCGCAGAGCTTTTTGTTTGCGAATTGCGAAGGGCGCAAGCCGGGCCGCTGGCTGTTTCAACTGGGCTTGACGATTTACGACTGGATGGCAGGTCTTCGCAGCCATTTCTGGGCCGATCTGGCGACCACGCAGGCGCTGGCGCCGGGTCTGGCGCCACCCAAAATGCGCGGCGCGCTGGTATTCCAGGACGCCAAGACCGACGATGCGCGTCTGGTGTGGCGTGTGCTGATGGAGGCGCAGCGCGACGGCGCACTGGTCTTGAACTACGTGAGCGCACTTGGCTTGCAGCTTGATGCGGGTCGCGTGTCCAGCATCACGCTGCAAGACGTGCTCACCCACCAGCAATTTCAGGTACGTGCCAAAGCCGTGGTCAACGCCACCGGCGCCTGGGCCGACCGGCTGCGTGGAGCGGTGGGCGGCAAGCCCATGCTGCGCCCTTTGCGCGGCAGTCACTTGGTGGTGCCGTTCTGGCGCTTGCCCGTCGCGCAATCCATCAGCCTGATGCACCCGACGGACGACCGACCCGTGTTTCTCTACCCCTGGGAGGGCGCCACGCTGATTGGCACCACCGACCTCGATCACCGCGAGGATCTGGATGTCGAGGCCTCCATCACGCCGCAAGAGGTGGACTACCTGCTGGCCGCCGTGAACGACCAGTTCCCCGCCGCCGCCCTGCGCGCCGCCGATATCAGCGCCTGTTACGCCGGGGTGCGTCCGGTGGTGGATGACGGCACGGGTTCGGCCTCCCACGCCGCGCGGGACCATGTGGTGCTGGATGAGTCGGGCCTGGTGACGCTGACCGGCGGCAAGCTCACGACCTTTCGGCTGATGGCGCAAGACGCCTTGGCGCTGGCGGCGCCGCATGTCGGCAAGCCGTTTGCGCGAGAAGCCGCCGCCGTGTTCACCCCGGTAGGCGAATTGAATCCACGCTGGAGCGCGGCCGTGCGGCACCGGCTGGCGGCGCGCTACGGCTATCGGGCGCAGGCACTCTGCGCTGGCGCGACCGACGCTGAGCTGCAAACCATTCCCGGCACCAACACCCTGTGGCTGGAGCTCGCAATCGCGGCCAAGCATGAGGCCATCGAGCATCTGGACGATCTGCTGTTGCGCCGCACGCGGCTGGGCATTCTGTTGCCGCGTGGTGGCCTGGACCATCTGGCGCGCATCCGGTCGCTGTGCGAGTCGCATTTGCTGTGGAGCGATACCCAATGGCAAACTGAGATCGAGCGCTACCGCGCGCTGATTGCCGCACACTATCAAGCGCCCGACCCACTCGTGATACCTTGCGGGGCAGACCGCAGCCTGCGCAGCAGGCCAGCTCTGTCCTCAACTGATTGAGCCCCCATGAGCAAGACCTACCTTCTCGCCATCGACAACGGCACCCAGAGCGTACGCGCCCTGCTCTTTGATTTGCAAGGCAATCTGGTGGACAAGGCGCAGGTCACCATCACCAGCTACCAGTCACCGCAACCGGGATGGATGGAGAACGACCCCGAGGCCTTCTGGCAAGCCCTGTGCGACGCTTGCCAGCGCCTGTGGGCCGTCACCAGCGTGCCCAAGAGCGCGATTGCAGGCGTGGTCATCACCACCCAGCGTGGCACCACCATCGCGCTGGACAAAGGCGGCCTGCCCTTGCGCCCGGCCATGATCTGGCTGGACCAGCGCCGCGCCGACCAGTTGCCCAAGCTGGCGTGGTGGTGGGACGCCGCCTTTCGCGCCATCGGCATGCGTGAGACCGTGCGCTTTTTTCAGCGCGAAGCCGAGGCCAACTGGATCGCGCAGCATCAGCCTGAACTCTGGGCCAAGACCGACAAATACCTGCTGCTGTCGGGCTACCTCAACTACCGCTTTACCGGCCGCTTTGTTGATTCGGTGGCCGCGCAGGTGGGTTACATCCCGTTCGACTACAAAAAGGGTTGCTGGGCTCCCAAACACGACTGGAAATGGCAGGCCATGCCGATCACCGCCGCCATGTTGCCCGAGCTGGTGCCTGCGGGCGCCCTCATCGGCCAGGTCAGCGCGCAGGCGGCGCTGGCCACCGGCATTCCGCAAGGCTTGAGCTTGATCGCCGGTGCCGCCGACAAAGCCTGCGAGGTCATCGGTGCGGGCTGCCTCACGCCCGAGATTGCATGCCTGTCTTACGGCACCGCCGCCACCATCAACACCACCACAGTGCGTTACCTGGAGGCCACGCGCTTCATTCCGCCCTACCAGGCGGCCGTGCCGGGCCACTACAACACCGAGATCCAGATCACGCGCGGCTTCTGGATGGTGAGCTGGTTCAAGGCGCAGTTTGGTCTGCATGAGCAGCAGCTTGCGCTGGAGCGCGGCGTGGCACCCGAGAGCCTGTTTGACGAGTTGGTGAACACTGTGCCGCCCGGCTCACTGGGCCTGATGCTGCAGCCGTTCTGGAACCCCGGCATCAAGGTGCCCGGCCCGGAGGCCAAGGGCGCGGTCATTGGCTTTGGCGACGTGCACACACGCGCCCACCTGTACCGCGCGATCCTGGAAGGCCTGGCCTATGCGCTGCGTGAAGGCAAGGAACGAATCGAGAAGCGTGGCGGGCAGCGTGTCACGCGCGTGCGGGTGTCGGGCGGCGGCTCGCAAAGCGATGCGGCGATGCAGATCACGGCCAATGTCTTCAACCTGCCGTGCGAGCGGCCGCACCTGTACGAGACCAGCGGCCTGGGCGCCGCCATTCTGGCCGCCGTGGGTTTGAAGCTGCACCCTGACTTTGCCACCGCCGTTCATGAGATGACCCGCATCGGCCAGGTGTTTGAACCCGAACCCGCGCATGCCAATACCTACGAGCAGCTCTACCGCCGTGTCTACTGCCGCATGTACCGGCGGCTGCAGCCGCTGTACCGGGATATTCAGGCGATCACGGGTTATCCGGAGAATTGAAAAAACCAGATCAAGCGTGATCTCCCACTGGCCAACAATGCGCCTCAGGGGCTGGGTCGAATATTCTGATTCATGCGAAACAGATTATCTGGGTCGTATTTTTTCTTCGCGCTGACCAGGCGCTCGTACCCGGGTCCGTAAGCGGCCTTGATGCGCTCGGGTTCATCATCGGTCAGGAAATTGACGTACACACCGCCGGTCGCATAAGGCGCGGCCTCGCGGAAGAACCCGCGCGCCCAGGCGGTACCTTTCTGGTCTTCGGCCGCGGTCTCCCAGCGGCCATGAACGTTGCAGACGTAAATGGCATCCCGATGGGAATATGCCGTGGCATCGGGCTTGGGACGGGTGGTGGCGCCGCCGATCAGGCCAAAGAATATCTCGCAGTGCGGCGAGGGCAGGCTTTGAACGTATTTCACCGCCACATCAATGGCACCGTCACTCAGGTCGACAAAATTGTGTGATTTCCAGTAGTTCCGGGCTCCCGGGGCGAGCAGCGGGTCGAACGTCTGTTGCCAGGCCGTATAGGGCTGCATGCCGATATATTCCCCAAGCACCGTGCCCAATTTGCGCAAGGGTTCAATCGCCTTTCGTCCCTCGTCCGGATCGCCGGCGTGGAACACGCAGAAGGCGATGATTTCGGTCCCGTGCACCTCTGGGGGGAGAAACGGCAAGGGAGGCGCCTTGCGCATCACGGTCCAGACGTTCGTATCGTTGCCGAGTTTCTTGACGTAGTCACGGAATAACTTCAGCGCGGACGTCGCGTCCTTTAGCGCATAGACAATCAAACCACTCAGAACTTCCGGCCCCACCGGGTGAAGTTTGAATTCGAACCGGCTGACGACGCCAAAATTGCCGCTACCGCCCCGAATCGCCCAAAAGAGATCGGGGTTCTCCTTGTCGCTGGCGCGCAGCAGGCGCCCATCGGCGGTGATCACGTCGGCGGCCATCAGATTGTCGACCGTCATGCCGTACTTTCGAGACAGCCAGCCGAATCCACCGCCAAGCGTGAGTCCTGCCACACCCGTGGTCGAATTGATGCCCACCGGGGTGGCCAATCCAAAGGCCTGGCATTCGTGGTCAAAGTCGCCCAGCGTCGCTCCCGGCTCGACCTGCGCGACTGCCGCGATGGGGTCGACCGTCACCGCGCGCATAGCCGATAAATCGATGAGCAAACCACCTTCGCACACGGCATTGCCCGCGATGTTGTGTCCGCCCCCCTTGACGGCCGTCAGCAGGCGATGCTCATGCGCAAATGTCACGGCCTGGCGGATGTCGGCCACGCCGGCGCAACGCACCACCAACGCAGGGCTGCGATGGATCATGGCGTTCCAAACGGTGCGCGCTTTATCAAAGCCTTCGTCGTTCGGAAGCAGCAGCCCACCTCGCAAAGAGGATCTCAATTTTTCGACAGTGGCTTCATCAAATGTGGCACGCTCTCCAGACAGTTGAAGCACTTTCAAGCTTTCCATACTTCGCCTCCATTTCCATGAATAATGCGGATCTCGCTTTGATCCGTCTTCGCGCCTTGTCCGTCCCTGGGGTTCAGCTTAGGCAGGCCGGGCACCATCGCCGCCATGGACGTCACTTCGTCGTCAGACACTGATCCCGGCGCAGTCCTGCGCATTGAAATCCGCACATGCCGCTTTCAATATAGTCAATTTCTTAAACCTTACAAGGATTTTCTGAAATGAGCATCATTCCTATTACCAGAGTGACATGCATGCTTCCGGTCAAGGACAGCCGCGCGAAGCCTGCGGCCCATGGGAGGCAAGCCAGCGGGCGGAAAGGCGCCATACACGACCTTGAGTTTTCGCGTCGACAACATCGCTGATGCCATTGCACGGCTTGGGGCGCGTGGCGTAACTTTTGCCGACTACGACTACCCCCAACCTGAAAACGGTCGGCCATGTCTGCGTGCTCGGCACGGAGAAGGCGGCTTGGTTTGAGGACACCGAAGGCAATATCCTGTGCCTGCACGAAGACGTGGCGCGAACGTCAGCGGCTGCAGGGCTCGTCAACTCCCATGACGTTCGGGGGAAAACGGCTATTTGCCCCCGGTCGACTAAGGTGGCATCATTTAACACGCGCATCAACAGGCACTTGAATGTCCCGCCCCAACCTGAAGTCCGATCAACGCTGGTTCAAGCAGTTGTTTGAGTCATCATCAAATCCCGCCCGGATCATCGACGGTAACCGGTTTGTCGAGTGCAATGAGGCCGCCGTCAGGATGCTGGGCTACACAAGCCGCGGCCAGTTCCTGAATGTCCATCCGTCAAAACTCTCACCCCCCAACGCAATCCGATGGTCAAGATTCCTTCGCCAAGGCCGAGCACATGATGGCCATTGCCATGGACAAGGGTTTGCACCGGTTTGAATGGATACACACCAGGGCCGACGGCACGAACTTCGTCGCCGAGGTCACGCTCTCGATCGTCGAACTGGAAAGCAGGCCCGTCATCTATTGTGTCTGGCGCGACATCACTGAACGTAAGCGCATCGAAGAGACACTGCAACGGCAGAACTACATACTGTCCGCCGTCATCGAAAACTTCCCAGGCGGCATCTCACTGTTCGACGCTGAGCTGCGCCTGGCGGCGCACAACGACCAGTTCAAGCAGTTGCTCGATCTTCCCGATTCGCTGCTCGGCAATCCCGGGGTGGGTTTCGAAGACATCGCTCGCTACAACACGGGTCGCGGCGAGTACGGCCCCGGTGACCCCAAGCAGCAGATCGCAGCCATCGTTGCCCGGGCAAGCCACTTTCAGGCCCACAAATTCGAGCGAGTTCGCCCCAACGGAACGGTGCTGGAGATCCGTGGCATGCCCCTGCCAGACGGCGGTTTCGTCAGCACCTACATGGATATCAGCGAGCGCAAGCTGGCCGACTCGCAGCAACGTATTGCCGCCACTGCCTTTGAATCTCAGGAGGGCATGTTCATCACCGATGCGGCCGGCACGATCCTGCGCGTCAACCGGGCCTTCACGGACATTACCGGCTATACGGCCGAAGCGGCCGTGGGTCAGAATTCGCGCCTGCTCAAATCTGGCAGACACGACACAGCCTTTTATGCTGCCATGATGGACAGCCTGCGATGTAGCGGCAGATGGCAGGGAGGACTCTGGAATCGGCGCAGGAACGGCGAGGTCTACCCCGAATGGCTCAGGATCACCGCGGTCAAGGGCGACGCGGGAGAAATCACCAACTACGTTGCCACCTTAACCGACATCACCGTGCGCAAGCGGGCGCAAGACGAAATCAGGAATCTGGCGTTTCATGACGCGCTGACTCAACTGCCGAACCGTCGTCTTCTCAGCGACCGCCTGAGCCAGGCCCTGGCAGCGAGCAAGCGCAGTGCCTGTTATGGCGCATTGATGTTTCTTGGTTTGGACAACGTCAAGCCGCTCAATGACACGCACGGGCATGAGGTGGGCGATTTGCTGCTGGTTGAGGCGGCGGATCGACTCACGCGGTGTGTACGTGAAATAGACACTGTTGCGCGCTTCGGCGGCGATGAGTTTGTGGTGATGTTGGTCGATTTGGAGGTGAATCTGCCGCAAGCGGCCCTGCAGGCCCGGTGTATTGCTGAAAAAGTCCGCGTTGCATTGGCTCCGCCCTATCTGCTGACTCTCAATCACGGGTCGAACACCAACACCACCGTTGAGCATCATTGCACGGTGAACATCGGTGTGGCGTTGTTCATGGACCACAAAGGCAGCACAGACGACTTCCTGAAGTGGGCTGATATCGCAATATACAAAGCCAAAGAAGCGGGGCGCAATGCCGCTGCGTTCCATGACTGCGACGCATGACAAAATCCCAATGGCACGCAGGGCCTGACGCCGGCCCGATCCAGGTATGAAATATGCACAGGAGACTTCAGATGAAACGATTCGCGGTGGCTTTGGCCAGCGTACTTGGGCTGGCAGCCGGTAACGCCCTGGCCTGGAGCAATCACAGCTTTGCCGCCTACCGCACTTTTGAAAATATGCCCGAAGTGGCGAAGGCAGCGGTGGTCACGGTCGAGCCGCTGGAAGCCTTCCTGAAGGCGCAGGAGAAATCCATTGAAACCCTGCTGCTCAGCCAGGAAACCTGGGCACAAACCCACTTGGACGTCTACCCACCCCGTCCGGCAGCACTGGTTTTCAGGGCCAACCCAACGCGAACCGACGAGGCCCGGCGACTGGCATTTCTGATGGCTTTGCGGGTGGCGCCCAACAGCAAATTGGCACTCTACATTCAACCCGATCCCTGGAGCCCGCGCCCGGACGCTGCCACGCTGCTGGCACACGCTAGCGTCAACACGCTGCCCGAGCAACCCAACTCAAACTACCGTTTTGTCGGCATCAAGGCGGGCGACAAGGTCTCGCCACTGAGCGTGCTGGCCTCGGCCACCGATGAGCCGGACTATGGTTTGGACATCAATCTGTGGGCCGACAGCCCGTCGGACTGGGGCAAGGTCTACGGCTTTGGCGCCTTGCCGTTTGGCAACCCCGCGCTGTACTTCTCGACCCAGGCGCCGTTTCACATGGGCTTCTACCACGAAGACCGCGTTATTTACCTGGCGGCGCCCTTTATCAAGAAGACTTTTCCTCTGCTTCGTATCCACCAGTACAGCAGCCTGGCCGCGCTGGCTTTCCGAACCAGCCACCCTTACTGGGGCTGGCGCTTCACCGGGCTGGCGCTGCACTATGTGCAGGATCTGACCCAACCGTATCACGCCAGCCTGTCGCCCGGCAATTCATCCCTGAAACTGATCGGCATCAACCTGCTGGCGATGGCCGGGCTGCCCAAAATGAAAGACGAAATGATTGTGCTGCTGTCCAATCGCCATCTCGCGCTGGAAAAATACCAGAATCAGCTCATTTATAACGCCTCGCTGGCCAGGCAGGAGACCAGCATCGAAAAGTCACTGCGCAACAGCGACAAAGACGCCAGCTACCCGGCCTGGTCCGACCTGTATGCACGCGATGTCGTGAGTCGCCAGTCTCATGCCCTTGGTACCCGGCTGACCGACACTCTTGTCAACACCCTGCCACCTGGCTATGTTTCCGACCCGTCATTTGATTTCGGCGTGAAGGAATCGGGTATCGATCTGGTGGCTGAACTGAGCCAGCAAGATGCCGCCAAACGGGCCGGGTTGGACCATGTCACGACCGAACTGATGGGTAATTTTGGCGCCCACAGCCGCAACATGGTGCGCGGCGTGCTGAAAGCCAGCGCGACACCGTAATCAGGCCCAGATGACCGAACGCATCGAGATCGATGCAGCCTGAAAACTGGTATTGAAAAACTGCGGCGTTTCGCTGGCATCGACCGCCCCGGCCGCATAAAGCAGGGGCAAAAAATGCTCATGTGTGGGATGTGACTGTTTTGCAACCGCCCCGAGCGTCTGGAAATTCTGTAGCGCGTCCAGATTCCCGTTCTGCAGATAGTCGGCAATGGTTTGGTCGAATTCAAGCGCCCAGTCATACGCCTGGTCCGGCCCGGCTCCCATCTGCAGGGTGCGCAAGTTGTGCACCATATTGCCGCTGCCCACAATCAGCACACCAAGCTCGCGCAAACCTTTGAGCTGCTGGCCCAGCGCATAGTGCTCTGCAGGGGGGCGGCTGTAATCCATGCTGAGTTGAATGACCGGCACATCGGCAGCAGGAAACATCGGCTTGAGCACGGACCATGCGCCATGGTCAAGGCCCCATTCCTGAAAATCGAGTGATAAGGGCTTGGCGCTGCCCGGCTGACGCAGGCCCTGACTGATTTCCTGCGCGGCTTGCGGAAAACCCGGAGCCGGGTACTGCTGATCGAAAAGCGCTGGCGGGAAACCGCCAAAATCGTGAATCGTTTTGGGCTGTGTCATGGCGGTCAGCCACCAGCCGTTTGTGAGCCAATGGGCAGAGATACACAAAATGAGCTGTGGCATGGGCCACTGCGCACCAAATTTGGCCCCCAGCGATTGCCAGCTGCGACGATAGTCGTTGTCTTCAATGGCATTCATGGGGCTGCCATGGCCCAGAAAAATAACCGGCATTTTTCTCGTTTTTTTCAGCGCCTGGACAGAGCCGAAGGCGCTAGCATTTGACATGACAGTCATCAAATCTCCAAAAATTATCGGCACCAGTGGCGCCATCGCACAAGCGGCCAAAACCCTATGCCTTGCGACGCAAGCAGTGTCCTTGATTTTCCTTTATAAAGAGCCTATCAAGCGAAAATTTTGACCGGTTTGAGTCTTGCAAAAACCTGACGGATGGCTGGGAAATTGGTGCTTTCACTCCTGCGCAATGCCCGTCAAAACTGTTATATTGCACTGCAACATTTCCTGAAAGTGAATTCATCGTGCTGTACAAAATCTACGAAACTCAACGCTCTTTGATGGAGCCTTTCTCCGACTTGGCGCACTCTGCTTCCAAGGTCTACGGTAATCCGCTGTCCATGTTCGGGCAAAACCCGTTTGCCCAGCGTATTTCTGCTGGCTACGATTTGATGCATCGTTTGGGCAAAGATTACGAAAAACCGGAATTTGGCCTGCGCACGGTCGATGTCGACGGGGTCGAGGTCGCCATTCACGAGCGCGTAGAGATTGACAAGCCCTTTTGCGAATTGCGCCGCTTCAAACGGTTCACCGATGACCAGACCACACTCGGAAAGCTCAAAGGGCAGCCCGCTGTGCTGATCGTGGCGCCCCTGTCCGGTCACTACGCGACGCTGCTGCGCGATACCGTCAAGACCATGCTCAAAGATCACAAGGTCTACATCACGGACTGGAAGAATGCGCGCCTGGTTCCCCTGTCAGAAGGTGAATTTCATCTGGACGACTATGTGAACTATGTACAGGAGTTCATCCGGCATTTGCAGGGCATTTACGGTAATTGCCATGTGGTGAGCGTGTGCCAGCCCACGGTGCCGGTGTTGGCCGCGGTTTCCCTGATGGCCAGTCGTGGTGAGTTGACACCCTTGAGCATGACCATGATGGGCGGGCCCATTGATGCCCGCAAATCGCCCACGGCCGTGAACAACCTGGCGATGAACAAGAGTTTTGAGTGGTTTGAGAACAACGTGATTTACCGCGTTCCCACCAACTTTGCCGGTGCTGGTCGGCGGGTCTACCCCGGTTTCCTGCAGCATTCGGGCTTTGTGGCCATGAATCCGAGCAACCATGCCAAGAGCCATTACGACTACTTCAAGGACCTGATCAAGGGCGACGACGCGAGCACCGAAGCGCACCGCAAGTTCTATGACGAGTACAACGCCGTGCTGGACATGGACGCCAACTACTACCTGGAAACCATCCGGGTCGTTTTTCAGGAGTTCTGCCTGCTCAACGGCACCTGGAATATCAAGGGCGTGGACGGAAAAATTGAACCGGTCCGCCCGCAAGACATTACCACCACCGCCTTGTTCTCGGTTGAAGGTGAGCTTGACGACATCTCCGGCTCAGGCCAGACCGAGGCCGTGCACAGTATCTGCAGTGGTGTTCCCAAGTCGGAGCAAAAACACCTGGAGGTCAAGGGCGCCGGACACTTTGGCATCTTCAGCGGCCGACGCTGGCGCGAGATGGTGTACCCAGCGGTCAAATCGTTCATCCTCAGTCACCAACCGGTAGCCGCAAAACCGGCACCGGTTGTCGATCCGGTTACCCCTGTGAAAATTGAGAAAAAACCATCGGCAGCCCCCGTCAAACGGGAAGAAGTAGCTACTAAAAATGTAGCAAGCAAGTCTCTGCGCAAAAAGTAATGACCACGTTAGCCGCCCAAATCCTGGCGGTGTTACCCCAGACGCAGTGCACCCGCTGCGGCTACCGGGACTGCGCCGCCTACGCGCAGGCGGTGTCTACAGGCGCAGCGGGCATCAACCAATGCCCGCCCGGCGGCGAGCAAGGCATTGCATGGCTGGCGACCATCACCGGCCAAGCAGTTCGAGCGCTGAATCCGGTCCATGGCGCGGAGACACCGCGCAGCGTTGCGTTCATCGATGAAGACTGGTGCATCGGCTGCACACTGTGCATCGAGGCTTGTCCCACCGACGCCATTTTGGGCAGCAACAAGTTGATGCACACGGTCATCGAGGCCTACTGCACCGGTTGTGAGTTGTGCCTGCCGGTCTGCCCGGTGGACTGCATCAAACTGGAGAACGTGACAAAGGCAGCCACCGGCTGGGCGGCCTGGTCACGACAGCAGGCGGATTTAGCCCAGATTCGCTATAAATTAAATAGCAACAGACGTAGCAAGGACGGCGGCTTTAGGCTTGAAAAGCCTGAAGAAAAAAGTCGCATGACAGCAGCTCCGACCGGTCCTTCATTGCACACTGACGTCGCCATCCAGCAACAAAAAAGCGCTGCCATTGAAGCGGCCTTGGCCCGCGCACGGGTGAAACGTGACACTGCAACAAGCGCTGCGTCAGCCCATCCCTCTGAGCCATTGCACCCGCTTTAGCCGACCACCAGGTTTCGATAGACGCCGCAGCCAACGTACAAACCATCCACCATCTGCACATAAGACATCTTGGTCTGCACGCGTCCGGTGGTGGGGTTATTGATGTCGTATTCAACCCAGCCGGGCTCGCGCCGGGCTTGCACAATGATGTCATCGACCAGCCCCTGGCCGTCAATGCCGGGGATGTCCTGTACCCGCGTCCCCACTTTGGCCGGGTTACCCCCAAACGAGAGATAGGTTCCCTCGTCATCCAGCACAAAGACATACATATCCCGGTCATAAAACCCTTGCGCTGGGTCAGTCACATCACGCACAAAGGCCTGGACCGAGGCGCTGCGTCGGCGTTGTGCAACAGCCCGATTCACCAGCTCGACGGCCTCTTCTGCGGAGCCCTGTTGCAACTTGAACAGTGCCACCGCATCCACCAGCGTTGAGGCGCGGTTTTCCAGATCGGTGGCTTGCGACACCGCTTGCTCCACCATCTGGGCATTGCGCTGCGTGATTTCATCAAGTTGACGCACTGCCGACGTGATTTCGGTCAGGCCGGCACTTTGCTCGGCGCTGGACGTTGATATCTGTCCCATATTGACGGCAACATCACGAATGCCCGACACAATCTGCGTGATGTTGCCCCCCGCGGACCTGATGCTCTGCACGCTGGCGGCCACCTGGGCCGATGAGGCGCCGATGAGTTGCCGAATCTCTTTGGCCGATTCAGCCGAACGCTGGGCCAGCAACCGGACCTCACTGGCGACCACCGCAAACCCACGACCCGACTCCCCGGCGCGCGCTGCCTCCACGGCCGCATTGAGCGCCAGAATATTGGTTTGAAACGCCAGCCCGTCAATCACGCTGACAATCTCATCCATGCGTTTGGCACTGCTCTGGATGGCTTCCACGGAGGCGATGGACTGCGCCATGGTGCTGGCCCCCTGATCGGCAAGATCGCGCACACCGGCAGCTTGTGCGTTGGCCTGACCCGCCGTTTGGGCATTCTCTTGCACAGTCGACGACAACTGCTCCACACTGGCTGCCGTTTGTTCCAGATTGGCGGCTTGTTGCTCAGTCCGGTCGGCTAACTCCCGGTTGCTGCTTGCCAGGCTTTTACCGGCATAGGCGACAAAGGCCGAGTTGCTCCGCACATTGGCGACCATCGCCGACACGGTTGAGCCCATTTTGCTGACTGCCGACGCCAGGTCCGCGAGTTCATCACGACCGCGAGGCACAACATTCAAACGCAAATCACCGCGCAACATCTGCGCCATGGCTTGCGCCACCTGCGCCAGGTCCAGAGCAAAACTGCGGTAAATGGCCAGCAAAACATACAAGGACACGATCAAGCATGCAGCGCTCAGCCAAGCTATCCACGCGGCACCATAGCCAGCAGGCTCAGTCAGAAAATAATGCACCAACATCAGAATCGGCGGCGTCATCAAGACGACTGCAAGCAACGATAACTTGGTCACGATGCGCACGCGGCGCATCAGCAACAGGCCAGGAGTCAGCAGGCTTGCGAAAATCATGAATTTGTGTCTCTCATAGTTATCAGTACTCTTTGGCACTTGCTGTTATTTGATGGCGGTAGTATGACGTGAAGCTTACCCCCTAAAAAACAGAACGCCCCGCGTTCGCTAACGAATGCGGGGCTAAAAAGCTTGCCAACGGTTCAAACCGCTGGTCTTGCTAAATTACGCGTCTGAGCGCGAGAAAAAGGCTCAAGGGCGAATGGTGATCTCATTCTTGACCAACTTCACGCCGTTGACGCCACGCGCAATATTCTCTGCAGCACTCTTTTCCGTGAGACTCTTGGCGAAACCGGACAACATGACGGTGCCATTCAGGGTTTCAACGCTGATGGACGCGGCGCTAACCACTTTGCTTTCGACGAAACGCGACTTGATGAGCGTGGTGATACCGGTATCGTCAACATAAGCGCCAACAGTTTCCTGTCCGCGTTGAACGGCGCAGCCAGGCGCAGTCAGTAAAACAACGGCGGCAATGGCGGCGGCGAGGGTGGTGCGAATGAACATAATGAATCTCCAGTTAAAGTTGATGTGTGATTGGATGGCTGAACTTTAGAACCACTGGCGTTGCGCAGCCATCAGCCTCAACCGCCTGTACCTGTAGGACGACACCGTTCGCTGACGTCAGAGAAGTCAGTCATTGCGCTGGACTCACACCGCGACTGGCCCGAATCACGATATCACCGCCTGTCTGCAACCGGCCAAGCCATGATCTGGTGGCACGCGCAACAGGTGCGCAAGAACAGCTACCCCAATGTCAAGGATTGGCCTTGTTGGTCAAATGGAATCAGCGTTCCAAGGTTGCCCGCCTTAATGGCTTCAACCATGCGCTGCAAGGGCATTTCAGCCGCCGAACTGCTTGGCACCAGCCCACCATTGCCGGACATGGCGGTTGCGAAGACGACGTGCCACTCTTGCCCAAACTGGCGTGACTCTTCAGCCAGGTCGGCAAAGGTACGCAACTCATCGGGTGTCTTGTCCACACACATGATGGGCACCAGCGCACCGCCCTGCCCGTCCTTGAACCGCTCACGCTGCGCCAACGTGGCATCGGCAGGCAAGTCAGCGCGGGTAAACACAAAGAGCAAGCGTTGTGGTTCGGTCTGCTGGCGTGCCGCCTGTAGCAAATCATCAAAACTGGAAATATTCATGCTTGGGACTTTCTTGATTGCATAGCGCTCAAGTGTCAGGTCAAACGCTCATTTGTGGTACATTGACCCTATGAAAAAAATGTTGCTAGCCCTGCTACTACTGCCCGACGGGCGGAGACGGTAGCGTACGCACGCACCCAAACCAAAAGCCCGTATGCATCCGCAACGGGCTTTTGGTTTTTTTACCCCGGCATTTTTGATTGCGGATATTGTTGAACACAGGAGAAACCAGATGGCCGACCAATTGATTATTTTTGACACCACGTTGCGTGACGGCGAGCAGTCACCCGGCGCATCCATGAACAAAGACGAGAAGCTGCGCATCGCGCGCCAGCTGGAACGCCTGAAAGTGGATGTCATCGAAGCGGGTTTTGCGGCCAGCTCCAACGGCGATTTCGAAGCCGTGCAAGGCATTGCCAGGGCCATCAAGGACTCCACCATTTGCTCGCTGTCACGCGCCAATGACCGCGACATTTCACGCGCCGCCGAAGCGCTCAAAGGCGCCAACCGCAGCCGTATCCATACTTTTATTGCCACCTCGGCGCTGCATATGGAGAAGAAACTGCGCATGACACCCGATCAGGTGTTTGAGCAGGCCAAACTTGCAGTGCGCTTTGCGCGCAATCTGGTAGCCGATGTGGAATTCAGTCCCGAAGACGCCTACCGCAGCGATGAGGATTTTTTATGTCGTGTCATCGAGGCCGCAATCAACGAGGGTGCCACCACCATCAATGTGCCCGACACCGTCGGTTACGCCATTCCTGAACTCTATGGCACTTTCATCAAGACGCTGCGCGAGCGCGTCCCTAATTCAGACAAAGCCATCTGGTCGGTCCATTGTCACAACGATCTTGGCATGGCGGTCGCAAACTCACTGGCGGGCGTCAAAATTGGTGGCGCCCGTCAGGTCGAATGCACCATCAATGGTCTCGGTGAACGGGCTGGCAATTGCAGCCTGGAAGAGGTTGTGATGGCGGTCAAGACACGACGCGATTATTTCGGCCTTGACGTCGACATCGAGACTCAACACATTTTGGCCGCCAGTCGCATGGTCAGCCAAATCACTGGCTTTGTGGTTCAACCCAACAAGGCGATCGTTGGGGCCAATGCGTTTGCCCACGCTGCGGGCATTCACCAGGACGGCGTGCTCAAGGCGCGCGACACGTATGAAATCATGCGCGCCGAAGATGTCGGCTGGAGCGCCAATAAAATTGTGCTGAGCAAAGTCAGTGGCCGCAATGCCTTCAAGCAACGCTTGCAGGATTTGGGGGCGCAGATGGAAAGTGAATCTGATGTCAACGCCGCATTCGCCAGATTCAAGGAATTGGCAGATCGCAAGAGCGAGATTTTTGATGAAGACATCCTGGCACTTGTCGGCAGCGAAAGTGTGGCTCGCGAGAAGGAACAATACAGTTTTGTCTCATTGTCGCAACACAGCGAAACAGGAGAACGCCCCCAAGCCAGTATTGTTTTTACCGCCGACGGCAAGGAAGTGAAAAGTTCATCCGATGGGGACGGTCCGGTAGATGCATCACTCAAAGCAATCGAGGCACAGGTCAAGAGTGGCGCCGAAATGGTGCTCTACTCAGTCAACGCCATCAGCGGTTCGACCGAGAGCCAGGGCGAAGTGACCGTGCGCTTGCAACACGGCGGCCGCGTGGTCAACGGCGTCGGGGCCGACCCCGACATCATTGTTGCCTCCGCCAAAGCCTATCTGAGTGCGCTCAGCAAACTGCACAGCAAAGCTGATCGGGTGGCCGCGCAAGGGTAGCATCCGAGAAAATTGCTTGCTTCGCTGGTAATTGTTTAAGAAAGTCGTGCAAGTATTTGATATTGTGCGACTTTTTTGTTTAAACTTGTGTCTTTGAGAAATAGGTCTGGAATTGGGTGCAAAACCCATTTTTGACGGATTCCATTTGGAGACATTGTGCGCAAACTACTATTTTTCTTTGGCCTGACGCTTTTTATTGCTGCTGTCTCACTGCCGCAAGCGCAGGCCGGTCAGAAAAAACATCCGCTTGCCAAGTCCTCCAAGAGCACCGTCGTTGCGAAACGAAAAGTTACCAGGGTCTTTGTTGTCGGAAAACACGCGTCGCTCGCCCGTGCAAAAGAGGTTTCCCTGAAGCCATCGTTTGGACAAATTGCAGGATTGCACGGTGCATCTGACACCCTTGATCTGAAATCCAGCGTGGCACTGGTCATCGACCAGGAGACCAATGAAGTATTGTTCAGCAAAAATGAACAGGCGGTCTTGCCGATTGCGTCTCTCACCAAGCTCATGACCGGACTGGTCCTGCAGGAGGCCCACCTGCCCACGGACCAGATGATCACCATTTCTCAAGACGACGTGGACACCGAAAAAGGCAGTACGTCACGACTTAAAGTGGGAACAACATTGAACCGAGGTGAACTCTTGCATCTGGCGTTGATGTCAAGTGAGAACCGTGCGGCGCATGCACTGGCCCGCAGTTATCCAGGCGGCTTACCTGTGTTTGTTGGCCTGATGAATGCCAAGGCCCAATTGATCGGCATGACCGACACCCACTATGTCGAACCGACTGGACTCTCCAGCAAGAACCAGTCCAGTGCCCGTGATTTGGCCAAGTTGGTCAACGTTGCGCATGGCGACCCGATCTTGCGTGAATTGACCACCTCGCCGGATTACCAGGTGGCTGTCGGCAACCGAACACTGCAATACAACAACACAAACCGACTGGTCAAGAATCCTTCTTGGGACATCGGCCTGCAAAAGACAGGCTACATCTCTGAGGCTGGTCGGTGTCTTGTGATGCAAACCAAAATCGCCGGCCGCAAGTTGATCATGGTGTTTCTGGATTCAGCCGGAAAATTAACCCGTATCGCCGATGCCGAGCGGGTTCGCCGCTGGGTAGAGTCCAAGCCTGCCATCAGGTCCAACTCGGTACCGTTAGCTAGCGCCGCTGGTGAAAAAATCGCTACCTTTCAATAGCCGCTCAGGCGTCAAACACTCTTGGCTTCAGGTTTAAAACCCAACGTCGTTGAGATTTCATGGGTGGTCGCCTGAAGCTTGGGCAGCCACTCGTCTTCCAGACGACCTGCCGGGGCAGAAATTGACAAGCCCGCCACCAGCGTGCCTTGATCATCGTAAATGCCAGAAGCCATGCAACGAACGCCAAGTTCAAGCTCCTCGTTGTCATGTGCATAGCCATACTGGCGCACTTTCGAGAGTTCCTTCTCCAACCCTGACAGTTCGGTCAAGCTGTTTTTGGTGTGACCGCTCAAGCCTGTGCGTGTGGCGTACGCCCGGACCCGTTGTGGATCATCCGTCGCCAGAAACAATTTTCCGACCGACGTCAGGTGCAGCGGAGCGCGCCCGCCGATGGCGCGAACGACCTGCATGCCCGAGCGCTCGCTGAAAGCTCGTTCAATATAAATGATCTCGTCACCCTGACGCATACTCAGGTTGACAGGTTGCTGAATCAATTTATGCAATCGCCGCATCGGCACCAGCGCTGCGTCACGCACGTTGAGGCGGTTCTTAACCAGATTGCCCAGTTCAAGCAGGCGCATGCCCAGTCGGTAACTGCCGGGCTGTGACCGATCCACAAAACGACCGGTGGCAAGGTCATTTAACAAGCGGTGGGTGGTTGAGGGGTGCAGACCAGTTTTCTCACTAATCTCTTTCAGGGAAATCGATTCTTTTCTTGACGCCAGAACATCCATCAAGGTAAACATGCGCTCAATCACCTGAACGGTTGGGGTACTGGGAATGCTGCTCTCAATCTTTCGCATAATTACTCCTGAATGACTGCCGCCATTTTATCTTGTGAAATAGATAACAAGGGTAAACCCTTTTGCAGGGAGCTTTGACTCAGGACAATTGGGATGCCGGCATGGACGGGTAATCCGCACGCCAGTTTCCTGACACAAGAAACTCCAGCGGTCTGAACCTTGTCTTGTAGTTCATTTTTTGGCTGTCCTTGATCCAGAAACCCAAGTAAACATAGGCGAGCCCCAATTTTTTGGCTTCGGCAATTTGCCAAAGAACGCCATAAGTGCCCAGACTGCCACTGCTCTCGGGCTCGTAAAAGGTATAAACCGCCGACAGGCCATCATCGAGCACATCGAGAATTGACACCAATTTCAACGGACCCGGTTCACCATCAGCCAGCGTTTCCCGGAACTCAATCAATCGCGAATTGACCCGGCTCTGCAATAAAAACTGCGTGTATTGATCGACGCTGTCATGGTCCATGCCCCCACCGGCATGTCGCGTATTTTGATAGCGAAGATACAGGTCATAGTGTTCTTGCACAAAAGAAGGTTTGAGCACCCTCGCTTGCAGAGTGGAATGGCGCGACCACGCGCGGCGCTGACTTCTATCGGGTTGAAATTCCGCGACAAGAACCCGCACCGGTGTGCAAGCACAGCAGCCATCACAATAGGGTCGATACGTAAAAAGACCACTGCGTCTAAATCCCTGTCGGACCAACTCAGCGTAAATGACGCCATTCACCAAATGGCTGGGCGCTGCCACTTGCGAGCGGGCCTGCTGCCCGGGCAAATAGCTGCACGGATAGCTGGAGGTGGCATAAAACTGCAGCGCGTTCAGCGGAAGTTCCTTCAGTTGCATCACATTGCCTTCACGTTGACATTGACTCTGGGGTCAGCAGCTGTTGCCAGAACCGGCGGTCAAATTCCCAAGCTGGTCCTGCTTCGGCAAGCCCAGCAGCCAGGCCCTTCAAAAACAGATCGCGCGAAATTTCACCCGCTCCCAACGAGGCAAGGTGGGGCGTGTTTTGCTGGCAATCAATCTGCTTGACGCCATGGTGACGACAAAATCCGATCAACGCGGCCAGGGCAATTTTGGAGGCGTCACTGACGCGGCTGAACATGGATTCACCGAACACGGCTTTGCCTAGCGCCACGCAGTACAAGCCCCCAGCCAGCTCGCCATTGACCCAGGTTTCCACACTGTGGGCTAACCCAACGCGGTGCAGCTCGCCATAGGCGGCCCTCATGTCAGGCACGATCCAGGTGCCGGATTGGCCAATACGCGCACTGCTGGCGCAGGCTTCAATGACTTGTTCAAAAGCCGAGTCGATCCGAATTTCACAACCCGGCGTCTGGCAGAACTGCCGGATCTTCTTCTTGAAGGATGGGCGCAAACGAAAATTGGCGACTTGCAGCACCATTCTTGGATTGGGGCTCCACCACAACGTGGGCTGCCCCTCGCTGTACCAGGGAAAAATGCCTTGGCTATAGGCGCGACGCAAAGTCTCAACATCCAGCACGCCACCTGCAGCCAGCAGTCCCGGCGCGGGAGAATTCTCATCCCACGCCTGACTGGTTGGCGGGAAGTCCTGGTTTGGATCCAGCCATGGCAGCGGTGGCGGTTGAGAGGACATTATTAGATGTTAACCCCGGATTCAGTGCAGCAACCCGCTACAATCCCACCTCGTCGGGGCGTAGCGCAGCCTGGTAGCGCATCTGGTTTGGGACCAGAGGGTCGAAGGTTCGAATCCTTTCGCCCCGACCAATATTAAAAAAGGGGTTAGCAGGGTTTTACCTGCTAACCCTTTTCAATTTGTTGCTCAATCTACGAGACCTGAAGGCTAAATCCGCCCTTGGGCTTAAAGACGCCGCAACCAAGCAGTCGTCCATCTGGCAAGGGCAGGATATAAGAGGTTTTCTCATCCACCATGCCGGTCACCGGATTCACCACCTCGTAGTCAATCCAGTCACCGCCACGCTCAGCGGCGTCAAAGCCTTCGCGCAAAATATGATCGCCGTCGAGTCCCCGGACGTCATACACCGTCTTGCCCACCCGGTCCGGCGTGGACCCAAACACCTGATAAACGCCCCGGCGGTCGAATGCAAAGAGGTACAAGTCCCGATCGCGAAAACCACCGTGCGGGTCATGAAAGCGCGCGGCAGCGTTTGAAAGGCCAATCTGGCTGATCAGATCAAAGCCTCGCTTGACCAGCGCATGGGCTTCATCCGCAGTGCCGCGACGCAGTTTGATGGCCGCAACCGCTTCGCTGAGATTAGAGGCCCGGTCACGCAAGCCAACCGTTGCCTGCAAGGCCTGGTCCACCATGGCCCCGTTGCGCTGTGTGATGTTGTCAAGTTCCTTGACCGCCTGCGCAATCTCAGACAGGGCTGTGCTTTGCTCGTTGCTGGCCGCTGTGATGCCATCCAGACCTTCAGCCACCTCTTGAATGCCCCTGACCACGGTACGCAGGCTGCCGGTGACAGCCTCGATGCGGGTGACACCTACGCTGACCTGATCACCCGAGCGCGCAATCAGGGCGCGTATTTCGCGCGCCGAGGTGGCACTGCGCTGCGCCAGTGTGCGCACCTCGCTTGCCACCACGGCAAAACCACGCCCCAAGTCACCGGCGCGCGCGGCTTCCACAGCCGCATTGAGTGCCAGGATATTGGTCTGGAAGGCGATGCCATCAATCACCCCAATGATCTCGCCCATACGCTTGGATCCGTCCTGAATCTCGCCAATGGCGTGCACCGCCACATCCATCGCCTGCGCGCCGGCTTCGGCCTCGTCGCGCACGCGCCGGGTCAGGGCATCCACCTCCTTGGAATGCCGCGCCGTGGCCTGTGCCGACTCATTCAAGCCAAGAATGCTGGCACTGGCCTGCTCCAGGCTGGCAGCCTGCGCCTCAGTGCGCTGCGAAAGATCCCCCATGCCGCTCGCCAGCAATTCACCCGCCTGCGCCACATGTACGGCCTGGTTGCGAATGGTGCCGACCAAACCAGAAAAGTTCTCGCTCATGGATTCGAGATGGCGACCCGCTTGCGACAACTCATCGTGCCCCGGCACCACCACGCTGTGCGACAGGTCGCCTCGTGCGCTGCTGCGCACGACGCACGTCAGGACGTCCACAGCCAGCGTGAGGCTTTGATAAAAAGCCGCAGACAAGTAAAGCACCAAAAGAAATCCCAGCAACCCAAGAACCATGGCAAGGCTGACGCCAGACTGCTGCGCATAAGACTGATAACCCAACAGCAGACCCAAGATCAGCAAGGGCAGCAGCAGCAACAAAGCCATCAGCCACAGCCGCACACGCAGACTCAAGCGCTGCAACAAAGCCACCCCGGGACGAAGAAGTGAATTCGATAAAGACATACAAAACCCTGGTTTGGTCGCTACCTCAATGATGCAATTTCATGCGCTCATGATAAGTAACCGGCCCGGCAACACCGAACGGGTTTTCCCTCGGTTCGTGCCCAAGCTGGCCACCCGGTCAGAAACCTGTAAGCCAACACTGGACACCGCTGGCGCGCCCATACTTTCGATGCCCGCGTGTTTGTATTCAAGTTGAACATCGGCAATCGCCCTTACCATTCAGGCATCCCGAAAGAAAATCTCATGCCCATCATTACCAATATCGAAGACCTGCGCGTTCTGGCGCAACAGCGCGTTCCGCGCATGTTCTACGACTACGCCGACTCCGGGTCATGGACCGAGTCGACCTACCGCGCCAACGAAGCCGATTTCCAGCCCATCAAATTCCGCCAGCGCGTCGCCATCAGCATGGACAACCGCAGCACGCGCAGCACCATGATCGGGCAGGACGTGGCAATGCCGGTGGCGCTGGCGCCAGTTGGCCTCACCGGCATGCAGCACGCCGACGGCGAGATTCTGGCGGCGCGCGCCGCCAAGGCCTTCGGTGTGCCATTCACGCTCTCCACGATGAGCATCTGCTCGATCGAGGACGTGGCCGCCGGCACCGGCAACCATCCGTTCTGGTTTCAGGTCTACGTGATCCGGGACCGCGGCTTCATCGAACGCCTGATCGAGCGCGCCCGCGCCGCCAACTGCTCGGCGCTGGTGCTGACACTGGACCTGCAGATCATCGGCCAGCGCCACAAGGACTTGAAGAACGGCTTGAGCGCGCCGCCCAAGCTGACACTGCCCAACATCATCAACATGATGAGCAAGCCGCGCTGGGGCATCGGCATGCTGGGCACCCGGCGGCGAGGCTTCGGCAATATCGTGGGCCATGTCGGCGGCGTCGAAGACATGGGTTCGCTGTCGGAATGGTCGAGCAAGCAATTCGACCCGACGCTGAACTGGAACGATGTCGAATGGATCAAGAAGCGCTGGGGCGGCAAGCTGATTCTCAAGGGCATCCAGGACCCAGAAGATGCGCGCCTGGCGGTCAACGCAGGGGCTGACGCACTGATCGTCTCCAACCACGGTGGCCGCCAACTCGACGGCGCGGAAAGCAGCATCCGCGCCCTGCCCCGCATCGTCGAGGCCGTGGGCAAGGACATTGAAATTCACATGGACGGCGGCGTGCGTAGCGGACAAGACGTGCTCAAAGCCCGTGCCCTGGGTGCGCGCGGCGTCTACATCGGCCGTGCCTTCATTTACGGTCTGGGTGCGATGGGTGAAGCGGGCGTCAGCAAAGCGCTCGAAATCATCCACAAAGAACTGGACCTGACCATGGCGTTTTGCGGCCGCACCGACATCAACACCGTGGACCAGAGCATTCTGTTGCCTGGAACCTACTCCCCCAACTGATTAGAGACTCTGCGTCACCAGTTTGAAATCAGCATCCTCCGGGAACGGCTTGATCACAAACCCCAGGCCTTTCATCAGTTTGAGCATGGTCGGATTTTTTGCCAGCACCAGGCCCTCGATCTCGGACAGGCCCTTGTCGCGGGCCACGTCCATGACCGACAGCATCAGGCGCGATCCCAGTCCTTGACCCTTGAAGTCATCGGACACCACCAAAGAAAATTCGCAGGTGGTGCGATCCGGGTTGGTGATGTAGCGCGACACGCCCACGATGCGCGGCACCTCGCTGACTTCGCCGCCAGCACCAACGCGGCGCTCCCGGTACACCGCCACCAACGCCATTTCACGGTCGTAGTCGATCAGCGTAAAACGCGACAGCATGGTCGCTGGCAACTCCTGCATGGAGGACACAAAGCGGAAATAGCGGCTCTCGGGCGAGAGCTTGCGCACAAACTCCTGCAACATGCTGGCGTCATCCGGGTGCACCGGGCGCACTGTGTAATCGCCACCGCCCTTGAGCGGCCACACTTGTTCGTAACGCGACGGATACGGCAGGATCGCCAGGTGGTTGTAGTGACGCGCTGAGGGTGGTGTGTTGTCGATCACGATGCGCGCATCCACCGCCACGGCGCCGGTCTCGTCCACGATGATGGGGTTGATGTCCATCTCGCGCAATTGCGGCAGCTCGCACACCATCTCGGACACCCGCAGCAATATCTGCTCCAGTGCCTCCATATTGACCGGTGCTGCGCCGCGCCAGTCACCGAGCGTCTCGGCCACGCGGGCGCGCTCAATCAGTCGGCGCGCCAAAAATTGATTCAGCGGCGGCAACTCCATGACGCGGTCATTGATCAGTTCGATCATGGTGCCACCCGAACCAAACGCGATCACCGGGCCAAACGGATCATCGGTGACCATCCCCACATAGACCTCACGACCGCGCTGCTGGCTCGACATGTTCTGGATCGTGACGCCATTGATGCGCGCTTCTGGCTGCAGCCTGGTCACCGTCTCCATCATGTCGACATAGGTATCGCGCACGCCCACGGCATTGAGAATATTCAGCGCCACGCCCTGCACATCCGATTTGTGACTGATATCGGGCGAGTCAATTTTGAGGGCCACCGGAAAACCCAGTTGGGTCGCGATCATGATCGCCTCGTTGACGCTGCGCGCCAGGATGGTTCGTGTCACCGGAATATGAAACGCCGCCAGCAGCGACTTCGACTCCATCTCGGTGAGCACCTTGCGCCGTTCGGCCAGCACACTCTCAATCAACAAGCGGGCACCCTCCACGTCGGGCTTGGCCAGGTCGGACATGGGCGGCGGCGTCTGCTGCAGCAACTGCTGGTTCTGGTAAAAGGCCGCGATATTGCCAAAAGCGCCCACGGCAGCCTCCGGCGTGCGAAAGGTCGGGATTGCCGCATCGCTCAGGATGCGCCGTGCGTCCCCCACGGTCGCATCCCCCATTAAGCAGGTGAACAGCGGCTTGCCGAGCTGCTTGTTGGCATCAGCCAGCGCCGTGGCAATCGTTGCACTGTCAACGTCAACCTTGGGTGAAAAGATCGCCAACACGCCATCAATCTGCGGTGCTTTGGCCGCCGCTTGCACAGCTGTCTTGAAGTGCTCGGGGCCGGCTTCTTCCGAAATATCGATCAAATCACACAGCGACGCCAGTGGCGGCAATTGAGGCTGGAGCGCTCGCGCCTGCTCAGGGGTGAGGCTGCCCAACAGCAGGTTGATTTCACTCACCCAGTCGGCTGCCAGCACACCGGGGCCGCCGCCATTGGTCACGATTGACAGGCGGCGCCCAACCGGGCGATAGCGCGAGGCCAGACACTTGGCCGCCGAGAACAGCGCCACAAACGAGCGCACCCGCACCGCGCCAGCCCGGCGCAAGGCGGCGTCAAACACATCGTCGCTGCCGACAATCGCGCCCGAGTGGGTGAGTGCGGCCCGGTTACCTGCGGCTTTGCGACCGCCCTTGAGCACCACCACCGGTTTGGCATTGGCAGCCGCACGCAGGGCGCTCATGAAACGGCGCGCGCTGCTGATGCCCTCCAGATAGACGACGATGCTGTGGGTGTGGGCGTCGGAGGCCAGAAAATCGAGCACCTGGGCCATGTCCACGGCGGTATTGGGGCCCAGCGACACGACGGTGGAAAACCCCACGCCATTTTTTTGCGCCCAGTCGAGAATAGAAGACGTCAATGCGCCTGATTGCGACACCAGCGCCAGCGGCCCGGGTGCGCTCAAAACACCCGCCACACTGGCATTGAGCAGCAGGTGCGGGCGCTGAAAACCGAGGCAATTTGGCCCCAACAGATGCATGCCGTCACGGCGCGCGATTTTGTTCAGCTCGGCGGCCAGCGCGGCGTCAATCCCGCTGGAGATCACCAGGGCGGCACGGCATTTGATGCGACCGGCAATCTCCAGGGCGGCGGCCACCTCGGCCGCCGGCAAGGCAATGATCGCCAGATCCGCCTCGGTGTGCGCCAGATCGGCCAGGGTGCCGCTGACGTTGATATCCAGAAACACCAGTGTGCCGGCAAAGCGCTGCGCCCGCAAAGCGCGGTTCAAAGCCTGCGCCTGCGGCGTCTGGGTCGATGGATCGTCGGCCTTGCCAATAAAGACAGCAATCGAACTCGGCGAAAAAAGAGGCGTGAGAAAGTGCTTGTCCATACCGATTCCAATAAAAGTTAGCTGCTGCGCCGCAGCATAGCCATTTTACCGGCGTCGTAGCTTGACTCAAAGCAACCCGGGTTCGCGCTATCCTCATCCCATGAGCGAAAAAATACGCCGCATCGCCCACCTCGACATGGATGCTTTCTATGCGTCGGTTGAACTGCTGCGCTACCCCCAACTGCAGGGCCTGCCGGTTGTCATAGGCGGCGCCCGGCGCGCCGAGGACGAAACGCTGCGCCAGCTACAGGAACACAACTCGTTGGCGCGCATCGCGCTGGACGCCTTTCCCCGCTTGCAGGGCTACACCGGGCGCGGCGTCGTCACCACCGCCACCTATGCGGCGCGCCAGTTTGGTGTGGGCTCCGCGCTGGGCCTGATGAAAGCCGCCAAGCTCTGTCCGCAGGCGATTCTGCTGCCGGTTGACTTTGCCGAGTACCGCAAATATTCGCGCGCCTTCAAGACCATCGTCACCGACATCGCCCCGTTGATGGAAGACCGGGGCGTGGACGAGGTCTACATCGACTTCACGGATGTGCCCGGTGGTCAGCGTGAAGGTGGGCGGGTATTGGCGCGCCTGATCCAGAAAACCATCTTTGAGCAAACCGGCCTGACCTGCTCAATCGGCGTGGCGCCCAACAAACTGCTGGCCAAAATGGCCAGCGAATTCAACAAGCCCAAGGGTATCGCGGTCGTGTTTGAAGAAGATTTGCAAAGCAAAATCTGGCCGCTGGCGTGCCGCAAGATCAACGGCATCGGCCCCAAAACCGATGTCAAGCTGCAGGGCATGGGGATTCAGACCATCGGTGAGCTGGCCCAGAAGACGGTTGACTGGCTGATCGACCACTTTGGCCAAAAGACGGGCGCCTGGCTGTTTGATGCCGCGCACGGCCGCGACCAGCGACCGGTGGTGCTGGAGAGCGAGCCCGTGTCGATCAGCCGCGAGACCACGTTTGAGCGCGACTTGCACGCCGTGCGCGACAAGGCGGCGCTCGGCGCGATCTTTACCCGCCTGTGCCAGCAGGTGGCCTCGGACCTGGCCGCCAAAGGCTACGTCGGCAAGACCATTGGCATCAAGCTGCGTTATGAGGACTTCAAAAGCGTCACGCGCGACCAGACCCTTGACGATTACACCGCCGACTTCGCCGTCATTCGCCAGACCGCCGGGCTCTGTCTCAAACGGGTGCCGCTGGCGCAACGCCTGCGCCTGCTGGGCGTGCGCGTGGCCACCCTGGTGAAAGCGGAACAAGTCCAGGAATTTATAACAAATCAGCCTCTAGCCCCCGTCAAACAGACACAATCCGCTATTGATATAGAAGCACGGAACAATCAGCTCTTTTAGGCAGCTGACTTTGGCGTAAAGTCCGGCATCGAAAATTTATTCACATGCAGTCGTTTTTTTGAGGACTCCCATGCAATTCGTCACTTTCATGCGCCGCTTCACCATCCGTTTTCGAATGTTAGGTGCCATTGCCATGGTGGCCATGGCCCTGTTGTTTATTGGCGCGATTGGTGTGGCGGCCCAGTTGTATGCCAACTCCATCGCGACCGACCTGGTGGCGCGCGACATCACTTCCCTGACTGAACTTGCCCGCCTGCAACAGGCCATGGGCAACGTGCGGCTGAATGAAAAAGAGATGATCATTCAATACGAGAACAGTGTGGAGGCCGCCAAATACAAGGAAGCCTGGACGGCGTCATTTGCCCGGCTTGAAGCCTCTGCCAAGGCCCTTGCACCCCTGCTGCCGCAGGATGCCCAACGCGCCGAACTGGCGCAAGTGGTGACGGGCATGCAGCAATTTCGCACCGAATTTGCACCCCTGGCCCAGCAGTTGGAGAGCCTGGCATTTCCGTCCGCGCAGGTCGCCTCGGCCACCATTGGCAAGCTGCAGCCGATTTACGACAAAGCCAACTCCACTTTGACCACGCTGGCGACTGGACTGCAGCGCGCCACCGAAACCAGCCAGGGCAAATTGCAGAGCACCGTCAACCAGGTCGTCTGGCTCATCGCCGGGGCCACCGGCGTCTTGCTGCTGGTGTTCATCCCGTTGACCATCTGGAACATGAACGCCATTTGTGTGCCCATCCTGAAGGCCGAGCAAGTCGCTCAGGACATTGCCCAGGGCGATCTGACCGACCATAACGTTGACTGCCGCGGCAACGACGAGGCCGCCCGGCTGTTACGCTCCCTGGAGGCCATGCGCCAATCGCTGGGCCAACTGGTCGGCCAGGTGCGCATGTCAACCGACAGCATCGCCACCGCCAGCGCCGAGATCGCATCCGGCAACCAGGACCTGAGTGTGCGCACCGAGCAGACGGCCAGCAACTTGCAGCGCGCCGCCTCCCACATGGACCAGCTGACGCACACGGTGCAGCAGTCTGCCGATGCCTCGCGCCAGGCCAACCAACTCGCCTCGACGGCAGGCGACGTGGCGGCGCGCGGGGGTTCGGTCGTTTCGCAAGTGGTCAGCACCATGAACGACATCAACACGAGCTCCAAAAAAATCAGCGACATCATCGGTGTCATTGACGGCATCGCCTTCCAGACCAACATCCTGGCCTTGAACGCCGCGGTGGAGGCCGCCCGCGCCGGTGAGCAAGGCCGTGGCTTTGCCGTGGTGGCAAGCGAGGTGCGCAGCCTGGCGGGCCGCTCGGCCGAGGCGGCCAAGGAAATCAAGAGTTTGATCGGCGCCAGCGTCGAACGCATCGAGACCGGCTCGCGCTTGGTGACAGACGCCGGAAAAACCATGACCGACATTGTGAATTCCGTGCAACGGGTGTCCGACATCATTGGCGAGATCACCGGCGCAGCGGCCGAGCAAAGCCAGGGCATTGGCGAAGTCAATACCGCAGTGGTGCAACTCGACCAGATGACGCAACAAAACGCCGCCCTGGTCGAACAATCAGCCGCCGCCGCCGAGAGCCTGCGCGAGCAGGCCCAGCGCCTGGCTGAGGTGGTCGGCACCTTCAAAATTCCGAGTTCCGGCGCTGGCAACCCGTCGCCCATGCTCCCGCGCGTCCAGCAGTCAACGCCCCCTCAGTTGTCAACACCCTCCCGGCTGTCATTGCGGGCGTGACCCGCTAGCCCCCACGCTTGCTGCGCAAAAACCTTCATGACCGGCCAAGACCCAAGTCCTGCCCCAACACAAGCCGTCCCGACGCCGCCGCCCAGCAGCTTTCCTATCGTCGGCATCGGTGCCTCGGCCGGCGGCCTGGCCGCGATTGAAGCGTTTTTCTCGGGTATGCCTGCCGATGTTGACCCCGGCATGGCCTTTGTGCTGGTGCAGCATCTGGACCCGGACCACAAGAGCATTCTCACTGAACTGATCCAGCGCACCACCCGCATGCAGGTATCCGAGGTGAAGGACGGCATGCCGGTGCAACCCAATTGCGTCTACATCATTCCGCCGAATCGCGACATGGCGTTTCTGAACGGCACACTGCAATTGCTGGAGCCCGCCGCGCCACGCGGGCACCGCCTGCCGATTGACTTTTTGTTCCGCTCACTGGCCCTGGACCAGCATGAGCACGCCATTGGTATCGTGCTCTCCGGCACCGGCAGTGACGGCACGCTGGGCGTGCGCGCCATCAAAATTGACGGCGGCATGGTCATGGTGCAAAGCCCCGCCTCGTGCGAGTTTGACGGTATGCCGCAAAGCGCGCTGGCCACGGGCCTGGTGGACTATGAGCTGCCGCCGGCCGAGATGGCGCCCCAGCTGATCGCCTACGTCACCCATGCCTTTGGCCACCCACCCCAGTCGGCCACCGTGGCCGAGCCGCACACCGAGAACGCGCTGAAAAAAATATTTGTCTTGCTGCGCAGCCAGACCGGGCACGACTTTTCCCAGTACAAACCCAACACCATTTACCGCCGCATTGAGCGCCGCATGGCGGTGCACCAGATCGACGGCATTGGTGGCTATGTCAAATACTTGCAGCAAACGCCGGTTGAAGTGCAGGCGCTGTTCAATGACCTGTTGATTGGCGTGACCAATTTCTTCCGCGACCCCGACGCCTTTGCCGTGCTGGAGTCGCAAGTGATCCCCAAGCTGTTTGAGGGCAAACCCGCCGGCAGCGCGGTGCGCGTCTGGTGCGCCGGCTGCTCAACCGGCGAAGAGGCTTATTCGATCGCCATCCTGCTGCAAGAGCGACTTGAGACCCTTAAAGTCAGTTACCGGGTGCAGGTGTTTGCCACCGACATCGACAGCCGCGCCATCGCCGTGGCCCGGGCCGGACTCTACCCCGGCAGCATTGCCGACGATATCTCACCCGAGCGACTGGCCCGATTTTTCACCGCTGAGCCCGACGGCAGCGCTTACCGCATCCACAAGAACATTCGTGACCTGCTGGTGTTTTCCGAACAGGACGTGATCAAAGACCCACCGTTTTCCAAGCTCGACCTGATCAGTTGCCGCAATCTGCTGATCTACCTGGGCCCCGAACTGCAAAAGAAATTGATTTCGCTCTTCCATTACGCTCTGCAACCCGGTGGGGTGCTGTTTTTGGGCACCTCGGAGACGGCTGGCGAGGCCGGCGGTTTGTTTGCCGTGCTGCAGCGCAAAGCCAAGATATACCAGCGCAAGGAGGATTTTCAAGGGGCGCAGCGCGCCGCCCTGGGCCGGTTTTTGCCACCCTTGACCGACCAGGACATCACACGGCCGGTTGCACCTGGCAAAGGCGCACAGCTGCCCAAGCTGTCATTGCGCGAGCTGACCGAGCAAACCCTGTTGCAGCAAGTGGCCCCGGTAGCGGCGCTTGTCAACGGCCACGGCGACATCCTCTACCTGCATGGGCGCACGGGCCTGTACCTGGAGCCCGCGCCGGGCGAAGCGGGTATCAACAACATCCTGAAAATGGCGCGTGAAGGCCTGCGCCGCGACCTGACCACCACCCTGCACAAAGCCGCCACCAGCCGCGACACCGTGCGCGCGTCGGGTGTGCGGGTCAAGACCAACGGCCACTTCACGCTGGTCAACCTCAGCATTTGCCCGGTGGCGGGCGGCCCGGCGGCAGCGCTGGAGTCGCCTCTGTTTTTGGTGATGCTGGAAAAAGCACCCGATGCCAACGCCGCTGAGTCCAAAAGCCCGCCAGCCCCCGCCACCCTGCCGGCCATCAGCGCGGCCGGCGGCAGCGACAAGCTGCGCTCTGACGCCAGCGCCCAGATTGCCGAACTCAACGAAGAGCTGCAAGCCAAAGAAGAATACCTGCACGCGGCCAATGAAGAGCTGGAAACCACCAACGAAGAGCTCAAATCAAGCAACGAAGAAATGCAGTCGGTCAATGAAGAGCTGCAAAGCACCAACGAAGAACTGGAGACTTCCAAGGAAGAAATGCAGTCGATCAACGAGGAGCTGTCCACGGTCAACACCGAGCTGCAAACCAAGGTGAGCGATCTGTCACGCGCCAACAACGACATGAACAACCTGCTGGCAGGCACCGGCATTGGCACCATTTTTGTGGACCATGCCTTGCGCATCCTGCGCTTTACCCCGGCCGCAAGCCAGATCATCAACCTGATTCTGAGCGACGTGGGGCGTCCGGTGGCCCACATCGTGAGCAATATGGTGGGCTACAACACCCTGGTGGAAGACCTGCAGGCCGTGCTCAAAACCCTGATCCCCAAAGAGGTGGAGGTGCAGACCACCGACGCTAAGACCTACACCCTGCGCATCCTGCCCTACCGCACGCTCGACAACGTGATTGAAGGCGCGGTGATCACTTTTGTTGAAATCACCGAAGTCAAGCGCACGCGCGCAGCGCTGCACAAAACCAATGAACTGCTGCGCCTGGCGGTGGTGGTGCGCGACGCGCATGACGCCATCACGGTGCAGGACCTGAGTGGACGCATCATCGCCTGGAACCCGGGCGCGGAGCGCTTGTATGGCTGGAGCGAGCTTGAAGCACTGCAAATGAACGTGCGTACCCGCATCCCCGCGGAACTGCAAGAAGAAGCCCTGGCCCAGGTACACCTGCTCAGTCAGGCGCAAACGCTGGCGCCCTACCCGACCCGGCGGCTGACCAAGGACGGCCGGGTGCTGAACGTGTTGTTGACCGCCACTGCCTTGCTCGATGAGGCGGGCCAGGTGTATGCGATTGCCACCACCGAACGGCCCAGCGATGACCCGGTCGCGAAAGGCTAAGCGCCTTCCATGCCCGCCCTGTTGTCATGGCGGACTTATATACGTTTTAGACCTCTAGCCCCCGTTGAATATGCGTATATTGCTATTAAATATATAGCTTTTGTTCAATTTGAACAGGTGCCGATCTTGCCCTCGATCAGGGCGCTCCACGGCTTCAGATGGGCTGAAAGGCATGCGAGAATGCCAAAGTCATATTCCGGAGGCATCTATGAGCAATCCTGATACCCCCAGCAGCAATGGTCGTGAGTCTTCTGTCACCCACGACGCGCCAAGTGCGGCGCAGCTGATGCGTCGGCGAGCCGAAGACATGGCCCTTGAAAAATTGGCGCAATTGCCCCAGAGTCTGCAAGTGCTGTCACCCGGGGAGATGCAACAACTGATGCACGAGCTGGCCGTGCATCAGATCGAGCTGGAGATGCAAAACGACGAACTGCGCCGGGTACAACAGGAACTGGAAACCTCACGCGCACGCTATTTCGACCTGTATGACCTGGCCCCGGTGGGCTACATCACCGTCAGTGACGCCGGGATGATCCTGGAGGCCAACCTCACCGCAGCCACCCTGCTGGGCGTGCCGCGCAGCGCGCTGGTGAAGCGGCCGATCAGCCGCTTCATTGTCAAGTCGCAGCAGGATATCTACTACCAGTACCGCAAACAGCTCGTGGAAACGGGTCAAGCCCAGACCTGCGAGCTGCAGGTGCTGCACAGTGAGGGCTCCGCGCTCTGGGTCAGTTTGGCCGCCACCGTCGCGCAGGAAACAGATGGCGCGACCATATTGCGCATCGTGCTGAACGACATCTCCGAACGCAAGTTGCTGGATCAGTCGCTGCGGGAGACCAACGTCAAGCTGGAGAGTGCCCTGTTTCTGGCCGACAAAGCCAACCTTGCCAAGTCGGAGTTTCTGTCGGGCATGAGCCATGAGTTGCGCTCACCACTGAATGCGGTTTTGGGCTTTGCGCAGTTGATTGAGACGGGCACGCCTGCGCCCACGCCGGGCCAGCAAGCCAGCCTGGAACAGATTCTGCGGGGCGGCTGGTATTTGCTGACGCTGATCAACGAAATTCTTGACCTGTCCCTGGTCGAGTCCGGCAAGCTGTCGCTGTCGATGGAACCGGTCTTGCTGTCCGAAAAGTTTTCCGATTGCCGAGCCATGATCGACCCGCAGGCGCAAAAGGCCGGCATCCGTGTCAGCTTTGCGTCATTCGACAGTCCATGCTTTGTTGAGGCCGACCGCACCCGCCTGAAGCAAGTGATCGTCAATTTGCTGAGCAATGCCATCAAATACAACCGCGCTGGCGGCTCTGTCGAAGTGACCTGCAGCACGCCCGCAGCGGGACGTATCCGCATCAGCGTGATTGATACCGGACCGGGTTTGTCCGACAACAAACTGGCCCAACTGTTCCAGCCCTTCAATCGTCTCGGCCAGGAGGCTGGCACGCAGGAGGGCACCGGCATCGGTCTGGTGGTTTGCAAGCGGCTGGTTGAAATGATGGGCGGTGAAATCGGTGTCCATAGCCGCGTTGGGATTGGCAGCGAGTTCTGGTTTGAGCTCAAGCTCGCAGCGCCACCGCCAACGGCCGTCAGCGGTGAGGCGTCGGAGCTGGCACAGGCGCAGGTTCAGGATGAGGCCGAGGTACACACCTTGCTGTATATCGAGGACAACCCCGCCAACATGGAACTGGTCGAGCGGATCGTTGAGCGCCGTTCCGAGCTGCGCTTGTTAAAGGCGGGCAATGGTTCGAGCGGTATCGCGCTGGCGCGCATGCATCTGCCCCAGGTGATCCTGATGGACATCAATCTGCCTGGCATCAATGGCTTTCAGGCCTTGAAAACCCTGCGTGAGGACCCTGCAACCCAACACATCCCGGTGCTGGCCCTGAGTGCCAATGCCATGCCCCACGACATTCAAGCTGGCCTGGCGGCAGGCTTTCTTCGCTACCTGACCAAGCCCATCAAAATCAAGGAGCTGATGCAGGCCTTCGATGTGGCGCTGGAAGCTGCAAAACTGCCCCAATAAAAAACTTTCCGATTGTCTGCGTGGGTGGTTCGGCCGGCGGACTGGACGCCTATATCCGGCTGCTGAAAAATCTGCCGCCCGATATGGGGGTGGCGATCGTCGTCGTCAATCACATCACTCTCATGCCAACGCAGCTGCATCAGGTGCTGCCGCCTTTCACCAAGATGCCGGTGGAGCTGATCACCGAGAACCTGGTGATCGAGCCCAACCATGTCTACATCATCCCGGCCAACCGCGACTTGCATGTTGATGGCGAAGTATTCCAGCTCAGACCCATCTCCAAGCCGCGCGGCTGGCCGGATGTGATCACGGTTTTTTTGAAGTCCCTCACCCAGTACTGGGACGGCAAGCTGATTGCCGTGATTGTGTCGGGTTTTGACGGCGACGGCGCCGCCACACTGCGTGGCATCAAGGAGGTGGGTGGTATCACCATCGCGCAAAAACCCGGGCACGAGGCCTGAGAGCCACGGACACCGGGCCCCGGCCACTGCCTGAGCACCACCAACGCAGGAACAAGCGGCTGGCACCAAGCCTGCGTCAGCTTTCAACGGACACTCCGGCCGCACGCGACGGATTGACTTCGGTGACGCGGGTGCAAACAAAGGCTTGGGCGCTGGCAGCATAGTCCCATTGTTCGATCATGCAGCACCCAGACGGTGCATGGCGACCCCAACGCAACAGGTTGACTGAGTTCGGCGCGCCGTCGCGCACGCGTTTTGATACGGCGGTCCCGGCCTGCACGGCCCACATAGGACGCGCCAGGCCCGCCAGCGGCGTCACATAGGGCAGATGAATGTGGCCGCCCATGACCAGGTCGCAGCCAGCGGCGGCCCAGCGCTGCTGTGCTCCGGCGTGCCCGCGCAGCAAATTGTGGTCTTCCCCGGCGCGCAATACGGCAACCGGTTGATGCACCACCACCACACGCAGTTGTTCCGGCTCTGCGCTGCCCAGGCGCCTGGCCACCCGCTCAGTCTGGGCCAAAGACACTTCTCCATTCTTGTGCCGATACCAGCGCGTGGTGTTGACGCCCAGCACCAGCAGATCACGCGAGCCATACACCGGTTCCAGTTCGTCGCCAAACGCATGGCTGTACCGGGCGTACGGATGAAAGAGACGCTGGCCCAGATCAAACAGGGGAATGTCGTGGTTGCCTGCGATCGCCAGCAGCGGCGCGCCGAGCCGGTCCATGAAGGCCCGCGCCGCAGCGAATTGGGCGCGACGGGCGCGCTGGGTGATGTCGCCCGAGAGCACCAGAAGATCGGGCTGCTGGTGCTGCGACAGCGCCACCAAAGCTTCAACAACTGCCGCCTGCTCGGTGCCGAAATGGGGGTCGGAAATCTGCAACAAGACACTCATGCACCGCCTCCGGCGCGGCCGGTTGCCCCGTCTTCGGTTATCGGCTTGATGAGGTAAAGCGGTTTGGGCGAGACCCGGAATTCAAGCGGCGCGCGCATCCAGTTCACCTCGCCGTCGAATGCCACCTTGACCCTGCCCCCACCCCAGGCGAGCCGCGGCTTGACGAGCATGCGATGGAACTGGAAGCTCTCCACCGTGTCGGCCTCGCCCAGTGTGCCGAAGGACCCGCGCAGCAACAGCCAGGACATTGCCAGCGCGCCGATGGGCCGCAGCATCACCGCTGCCAGGCAACCCTGGTCCAGCGCGCTTGCCTGTGCCAGGCCAACCTGTTCGAGTTGCAGCCGGTTGTTGCCGATAAAGAGCGTCGGTGTCGTCAGGTCGCGCACGTTGGTGCCGCGTTCGATGCGAAGCCGCAACTGTCGGTGCTGCCCCAGCAAGGTCACCAAGGCGGCGGCGAACGCCACCACCCGACTGCGGCCGAAACGCGTCTTGTAGGCCTCACGGTCCTGCAACAGCTCTGGATAGAGACCGAGGCTGGCGTTGACGAGAAACACGCGCTCGTTGATCAAGCCGACCTGTACCGGCACGGGCTCACAACGCAGCAGAACCTGCGCCGCCTGCGCGGCATCGGCGGGAATGCCATGCGTGCGGGCAAAGTAGTTGAAGGTGCCTTGCGGCAGCACGGCCATGACGCAGCCTTGGACGTGCGCGGCCTGCGCCACCGAATTGATGGTGCCATCGCCCCCCACGGCTACCACGATGCCGTGCCTGGCACACGCCGCCCTGGCGGCCTGCTGGGCGACCTGTGCCAACTGATCGGGGTGGGTGAACAGTAACTCACCCGTTCTCCCGCTGGTGTGCAGCGCCGTTTCGATCTGCTGGCGTGTCGCATCAGAATCGTGGCGGCCCGAAGCCGCATTGATGATGAACAACAGCGGCGCCGCAGGATCTATTTCTGGAGCGCGCGACAGCTGAGGTTCTTCGGGCACGAAGCAACCGTCAGACAGTCTATTCGTCAGCACACCCATGCGGTCTTGCCCGGACAAACGTCTGGCTACTTCATTTTCTTGATTTCTTCTTCTACCTCTTTGGCCCCTTTGGCATAGAACTTGGCTTCATCAGGCGCCAGCTCGTGGAGCAATCTGAGAAATTCCCCTGCGTGGACCCGTTCTTCGTCTGCGATTTCCTTGAGCACGGTGACGGCGAGTTGGTTGTCGGTGGACTCGGCCAGTTGCGTGTACAACTGAACCGCTTCATATTCCGCAGCCACCATGAAACGAATGGCTCTGATGAGTTCCTCATCCGTGAGCTTTCTGTCATTGGCCAACCCTGAAAAGGGTGATCCGAAATCTGGCATGTTGATTCCCCTTGGTTACATCATTTATTCTGTCGTAATACCGTCGAAACTTTCCTTGTCGGCCAGCGCATCGGCGCGGGTGGCGTGAACCACACCGTCCCGGTGATTGGGCGGTGAGTACAAGGTATAGAGCTTCATGGGCACCGTGCCGGTGTTGATGATGTTGTGCGTCGTACCGGCAGGAACGAGGACCGCAAAGCCGTCGCGGATCGGTGTGTGAACACCATCAAGAACCGCCTCGCCACTGCCCTCCTCTACGCGAAAAAACTGATCCAGCTTGTGGACTTCGATGCCAATGTCCTCTTTGGCCTTTAACGTCATCAGCACCAACTGGCAGTTCTTTGCCGTGTAAAGCACACGCCGAAACAAGTCGTTCTTGTGGGCGAGGCCCTCGATGTCTTGCACAAATCCTTTCATACAGACTCCTTTTTCTTTGATGTGTTTACGAATAGTCAAGCGGCGACCCCACCGGCAGATCAAAAATTAACGACTGATTCATATTAAAGAATAATGAAAAATCTCTCTGTGCGCTTGCGTACAGACTCTCCGGTTCAACGTGGAGAGGATTAGCCTACTGGTATTTTGTACACATGCATCTGTATGCAATTTTTCTCAGTGCGACCGAGCGGTATCGACTGTCATGAAATCACCGGATAAGAGTCTCGCTAAAAAACTGGCCGTCGTGCTGGTTCTCAAACTCGCCGTGCTGACGGCATTGTGGGTGGGTTTTGTGCGTGAACAGCGTGTCCACGTTGACGGGGACAGCGTCGCGGCCCAGTTTCTACAACCGGCTGCAACACCGGCCAAAGGAGAAAAACCTTGATTTCTGAACAACTGGTCGATTTGTCGCGGCTGCAATTCGCCGTCACCGCCCTTTACCATTTCCTCTTTGTGCCGCTCACCCTTGGCATGGTCTGGCTGCTGGTCATCATGGAAAGCGTCTATGTGATGACCGGCAACGTGGTCTGGAAGGACATGACGCGCTTTTGGGGCAAGCTGTTCGGCATCAACTTTGCCCTGGGCGTGACGACCGGCATCACGCTGGAGTTCCAGTTTGGCACCAACTGGGCCTACTACTCCCATTACGTGGGTGACATCTTTGGCGCCCCACTGGCGATAGAGGGCATGATGGCTTTCTTTCTCGAATCGACCATGATCGGGCTGTTTTTCTTCGGCTGGGATCGCCTGTCCAAAACACAGCACTTGATGGTGACGCTCCTGTTGGCGATTGCCTCCAACCTGAGTGCGCTGTGGATTTTGATTGCCAACGGCTGGATGCAGAGCCCGGTGGGTGCCGAATTCAACTACCAGACCATGCGCATGGAAATGGTCGACTTCTGGTCCGTGGTGTTCAACCCCGACGCGCAGGCCAAGTTTGTGCACACGGTATCGGCGGGCTATGTGACGGGCGCCATGTTTGTGTTGTCGATCTCCAGCTGGTACCTGTTGAAGAAACGTGATGTCGAATTTGCCAAGCGCAGCTTTCGGGTCGCCGCCGCCTTTGGACTGGCCTCGGCGCTCAGCGTGATTGTGCTGGGTGACGAATCGGGCTACACGGTGGGGGAATCCCAACAGACCAAGTTGGCGGCGATGGAGGCGATGTGGCAAACCAAGCCTGCACCGGCCGGGCTCACGGTGATGGCCAGCATCAACGAAGCGGCGCAGAAGAACAACTGGGAAGTCGAGATCCCATGGGTCATGGGCCTGATCGGGACACGCTCCCTCACCAAGGAAATTCCGGGCATTCTCCAGATCAAGGCCAAGAACCGTGAGCGCATCCTGCGCGGCATTGTGGCGGTCAACGCGCTCGATGCCCTGCGCCGCCAACGCGCTGACGTGGTGGCCCAACAAGTGTTTGAGCGTCACAAAGCCGACCTCGGCTTTGGCCTGCTGCTCAAGAAATATGTGAGCGACGTCAATCAAGCCACACCCGAGATCATTGAGCGCGCCGTTAACGACACCGTGCCTCGCGTGACGCCGATGTTCTGGGGCTTTCGCATCATGGTGGGTTTGGGTTTTGCCATGCTGGCTTTGTTCGGCCTGGCATTCTGGAGCACGATCAAATCGGCCAACATGCAAAAGCCCTGGCTGCTCAAGTGGGCGCTGTGGATGCTGCCCGCGCCGTGGGTTGCGGCCGAGTTGGGCTGGTTCGTGGCCGAATATGGCCGCCAGCCCTGGACGATTTACGGCGTCTTGCCCACGCACTTGAGTGTGTCAACGCTCAGCGTCAACAACCTGTACGGTTCGCTGGCCGGGTTCATTGTTTTTTACACCGCGCTGCTGGTCGTCGAGATGTTTCTCATGGTGAAGTTTGCGCGCTTGGGCCCGGGCAGCCTGGGGACTGGCCGCTACCAGGACGAGTCCATCACGCACGCCGTCCCGGCGCCAGTCTAAGGAAGCAGCCATGTTTGATTATTCAACGCTCAAAATCATCTGGTGGCTTCTGATCGGCGTGCTGCTGATCGGCTTTGCCATCATGGACGGCCACGACATGGGGGTGGGCACGCTGCTGCCCTTTGTTGGCCGCAGCGACATGGAACGCCGCGTGATCATCAACACCGTGGGCCCGCACTGGGAGGGCAACCAGGTCTGGTTCATCACGGGCGGTGGCGCCCTGTTTGCGGCCTGGCCGCTGGTCTATGCGGCCGCGTTCAGCGGCTTCTATTGGGCCATGCTGGTGGTACTGTGGGCCTTGTTCTTTCGCCCGGTCGGTTTTGACTACCGCAGCAAGATTCACAACGCCAGCTGGCGCAGCGCGTGGGACTGGGGCCTGTTTGTGGGCGGTGCGGTGCCGCCGCTTATTTTTGGGGTGGCCTTTGGCAACCTGCTGCTGGGTGTGCCGTTCCAGTTTGACACCTATCTGGTCTCGACCTACAGCGGCAGCTTCTGGCAATTGCTTAACCCGTTTGCCCTGCTGGCCGGGGTGCTGAGCAGCGCCATGATCACGATGCACGGCGGCGTCTATCTGGCGCACCGCACCGAAGGGGTGATTCAGGCGCGCGCCATCAAGGGTGCCATGGGCGCGGCCCTCGTCATGGTGCTGGCCTTTGTCGCTGCAGGTGTCTGGCTTCAATTCCTGGATGGCTACCGCATCACATCCATCATCAACCCGGGCGCGTTGCCTGATCCGATGAACAAGACCGTGGTGCGCGAGGCCGGTGCCTGGATGGCCAACTACGGCCATCAACCCCTGCTGTGGCTACTGCCCGTTATCGGCGTGCTGGGTGCGCTGCTGGCAGTGCTGCAGCTGCGCCTGCGCCGCACTTTGACTGCTTTTGTTTGCTCGGCACTGGCTCTGCTGGGCGTCATCGGCACGGCCGGCGCGTCCATGTTTCCGTTCATCATGCCATCAAGCTCCATGCCCGGCGCCAGCCTGACCGTGTGGGACAGCGTGTCGAGCCACTTGACGCTGGGCATCATGTTGGGGGTCACACTCATCTTCATGCCCTTGATCGTGCTCTACACGTCCTGGGCTTACCGCGTGATGCGCGGCAAGGTGACGGCGGCGTATGTGAAGGAAAACGAGCACGGCGCCTACTGATAAAAGGACATCACATGTGGTACTTTGCCTGGATTTTGGGCGTCAGCTTTGCGGTGCTGCTGGCCATTCTGAACGCCATGTGGGGCGAGAACGAAGAAGCCCGGGCGCAGGCCCGCAGCCCGGATGCCTGACAGCGCAGTGACCTCACACGCATCGTGACGGAGCCGTTCGACCGCTCGTCTTCACTGGTCTGCCTTGGTCGAATCGCGGGGCTGAAGCATCTGCCGAGGGTCCACCCAGGCGTCAAATTGTTCCGCGCTCACGGCGCCGAGCGCCAGCGCCGCTTCGCGCAGCGTCGTGCCATTTTTATACGCATGCTTGGCGATCTGAGCCGCGCGGTCGTAACCGATATGTGGCGTGAGCGCAGTGACCAGCATCAGCGAGCTTTGCAACAATTCTTCAACCCGCGCCGCGTTGACAGACAGGCCCGCCACGCAATGCTGGTTAAAGCTGCGCATCGTGTCCGTCAGCAGACGCAGGCTGTCGAGTGTGTCGAAAATGATCAGGGGTTTGTACACGTTGAGTTCAAAGTGGCCCTGGCTCGCGGCAAAACCTATGGCGGCGTCATGCCCGATCACCTGGGCGCACACCATGGTCAGCGCCTCGACCTGGGTCGGGTTCACCTTGCCGGGCATGATCGAGCTGCCGGGCTCATTCTGGGGCAATTGCAGTTCGCCCAGACCCGCCCGTGGCCCGCTGCCCATCAAGCGAATGTCGTTGCCAATTTTGGTCAAGGCAATGGCCAGCATCTTCAGACTGGCATGCAAGGCCACCAGCGCTTCGTGACCGGCCATCGCCGCAAATAAATTGTCGGCCTGCGCCAGTGGCAGGTCGAGCTGGTTTGCCAGCAGGGCAGCCACGCGCGCGGCGAACTGCGGGTGGGTGTTCAGCCCGGTACCCACCGCCGTGCCGCCAATGGCCAACCTGTGCAGCGCCAGCAGGGCGTAACGGATGCTTTTCTCGCACAGCGCGAGTTGCGCCTCGTAGCCACCAAACTCCTGGCCCAGCGTCACCGGCGTCGCGTCTTGCAGGTGCGTGCGGCCGATCTTCACGACCGCTTCGAATTCAAGGGCCTTGGCCGCGAGTGCGCTGCGCAAGGCTTGCAGCGCCGGCAGCAAATTCAGCTTGGCCTGCAGGGCCGCCGCGATGTGCATGGCGGTGGGGAATACATCGTTGGACGACTGCCCAAGGTTGACATCGTCATTGGGGTGGATTTTTCGCGCTGCACCCACGTCACCGCCGAGTGCGCGCGAGGCCAGGTTGGCCACCACCTCGTTGACATTCATGTTGCTCTGTGTGCCCGAGCCGGTCTGCCACAGCGACAAGGGAAACTCGGCATCAAACTCGCCAGTGGCCACGCGCCGCGCAGCATCCGCGATGGCCTGCGACTTGGTGCCGTCCAGCAGGTGCAGATCACAATTGATGATGGCCGCGGCCCACTTGACCCAGGCCAGCGCGTGAATCACCGGCAGCGGCATGCGCTGCTCGCCAATGGCGAAGAAGCGCAGGCTGCGCGCCGTCTGTGCGCCCCACAAGGCCTCGAGAGGGACTTCGATGGGACCAAAGCTGTCGGACTCGGTGCGTGTGGGGGCCATGAATCGACTCCAGACTTATTGAGTTAGAAAGTCAAGCCTGCAGCAACTGGCGCAGTACAAAGGGAAGAATGCCGCCCGCACGGTAGTAGTCCACCTCAATCGGCGTGTCGATGCGCAGCAGCACCGTCAGCGTGAGGCGACTGCCATCGGCGCGGGTGACCACCAACTGGGCGTCGCTCTGCGGGCGCAGGTCAACATCGGGCACGATGTCAATGACCTCGTTGCCGGTCAGGCCCAGACCTTGCCAGCTGTCGCCGGCCTTGAACTGCAAGGGCAACACCCCCATGCCGACCAGGTTGCTGCGGTGGATGCGCTCAAAGCTTCGGGCCACCACCGCCTTGATGCCCAGCAGTTGCGTGCCCTTGGCCGCCCAGTCCCGGCTCGACCCGGTGCCGTATTCTTCACCCGCCAACACCACGGTCGGTATGCCCGCCGCCATGTAACGGGTGGCGGCGTCAAAGATGGACAGCTTTTCACCCGGCCCCCGCACACCCGGGCCCTCGGCGGGCGCCTGGTACAAGGTGAGGCCACCCTCTTCGCGCGACCCGTCGGCCAGCGGCGCGATCATCAGGTTTTTGATGCGCACATTGGCAAAGGTGCCGCGCACCATCACCTCATGGTTGCCCCGGCGTGCGCCATAGGAATTGAAGTCGGCCTTTTGCACGCCATGCGCCAGCAGCCACTGGCCCGCCGGTGAACTCTCTTTGATCGCGCCCGCCGGAGAAATATGGTCCGTGGTGATGGAATCACCAAACAGCGCCATGATGCGCGCACCCCGCACAGATTCAGAGCCTTGCTGGCCTCTAGCCCCCGCCTTATCTGATTTAGTAGCTATATTATCAATAGCAAAAGTGGCAAAAAACGGCGGCTCGGCAATGTAGGTGCTCCTGGGCCAGGTGTAGGTGGTGCCGGTCACGCCGGTGATGGCTTCCCACAGCGGGCCGGGCGTGGAGGCAACACGCGCGTAGTTTTCCTGGTACGCGCGGCCGTTCATGGCGAACTGCATCAGCGCACTGATTTCCTCGCTGCTGGGCCAGATGTCGCCCAGGTACACATCCTTGCCGCCTGTGCCTTGCCCCACTGGCTGGGTCATCAGGTCGCGCAGGATCGTCCCTGCAATCGCATAGGCCACAACCAGCGGCGGGCTGGCCAGAAAATTGGCCTTGAGGCTGGGGTGAATGCGCGCCTCGAAGTTGCGGTTGCCTGACAGCACGGCCGCGCAGACCAGGTCGTGCTGGGTGATGGCCGCGTTGAGTTCGGGCGTCAGATCGCCGGAATTGCCAATGCAGGTGGTGCAGCCGTAGCCAGCAAGGGCAAAGCCGAGCTTCTCGAGGTAGGGCAGCAAGCCGGTTTGCGTGAGGTACTCGGTCACGATGCGTGAGCCGGGTGCCAGCGAGGTCTTGATGTGCGGCTGCACCCGCAGCCCCGCCTGGACGGCTTTTTTAGCCAACAGGCCTGCCGCCAGCAGGACACTGGGGTTGGAGGTGTTGGTGCAACTGGTGATGGCGGCGATCAGCACGTCGCCATGGCCCAAGGTAAACCCGGCTTTTGCCGGGGCCTTGATGTCGCACACCACCGAAGAGGGCCCCTCGACCGCCGCCAGCGCTGGCCGGTTGCTCACCATCTCCTCCACGTCACGCCGAGCGCCGGGCGCCAGCGGCGGCGCCTCGCCCGCCGACTCGCCCGCGCCACAATTGACCGGGTAGCGCTGCATGAGACGCTCGGCGCTCTGGTTGAACCCGTTCTCGGCATTGGGCTTGCTAAAGAGCGAGGTGAACTGGCTGGCCACCTGGCCCAACTCGATGCGATCCTGCGGGCGCTTGGGGCCAGCCAGGCTGGGGGTGACATCGCCCAGGTCGAGCTTGACCACCTGCGAGTAGTCAATCTCGCCGGCGAGCGGCACGCCAAACAGGCCCTGCGCCTTGAAGTAAGCCTCAAAAGCCTCGATCTCGTCCCTGGTGCGGCCGGTGCCCGTGAAGTAGGCGATGGTTTTTTCGTCCACCGGGAAGAAGCCCATGGTGGCGCCATACTCGGGCGCCATATTGGCTATTGTTGCGCGATCCGGCAACGCCAGGGTGCGCGTGCCTGCGCCAAAAAACTCCACGAACTTGCCCACCACCCGTTGCTGGCGCAGCGTCTCGGTGACCGTGAGCACCAGGTCGGTGGCGGTCACGCCCTCGCGCAGGCGCCCGCTCAACTCAAAGCCCACCACATCGGGCGTCAGCAGGTACACCGGCTGGCCCAGCATGGCGGCCTCGGCCTCGATGCCGCCCACGCCCCAGCCGACCACGCCAATGCCGTTGATCATGGTGGTGTGGCTGTCGGTGCCCACCAGCGTGTCGGGGTAGTAGACGCCGTCTTTCGTTTTGTGCACCCCGCGCGCCAGGAATTCCAGATTGACCTGGTGCACGATGCCAAAACCCGGCGGCACCACCCCAAATGTGTCAAAGGCCTGCATGCCCCATTTCATGAACTCGTAGCGCTCGCGGTTGCGCTGGAATTCAAGCTTCATGTTCAGGTCCAGCGAATCCTTCTGGCCATAGTGATCCACCATGATCGAGTGGTCCACCACCAGATCCACCGGCACCAGCGGCTCAATAAGCCGCGGGTCCAGCCCCAGGCGTTGGGCCGTGCTGCGCATGGCGGCCAGGTCGGCCAGCAGCGGGACGCCGGTGAAGTCCTGCAGCACCACGCGCGACACCACAAATGCAATTTCGTCGGTGCGCGTCGCGTGGGGCTGCCAGCTTGCCAACTGCGCCACATGGCCGGTCGTGACCTTCTTGCCGTCGCAGTTGCGCAGCACCGACTCGAGCACGATGCGCAGGGACACCGGCAGGCGCTTGATGTTGGGGAACTGCCGCGCGAGTGCGGGCAGCGAATAGAATTTTCCCGCCTTGCCGGAGGCGGTTTTGAAGGTCTTGAGGGTAGCGGCAAAGGCGTGCAGCATGGCGATCTCCTGGCTAGACATCAATGGGCCTATTTTCGCCGCACAGGCCCAGGCAAGCAATGGGACTCACCTGCGCCGGCGCGTGCAGGCTGCGCACTGTTTGCACACCCCGCAACACATCGAACGGGACCTCAATGAGGCCGAAGCTGCCCGATTCGATGCGCGTGGTGCTCATGCAGGACCGTCCTAATTGGCGTAATCCATGTCCTGGCCACCTGTTACAACACTTGTCCGTGGATGGTCTTGTCCATCCACAACGAATCGGTCAGCGCGCGCAGCATTCAGGACCGCCGGCAGGTCCCATCCCAGCCTGGCGGCCGGGGTGCGATCCCCAAGCCATGGGTTGGGCTGCGCAAACCAGTTCGCCAGCTCCCACGCGCTGAAGACGGAGCTCAGCTGCGCCAGCACCTGGCCGAGACCTATTTGCGGCGTCATGTCGACGCGGTTGAACTGAAACAGGGGAAGCCACACTCTTGCTTCCCAACCGAAGCAGATCACCTTTTTGCCGGCAATCAGGCTGGCAAGCGGCGTGAGGTCGGAACCCTTGCAGCGTTTGAACAGCGTGACCACCTCTTGCACCGATGCGAGCCCGCCAGTGTCCCGATAGGAGTCCAGCGTGGCGATGAATTGGTGGTCGGTCGGGTCGTCCTTTGTGTATCCAGGGTGGCTGCAGGCTGCTTCAGGCGCACGGCCGCGCATCCACGGGCTTCGCGATGGCTCAGGCCAGGGAGCGAGGATGTCTTCCATGGATATCTCCAGAGTGGACGGGCTACTACAAGAACGCGCAACATTGACCAGGCCGACAGGCGCAATACAACATAACTGGCTGTACGTTACGCAAACCGATGCCAATAGTCTGTGCGGTGCCGAACAAAGGGCGGGGCCACGTTCGGCCACAGACAGGTCTCTTGTGCGTCGGCTTGTGTTATCTGCCGCACAGACTCAATTGCAGATTCGCTGTACCCTGGTCGTCTTCCTCATTCAATGGAGATATTCATGGGCAAATTCCAGATAGCCGTTATCGTCGGCAGCCTTCGTCGGGACTCATTCAACCGCAAGCTGGCCAACGCCATTGTGAAATTGGCGCCTTCGGAGTTTTCGTTCAAGCAGGTACAAATCGGCGACTTGCCGCTTTACAACCAGGACGATGACGCCAACCAGGCCGAGTCAGTCAAGCGACTCAAGAGCGATATCGGGACCGCTCAGGGCCTGTTGTTCGTCACGGCCGAGTACAACCGCTCCATCCCTGGTGTTCTCAAGAATGCGATGGACCACGCCTCACGCCCGTACGGGCAAAACGCCTGGGCAGGCAAACCAGCGGGTGTGTTGGGCGTTTCGGTCGGCGCCACCGGTACAGCCCTCGCACAACAGCATTTGCGCAATGTGCTGGCGTATCTGGACGTCCCGACGCTGGGCCAGCCCGAAGCCTTCATCCAGGCCAAGGATGGATTGTTTGACGCGTCCGGGAATATTGGCCCCGACAGCAGCAAATTCCTGCAAGGCTGGATGGACAAGTACGTTGCCTGGGTGAAAAAACACGCGGCCTGATGCCGTGACAGATTTGAAGGTAACAACCATGGACAAAACACATCCCCCGGAAACATTTGGGGTATTCAAACCGGTGGGGCACACCGTTATGGCGTTTCGGTCCGCCATTGACCAGCAGGCAGCCGTGAACGCATTACTCGATCAGAAGTTTTCGGACTCGGCCTTGGTGCGCTACTCCCCCGAGGAGATGAAGGCGCAGGTCGATGCGGAACTGGAGAACGCGAGCGCGTTTGCCGCGTTCGGTTATGAACTTGACCTCATCAAGAAACACCGTGCCCTGGCCGAGGATGGATGCAGCTTCCTGATCGTGCATGCGCCCGAAGACGCGCAAGCCGAGTCAGTGGCGAGCGTGGCGCGAGCCACAAAAGCAGTCGCGGCACAACACTATGGCAGGTTCATGATTGAGGAAATATCCGGCTTGGCGTCGGGGAACACCCCTGTCTGAACAGCCGACGCTGGCCACTGCCCGGCGCTGAAAGTGAAGACTCAGGGCTGGAAACCTCAGGCCAGCGTGACTTTCTACTGCCGCGCGTTGCGGACGTTGGCTGGTAACGCCTGCGCATAGCTGGTTCGAAACGGATTGATGTCGAGCCCGCCGCGGCGCGTATAACGCGCATACACCGCCAGCCGGACGGGCTTGCAGCGCGTCCAGAGGTCCATGAAGATACGCTCGACGCATTGCTCATGAAACTCGTTGTGGTTGCGAAAACTCACCAGGTACTGCAGCAAGCCCTCCTGGTCAATCGGCGCACCGCTGTAGCTGATCTGCACACTGGCCCAGTCGGGCTGGCCGGTGACCGGGCAATTGCTTTTCAACAGGTTGCTGACCAGCACCTCGCTCACCGGCGCCTCGTCCGGCACGACCCGCAACAGATCAGGCGCCGGGGTGTAGTGTGTGCATTCGACATCGAGCCGGTCCAGGCTCAGGCCATCAAGCTCGTAAATAGGTTCACGGTCAAACAGCTCAGGCAGCAAAAGGGTGACGCCAATGCTGGGGGGCGCGGCAGCGTCGGGTGAAACATTTTTCCCGGCATCACGCCAGACCGCTTCGCTCAAGTCCGCGCGCAGACGGGCTTTCACTGCGTCTACATCGGCAAAGCGCGTATTGTTGAAGCTGTTGAGGTAGAGCTTGAAGGACTTGCTCTCAATGATGTTGGGGCTCTCGCACGGGACCGTGAAGCGTGCCAGCGCCACCTGCGGTTTGCCGCGCAAATTGAGCCAGCTCAACTCGAACGCGGTCCACATGTCGGCGCCCAGAAACGGCAGTGCCCCGGTCACGCCGATCTCAGCGCGTTTGGTTGCGCGCGCGATCGGGAACAGCAACGAGGCATCGTACTGGTCGAGGTAGGCGGTGGCCTGGCCCAAGGGGGAATTTTGTGGCGTGTTCATGGGCGTGGGCTCTGGTCTGAAAAGTGGGCGGGGGTTGGAGTTTAAGTTGGTGACAAGGTCATGCGGCTGGTCTCAGCAGCCTTCAGATGCGGCAGCAGAGCCGCCAGCAGATGGGCCACCACACCGGGCGGCAGGTCGTGTCCCATGCCTTCAATACCGACCAGTCTGGCACCGCTAATGCGCCGGGCCGTATCCTCGCCATGGACAAACGGCAACAGCGGGTCGGCTTTGCCGTGTAACACCAGCGTCGGCAAGGTGATGCGCCGCAACTGCGCGGCACGGGTCTGATCGGCCATGATGGCCAGCATCTGCCGCAGCGTGCCCACCGGGTAATAGCCACGTTGCACCCCCAGCAAGATACGCTCGCGCAGCTCATGTTCAGGCGTCGGGAAACCCGGGCTGCCAATGGCTTTGAACAAGCGGACGTAATGGTTCAGTACCGTCTGCGGATCGCGGCCCTTGGGCCGGCTGAGCAAAACGCGTATCACCTCGGGGCGCGCCTGCGCCAGGCCTTTGGCGCCGCTGGTGCTCATCACGCTGCTCAGACTCAAGACCCGCCCGGGTGCGGCCAGCGCCATGCGTTGCGCAATCATGCCGCCCATGCTGACACCCAGCACATGCGCCTTTTCAATGCCCAAGGCGTCCAGCACACCGAGCGAATCGGCCGCCATGTCCGCCACGCTGTAGGGTGCACGCGGCATCAAGCCAAGCTTGTACTTGAGGCCCTGCCAGAGCAGATGCGGCTTGCCCAGGGCATCAAAATGGTGGCTCAAGCCGACGTCGCGGTTGTCGTGGCGGATGACCCGGTAACCGGCATCGACCAGCCCCTGCACCAACGCGGGTGGCCAGGCCACCAGCTGCATGCCCAGCCCCATGATCAGCAAGATAACCGGGCGCACTTGGCCAGCGGCGCCAGGGCCGCTGTCTTCGACTTCGATGTCAATGCTGTTTGCTCTTATTTTCATAGCTATTTACGCATATTTCACGGGGGCTACAGCCTGATTTGTTATAAATTTATGACAAAGGCTGCTGACGCCGGAAAACCAGTCGGTCCGGCTCGGAGGCCGCTGCGTCGAACGCGTAGCCCTCAGCATCAAAGCCTTCAAGCTGTTTAGGCTTGCTCAGCCGGTGCTCGGCGGCGAAACGTGCCATCAGACCACGCGCCCGTTTGGCGTAAAAGCTGATGATCTTGTACTGACCGCCCCGGTACTCCTGGAAGACGCATTCAAGCACCCGGGCCTGCAGCGCCTTGCGGTCCACCGCCCTGAAATACTCTTGCGACGCCAGGTTCACCACCACCGGGGCGGCATTCTTGTGCAAGCGGATGTTGAGGTAATCGGAGATTTGTGCGCCCCAGAACTGGTACAGGTCCTTGCCCTGCGGGTTGGCCAATTTTGTGCCCATTTCCAGCCGGTAGGGCTGCATGTAGTCGAGCGGGCGCAGCACGCCGTACAAACCGCTCAGGATGCAGACATGGTCTTGCAACCACTTCAAATCATCAACGGGCAGACTCTTGGCATCGAGCCCTTCATAAACATCACCGTTAAAGGCCAGCACCGCTTGTTTGGCGTTCTTCGCGGTAAATTTCGGCACCCAGGCTTGGTAGCGGGCCACGTTCAGGCCGGCCAGGGTGTCGCTCAAACTCATCAGGGAGGCGATCTGTCGCGGTGATTTCTTCTTCAGGATATCGATCAATTCGGCCGCTTGGGGAATGAACAGCGGCTGCGTGTGCGGCACGGGAGCTGCGGGTTTTTCAAAATCAAGGGATTTGGCGGGGGACAGCAAAAAAAGCATGGCGGACAAACTCGCTTCAAAGGCGCGTTAAGAAAAGAAAAGGCTTCATGACGAAGCCTTGATTATCGTGACAGTGGGCCGATCGGCTACGTCAGGTCACCGGCCAGCGAGGCCAGCGTTTCAGGTGCAATCGTGACATGTGCCGGGTAATGGGTGTGGTCGCAGCCAAGCTTGACGCTGGCGCCGGCCTTGACGGCAGCGCACATGGCTGGCGTCAACTCAAAGCGCACAAAATGCACGGCCGATGTTTTTTCGTCGTTTTCGCGCTCCATGTCCTCGTCGGCAATGGCATAGACGCGTGCTTGGCCTTCGACTTCCACAAACAAACGGTCTTCCACCCCGATCAAGCGCGCCAACTCGCGTTTGCGCTCGTTCACATCCGGGTACTCCAGCATGACCGTGGCTTTCCAGTTGCTGCCGGTGGGCACCAGCGGCGCGTAGGCGTCAATCTCTTGCTGGATGCCGTCTTCTTCAAACACCTTCTCGATGCGCAGCATCTCCTGGATCTGGTAGCGAATGGTCATCTCGCTCTCGAACTGCAGGTTGATGAACTCACCCAGGCGCACGCTGCGCAGCTTGCGGTGCGCCATGACGACCGGCTGGTTGACCTTGCGCCACTTGCTGTAGGCCTCCAGCGACATGAGACTGTCGGGGGTGATGGTTCCGGTCATTTGCATGAATGCTCCAAATTTCAAAAGAGGTGGTTTCGCTGGTCGGGCAGGAGGTGAAAACAGCCCAAAAAGCACGCCGAAGCGTGCAATCATTTGGTCTATTTCCACCCCCTACCCTCGCATGGATGGCTGACCAAGTGACAGGGCATTCAAGGATCACCCCATTAACCTTGTCCGTTTTTCACTTCAAACCATAGGCCTTGGCCACCAGGCTCAAGGGGTGCAGCAACTCGGGCGTGCCAAGCTGGTTGACCTCAAAACCCTGCGCAATATGGTGGCCGCCCAGGGGGCAATCCGAGCTGATGAAGTCCGGCTTGCTGCCATCCTTCATGGCTGCCATGCCTTTGAACAGGGGTTTGCCGATCTTCATGGCCTGCTCGTGGTGCGCCTTCTTGACACCAAAAGTGCCGGCATGGCCGGAGCAACGCTCAAAGGTGTTGACCGTGGTGCCCGGAATCATCTTGAGCATCTCTTCGGTCTTCTTGCCGATGTTCTGCACCCGCCCATGACACGGAATCTGGTAACTCACGTTGCCCAACGGTACCGGGAAATCAACTTTGAGCAGGCCATCGCGCTTGCGCTGCATCAGGTATTCAAACGGGTCCCACATCGCGTCCTTGACCAGTTGCACGTCCGGCTCGTCCGGGTACATCAAGGGAATTTCCTGCTTGAACATCAGGGCGCAACTGGGCACTGCCGCCAATAGGGCAAAACCATCCTTGGCGTAACGCGCCAGCACCGGGATGTTGGCCTCCTTGCTGGCGTTGACTGAATCCAGATCACCCAGTTCGAGCTTGGGCATGCCGCAGCATTTTTCCTTCTCGACGATCACATAAGGAATGTCGTTGTGATCCAGAATTTTGAGCAAATCCAGACCAATGCCGGGTTCGTTGTAGTTGATGAAACAGGTGGCAAAAATGGCGACCTTGCCGGGTGTTTTCTCGCCGTCCATCACCACCGTGGCTTTGGCGGCAGGCGTGCCCGAGCGAAATCTCCTGGTCGCCAGCGAGGGCAGCCAGGCATTTTTATCGACGCCCGCCACGCTTTCCATCACCCTGCGCGCCAGCTTGGTCTGATTCACGGCATTGGCCACCTGCACCACGACCGGGATGCCGGCCAGCTGGCCGTGTACATCGATCGAGGCCAAAAACTTCTCGGCCGTTGACACCTCACCTTTTTTGAATTTGATCGCCTTGGCGCGCAGCATGGTGTGCGGAAAGTCGAGATTGAACTGATGCGGCGGCACATACGGGCACTTGGTCATGAAACACATATCACACAGGTAACACTGGTCCACCACCTTCCAGTAGTCCTTTTTGTCAACCCCATTCACCTCCTGCGTCTTGCTCTCGTCGACCAGGTCAAACAATGTAGGGAAAGCGCCGCACAGGCTCACACAGCGGCGGCAGGTGTGGCAGATATCAAAAATGCGCTCCAGCTCATGGAAAGTCGCCTCTTCGTTGTAGTAGTCCAGCCCCTTCCAGTCGATCGGGTGTCGGGTGGGAGCCGATAAATTGCCTTCGCGTGCCATGTGGGGATACCGTGGATGGTTGGTGTTTATCAGGTGTTGAATGTTCTGCATTGGGCGCTGCCAGCAACGCCCAACACAGACGATTCAACCGGGATTAATCAACCAGTTCAAGCAATGCCTTGGCATAGCGATTGGCGTGCGAGCGCTCGGCCTTGGCCAGGGTCTCAAACCAGTCAGCCACCTCGTCATGACCTTCGTCACGCGCGGTTTTGGCCATGCCGGGGTACATATCGGTGTACTCGTGGGTTTCGCCCGCGACTGCCGACTTGAGATTGTCACGGGTGCCGCCAAACGGCAGACCGGTGGCGGGATCGCCGCAGGTTTCCAGCCACTCCAGGTGACCGTGCGCATGGCCGGTTTCACCTTCGGCGGTGGAGCGGAACAAGGCAGCCACGTCGGGCTGGCCTTCAACGTCGGCCTTGTTTGCGAAATACAAATAACGGCGGTTGGCCTGGGACTCGCCTGCGAAGGCGGCTTTCAGGTTGTCTTCCGTCTTGGAGCCTTTGAGTGCTGCCATGGAAATCTCCTTCATCAGTTAAAAATTTGAAGCACTTGCCTTGAACAACCGTTTGTCAAAGACGATGAAAGCTTAGCCACGATCGGGGGCGGCGTCTAATTGGCTGCCTCAATGCCGCAAATTGTTTTTGACTATGAAAAAAGTAATTTTGATAATCATCAACAGCCAGCAGCACAATACCGCGCCTGGCGAATCAGGCGTTTAGGCGCGGGGATTCAGGTCTGCGCCAATTAGAGAGTCGGTGTCGAATAAAATCATAATTGATTAACACTCCCTCCCCCTGCGGCATTTGTATCCCTATGTCGCGTTCGCTGGAACTTGCCAGCGAAACAGCCAAAGACACCATGAACGACGAACTGCAACAACCCGGCCTCAACAGCCTGTCCAAATCTTTTGAGCCCGCCGCCCTGGAAGCCCATTGGGGACCGGAATGGGAACGCCGGGAGTACGCGCACGCCGGCTACCGGGGCAAGGGCGTGCCGAAAGACGGCGCCGAGGCCTTCGCCATCCAGCTGCCGCCGCCCAATGTCACCGGCACGTTGCACATGGGGCACGCGTTCAACCAAACCATCATGGACTCGCTGACGCGCTACCACCGCATGCGTGGCGACAACACGGTGTGGATTCCGGGCACCGACCATGCCGGCATTGCCACGCAAATCGTGGTGGAGCGGCAGTTGCAGGACCAAAAGGTCAGCCGCCACGACTTGGGACGAAAAAATTTCGTCTCCAAGGTCTGGGAATGGAAAGAAAAATCCGGCAACACCATCACCACCCAAATGCGCCGCATGGGTGACAGCGTGGACTGGAGCCGCGAATACTTCACCATGGACCCGAAACTGTCCAAAACCGTGACCGAGACCTTTGTCCAGCTTTATGAGCAAGGCTTGATCTACCGCGGCAAACGGCTGGTGAACTGGGACCCGGTGCTGCAAAGCGCGGTCAGCGATCTGGAAGTGGAAAGCGAAGAGGAAGACGGCTTTCTGTGGCACATCCTGTATCCCTTCGCCGACGGCCCGCAATTGGTCAACGGTGAACTGGCGCCCGGCCTGGTGGTTGCCACCACGCGCCCGGAAACCATGCTCGGTGACGTGGCGGCGATGGTGCACCCTGACGACGAGCGCTACCAGCACCTGATCGGCAAACACGTCACCCTGCCCTTGTGCGGCCGCACCATTCCCGTGATTGCCGACGACTACGTGGACAAAGCCTTCGGCACCGGCGTGGTGAAGGTCACGCCCGCACATGACCAGAACGATTACGCCGTGGGCCAGCGCCACAAGCTGCCGATGATTTGTGTGCTGACACTGGATGCCAAGATTGACGCGGTGGCGCCAGCCGCCTACGTCGGCATGGATCGCTTTGTGGCGCGCAAGAAAATTGTCAAAGACCTGGAAGCTTTGGGCTTGCTGATTGAGGTCAAGAAACACAAACTCATGGTGCCGCGCTGCGCCCGCACCGGCCAGATCATCGAACCCATGCTGACCGACCAATGGTTTGTCGCCATGAGCAAGGTCAGCCCGATTGACCCTACGGCCAAATCCATCGCCCAAAAAGCCATTGACGCCGTGCAGTCCGGCGACGTCAAGTTCGTGCCGGAGAACTGGGTCAACACCTACAACCAGTGGATGAACAACATCCAGGACTGGTGCATCAGCCGCCAGCTCTGGTGGGGTCATCAGATTCCAGCCTGGTACGACGAAAACGGCAAGGTCTACGTGGCCCGCAACGAGGCCGAGGCACAAGCCCAGGCCCCGGGTAAAACCCTGCGCCGTGACGAAGACGTGCTCGACACCTGGTACTCCTCCGCCCTGGTGCCGTTTTCCACCATGGGCTGGCCGGAAAAGACGCAAGACTTCGACCTCTACCTGCCCTCCTCCGTGCTGGTCACCGGCTACGACATCATCTTCTTCTGGGTCGCCCGGATGATCATGATGACCACCCATTTCACCGGCCAGGTGCCGTTCAAACACGTCTACATCCACGGCCTGGTGCGCGATGCGCAAGGCAAGAAGATGAGCAAGTCCGAGGGCAATGTGCTCGACCCGGTCGACTTGATTGACGGTATTGCACTGCCCGAATTGCTGCTCAAACGCTCCGAAGGTCTGCGCAAGCCCGAAACGGCGCCTGCGGTGCGCAAGAACACCGAGAAAGAATTTCCGGCCGGCATCCCGGCCTTTGGCGCCGATGCGCTGCGCTTCACCTTTGCCTCGCTGGCCTCGCTGGGCCGCAGCATCAATTTCGATGCCAAGCGCTGCGAGGGCTACCGCAATTTCTGCAACAAGCTGTGGAACGCCAGCCGTTTTGTGCTGATGAACTGCGAAGGCCAGGATTGCGGCCTGAACGAGCACACGAAAGAAGAATGCGCCGTCGGCGGTGCTGCGCACGGCTACCTGGAGTTCAGCCCGGCCGATCGCTGGATCGTCTCGCTACTGCAGCGCGCCGAAGCCGAGGTCGCCAAAGGTTTTGAAGAATACCGGCTGGACAACGTCGCCAGCACCATTTACGACTTTGTCTGGAACGAGTTCTGCGACTGGTATCTGGAAATCGCCAAGGTGCAGATTCAACAAGGCAAAGACAACCAGGACCCGCAGACGGGTCTGGCGCAACAGCGTGCCACGCGCCGCACCCTGATTCGCACTTTGGAAACCATCCTGCGCCTGGCGCACCCCGTGATTCCCTTTGTGACCGAGGAGCTATGGCAAAAAGTGGCACCGGTCGCCGGCCGGGCCGGCGAATCGGTGTCGATCGCGGTTTACCCTCAGGCACAGCCCGAGCGCATTGATGAAGCGGCGCTGGCGCATGTGGGCAAACTCAAACAACTTGTCGATGCCTGCCGCAATCTGCGCGGTGAGATGAGCGTGTCACCCGCCACCCGGCTACCCTTGTTCGTGATCGCCAACCAGGCAGATGAAGCCGCCTTTTTGACGCAATCGGCGCCGGTCCTCAAGGCGCTGGCCAAGCTGAACGAGGTTCGCGTGTTTGACGACGAAACCGCCTGGGCCGCCGCCGCTCAAGCCGCGCCCGTGGCTGTGGTGGGTGAGGCACGCATTTGCCTGTTCATGGCCATTGACGTCGCCGCCGAAAAGACCCGTCTGGGTAAGGAGGCAGCGCGTCTGGAAGGTGAAATTGCCAAGACCGAAGGCAAGTTGAGCAACGAGGCGTTCGTCGCCCGCGCCCCGGCCGCCGTCATCGAACAAGAACGCAAGCGCATGACTGATTTTGGTGCGACTCTGGCCAAAATAAAAGACCAACTCGCGCGCCTGGGCTAGACCATCACGGGCCGCAACAAAGGCCTGATGTCAGGTCAACGCCGGCGCAACACGTGAATAAAATCGGCGCCCACCGTCTGCTGCTCCAGCAGATCATTGCCAGTCTGCTTGGCAAAGGCCTGAAAGTCACGCATCGAGCCGGCATCGGTCGCCACCACCCGCAGCGTCTGCCCGCTTTGCATGTCGCTCAACGCTTTTTTGGCTTTGAGAATGGGCAGCGGGCAGTTCAGACCTCGGGCGTCGAGTTCTTTGTCTATTTGCATCGAATTTCCTTGAATTTTCTTGAAATTGGGGCGACTTCAAAGATCATGCCGGGAAGACACCGGTGGACAGATAGCGGTCGCCGCGGTCGCACACAATGAACACAACGGTCGCGTTGGATTCACGCTTGGCAATTTCCTGCGCCACCCAGCACGCACCCGCCGCTGAAATGCCGGCAAAAATACCTTCTTCGCGCGCCAGCCGTCGGCACATGTCTTCAGCATCTTCCTGACTCACGTAGACCAACTCATCCACATGGGACGGGTCGTAAATCTTGGGCAAATACGCCTGTGGCCACTTGCGGATACCGGGAATACGGGAACCCTCGTTGGGCTGCACACCAATGATTTTGATGGCTTGGTTTTTCTTTTTCAAAAATTGCGAAACGCCCGTGATGGTGCCGGTGGTGCCCATGGCACTTACAAAATGGGTAATTTGCCCTTTGGTGTCGGCCCATATTTCGGGGCCTGTGGTTTCAAAATGAATGCGCGGATTGTCGGCATTGGAGAATTGATCCAATACGCGACCTTTGCCATCGCGCTGCATTTGCTCGGCCAGATCGCGTGAATACTCGATGCCGCCGCTTTTGGGCGTGAGGATCAACTCGGCGCCAAACGCTTTCATGGTTTGGGCACGCTCGATCGACAGGTCTTCAGGCATGATCAAAACCATGCGGTAGCCCTTGATGGCTGCGGCCATGGCCAATGCGATGCCGGTGTTGCCCGAGGTGGCTTCGATCAGCGTGTCGCCCGGCTTGATATCACCACGCTCCTGCGCACGCTGGATCATGGACAAGGCAGGCCGATCCTTGACCGAGCCAGCGGGGTTATTGCCCTCCAGTTTGCCCAAAATCACATTGCCACGGGCAGCGTTTTCTTGTGCACCGATGCGTTGCAGCCTGACCAAAGGGGTTTTTCCGATGGAATCTTCAATAGTTGGATATTTCATACCCCACACTGTGCCATAATTCGCGGCTGCACAAAGCGTCGCCCGGGTGGTGGAATTGGTAGACGCACGGGACTCAAAATCCCGCGCCGCAAGGCGTGCCGGTTCGATTCCGGCCCCGGGCACCATTTGGTGATATCAGACAGTATCAGAACCCGCTTGGCCTATGGCTACAGCGGGTTTTTTGTTGTCTCAAGCAGCGGCAAATCGACCGCGCAGGTAACTGATGATCGCGCCGGATTCATACAGCCACTGGCTTTCACCCGTCGAATTGTCGATTTTCAGGCAAGGCACCTTGACCTGCCCGCCCTGACGCCCTAAATCCTCGCGGTTCTTGACATCATGCTGAGCGTCTCGCCGTTCAATGTCCAAAGACAGACGCCGCATTTCCTGGCGTACCTTGATGCAAAAGGGACAGGTCGTGAATTGGTACAGCACCAGGCTGCCACACTGCTGATCCACCTGTGCCTGCACTGCGGGCGGGCGCGCCGCTCCAACAGGGCGGGTGAGTCTTTCGCGCAGCAGCATCACGGGGCCAAGCACCAGCCGCAAGGTTTTAAAAAAAGTTCTGATAAAAAATTTCATAGGTGATAGGGAGTTTTTTCACGAGCATAACGTACAGGTGCGGCCCGGCTATTAGCCGGCCCCCGATAATCGGAGTTGATCAACCAACTATTAGAGAGGCCTAAACATGTCAAACACTATTCCCGCTACCTTGATCCCCGGAGACGGCATCGGCCCCGAAATCGTTGACGCCACCCTGGCTGCACTTGATGCGCTGCATGCGCCCTTCGATTGGGACCGTCAGATCGCCGGTCTGGGCGGCATCCAGGCTGCGGGCGACCCCTTGCCAGCCGCCACACTCGACAGCATCCGGCGCACCCGGCTGGCGCTCAAAGGCCCGCTGGAGACGCCTTCGGGCGGCGGCTACCGCTCATCGAACGTGCGACTGCGCGAAGAGTTCCAGCTCTACGCCAACCTGCGCCCTGCCCGCACCATCATCCCGGGTGGGCGTTTCGACAAGATCGATCTGGTGGTGGTGCGCGAGAACCTCGAAGGCCTGTACATCGGTCATGAATACTACATCCCGATCGACGACGACCCGCGTGCGGTGGCCATGGCCACCGGCATCAATACCCGGGCCGGTAGCCGGCGCCTGCTGGAATTCGCCTTTGAACATGCCGTTGCGACCGGGCGCAAGAAGGTCTCGATCGTGCACAAGGCCAACATCATGAAGGCGCTGACCGGCATCTTCCTGGAAACCGGCATCGACCTGTACGAACGCAAGTACAAGGGCCGCTTTGAACTCGAGACCGTGATCATTGATGCCTGCGCAATGAAGCTGGTGATCAACCCCTGGCAATTCGACATGCTGGTCACCACCAACCTGTTCGGTGACATCCTGTCCGACCTGGTCGCCGGGCTGGTGGGTGGCCTGGGCATGACGCCGGGTGCCAACATCGGGGCCGATGCGGCGATCTTTGAGGCGGTACATGGCTCGGCCCCGGACATCGCGGGCAAGGGCATTGCCAATCCAATCGCCCTGATGCTGGCCGCCGCGATGATGCTCGACCACTGCAAGTTACCCGAACTGGCCGCTCGCCTGCGCAAAGCCATCGATGAAACCCTGAACCTCGACAAGGTGCGCACCGGCGACCTCGGCGGCACGGCCAGCACCGCCGCGTTCACGAAGGCGCTGGTGAGCCGGATCGGCGGCGGCAACTGAACATGGGAGGAGTGCAGCACCGGCAAGCCGCACTATGGAGTGGTCTGCCCGTCTCCCATGGCCTTGCGCAAGATGCCAAGCACGGTGTTCAAGTCTTCAATCGGCACCTGGCCGGGCGCTGAACTGCGAGCCCCTACGGCAAAGGTCAGGGCCGATCCAAAGGCCCAGCCAAACAGACGGGTAAGCGAACCATAGGGCCCCATTGACATGCTGATGAGTGGGATTCTCAATTTCTGACTGGCTTGCTGCGTGGCAGCAAGCAGTATCAGCACATCGTTTGGATCCCGCGGCATCACAGCCACTTTGGCAATATCGGCACCCAGCTGGTCGGCCATCAAAAACTTGCTCGCCAGCGCTTCCAGTCCCGGTGTGCTCGAAAAATTGTGAAAAGACAGCACCAGCTTGATGTCGTTGGACTTGGCCGCCGCGCGCACCTGCGCGATGTTGGCCGTTTCATTGGCCATCTCGTAGTCGATCAAATCAATGGCTTTGCTCTCACACACCGCCCCATACAGGGCAATGACTTGGTCTTCGTTCAAAGCGATCTTTTCACCGCCCTCCATGACCGAGCGGCGGGTGAATAGCAACGGAATATCACCCGCTTTGCTTTTTATGGCTTTGGCCGCTGCGATGACTGCAGCTACGTCACCAATTGACTCAAAAAAATCAACCCGCCATTCCAGCACATCAGGCTTCTTGGGCAGAACAATGGCAAGCTCAGCCATCACCTCGTCCAGTGTGTGCCCGACCAGCGGGACGCAGATCAGCGGCAGCTTGCCGCCCGCGATGGGCTGACCATGTGATTCAATGGGTTTGGATGATTGCAAAGAGAATTCCTCAATAAAAAAACCTGCCAGCGCAACAGGAACACAGGCAGGAACTTATACGTCATATGAAGTCTATCTCAGCAGGCGCTGGCCCCGTCCTCGGTGATGAATTCGCCGTCTTCCCCGGCTGGGCCGAGAAAACACGCCAGAATGCACACATTTATACGAAATCAGCCTCTAGCCCCTACAAATAAAGCACTAACAGCTATCCTAACAATAGCATTTTTTGAATTACCTCAGCACACGCACCATCTCAATGTGTCTAATCCCGGCTTCCATGAAGGGTTCGCCGCGCGGCACAAAACCTTGTACCGCATAAAAACCCTGGGCGCTGCTTTGCGCGTGCAACAGCACCTCAAAGTCGCCACGATGGGCGGCCGCAGTCATCAAGGCTTGCAGCGCCGCGCGGCCAAGATGTGAGCCGCGCAGCACGCGGTTCACGGCCAGACGGCCAATTTGGCCAATACCCGGCGTCGGCTGCAACAGTCGCCCGGTGGCCACGGGCAGGCCCAGCCGGTTTCGAATGAGCACATGGAGTGCTGTTTTATCGGACTCGTCTTGCTCCATCTCAATCGGAATCTGCTGCTCTTGCACAAACACTTCCTCCCGCACCGTACGCGCGCCTTCAGCCAGCATTTGCCAATCACCGACCGCGACCTCAATCATGGTTTGACCAGCCTCATAGCCCAGCAGGATGTCACGCAGGGACGCCGGGACCGGCCGGGAAGTCTGTGTGGCGGGATCGGCAAACACGTAAATCAGCTCGCAACTGATCAGGTGTTCTTCACCCCGAAAAATAGAGCCGATGAAAACAATGGACGAGGTGCCGATGCGATGGCATTTGAGCGCCACGTCCAGTTGATCGTCGACCCGTGCCGACACGTGAAATTCCACGGTGGCTTTCTTGACGTACAAGTCACCCTGCAAGGCCGCAAAAGTGACCTCGTACGGCAGGGCCAGAGCCCGCCAGTAGTCGGTGATGGCCGTGTCAAAGTACATCAGGTAATGCGCGTTGAAAACGATCTTTTGCATGTCCACTTCAGCCCAGCGCACACGCAGGCGGTGGAAAAAGCGGAACGCCTGGCGGCTCGTATCAGTCATGGTGCGTATGGGGTGAAGTGGTGCTCTGAAAAGCATGTCGCAGCGCGCGTGCTGCATCCAGATGGGCGCGACGCGCCTCTGCAATAGCGCGCCCCATCAAGGCAAAGCCGTGCACCACGCCACGGTAAATTTCAAGGTCCACCGGCACGGCCGCGGCGCGCAATTTATCGGCGTAAGCCACGCCCTCATCCACCAGCGGGTCGCATTCGGCCAGGCCGAACCAGGCCGGCGCGACGCCTTCCACATCGGGTGCATTCAGGGGTGCAAAGCGCCAGTCATCTCGATCTGTGTGCACTGGAATGTAGTGGTCAAAAAAATACTCAATGTGAGGTTCTTCGAGCATAAAACCATGGGCAAAGGTCTTGTGCGACGCCGTGTCCTGGTGCGCGGTGCAACCGGGGTAAAACAGCAACTGCAGCGCCAGTGGCAGGCCCACATCCCGTGCCTGCAAAGCGCAAGCCGCGGCCAGCGTGCCCCCGGCGCTGTCGCCACCGACGGCCAGGCGAGTCGCATCCAGGCCCAGGCTGGCACCGTGCCGTGCGACCCACTGCACCGCATCCCAGGCATCGTCATGCGCCACCGGGAATTGATGTTCGGGTGCGAGCCGGTAAGCCACCGAGAGCACCGCGCAATGCGCCAGGTGGCTCAGGGTGCGGCACAGCACATCATGCGTGGCGATGCTGCCGATGGTGAAGCCACCACCATGAAAATAGACCAATACCGGCAGCTTTTCAGCGCTGGCGGCATAGAGTCGCACCGGCACGCTGTAGCCATCGCGTGCCGGAATGTTGAAATCTTCCACCCGCTGCAACACAGGCGAGGTGATTTCCAGAAAGCCAGCACCAAGCTCGTAAGCGATGCGTGCTTGCACAGGCGTGAGCGCATGCAGTGGCACCTGGTTGGCGCGCGTCATGCGGTCCAGCACACTGTGCATGGCAGGTGTCAGCAAGGTGCGCGGGTTACGACGGTGACTCATTGAGGCGCGTATTTTTGTTGATGTGCATTTTTTTATCCTACACGCAAACCACCATAGCACCGATTGAGAGCGGCCACCTCAGAACGCGTCTTCAGGCATGTCGGCGCAGGTCAGGTCACGGTTGGCCACCACCTGCAGCCACGCGCCTATTTTGGGCAACTCGTAATGATAAAAATAGGCTGTAGCCCTCGTCCTTCCTACGTTAGCGGCTATTGATTGTGTAGCATCCTGGCGTTGCGCGCTTAACGCCACGTCGAGCCAGATCCAGGCCAGCACGGTATGCCCAAAGGCCTGCAGATACGGCACCGCGTTGGCCAGGGCGTCACCCGGCTGGCCAGTGGCCCAGGCCGCCCGGGTGGCGTCTGTGACCTGCTGCCAAGCGGCTGTCAAAGCCGCTGCGTGCGCCGCCAGTTCAGGCACCTGTTGAGCCTGCGCGGCCGTGGCCTGGATGCGCCCTGCCAGCAGCGCCAGCCCGCGCCCGCTCTCCATCAGCACTTTGCGTCCGAGCAAGTCCATCGCCTGAATGCCGTGCGTGCCTTCGTGGATCATGTTCAGACGGTTGTCGCGCCAATACTGTTCTACCGGGAAGTCACGCGTGTAGCCATAACCCCCGTGGACCTGAATCGCCAGCGAATTGGCCTCCAGACACCATTCACTCGGCCAGCTCTTGGCGATCGGGGTCAGAACTTCAAGCAGCAGGCGTGCCTCATCGGCGGCCTCGGGTGTACCGCTGTGTTGTTCATCGACCAGACGAGCGCAATACAACTCCAGCGCCAACGCACCTTCACAGTAAGATTTTTGCGCCAGCAACATGCGCTTGACGTCGGCATGCTCAATGATGGGCACTTGCGGCTGGGTGGCATCTTTGCCGGCGGGCCCCGCCGGCCGACCCTGGGGTCGGGTTTTGGCATAGTCCAGCGCAGCTTCATAACCCGCCAGACCGAGCATGGTGGCTGCAATGCCGACGCCGATACGCGCCTCGTTCATCATGTGGAACATGCAGCGCAAGCCCTCGCCCGGTTGGCCGACCAGGTAACCGACGGCGCCGGCGCCCTTGCCATCGAGTCCACCGCCTGTGCTGCGAACCGGGTATTTGCCCTCGCCAAAATTGAGCAATGTGTTGACCGTGCCGCGCCAGCCCAGTTTGTGATTCAGACCCGCCAGGGCCACGTCGTTGCGCTCGCCGGTAAGAACGCCCGCCTCGTTCACCAATTTTTTGGGCACGATGAACAGGGAAATGCCGCGCGTGCCCGTCGGCAACTGGCCGTCCGGTCCCGGAATCTTGGCCAGCACCAAGTGGATGATGTTCTCAGTCAACTCGTGGTCGCCAGCCGAGATCCACATCTTGTTGCCGCGCAGGCGATAGCGCGCACCGAGCGGATCCTGCGCATAGTCCTCGCCGTCCGGCATGGCGCGCGTGGCCACATCACTCAGAGAAGACCCTGCCTGCGGCTCAGACAAACACATGGTGCCCGAGAAGCGCCCGCAGAATTCATTCTTGGCAAACACCTCTTTTTGCAGCGGCGTGCCATGCACCATCAGCAAATTGGCGTTGCCGGTGCTGAGCATGCCCGAGCCGATACTGACCGAGGCCATGGCAAAAAAAGCATTCGCCGCCGCCTCAATCGTGTACGGCAGTTGCATGCCACCGTGCTCAAAATCTTGCGCCGCGCTCAACATGCCGGATTCAGCGTAGGCCTTTTGTGCGTCATGCGTGGCCTGCGGCAGGATCACCTGGTCGCCGTCAAAACGCGGCTCCTGCGTGTCCACCAGCCGGTTGAACGGCGCGTACTTTTCACGCGCAATACGCTCGCAGGTGTCGAGCACGGCATCAAAAGTCTCGCGCGAATGGTCGGCAAAACGCGGCCGCTCGTTCAGCGACTCGGCATCGAGCCATTGGTACAGCAGGAAATCAACCGTGGAACGCAAAGACATCGTCGTCTCCCATAAAAAAAAGGCCGGGCCGCTCCATTGATTCAGCCCAACCCTTGTTCATCACGCCGCGAGCGGCGAACCGTTACAGCACCTCAAATATGCCCGCTGCGCCCATGCCGCCACCAATACACATGGTGACACAAACGCGTTTGGCTCCACGGCGCTTGCCCTCGATCAGGGCGTGGCCGGTCAGGCGCTGGCCACTGACGCCGTAGGGGTGGCCCACAGCAATGGCGCCGCCGTTGACGTTCAGCCGCTCATTCGGAATGCCGAGCCGGTCGCGGCAGTAAATCACCTGCACCGCAAAGGCTTCATTAAGCTCCCACAGGTCGATGTCGTCCATCTTCAAACCCAGGCGCGCCAGCACTTTCGGGATCGCAAACACCGGGCCGATGCCCATCTCGTCCGGCTCGCAACCGGCGACAGCAAAGCCAAGGAAACGGCCCAGCGGCTTGAGACCTTTTTTCGCGGCAACAGATTCGTGCATCACCACGACGGCACCGCCCCCGTCGGAAAACTGGCTGGCATTGCCGGCGGTGATCAGGCCACCCGGTACGGCCGAGCGCAGGCCGCTGATGCCCTCCTTGGTGGTACCCGCGCGAATGCCTTCGTCCTGGCTGACCGTGACTTTTTTGGTCGTCAGACCCATCACTTTGTCAGCCACGCCCATGATGACGCTAATCGGGGCGATTTCGTCATTGAACAGGCCTGCGGCCAGCGCAGCCGTAGCCTTCTGCTGGCTGGCGGCACCGTACTCGTCCATCGCGTCGCGGCTGATGTTGTAGCGCTTGGCGACGATCTCTGCCGTTTGCAGCATGTTGAGGTAAACCTCGGGCTTGTTTTTTACCAGCCAAGGATCGGTCAGCATGTGCTGGTTCATCTCTTGCTGGACGCAGGAGATGGCTTCCACGCCACCGGCTACAAATATATCGCCCTCGCCCGCGATGATGCGTTGCGAAGCCAGCGCAATGGTTTGCAGACCGGAGGAGCAAAAACGATTGACCGTCATGCCCGGCACGGTCACCGGGCAACCAGCGCGCAGGGCGATCTGGCGCGCGATGTTGGCGCCAGTGGCACCTTCGGGCGTGGCACAGCCCATGAGGACGTCTTCGACCTCAGCGGCCTCAATGCCGGCGCGCTTGATGGCATGTTCGACGGCGTGACCACCCAGCGTGGCGCCATGGGTCATGTTGAAAGAACCCTTCCAGCTCTTGGCGAGCGGCGTGCGGGCGGTGGAAACGATTACGGCTGCAGTCATTTTGATCTTTCTAAAGTGTTGGAGACAGAGCTTGCCCACTTCGTGTGGCGACGGTCTGTCCCCCAAATTTTCAATTGAATGTTTTGCCTTCAGCCGCCAGTTTGGCCAGCAAGGGAGCAGGCTGCCAAAACTTGGCATCGTCGAGCGGGTTCTTGGCAAAGCGGTGCATGGCTTGCACCACATTGAACAAACCCACTTCATCGGCATAATTCATCGGGCCGCCGCGCCAAATGGGGAAACCGTAGCCCATCAGATACACCATGTCGATGTCGCTGGCTTTGGAGGCAATGCCTTCTTCCAGAATGTGAGCGGCCTCATTGACCAGCGAATAGACCAGACGCTGCACGATCTCTTCGTCCGAAATCTTGCGCGGTGTGATGCCCAGTGCGGCGCGATGGTCTTCAATCATCTTGACGACTTCGGCATTCGGAATGGCATCGCGCTTGCCAGCCACATAGTCATACCAGCCCGCACCGGTCTTCTGGCCAAAGCGTCCTTTTTCGCACAACAAATCAGCGGTCTTGCTGTACTTCATGTCGGGTTTTTCAAGGTAGCGGCGCTTGCGGATGGCCCAGCCAATGTCGTTGCCCGCCAGGTCACCCATGCGGAACGGGCCCATGGCGAAGCCGAATTTTTCCACCGCCTTGTCGACTTGAGCTGGCGTGCAGCCTTCGTCCAGCAGAAAGCCACCCTGGCGGCCATATTGCTCGATCATGCGGTTGCCAATGAAACCATCACACACGCCCGATACCACGGCGGTCTTCTTGATCTTTTTCGCCAGCGCCATCACGGTGGCCAGCACGTCTTTGGCCGTTTTCTCACCGCGTATCACTTCCAGCAGCTTCATCACATTGGCCGGGCTGAAGAAGTGCATGCCGACCACGTCCTGCGGGCGCTTGGTGAACGAAGCAATCTTGTTGACATCCAGGGTGGAGGTGTTGGACGCCAGGATCGCGCCGGGCTTCATCACCCGATCAAGTTCCTTGAACACGGCCTCTTTCACGCCAATTTCTTCAAACACGGCTTCAATGACCATGTCCGCGTCTTTGAGGTCGTCGTAGCTCAACGTGGTACTGAGCAGGCTCATGCGCTGCTCGTATTTGTCCTGTTTGAGTTTGCCTTTTTTGACCTGGGCTTCGTAATTCTTGCGAATGGTGGCAATACCACGGTCCAGCGCCTCCTGCTTCATTTCCAGTATCTTCACCGCAATGCCGGCGTTGAGGAAATTCATCGAGATACCGCCGCCCATCGTGCCGGCACCAATGATCGCTACTGAGTTGATCGCGCGTTGCGGCGTGTCCGCGGACACATCCGGGATCTTGGAGGCGGCACGCTGGGCCATGAAGATGTGCCGCAGGGCGCGACACTCGGGAGTCCACATCAGGTTGATGAAGCTCTCGCGCTCGAACAGCATACCGTCGTCAAACTTCTTGGTGGTGGCTGCTTGAACGACATCCACGCATTTGAGCGGCGCCGGGAAATTTTTGGACATGCCGCCCACCATATTACGGGCGAACTGGAAATAAGCATCACCTTGCGGGTGTTTGCAAGGCAGGTTGCGCACCAGTGGCAGCGGCCGCGTTTCGGCGACCGAGCGCGCATAGAGCAGAGCCTCTTCGGCCAGGGATTCGTTCGAGGTGGCCATTTTGTTGAACAACTGCTGGCCCGGCAGCATCGCCAGCAACTCGCTTTTGACTGGCTCACCACTGACAATCATGTTCAATGCCGGCTCGACCCCGAGCGCACGCGGCAGGCGCTGCGTACCGCCAGCACCCGGCACCAAGCCCAATTTAACCTCGGGCAGCGCAACGCTACACCCAGGCGCGGCAATACGGTAATGACAACCCAGGGCCAGTTCCAGCCCGCCGCCCATGCAGACCGAGTGAATGGCGGCAATGACCGGTTTGCTCGAATTTTCAATCATCAGAATCACGCTGAGCAGGTTGGGTTCCTGCAAGGCCGTGGGGCTGCCAAACTCCTTGATGTCGGCGCCGCCCGAGAACGCTTTACCCGCGCCGGTGATGACGATGGCTTTCACGGAAGCGTCGGCATCGGCCTTGGCCAGACCATCGGTGAGTGCCAATCGTGTGGCATAGCCCAGTCCATTGACGGGTGGGTTATTGAGCGTCAGTACGGCGATGTCGCCATGCACTTTGTAGTCAGCGGTCATGCTTGCATTCCTCGGAAATAAAAATAGAACGATCGTGCGATTAATTGCAAGGGGCAACTATACCCACGAGTCCACTTCGGGTTTGTCACAGGTGGGACAAGGCCTTCAGACCTCCAGCCATTCCTTGCGGGTATAGCTGTCTTTGCGCAATTCATCCGGGGTGCCGCTGAAAACAATACTGCCGTGGCCCATGACCAGACAGCGATCAGAAATATCCATCGCAATGGTCAATTTCTGTTCAATCAGCAATACCGAAATACCCCGTTTCTTGAGCTCTTTAAGGTAGTGCGCCACCAGTTCAACAATCTTGGGCGCCAAGCCTTCAGTGGGCTCGTCAATGATGATCAGATCAGGGTCTCCCATCAGGGACCGGCACAGCGTGAGCATCTGTTGTTCGCCACCCGACATCACCCCGGCGAGCATGCTTTGCCGCTCCTTGAGCCGGGGAAACATCTGGTACATGTCATCGAGTGACCAGCGCCCCGCTTTACGGGCACTTTTTTGACCCAGGTACAAATTTTGTTCCACCGTCAGATTGGGAAAAATATCACGGCTCTCAGGCACGTAGCCAAGACCCAAATGCGCAATCTCAAAGGTCTTCTTTCCCAATAGCTCCTGCCCGCGCCAAAGCAGGGAACCTTCGCAATCAACCAGGCCCATGATGGCTTTGGCGGTGGTGGATCGCCCGGACCCGTTGCGCCCTAGCAGCGAGACGATTTCGCCGGCCGACACATCAAAATGAACACCGTGCAGCACATGACTCTTGCCATAAAAGGCATGAAGATTTTCTATTTTCAGCATGCCTGGTGCCCCCCTGCCTGCAAGTCGGCCACTGAAGAGCCAAGATAGGCCTCTTGCACCAGCGGGTTGGCGCGCACGGCCTCGGGTGTGTCGTAGGCCAATAACTCGCCATACACCACCACGGCGATCTTGTCGGCCAGGCCAAACACAACGCCCATATCGTGTTCCACCGTCAAAAGGGTTTTTCCAACCGTCACCTCCTTGATCAGCTTGATGAAGCGGCTGGTCTCTGACTTGCTCATCCCGGCGGTCGGTTCATCAAGCAGGATGACGTTGGCGCCACCCGCAATGGTGATGCCGATTTCGAGCGCACGCTGCTCGGCATAGGTCAGGTTGATGGCCAGCACATCATGTTTTTTATCCAGCTTGACCATTTTCATCAATTCATCGGCCCGCTCATTGGCATCGTCCAGGTCGGCCAGAAACTTCAGAAAGGTGTACCTGTAGCCCAAACTCCACAGCACGCCGCAGCGCAAATTCTCGAACACACTGAGCTTGGGAAAAATATTGGTGATCTGAAAACTACGGCTCAAACCCATGCGGTTGATCTCAAACGGTTTCTTTCCATTCAGGCGTTGACCGTTCAGAAGTACATCGCCGCTGGTGGGCTCGAAGCGGCCACTGATCAGGTTGAACAAGGTCGATTTGCCGGCGCCATTCGGGCCAATAATGCCGACCCGCTCGCCCTGTGGCACCGCCAGATTGATGCCACGAATGATGGCCGTCTTGCCAAAACTCTTGCGCAAGTCCTTTAATTCCAGGGCAAAGGTCATAGCGATTCCATCCGTTTGATTTCCTTTTCGATACTCTCCTGAATCTGCCCCCACTCGCGTGCGAACTGTCGGCGGCAGATTTCAAACAGGCCCAAGCCGGTCAACATCACAAACCCGGAGCCAAACCAACTGTTGAGACTCTTCGAGTTCAAAGTGCCGCCCAGAAAGGTCAATTCAGGCCCGAGTGCCGAGTTGAGTTGCAGGTGATAGACCATCTCGATCATCGCGGCCGCACCCAGCAGCACGACCAGTGCCGTCAGACCCAACGCAAGATAGCTGACCCAGAGTTTTCGCAGGTGACCAAATTTAGCCACCCGCAGATTCATCATCAGCAAGGAGGCGACGCCACCCGGCGCGTACATCACCATAAACAGGAAAACCAGGCCCAGGTACAAAAGCCACGCCTTGGTGAATTCGGACAACAACACAAACGCCAGCACCATCAGAATGGCGCCAATGATCGGTCCAAAGAAGAAGGTCGCGCCGCCCAGAAAAGTAAACAGCAGGTAGGCGCCCGAGCGATAACCACTGACCACCTCCGAGGTGACAATTTCAAAATTCAAGGCTGCCAGACCGCCCGAGATGCCGGCAAAAAAAGCCGCAATGATGAAAGCGATGTAGCGCACTTTCTGGGTGTCATAGCCCACAAATTCCACCCGTTCGGGGTTGTCACGCACGGCGTTGAGCATGCGCCCCAGCGGCGTGCGTGTAAACGCAAACATCAGGCCGGTACAGATAAACGTGTAGACGGCAATCAGGTAATACAACTCGATCTGGGGCCCGTAGCTGATGCCAAAGGTCTTGGCACCCGCCACGCGGTTGCCCGATACACCGCCTTCGCCGCCAAAAAATTCCGGAAACATCAAGGACATGGCCCACACCAGCTCGCCAATACCCAGCGTGATCATGGCAAACGGTGTTGCCGCTTTCTTGGTCGTAACCCAGCCCAACAGGATGGCAACCGCCATACTGGCCAGACCACCCGCAATGGGAACCAGACTCACGGGCAAGGGCCATCCGCCGCTGACCTGATTTAGGGTGTGAATGGCCAGAAACGAGCCCATGCCCGAATAAACCGCATGGCCGAAACTCAACATGCCACCCTGCCCCAGCAGGATGTTGTAGCTCAGGCAAACAATGATGGCAATGCCCATCTGGCTCAGCATGGTCTGGCTCAGACTGCTGGTAAACAACAGGGGCGCCGTCAGCAAAACCAGGGCAAACAGCGTCCAGATCACGACACGACCGACATTAAACGGCTTGAACTGATAAACCTTGCTACTCATGGATCAGCCCTCCCGCGTGCCAAGAAGACCCTTGGGCCGGAAAATAAGGATGAGCACCAAAAACAGATACGGCAAGATAGGCGCTACCTGGCTGAGCTTGAGCTTCCACAACGCGTAGCCGAATGTTGAGGGCGTCAGTGTCACACCAACCGTCTGCAGCGCCGACATCAGGGACGCATCAATGGCCACCGCAAAAGTCTGCAAAACACCAATGAGTATGGAGGCCAGAAACGCACCAGCCAAGGAGCCCATGCCGCCAACCACAACCACCACAAAGATGACACCGCCCACCGAAAATGCCATGCTCGGCTCCGTCACATAGGCATTGCCACCAATCACACCCGCCAGGCCCGCCAGCGCACAGCCACCGCCAAAAACCAGCATGAAGACCCGCGGCACGTTATGCCCCAAGGCCTCCACCATCTCCGGGTGCGTCAGGGCCGCCTGAATCACCAGACCGATCCGCGTGCGGGTGAGCAACAGCCAGATGGCCATCAACATCAATAACGCGACACCCATCATAAAACCACGGTACATCGGAAATTGGGTGCCGAAAAGGGTGAACAGGGGGCCATCCAGCGCCACCGGCACCCGGTAGTCCACCGAGCTGCGTCCCCACACCAGTTGCACCAATTCCAGAATGATGTAACTCAGGCCAAAGGTGATCAACAGTTCAGGGACGTGCCCAAACTTGTGAACCCGGCGCAGAAAATACTTTTCAAACGCAGCGCCAACCAGGCCGACCAACACAGGCGCCACCAGCAGGGCCGCCCAGAATCCAATCAGCGAAGTGACCGTGTACGCGAAATAGGCGCCCAACATGTAAAAGGAAGCATGGGCGAAATTGAGAACGCCCATCATGCTGAAGATCAGCGTAAGCCCGGAACTCAGCATGAACAGCAGCATGCCGTAACTGATGCCGTTCAGCAGTGAAATGGTATAGAACTCCATGCAGTACCCGTGATGTAGTGAACAAAAGCCAAAGCAACAAACCCGCATGGCTGATACAAAAAAAAAACCGGCCATCAAGCGCCGGCAATGAACGCCAAGGCAACGACCCAGGTCACCCTGGGTTCAGACGTTGGCCGGTTTTAGCCTGGGCGTTTCATCTGGCAACTGGTGGGTGTGCTGGCCACATACGCCTCAATGTATTTGACCGGCGCAAAGGTGTAGCCGGTTTTTTCTGCACTATAGGGGTTCTTCTTGTCCACTTTTTGCCATTTGGAGATGTACAAGCCCTGCTGCATCTGGTGATCTGATTTGCGCATCTCGGAATCTCCGTTGAAGCCCTGGAACTTCAACCCTTCCATCGCGGCGGCCACCTTGACCGGGTCGGTGGACTTTGCCTTGGCCATGCCTTCACTCAAAAGCACGAGGCCGTTGTAGATGGAGAAAGTGTAGAAGTCGTCGCCAAACTTCTTCTGGAAGTCGTTCGTCAGTTTCCCCATGACCCCCATGTAATTGGAATGGTTGTACGCAATCTGATAAACCTCGCCCTCACCGCCTGCGGCCAGCGCGGTGGGTGTGCCCGACACGCCGGCATAGTAGGTATACATCGGCAGCTTGAGGCCGGAGTCGTTCAATGCCTTGACGAACAGCGTCAGGTCCTGCCCCCAATTGCCGGTCACGATGGTGTCGGCACCCGATGCCTTGATCTTGGCGACATAGGGCGAAAAATCCTTGACCTGCCCCATTGGCACCAGATCATCGCCGACCATCTGGGCATCGGGCCGCTTGCGGGCCATACCTTCCTTGAAATACTTGCTGACCTGTTGGCCGTGTGAGTAATTCTGGTTGAGCAAGTACACTTTTTTGACTTCGGGCTTGTCTTTCATGAAGCTGGTCAATGCTTCCATCTTCTGCGACGTGTCTGCATCCAGCCGGAAATGCCAATAATTGCATTTCTCGTTGGTCAACGCCGGATCCACCGCCGAATAATTCAGGTAGACCACTTCCTTGCCGGGGTTGCGCTCGTTGTGCTTCGCGACTGCGTCGGACAAGGCCAGCGCCGCGCCGGACCCGTTTCCCTGCGCGATGTAGCGAAAGCCCTGGTCGACCGCTGCTTTGAAGGTGTTGAGTGCTTCTTGTGGCGACCCTTTGCTGTCCATGCCGACTATTTCGAACTTCACACCTGCCGGGTTCCTGACGCCGTTGGCTGGGTCGGCCAGAAATTGCCAGTTCTTCAACTGGTTCTGGCCCACGTTGGCCATCGGCCCGGACAGGCCCTCGATCATGGCAATTTTGACCGTCTCACCTTTCTGGGCAAGTGCGCCGCCGGCACACAATAGTGCAGCTGTGGCTGCAACCAGGTTCATTACAAATTTCATAAAAAAACTCCTGAGTTTTATTTAATCAGCACCCGCCCAGCGTCACCAGCCCTAGCCTGGCCGTTTCATTTGGCAACTGGTTGGCGTGCTGGCAATGAACGCGTCCATCTGCTTGACCGGCGCAAAGGTGTAGCCGGTGTTCTCAACGCTGTAAGGGTTTTTCTTGTCTACTTTTTGCCACTTGGTCACAAACATGGACTGCTGCAACTGGTGATCGGATTTGCGCATTTGCACTTCACCGGCAAAGCTCTTGACCGTCAAGCCCTCCAGCGCAGCTGCCACCTTGACCGGGTCGCTGGACTTGGCTTTGGCCATCGCCGCCGCCATCAGGTTGATGCCGTTGTATGTCGCATAGGTGTAGTAATCGTCGTTGAATTTTTGCTTGAAATCCTCAGCGATTTTGCCGATTTCACCGGGTTCGTTGGCATGGCCATAGGCAATCACATAAACCTCGCTGTCGCCGCCAGCCGCCAATGCGGTTGGTGTACCGGTGACCTGCGCGTAGTAGGTATACATGGGAATTTTGAGACCCGCGTCATTGAGCGCCTTGACCAGCAGCGTCAAATCAGCACCCCAGTTGCCGGTCACGATAGCATCGGCGCCGGCTTGCTTGATCTTGGCAACATAAGGCGAAAAGTCCTTGACCTGACCAATCGGAGTCAGATCGTCGCCGACGATTTTCACATCGGGGCGCTTGCGGGCAATGTCTTCCTTGAAATACTTGGACACTTGCTGGCCGTGCGAGTAGTTCTGGTTCATCAGATACACTTTTTTGACGCTCGGCTGGTCTTTCATGAAAGCGGTCAAGGCCTCCATCTTCATGCTGGTGTCGGCATCCAGACGGAAATGCCAGTAGTCGCATTTTTCGTTGGTCATCGCCGGATCAACGGCGGCGTAATTGAGATACACCACTTCCTTGCCCGGATTGCGCGCATTGTGCTTGGACACGGCATCAGAAATCGCCAGGCCAGCGCCTGAGCCGTTGCCCTGGGTCACATAGCGAAAGCCCTGGTCGATGGCGGCCTTGAGTGAGTTCAGACTTTCCTGGGGAGACCCCTTGTTGTCAAAACCTGTGACTTCAAACTTCACGCCAGCCGGATTCTTGGCGCCGCTCAGGCGCTCTGCCACAAATTGCCAGCTTTTGAGCTGGTTTTGACCCACATTGGCAAACGGGCCGGACAGCGGATCAATAAAAGCGATTTTGACGGTTGATCCAGCCTGGGCCAATGCACCACCGACGCACAAAGCAGCTACCGTGGCAGCGACAACATTCCTGACCAATTTCATATAAAAATCTCCTGGGTTTTGATACATCAACACCCGTCCAGCGTACAAGCATTTGTGGCTTGTCCCATGAGGGATTTCCCGTACGATGAATCACCCAGGCGACACGACTCGACTCAGGACTCAAGCATCCGGCAGCTGGTAATCCTTGAGCAGCTCACGCAGTTTGCTCTTCTGCATCTTGCCGGTACCACCGAGCGGAATCGCGTCAACAAACACGACGTCGTCCGGTATCTGCCATTTGGCGCATTTGCCCTCATAAAACGCAAGAAGTTCGTCACGCGAGACCTCCGCGCCCGGCTTCTTCATCACGGCGATGATGGGCCGCTCATCCCACTTGGGATGCTTCATGCCGATGCAAGCGGCCATCGCCACGGCCGGGTGCGCCATGGCAACGTTCTCCACATCAATGGAACTGATCCACTCGCCGCCGGACTTGATAACGTCTTTGCTGCGGTCGGTGATCTGCATGTAGCCATCGGCATCAATGGTGGCGACGTCACCGGTCGGGAACCAGCCGTCTACCAGTGGCGAGCCGCCCTCCCCTTTGAAATAGTCACTGATGATCCAGGGGCCCTTGACCAGCAGGTCACCGTACGCCTTGCCATCCCAAGGCAATTCATCCCCGTTGCCATCCACAATTTTCATGTCCACGCCAAAAATGCCGCGTCCCTGTTTGAGCCGGACCTTCATTTTTTCCTCAGGCGTCATCGCCAGATGCTTGTTCTTGAGGGTGCAAACCGTGCCCAGGGGCGACATTTCCGTCATGCCCCAGGCATGCAGTACCTCCACACCATAGACGTCATTGAACGCCGTGATCATGGCCGGCGGGCAGGCCGAGCCACCAATGACAGTGCGCTTGAGTGTGCTGAAACGCAAACCGCCCGCCTGCATGTGACTGAGCATCATCTGCCACACGGTGGGAACACCGGCCGCAAACGACACGCGTTCGTTCTCGATCAATTCAAAGATGGATTTTCCATCCATGGCTGGTCCCGGAAACACCAGTTTGGCCCCCGTCATCGCCGCTGAATACGGCAGGCCCCAGGCATTGACGTGGAACATGGGCACCACTGGCAACACCGTGTCACGCGCGCTCATACTCAAGGCGTCTGGCAAAGCGCCGGCAAACGCGTGCAACATGGTGGATCGATGGCTGTACAGGGCTGCTTTGGGGTTGCCGGTGGTGCCGCTGGTGTAGCACATGCTGGACGCCGAGTTTTCATCAAAGGCAGGCCATTTGTAGCTGCTCGATTGGGCGCCAATCCATGCTTCATAGCAGAGCAGGCCGGGAATGCCGCTGTCGGCCGGTAGTTTGTCGGCATCACACATCGCCACAAAATGTTTGATGGTGGTGCAACGGCCGTGGATGGCTTTGACAATGGGCAAAAAGCTCATGTCAAAACACAGCACGGAATCTTCTGCGTGGTTGGCAATCCAGACAATCTGGTCCGGGTGCAGGCGCGGATTGAGCGTATGCAGCACCCGACCCGAACCACTCACGCCGAAATACAGTTCCAGGTGACGGTAACCGTTCCATGCGAGTGTGGCCACCCGGTCGCTGAAGGGCAGCTTCAGCCCATCCAGGGCGTTGGCAACCTGGCGTGAACGCGACGCAATATCCTTATAGGTGCAGCGATGAATATCGCCTTCCACCCGTCGCGACACGATTTCGCCCTCGCCATGGTGGCGCTGCGCAAACTCGATCAGCGACGAAATCAACAACTGGTGGTTTTGCATCAACCCGAGCATGAAATTTCTCCTGTAAATTGGTCTAGGGGTCCACTCGCATGGTACTGCGGTTTCCAATCAAGTTAACGCCGTGACGCCATGTGAAGCTGGCATTGCCAGCTTCGTATTTCATAGCATCCACTCTGCGTCTGCAACTGGAGTCTGACGTCCATGGCGAATGTATGCAAAACTTGTCACGTACGCGACAAGTTGTCATTGAGCTGACAATTGATCTGTGTTTACCCTTGCCCATGTTTCCCAGCACCGCCTCATCAACTTCACGCTTTCTTGCCACGCAATCCTGGTTCGCCGGCTTGCCGCGTTTGACTCAAATGCGGGTCGATGAAAGCCTCTTGCGCACGAGCGGAAGACGTGGCGATGTGATGCTGCAGGCCAATGCGAAGGTAGAGGGCTGCTACGCGGTTCTGTCGGGCCTGATCAAGGTACAGACCGTTCCTGTGAAGGGGCGGTCATCCAGTTTTTTGGGTGTGGCGTGCGGCGAATGGTTTGGGGAAGGCTCCGCACTGAAGACCGAGCCGCGCAGGTATGAAGTCATTGCGTTGCGCGATACCGAGTTGTTGTGCCTGCCGCTGGCCGAATTTGACCACCTGCGCGCGACCAGCATTGAGTTCAACCAGTTTCTGGTGAGCCAGCTAAATCTTAGGGTGAGTCAGGCCATGGCGCTCATCGAAGCCAGCCGTCTGCGCACACCCGAGCAGCGTGTCGCGCTGTCCCTGAGCCGCCAGTTCTGGAGCCGGACCCGCAAACTTGGCCTGTCACAAGACGAACTGGCCAATCTGGTCGGGGTATCGCGTCAGACCGCCAACCGGGCTTTGCAGGCATTGGCACAACGTGGGCTGGTGACACTTGAATTCGGGCGCGTGGATATTGTCGACGACGACGCACTGACGCGCTTCATCTTTTCAGCACCCGAAAATCCGTCGGATTGACCTGACAGTTGAACCAGGCGCAGCTTGGCGCGTGGATAACCCTGCGAACTTTGTGCAAGGCCCTACTGCGAGACAATTCGGCCATGACCGTGGCCACACAAAACTTGACAGCGCTCGATGTGGGATTAGCCTGGCGCAACAGCTTCGCCCAGTTGGGCAAAAGCTTTTACACGCCGCTGGCGCCCTGGCCGCTGCCCGCGCCTTACTGGGTGGGCCGCAGCACCTCGACGGCCCGTGAGTTGGGTCTCAGTGAGTCGTGGCTGGATTCACCAGAACTGCTGCAGGTGCTTACCGGCAACCAGCCGATGGCGGGCACACAGCCACTGGCCAGCGTCTACAGCGGTCACCAATTTGGCCAGTGGGCGGGACAACTCGGTGATGGCCGTGCTATTTTGCTGGGGGAAACCGGTGGCCTGGAGGTGCAGCTGAAGGGTTCCGGGCTGACACCCTACTCCCGCATGGGCGACGGGCGTGCCGTGTTGCGCTCCAGCATCCGCGAATTCCTGTGCAGCGAAGCCATGCAGGGCCTGGGCATTGCCACGTCACGCGCCCTGTGTGTCGTCGGCTCGGATGCGCCGATACGGCGCGAAACTGTTGAGACCGCAGCGGTGGTGACGCGGGTGGCGCCCAGCTTCATCCGGTTCGGCCACTTTGAGCATTTTTCCCATCATGACCAGCATGCGCAACTCAAGGTCCTGGCCGACTATGTCATTGACCGGTTCTACCCGGAGTGCCGCGCAAGCGACAAATTCGCAGGCAACCCTTACGCGGCCTTGCTGGAGGCGGTGAGTGAACGCACTGCGGCCCTGGTGGCACAGTGGCAGGCGGTGGGCTTTTGCCATGGCGTCTTGAACACCGACAACATGAGCATTCTGGGTCTGACCATCGACTACGGGCCGTTTCAATTTCTGGATGCATTCAACCCCGGCCACGTTTGCAACCACTCGGACCAGGAAGGCCGCTACGCGTTCGACAAGCAGCCCAACATCGCCTACTGGAACCTGTTTTGTCTGGGGCAGGCTCTGCTTCCCCTGATCGGTGAACAGGAGCTCGCCATCGCCGCGCTGGAGTCCTACAAGACCGTATTTCCTGCCGCATTCGAGCGCCTGATGTTTGCCAAGCTCGGTCTGCTCGATGCCAGCGACAGCACGGCCACTGTCGACCGGGCATTGCTGCAGGACATCCTGCAACTGCTGGCCAGGGAGCAGGTTGACTACACCATCTTCTGGCGACGACTGAGCCATTGCGGCGTTGCGACTGACGCTCAGACGGTCCGGGACCTGTTTGTGGACCGATCCGCCGCAGATGCGTGGTTGCTACGCTATTCAGAGCGGCTTGAGCATATTCCACAGGGGCTAGCGGCTGATTTGATGCTTAAAACAAATCCGAAATTTGTGCTCCGCAATTATTTGGGCGAACAAGCTATCCAGGCAGCAAAACTAAAAGACTTTTCTCAAGTCGAAACCTTGCTGATGCTGCTTGAATCGCCTTTTGAGGAACACCCGGGTTTTGATAAATACGCCGATTTCCCACCCGACTGGGCCAGCAGCATCGAAATCAGTTGCAGCTCTTGACTGAACCATTTCACAGCGGGCTCGCGGTGACCGATGTACCTGAGCCCTCATCAGGCAAAAATACCATGACCTACAAAATTGAAAAAACCGACGCGCAGTGGCAGGCCCTGCTGGCAGCCAAAGGCGCCGAGCCGTTGGCGTTTGAAGTCACCCGCCATGAAGCCACAGAGCGCGCCTACACCGGCCGGCTCGAAGGCAACCAGGCAGCGGGCATTTACAGCTGTATTTGCTGTGACAAACCCTTGTTTGACTCCAGTACCAAATTTGAATCCCATTGCGGCTGGCCCAGCTATTTCCAGCCCATCGACGAGGCGGCTGTGGCGACCAAGATGGATGGCAGGATGGGGATGCAACGCACCGAGGTGCATTGCCCCGACTGCGGCGCGCATCTGGGCCATGTGTTTCAAGACGGCCCGGCCCCGACCGGCTTGCGCTACTGCATGAACTCAGCTTCGTTAAAATTCACCCCACATGAAAATACTGATTGATTTCTTCCCCATCCTGCTGTTTTTTGGCGCTTACAAGGCCTATGACATTTATATCGGCACTGGCGTCCTGATGGCGGCCACCTTGATTCAAATGGGCCTGATCTACACGCTGGACCGCAAACTGACGGTCATGCACAAGATCACGCTGGCCCTGATACTGGTCTTTGGCACCTTGACCCTGGTATTGCACGACGAACGTTTTATCAAGTGGAAACCTACTGTCTTGTACGCCGCCATGGCGATTGGTTTGGCACTGGCAGTGTGGGTGTGGAAGAAGAATTTCCTCAAGCTGCTGTTGGGCAGCCAGATGGAATTGCCGGACCCGGTGTGGATGCGGCTCAACATGGTCTGGGTCGTGTATTGCGTCTTCATGTCGCTCATCAATGCCTACGTGGCGGCCTACTACAGCACGGAAGCCTGGGTCAATTTCAAGCTCTGGGGCTACGCGTTTCCACTGGTCTTTATCGTCGCCCAGGGTTTCTATATTTCGCGCTATCTCAAGACCGATGAACCCAAGGCCTGAACCCATTGACTCCACCAACCACCATGACCGCCGCCGCCCTCTCCACAGCCCCCACCGCACAGCAGCTTGAACAGCGTTTGCGCGACACCCTGCAACCCAGCGCGCTGGAGGTGATCGACGAAAGCTGTCAGCACCACGGCCATGCCGGCGCCAACGGCAGCGGTTTTGGCACTCATTTTCGGGTGCGCATCACTTCACACTTATTTACCGGCAAGTCAATCGTGATGCGACACCGCCTTGTGTATGATGCGCTGCACGATTTCATGGCACACGGCTTGCATGCCCTGGCCATTGAAGCCCAAGCGCCAACTGCTTGATCTTTTTTAAATTTTTTTAACCAGGGATCCCGAATGAAAATGAAATGTCTTTCCGCCATCGCCGCGGCCGCAATCCTAAGCACGCTGGCACCGACGGTATCGGCGCAAAACGTGGCCATCGTCAACGGCAAAGCAGTGCCCACCGCACGCATGGACGCACTCGCCCAGCAAGTGGCCCGCTCGGGTCGCCCGATCACACCTGAAATGCAGGGGCAATTGAAAGAAGAAGTGATTGCACGTGAAATCTTCATGCAAGAAGCCAAAAAACAGGGTCTTGACACCACGGAAGACTTCAGAACCCAGATGGACCTGGCACGCCAGACGCTGCTGATCCGGGAACTCTTTGCCAACTATCAAAAAACCAGTCCCGTCACCGATGCGGACATCAAGGCCGAGTACGACAAGTTCGCAGCCGCCAACAGCGGCAAGGAATACCGTGCCCGTCACATCCTGGTTGAAAAAGAAGACCAGGCCAAAGCCATCATCGCCCAGTTGAAAAAGGGTGGGAAATTTGACGAAATCGCCAAAAAGTCCAGCAAGGACCCGGGCTCCGGTGCCAACGGCGGCGATCTCGACTGGGCCAACCCCAGCAACTACGTGCCTGAATTTTCGCAAGCCCTGATCAAGCTGACCAAGGGCCAGACGACCGAGACGCCTGTCAAGTCACAGTTTGGCTACCACATCATCCGCCTGGATGATGTACGCGATGCCCAACTGCCAAAATTTGACGATGTCAAACCGCAAATTGCACAACAACTGCAGCAGCAAAAAATGACCAAATACCAGGAAGAATTGCGCGCCAAGGCCAAAATCGAATAAGCCCCGCAAGCACCTTAAAAGAAAAGCGGCCGAGGCCGCTTTTTTTACGGCCAATGGGGTTTTACCAGGCTGTTGGCCCAAGAAATCACGGAACCCCAACCCCGATGCGGCTTACGACAGGTCTATCAATGGCCGGTTGAAAATGGGCAACTACGACTCCTGCATATGATTTCCGATCACGACCAGAGTCATCCTTTCGAACTCTCCGAGATCTGCAATCGCTTCAACTCCGACCTTCTCTGCTCCACGCTGAATCGATGTGCAGACTTAGGTGTCCTGATTCAGAACCGGGTCAATGCCGCGAATCAGGATTGCCAAATCATAAATCGGAGTGCTCATGCATTGAAATGATTTGCCTTCGAGATGTAGCCGCGTTCATTGTCAGACACTTCGCCGGGCCACACCAATTGGACACGAAGTCCGCTCACGCTGTCCAGCGCGTCGCCCAGTTCCATTACGATGCCATGGCGATCACAGATTTCACGCACGATCGCCAGGCCGAGTCCGCTGCCGTGCTCCCGGGATCCGGCGATGCGATAGAACCGCTCCAGCACGCGAGGTCGCTCGGCGACTGCAATACCCGGACCGTTATCAACAACCCATAATGCTGCGCGCTCGTCCTGTCTGCCGACCGAAACGGTCACTCGGCCTCCCTCTGGTGTGTAGACCAGGGCGTTGTGCACCAGGTTGGCAATCATCTCGCGCAACAGCACCCGCTCGCCCTGCACCTGCACCGCGCACGGAGCCTCGAATCCGAGATCAATTCCTTTGCCGCGGGCCAGGGTCAGCATCTCAAAGGTCACCTCGTGAGCAAGATCGGTTAAATCCAGGTCTTGAACCTCGCGTGCGTATTGGGCTTCGCTGCGTGCCAGGGAGAGCAGTTGGGCAAGAAGTCGCCCCGTCTCGTCGGTGCTTTCGTGCAAATGGCTCACAATGGCGCGCATCGACGCCAGATCAGTCTGCAGCAGGGCATGGTCCACCTGAGCACGCAGCACGGTCAGCGGCGTCTTCAACTGGTGCGATGCGTTGGCAACAAAGCGGACCTGAGCCGCTCCGAACTGGCGCTGCCGCTCGGTGTGGGCGTTGATGGCATGGATGAGTGGCGCCACCTCAAAGGGAACGGTGCCCGTCTCAATCGGGGTGAGATCGTGGGCGGTTCGTTTCAAAACCTCATCCTGCAGCCGCGTCAAGGGAGACAGTCCCCTAGCTACGCCTAGCGCAATCATGCTGGCGGCCGTGGCGATCAAGATAAGTTGAACCAGCGCCGCGTCACCAGCGATGCTCCGGGTGAGTTGGTGCCGCGCGTCCAGGGTCTCAGCCACCTGTACCAGCAGATGGCGTTGCGCATCGCCATCGAGCACGGTGCTTTCAATGGCCACAACGCGGATGGCTTGGTCTTTGTAGATAGTGTCATAAAACCTGGGCTCTTCGCTGCTTCCACTGCCCACGGAGGGCAGATCTTCGTAGCCCGTGATGTAACCGCCGTCGCCCAAATCGGTCACGCGGTAAAAGATGCGGTCCTGAGCATCGGTACGCAGCATCTCCAGTGCCGTAAAAGGAACATCGGCCACCACGTCACCATCAACAACGGTGATTTGTTCACTGATAGCCATTGCAGATCCAAGCAGCGTACGGTCATAGGCCTCGTGTGCCAACTCCAGGCTGTGCAGGTAACCGATCACCGACCCAAGCAGCCACAGTGCAAGCGTGGGGATCAGCAGCCAGCGCAGCAAATGACTACGAAGGCGCATCGTCGCAAGCCTCCAGAACGTAGCCCAACCCACGTAGCGTTCGGATCGCCGCGCCGCTGCCATCGAGCCTGCGCCGAAGACGATGTACATAAATCTCCAGCGCATCGTGACTCAGCACAACATCGCTGGTACAGAGGCGGGTCGCCATCACATTTTTATTGACCGGGCGACCCGCATGCGCGATCAGAATTTCCAGCAAGTCGTGCTCGCGCGGTGGCAGATCATCGAACTGGCGCGCGCCCACGCTAAAGCGCCGCGATACCGTATCGAACTCCAGCCGGCCGACACGCAGAACTGAGTGCGCCGTCCCAAGACTGCGTCTATACAATGCACGCAATCTAGCCTCCAGCTCAGTCAAATCAAAGGGCTTGGGAAGGTAGTCGTCGGCACCCGCATTCAGGCCTTGCACCCGATCATAAATATCGCCACTGGCCGTCAGTATGAGCACCGGCACGGTATCGCCGCGCTCGCGCAAGCGGCGCAGAATCTCAAAGCCGTCCATCTTCGGCAACGCCAGATCGAGAATGACAACATCGTACGCGTGCTTGTGCAAGTCTGCGTCAGCCAAAGCGCCATCCGATTGGCCGTCAACCGCAATGCCCAGCATGCCAAACGACTGCGTCAGGGTGTGCACCAGCTGCAGATTGTCTTCAATCAGCAATACTTTCATGTGAACTCGAAGATGGTTGACCGAGCCGCCATGATAATCTGCGGAAGTACAACACTTATGACAATCTTGATGCAGCGCAGAGACTTCGGGATGGCCGTTTTGGGGCTGGCGGCGCAGCGGTTGCCGCTCGCTGCGACCCCAGATCAGAAAGTGCGGGTTTTATCCACGGCAGACCGCATGGTGGTGCAGCCTGTCATTGATGATTTTGAGCGGACGCATCCTGGCTACAACATCGACTACGTGCAGCTCGGCAGCGTGGAACTTCATGCTCAGTTCCTTACTGACCAGGGTGCCCATGCCGACGTGCTCTGGAGTTCGGCGCAGGACCTGCAAACCAAACTGGTTAATGATGGCTATGCGCTGCGTTACGAGAGCCCGCATGCTGACTTCTTGCCGCGCTGGGCGATGTGGAAAAACGAGGCCTACGGCACCACCCACGAACCGGTGGGTATCGCCTACCACCGGCAGTTGCTGGCACAAAGCGAAATACCAACAACGCACCTGGCACTTGCGGCCCTGCTGCGCTCCAATACACGACGCTTTCGTGATCGCGTCGCCACCTATGATATTGAAAAAGCAGGTCTGGGGTATCTGACCGCTGCGCACGACGCGATGGCCTCACCGCAGTCGTGGGAGTTGGTGCGTTCACTCGCCCAATGCCGCGCCAGTCTGCATATAGACACCCAAAGCATGCTGGAAAGCATTGCGGCGGGTCGGACGGCGCTGGCCTACAACGTATTAGGAACGTATGCGGATGCCTATGCAAGGAGCAATGCCGATATGGGTGTTGCCTACCTGCAGGACTACACCTTCGTGGTTTCGCGTGTGGCCTTTATCGCGCGTAAGGCACCCAACCCGCAGGGCGCCAAACTTTGGCTTGACCACCTGCTGTCGCAGACTGGCCAGCGCCTGCTGGCGGAAACCGGCAGGCTGTATGGGGTGCGCACCGACATGACCGGACCGCGCTCCGCCGCCGCCCTGAAAAAACTGCTTGGCTCCGCCGCCAGGCCAATTGCCATTGGTCCTGGGCTGCTCGCCAACCTGGATCGCAGCAAGCGTAACGCCCTATTGAAACGGTGGCACGCGGAGTTCGAACATGCGCGCGTTTGACTTGGCGCAACGGGTACACATCGCCGTGACATTACACTGCCACCGATGAACCAAGCTCCCGTTCGAGTGACCGTGACAGGTGCTGCCGGCAGGGTGGCTTATGCCTTGTTGTTTCGCATCGCCAGTGGCGACATGCTGGGTGCGGACCAGCCGGTACAACTCGTCCTGTTTGACTTGCCCCACGCCATGAAAGCCATGCAAGGCGTGGTCATGGAGTTGGAAGACTGCGCCTTTCCCCTGTTGACTGAAATAATTGCCACCGACGATCCTGTGTTGGCGTTCAGCGACACGCAGATTGCACTGCTCGTGAGTGCCCGTCCCCGCGCCGTCGGCGCGGAACGCCTGGAGGTTTTGGCTGACAACGCCAAGATTTTTGCTGCGCAGGGCGCGGTCATTGGCCGCCATGCCAACCCGGACTGCAAAGTGCTGGTGGTAGGCAATCCCTGCAATACCAATGCTTGTGTCGCGATGAAAGCGGCGCAGAAGTTCAGCCGCATTCCGGCGCGCAATTTCGCTGCACTGCTGCGTCTGGACCACAATCGCGCGCTCGCCCAGCTGGCACTTAAAACCGGTCGGCCGGTGGGCGGCGTGAAGCGCCTTGCAGTCTGGGGCAACCATTCGCCCACGGTCTACGCCGACGACCGATTCACAACGATTGATGGTGACAGCGTTCCGGCCATTATTGACAACATCGCATGGCACCACGATACCCTTGTCAGGACCGTCGATAAACGCGGCGAAGCCATTCTGGCAGCGCGAGGGCTTTATGCCGAAGCTTCGGCGGCCAGTGCGGCCATCGACCAGATGCGGGACTGGTGGCTTGGCACGCGAGGCGAATGGACGACGATGGGCGTGGTGTCCGACGGTGCCTACGGCGTGCCTGCGGGTCTGGTCTTCGGTTTCCCCGTAATCACTGACTGCCGTGACTACCGCATTGTTCCGGGGCTTGCCGTCGATGCGTTTGCACGCGGCATGATCGACGTCAACGTGCGCGAACTCACTGCCGAGCTTGAAATCGTCAAACCCTTGCTACCCGAGCTGTTTGGCTGAGCCGCCAGATGTCGCGGCGTCGGCCTTTTCGATCAGCTTGCACAGCACTTCCTTGCCGAAACGCCACGAGCCAAACCCGGACTCGACGTTGATGTGTCCGGCTTCACCCAAGTCGACCAGTTCGCTGCCCCAAACTCCGGCCCAATACTCGGCACGTGCAAAGCTCATGAAGGGGTCGTTGTGGCTCGCGACCAGCATGCTCGGCACACCCAGCCTGCATTCGGGAACGTCGTCCTGCGCATAAAACCTGGCCGGTTCGGCCGGGGCTACCAGCATCACGGCGCCCACCAAGTGGGGCATTTCCCTGGCCAGACAGCACGACGCGAGTGCGCCCAGGCTGTGCCCAACCAGCAAAACCGGGCGGCTGCAATGTGCCAACAGGCGGCGCAAGGAACCATTCAATCTATGAACATCAGGATCATCCCAGTTGCGCTGGACAACACGCTTCCAGATCGGCAACTCATGCTCCCAGATGGACTGCCAATGCGTCGCCCCGCTGTTGAAACGACCGGGAACGAGCACAAAGTCGTAGCGCCCAGCTGCTGCCAGCAGAAATTCGTTCGTCTTGAGGTCCGTGGAGGTCATCACAAAATATTCAAGCGACACACTTGCACACAAGCTCGTCCAGGTTAGCCAGGAACCAACTGACTGCCAGCAAATCGGCGCTCCCGCCCGGGCTGAGGTTGCGTTCGATCAAGAGTTGATCGAAGGCGGCGAGTTGCGCTGTCCGAGCGGACCTGGATGGCGTTGGGCAATCCAGCAGCCGTCTGGCTTCGGCCTGCACCAGGCAAAGCCCTTCCATGCCGCCGCGCGACACGATGTTTGTGTCGCGATTGTGTGCCATCAATTGCAGCAGCGCCTCAAAAAGCGATCTCTCCTCGTCCATCCCTTTGGCACGCGCCAGCAGGTAGGGCACGACGCCATGCGCGCAAGCCGTAGCGAAACCGCTCTGTGCTTCGCCACGCGCTCCGGTTAAACCGTGCTGCCAGTACAACAGCTCACCGGCAGTGCGCGCCGCCGCAGGCAGGAGCAGTTCGCGCTTGACGAGACCGGCGCAGATATGGGAAACCTCAGCACATACGCTGGCGCGCGAAAGCGGACGACCACGACCGTGCAGTCGCCCGGCAGCGGCACACAGCAGTCCGAACGAAAATACGCTGCCCTTGTGCGTATTCACCCCTAACGTGGCTGCGAACATGGCGCGCTCACAGGCCATCCCGTCGGCCCGAATGTAGCGAAGAAAATCCTCAACCGGCACCGCGCTGCCATCTACGCCGCGCTCGAAGAAAAACGAAAACCACGGTGAAATGGCCGCGATGCTGGCGCGGAAGGTGCCAACATCCATGTCACGATGGGCACCGGAATTGGCACGATCCACCAGACCTGGCTTGGGCGTCAGTTCCAGTTCGAGTACCAAAGACCGCTCGGCAAGGCGGCCAATGGCCTCACCCAGATCGCTTGCGCCGCTTCCGGCATCAATTCGCAGGGCTGTTGCGGTAGGCATCGATCTTGTCCTGTATGGCACGCCGCAACTGGGCCAGCGCATGGATACCGCCGCGGGCACACGCGTGGGCGGCTTGATCACAGAGCAGACAGCGTCTGGGTGACACATCAAATTGCCGGCGCGAGAGGCTGGCGCCCTCCAGACCCATCACGTCCAGATCCCACAGCCGACCCAGGGGGTGCTGCTCCTCGAGCGCCATGAGGCAGCGCTTGATGGTGAGCGGATCGGCATCCACCACCAGCAGGGCTTCCGGTCCGGTCATGAAGCAAGCGCCTTCCGACGCCAGCACCGCGTAGCCATTGGCGGCGAGCGCCTGGTGCATGGCGGCGAGCCCTTGCTCAAAGACAAAGCGCGCATCGCTCGTATCCTTGATCGGTCCGGGCGTGACCAGCGTCAACTGCACCAGGGGCCGTTTGAAACGCCGCAGCAGGTTTTGCTGGTCGGCCACGCGCGCCTCCCGCCGTGCCAGCATCTGCTCGAGGCTGACCGGGGCGCTGATCGGCTCGGACACTGGCGCCAGCATGTCAGTCCATGGGTTTGATTTGCCGCACCACATCAATCACGCTTCCGTCCCGGTAGCGCACGATGCCGACGATCTTGTCAAGGAACTCGATGGGCGAAGGCCGGCCGCTGATTTCAAGCGCGCGTGCATAAAGCTGCGCAATACTCATGACGGGCAAGCCGGCGTCCTTCAGTCGCTGCTCAACTTCCGGGCGCCTGGGGTTGACGGCAATGCCATGGTCGGTGACGAGCACGCCAATACATTCACCCGGAGTGACGATGGTGGTGACCTTGTTGACGACGGTCGGGATGCGGCTGCGAATCAGCGGGCAGACGACAATGGCAAGATTGGCCGCCGCCGCCACGTCACAATGACCGCCCGAAGCGCCCCGCATCACACCGTCTGAACCGGTGAGCACGTTGACGTTGAAGTTGATGTCGATTTCCAGTGCGCTCAGGATCACCACGTCCACGCGGTCACAGTAGGTCCCCTTGGAACTCGGATTGGCGTATTCGTTGGTCGAAACTTCGAAGTGGCTAGGCGAAGTCCGCAGCGACTCCGTTGCATCAGCGTCGAAACTCTGGGTGTCGATGAGCTTCGCGATCAAACCCTTTTTGTGAAGTTCGACGATGCCGCCACTGATGCCACCCAAGGCAAACGCCGCCTTGACGTCCTTCTTGCGCATGCGGTGTTCCATGAACCGTGTCGCCGCGGTCGACGATGCGCCGGAACCGGTCTGAACCGAGAAACCGTCCTTGAAATACCCGGAATGCTCAATCACGTCGGCCGCAAAGCGGGCGATCAACAGCTCGCGCGGATCGCTTGTGACACGGGCCGCACCAACACTGATCTTGGATGGATCACCCACCTCATTGACCTTGACAATGAAATCGACCTGGTCCTGGGAGATGCTGACCGGCGTATTCGGAAAGGGTAGGAACTCCTCCGTCAGCATGATGACATTGCGGGCGAACTTGGCATCAACCTTGGCATAACCCAGTGAGCCGCAGCGCGATCTTCCGCTGACCCCGTTGGCGTTGCCAAATTCGTCACAGGCTGAAACGCCAAGAAAGGCGACGTCAATCGCGATTTCACCACTCTGAATCAGGTGCACTCGCCCGCCATGCGAGTGAATGTGGACCGGTTCCTCCATCAATCCGTTCGATATCGCTTCTGCCAGTTTGCCGCGCATGCCCGAGGTGTAGATGCGCCGGATCACGCCGCTTCGAATGTGTTCAATCAAAGGAGTGTTGCACGACATCAGCGACGATGCGGCCAGTGTGAGGTTCTTGAAACCCATGCTGGCGAGCAGTTGCACCACTTGATTGATGGTGCGGTCGCCCTCGCGGTACCCGTGATGAAACGAGATCGTCATGCCGTCCTTGAGTCCGGTCCGCTGCACTGCCTCCTCCAGGGTCTGGACCATCTTGCGGCCCAACTTTTGTTGTAAGTCCTTGAGGTATGGCGCACCGGCGCAAAAGCTCTCAAATGGCTTCAAGCCCTTGAGGGTCGGGTTGGATTGGAACAGCGCGAGCTGATCTTTGATAAGTTCCTGGTTCATGTCATTTGCCTTTCGCGATTTACTTGCGCACACCCGAGGCCAAAGCGCTCTGAATCACGCGACGGGCATGGTTGACGATGGGGGCATCGATCATCTTGCCGTTGAGTGCGATGACACCAAGGCCTTCACGTTCCGCTTTGTCGGCGGCCGCGACCACGCGCCTGGCATATTCGACGTCCTCTTCCGTTGGCGCATATGCGTTGTGCAGCAGCTCGATCTGGCGCGGGTTGATGAGGGACTTGCCGTTGAATCCCAGCCTTCTGATCAGATCGACTTCCTTGAGGAAACCGTCGTCGTCATTAACGTCGGAAAACACCACGTCGAATGCATCAATTTTTGCAACACGCGCCGCGTGCAATACGGCACAGCGCGCGTAGAACAGTTCGGTGCCGTCGCCGCGCTCGGTCTGCATGTCCATCACGTAGTCAAAACCGGCCAATGCGATGCCCATCATGCGCGGACTTGATGTTGCAATGGACACTGCATTGACAACGCCAGATGCCGACTCGACGGCGGCCATCAGTTGCGTGGAGCCGACTTCGCGGCCGCATGCATGCTCGATGCGCGCGATCTCCGCCTCCAGGCGGCGCACATCGTCTGCGGAGTCTGTCTTGGGCAGCCGCACGATGTGGGCGCCGCCACGCACCGCCGCCTCAAGGTCATCGAGCCCGAACGGGGTATCAAGCGGGTTGATTCTGACAACGGTTTCAATGTCCTTGTACAGCGGGTGCTGCAGCGCATGAAAGACCAGAATGCGTGCCGCGTCTTTCTCGCGCAATGCGACGGCGTCTTCAAGATCGAACATGATGGAATCGGGCTTGAAGACAAAGGCGGTACTCAACATCGCCGAGTTGGAACCCGGCATGAACAACATGCTTCGACGCAGCTTCATTGCAATTTCTCCCACTCGATCTTGACGTCTCCGACACTGCGCAAGACGGCTGTCTGCAGGCGGGCCCGAATGGCACAGTCCAAGGCGCCTTTGTCTTCGACTGTGACGTCACCTTCTGTTACGCCGAGCTTGCCCAGGGTATCGTCAATCACGGCGCGAATATGGGCGCCAAACTGACGCATCACTTCGCTTCGAATGTGAATGTCAAGCCGATCCGGCAGGCCAGGGGCCACCTTGACCAGCAGGTCGCTGGATTCCAGCGTGCCGGCGACTGCTTCCTTGATGATTTTCATGTTGATCTCTCGGTAAAAGGTGTCAGGAACTGAAGTGCATGGGCATTAACCGGTTCCGGTTGCGACGCGGGCACCCGGATCGAAATACTTCACCCGCAACAAATCCAGGGTGGCCTGCGGCACCAGATCCGCCATGTGTTCGAAATCGTCCGCACGCAGGTAGCGGCGCACTTTGGACGCCGAAATGGCCATGCCAGAATGGGCTATGCGCTCAAGTTCGACCACCTCGATCGCGGGCGCCTTTGATGCGGCTTGCATCAGCCAATGCTTCATGTCGGCGTTGTATTTTTTGGTGACCTCGCAGAACGGCTCGGTCCCGACGAAACGGTGCGTAATGCCCAGCGCGGGTGCCACATGCTCACGAAAGATAATCAGGTCGAGCGCGGTATGACATTGATCAACAATGCCGCGGTCTTTCAGGAAATAGCTCGGAAACGTCGCCTTGGAGATCATGTAGATCGACCCGGGGTGAACTGTCGTGCGGGGCATGTTCTTGAGACCGTCCCGCACCAGCGCGAGACGATCCTCGTAGGTGATGAGCGAAGAATTTTCGCCGACCACAAATACATGCAGCCAATCACAGGCGTCTGAGGCTTGCTGCGCCAGGTATTGATGGCCGAAGGTGAAAGGGTTGGCGTTCATCACGATGCTGCCAATCTTGTTTCCTGGCTCACGCGTGGCAGCGAGGCTGTCGCAATAGCGCGCCAGGCCAACCGGGGAATTCTCCATCAGGGCGATGGTGCCCGGCATCTCGACCAAGGGATAGAAGCCACAGCGCGAAAACAGCGCTTGGTTCTCGGGTTTCGTGTACAGAAACAAGTGGTAGCGCCCCATGTCTGCTGCCAAATTGGTCACTTCGGATATCAGGCGCAAGGTAATGTTTTGACCGCGTAGCGAAAGAGAGACGGCGACACATTTGATGATGTTTTCACCCATCCCGGCACAGGCCACCAGTTTGTTGGCCGCACGGACCGTCACGAAGTCCGTGATATTTCCATCCAGCTCCAGATCGCAGCTTCGCAGAAATTCGGCAATCTCGTCCTTCAGCTTCGGATTGTCAGAAAAATTCTCGACCGCCCAGTCCAGGCCGCCACTAGTGAAGGATTGGTACTCCGAGTAGTAGTCCTGGATTACATGCATTTGAATTGGCCGCCATCACAAACTGGTTCTTAGCCGGTCCTAATCCGGCTCACCAGCGCCTTCGTGAACGCGGCGGTGCTGGCCGTGCCGCCGAGGTCGCCGGTGCGCACCTTGTCGATGTTCAGGGTTTCATCGATGGCTTTGCGCAGGCGAGCGGCCAGTTCGGGTAACTTGCAGTGGTCGAGCATCATCGCGGCTGCCAGCATCAGGGCGATTGGATTGGCAATGCCCTTGCCCGCGATGTCCGGGGCCGAGCCATGTACCGCCTCAAAGATGGCCGCATCGGCCCCGATGTTGGCACCCGGCGTCATGCCCAGGCCACCCACCAGCCCGGCGACCAGGTCGGACAGGATGTCACCGAACAGGTTGGTGGTGACCAGCATGTCGAATTGCCAGGGGTTGATCACCAGCTTCATTGCGCAGGCATCAATGATCACGGTCTCGAGTTCAAAGCGGCCCTTGTACTTGCGTTCGTACAGGTCGATGCCGGTTTCCAGGAAGATGCCGGTCAGCGCCTTCATGATGTTGGCCTTGTGCACGATCGAGACCTTCTTGCGCCCGGTCGCAACGGCATGTTCAAAGGCGAATTCCAGCAGGCGCCGGCTACCGGCCCGGGTGTTGATGCCGGTGGCCATGGCCACCGCACGCGGGTCGTCGTCGATCGGGATGTAGTATTCATGACCGATGTACAGGCCTTCGAGGTTCTCGCGCACCACCACCAGATCGATCTTGTCGAAACGCCCGCCCGGGATGATGGTGCGGGCAGGGCGCAGGTTGGCGTAGAGCTGGAACTCTTCGCGCAGTCGCACGTTCGATGAGCGGTAGCCGCCGCCCGAAGGCGTCTCCAGCGGGCCTTTGAGCGCCAGCCGGGTGCGCCGGATGCTGTCGAGTGTGGCGGCTGGCAAGGGGTCGCCCGCAGCCTGGATGCCGCCCAGACCGGCGATCTGACGGTCCCAATCGAAGGGCGCATGCAGCGCATCAAGTGCAGCCAGGGTGGCGTCAACGATTTCGGGGCCGATGCCGTCTCCGGGAATCAGGGTGACGGGAATGAGGTTGGAAGAATTCATTCGCTGATCCTCACAGGCCCGACTGCAACCAGGGCAGAACGATCAGGATCAGCCCTGCGAAGTACACCAGACCGAATATCAGGCCAAGCTTCCAGAACTGCGCTTTGCCGATGTAACCACTTCCAAAATAGATCGGTGCCGGACCGGTGGCGTACGGGCCAATTACGCCCATCAGGCCCAGACTGTACATACACAACATGGTCAGCGTCGGAACCGAAAGACCTGGAATTGCCGCCCCTACCGACAGCACGACAGGAAGCACTGCCGCAGTGTGCGACGTGAGACTCGAAAAGAAGTAGTGAATCCAGAAGAACAGCGCGACCAGTGCAATCAGCGCCCACGTCGGTGAAACCCCATGCAAGGGCGCGGCAAACGACTCGGCAACCCATTTGATAAAGCCGATTTCGTTCAAACCTGACGCCAGGGTGAGCAGTGAAGCCAGGAAGATAAACACCTCCCAAGCGCCCTTCTCGGCGATGATGTCGGCGAAGTCAATGACTTTGGTCACCAGCATCAGCGAGATGACCACCAGTACCACCATCGTGGCGTTGATGTAGTTCGATCCGAAGAATGGAACCGTGATGCTCTTGTTGGCCCCGGTGATCCACAGAAACATGGCGAGCAGAACAAACGCCGTCATCAGCCACTCGTTGCGCGACATAGGGCCTTTGATGTTGAGTTGGTCGGCAGCCCACTCCACGATTTCCGGACTCTCCTTCACTTCGGGTCTGCACAGGACGTAACTCAACAGCGGCACCAACAAGATCAACAGGATGCCCAGCGGTGCGAAGCCGGTGAACCATTGTGCCCAGCTCACATCAACACCGACGGTTTTCTTGGCGATGCTCAGCGCGGCCGCATTCGGTGCCAGTGCGGTAAAAAATAGCGAACTGGTCACGCCTGTTGTGGCGAATGCCGTCCACATCACATAGGTGCCGATCTTGCCCGCCGTGGGCCCGGGCTCTGATCCGAAGATCTTGGGAATGTTGCTGATGATCGGGAAAATGGTGCCCCCGCTGCGCGCCGTGTTCGACGGGGTTGCCGGCCCTAGCAGCACGTCGGCAAAGGCCACGGCATAACCCAGACCCAGCGTTCTTTTGCCGAGCAACCTGACCAGTTGCAACGCAATGCGTTCGCCCAAACCGCTTTTTCGGTAACCCACGGCGAACATGAACGCGCCGACGATCAGCCAGACGGTGCCTTCCGAGAAGCCGGCAAGCGCCCACTTGATGGATTTGCCTGGATTGGGTTCGACATAACCCATGACCGCTGCGAACGTCAGGCCGATGAGGCCGACTGCACCCACTGGGAACGATTCGAACACCAGGCCTGTGATCACCGCCGCGAATACGGCGAAATAGTTCCACTGGTTGGCCACAAGTCCGGTGGGAATCGGGCTAAGCACGATGGCGAGCCATACGAACAATGGCGCTAGGGTCTTCCACTTGATTTTCATTGCTAACCTCTTCTGTTCAGCGGTCTTACCGAGAACCTCGACGTGCTGCACACCGCCAGCAGTTGATATGTCGGGCTTGCTCAGCGCATATCGCGCCGTTGCTGCAGCGAATGTATTTCCGACTGTCGGCGGCAACCCTTCAGCCAGCTTTCAGGTCTAGACAAAAATAGCGATGCGGGTTGAGGCAGATCAAAGAGGCCTTGATACAAACGCAAAGTGCGAGATTTCGGCAAGCTGAGCTTTTGAGTCCCCGTTCTTGGGATCTGAAATGATCTCTGCGAGAGTGATCCGATGCCAGCTGCTCTGGTCGCAATCCTTGCCTAATCGCCAGGAGCTTTCAGAATTCGGCCCGCAGAAGACGCGTCCCGCAGAGATTGGGGCCCGGGTCCCAATCTCTGCCGACACCATCGGCTCCCGCTGGGTAGATGAAGTCAAACAGTTTGGCCAACAACGCGCTCATAACCAGCCACAGAACCTCGCTGTGCTATTTTGCCAACCACCCGACGGCCATCAGACCGCCCAGCAACACCGGCTGGTGCAGCATGTAGTAGCTCAGACTCCAACGCCCCAGCATCGCCAGCGGTTTGAACGCCGCCGGCAGGCGCCATGACAAGGCGGCGCCATGGCGCGTCAACCATGTTCCGGCCGCCTCACCCCACCACATCACGCCCAGCCAGGGCAGCAGCGGCACGTAGTCTTCGGTAATGGGTTTGCGTGTAATCAGGCCCAGCCAGTTCAGTTGGGGGGAATTCAACATTTCGGCCAATTGGGCTGTAGCCTCCGTCTGAAGGGCGTAAGATGCTATTAATTGGATAGCAATTGCGCAGGCCCCCAGCCACCATAAACGCCCGCCCCAACGCGCTGTCAGGCGCGCAATGATCAGCATCAGCGCCATGCCGTGCAGGACACCAAAGTAGATATAACTTTGCGGGAACATCCACCAGGAACCAACCGTGACCAGCAGCGCACAGCCCAATATTTGCGCCCAGCGGCGCCAGAAGCGCGGCCAACGCTGTCCCTGCGCCACGGCAATGGCTTGGCCCAGTCCGGCACAAAATAAGAACAGGCTCACGATCAAGGTGCGTTGCCAGGTCCACAGCGGGGCATGATAAAAATCCTGCTTGATGTAGCCGAACTGGTTCAGGTCGAAACTGAAATGGAAGAAAGTCATCCAGACCATCGCCAAGCCGCGCAGGGCGTCCACGGCGTCAAATCGGAGGGACGATGAAGTGGCAGCACGGGTTAAGGGTTGATGCGTCATGGTGTAACGATAACCTATCGGTTCATGGCGCTTCAAACGCCATGGGGTCCGGGGATAATCGGGCCTATGTCACTGCTTGACCATCAACTCGAACTGTTAGCCCCGGCGCGTGACGCCGACATTGGCATCGAAGCCGTCAACCACGGTGCCGACGCCGTTTACATCGGTGGTCCGTCCTTTGGCGCGCGCGCCAATGCGGACAACAGCGTCACCGAGATCGCCCGGCTGACGCGCCATGCCCACCGCTTCAACAGCCGTGTCTTCGTCACGCTCAACACCGTGCTGCGCGATGACGAGCTGGAGCCATCGCGCAAGCTGGTTTGGCAACTGTATGACGCGGGAGTGGATGCCCTGATCATCCAGGACATGGGCTTGCTGCAGATCGACCTGCCGCCGATCCAGCTCCATGCCAGCACCCAGTGCGACATTCGCACACCAGAGAAAGCCCGTTTTTTGCAGGACGTGGGCCTGTCGCAAATTGTGCTGGCGCGCGAACTCTCCCTGCCGCAAATCCTGGCCATCCGTGCCGCGACCGATCCCGAGCGCTGCACGCTGGAGTTTTTTGTGCATGGCGCACTGTGCGTGGCCTACAGCGGCCAGTGCTACATCAGCGCCGCCCACACCGGGCGCAGTGCCAACCGGGGCGAGTGCAACCAGGCCTGCCGCCTGCCCTATCAGGTGGTTGACGATAAAGGTCGCTTTGTGGCGCACGACAAACACGTGCTGTCCATGAAAGACAACAACCAGAGCGACAACCTGGCGGCTCTGGTGGACTCGGGGATTCGCAGCTTCAAGATTGAAGGCCGCTACAAGGACATGGGCTACGTGAAAAATATCACGGCCCATTACCGCAAGCGACTGGACGCCCTGATTGAAGAACGCCAGACCTCCAAGCAGCCGCTGGCGCGCGCATCCAGCGGCAGCACCACATTCAGCTTTACGCCTGACCCGAACCAGAACTTCAACCGCGAGTTCACCGATTATTTTGTGCGAGGCCGTCAGGCGGACATTGGCGCGTTTGACACGCCCAAGAACCCCGGCCAGCCCATTGGTTTTGTGACCCAGGTCGGCCCCAACTGGGTGGAACTGGCTGTGAGCGATCCGGCGCAGGCCTTGCACAACGGCGACGGTCTTTGTTACTACGACTTGCAAAAAGAGCTGGTCGGCCTGGCCATCAACCGGGCTGAAAGCCTCAACGCTGCCAAGGGCCGCTGGCGCGTGTTTCCCAAAGACGCCTTGAGTGATCTGAAGGACCTGCGCAAAGGCGTGGAGGTCAACCGCAACCGCGATACCGAGTGGGTGCGCGGCCTGGAGAAAAAATCAAGCGACCGGCGCATTGGCGTTTGGCTACATCTGGCAGATACGCCACAGGGCCTGGCCTTGAGCCTGACCGACGAAGACGGCGTGACGGCCACGGCCCACGCCAACCTGGTCCGCACACTGGCCAAGGACAGGGAAGTCGCCAACGCGAGCCTGCGTGAGCACCTCGGCAAAATGGGCAACAGCATTTTTACGGCGCTGGCGGTGCAGGTGGAATTTTCACAAGCCTGGTTTGTGCCCCCGTCGGTCCTCAACCCGTTGCGCCGGGACGCTTTGGAGGCACTGGAAACCGCACGCACCAAGGCATTCAGACGATTGCCACGCGCCGCTGCCGTGGAGCCGCCAGCACCCTACCCTGAAGACACACTGAGCTATCTGGCCAATGTTTTCAACCAGGCCTCCCATGCCTTTTACGCCCGCCACGGCGTCAAGGTGGTTGCGCCCGCTTTCGAAGCGGCGCAAGAACTGGGTGAAGTCAGCCTGATGATCACCAAGCACTGCGTGCGTTTTTCATTGAGCTTGTGCCCCAAACAGGCCAAGGGCGTGATCGGCGTGCAGGGCACGGTGAAGGCCGAGCCATTACAACTCATCAACGGACGCGAGAAACTCACCCTGCGCTTTGACTGCAAGCCGTGTGAAATGCATGTCATGGGCACGATCAAGAATTCGGTATTGCAACAAACCATCAAGTCCCTCGCGCCAGCGCCGGGTGAAGTGCCCGTCAACTTCTTTCCCAGGCGCCCCCTGAACACCTCGGTCGGTTGATCCCAAGTTAAGGTGTCTTCCCTAGAGAAGCTGATGGATACTTGCCCACGCAATGCCGCCATGCATTTAATTGACGGCCGGTTTCATCACTGAACAAGGGGATTTTTCATGGCTTCGAAAACCACAAGCACTGCCAAAAAAACTGCAAGGACCCTGGCAAACAAGACTGTCGCTGCCAAAGCGGCTGTCGTCAAGGCAGTCAGCAAACCCAGGTCGAAGGCCCCAGCGGCAAAAGCCAGGTCGCATGCGCCAGCCAAGACCACAACCCTGAAGCAGGTGGCCACGCAAGGCCGCAGAAAAGTGAGCTCGGTCGTGCACTTGACGCGGGATGCCTCACTCAAACTGATCGATTCGCAGCGCGCCATCTGGCTGGCGGGCCTGGGTGCACTGGCCAAGGTCACCACCTCGACCGGAACCAAAGGCGAGAAGGCCTTTGAGGCCTTGGTCAAGGCCGGCGAAAAAATGGAATCCCAGGCTCGCGGCACCATCGACAGCAACGCCGACATGCTCAAGCATCGCATCAATGACGCCAGCAAAGTGGTGGACGACAGTATCAACAGCGTCAGTGACGCGTTTGATGCGCGCGTGAAACAGGCGCTGGCCCGCTTGGGCTACCCCAAGAACAGCACGACCATCAAGTAAATCCAAGGTGACTGAAATACTCCTGTGGGTGCTGGCGCTGGTCGTGGCGGTCTGGGCCATCGGAGCCTTCTATCTGCGAGGCGCTGACCTGAGCGCTTTTGATCGGCCCGCCGGCCAGCGCCATCTGATCGACGCTGCGCCCAGTGAAGCGCACCAGGCGGTGGTGACCTCGCTCGGCGGCATTGCCACAACGCTCAAGAGCACGCCGCGCAGCCAGCATCTGGCCCTGCTGCGTCACTACATGGACAACCTGTTCGCTGACAGCGATTCGACGACCCAGGTCATCGCCGTCAACGCGTCCGGCGTCCCTGCCGAATGGGTGCTGGCAGCCGGCGTTGACCATCGGCGTCGCCTGCTCTACATCCATGGCGGGGCCTACACCATGGGCAGCCCCAAGAGCCACCGCCGACTGACGCGAAAATTTTCCGAAGTCGCCAATGCTGCCGTATTGGCCATCGACTATCGGCTGATGCCGGAACATCCACGCATGGCGGGCATCGAGGATTGCCGCAGCGCCTACTGCTGGCTGCTCGACCATGGGCCCGCCGGTCCAGAGGCGGCCAGTGCCGTTTTTGTGGCCGGAGATTCTGCCGGTGGCAACCTGACGCTGTCCCTGATCGCCTGGGTGCGCGACCAGGGCCTGCGTGCGCCCAATGCCGCCGTGGCCTTGTCGCCCGCCACCGATGCCACCCTGGGCAGCCCGAGCCTGAAGAACAATCTCGGCACCGATCCCATGCTGGGGCCGCTGTTCAAGCCGCTGACCAGGATTCCACGCACCGTGCTGCTGTGGGCCACCTGGCTGCAAAATCGCGTGCGTCCCAGCGACCCGGTTCTGTCCCCGGTCTTTGGCGATCTGTCGGGACTGCCACCCTTGCTGGTGCATGCCAGCGAGTCCGAGATGCTGTTCGACGACAGCCGACGCTACGTCAACAAGGCCATCGCGGCCGGTTCACCCGTCACCTTTCAGACCTGGCGCCATATGGTCCATGTCTGGCAGATCTATCACCCGGATTTGCCGGAAGGTCGGGAAGCGTTTGGAGAGATTGGAAAGTTTCTTCAGGCCCATTCCTAGGTCGCTGGGCGAAGCTGCGTCCCCGGTCATGAGCACCAAAAGACCCGCCAGCCTTTTAAGGGGCTGGCGGTGGTGGCGAGGAACCCAGGTCAGCGTGTCAGGCTGACGCGTCTGGGGACGTCCTCATCCGTCTTGATGTGGAGCATCAAGACTCGGTTCAATTTCTTGAACCCCCCAGCGTCGTACCCGGTCGGCACGCCTTCCGGCGTTCCTTGCGAAGTACGATTTCACTATAGTCAATCGCAGTCTGAATGGATTGAGAATTGTCAATGGGACTGACTGTTTGGGTACATGTAGGCGCGTGACCAGGGCGTTGGATTGAGCGCCTCGCTGGTGCCGGCCTTGCACGCCAGCACCTGGTAGATCGACACCCAATTTTGCGCAAAGGCATGCGCGCAACCCGCCAGGTAAATGCGCCAGACGCGGTACGTGGTCTCACTCACCACGCTGCGAATCGCGTCACTTTGACTCTCAAAGTTGTCCGACCACAAGGCCAGCGTGCGGGCATAGTGGCGGCGCAGACATTCCACATCAAGCGCTTCGAGCCCGGCGCTTTGCATGTCCCTGAGCGCTTTGCTGACATGGGGCAATTCACCATTGGGAAACACGTATTTTTCAATGAAACTGGCCGCCCCCAAGGGGCATTCCCCGCTGTCCGGATCGGTCGAGGTAATGCCGTGGTTCAGCACCAGCCCGCCGTCCTTGAGCAGGGCGCTGATCTTGGCGAAATACGACGGCAGATGAAGGAGTCCGACGTGCTCGAACATGCCCACCGAGGTGATCTTGTCAAACAGTCCATCGCGCTCGTCAATATCGCGGTAATCCTGTAACCTGATCTCGACCTGGCCGGCCAGGCCAGCCTGGTCGACGCGCTCACACGCCAGCGTGTATTGGTTTTTTGACAAGGTGACACCCACCACCTTCGCACCAAATTTTTGCGCGGCACGCATGGCCAAGGCGCCCCAGCCACAACCGATATCGAGCAGCCGCTCGCCTGGCTGGAGCATGAGCTTGACCAAAATGTGATCAAGCTTGGCCGTCTGTGCCGCAGCCAGTGTCTCGGTGCCGCTCGGAAAATAGGCGCAGGAATAGACCATGGCCTCGTCCAGCCAGAGGCGATAAAAGTCGTTGGAAACATCGTAATGTTGTTCAATGGCGCGCGCATCCCGCGTTCGGTCGTGGCGCGCCGGATTGAACAGGCGCCCGAAGCGGCCGCGCATGGGCACGCCGGTTTCGGCCAGCCTGGATGCGACGTCCACAATATCCTGCGCCCGGCCCAGCACATCAAACTGGCCATTGACGTAGCCTTCGGCCAGATTGTCCAGGCTGGGCGGCAAAAAATGCCGCAAGGCGCGCGGCCCCGACAGCTGCACCGTCACCAGCGGATCAGTCCCCAGATCATGCTGCGCGCCGTTCCACAAGACCAGCCGCAGGGGAATGTCAAAGTGCGGTTGCAGGCGCGCCAGAAGGCGGGTCAGCAGGTCAAGCTCAGGCTTCACCGAAACGGCCATCTGGTCCATCACCCCAACTCCAGTTGCAAAAAGAGGCGCTTGCTGGAGCGCACGGTCAACCGACCGCCCGGCGCCTGTGCCCGGGCCAGTGTCAGGCTTTGTGAATTTTGTGCCATGTCCTATCCCTCCTCAAGAGTCAGCGCGACAAGCCGCAGACATGAATGCTAAGAAGTCTGACAACAGCGCACTTGAGATTTGTCATGGGCACGCCAAATGCCGGGCGTAGTCTGACGGTTTCAAAAAGCACGGTCTTGGGGGCCTGAATTGGACAAGAAAAATACCTGGAATGTGGGTTACTGGTTGATTGCGCTGATGCTGCTGCTGTTGCTGCAAAACTTCTGGCAAAGCGCCAGCCAGGTGCAGACCGTGCCCTACAGCGAGTTCGAAAAGGCGCTCACCGAAGAACGCATCGCCGACGTCACGATTTCCGAGCGCACGGTGATCGGTCGGCTGAAAACACCGGAGGGCAACAAGACGACGCTGGCGGCGGTGCGGGTCGAGCCCGAGTTGGCGGCGCGCCTGGAAAAATACAAGGTGCCCTACAGCCGGACTGTGGACAACACATTTTTGCGCGACCTGCTGTCGTGGATCGTGCCGGCCCTGGTGTTCTTTGGGCTGTGGTTCTTTTTGTTTCGCAGCTTTGCCAACAAGCAGGGCATGGGTGGCTTTTTGTCGGTTGGCAAGAGTCGCGCCAAAATTTACATGCAGACCAACACCGGCATCACCTTTGCCGACGTCGCCGGGGTGGACGAGGCTCGTCACGAACTCGAAGAGGTGGTTGATTTCCTCAAGCATCCGCAGGAGTATGGACGCCTGGGCGCGCACATCCCCAAAGGCGTGTTGCTGGTGGGCCCGCCCGGCACCGGCAAGACCTTGTTGGCCAAGGCCGTGGCGGGCGAAGCGGGCGTGCCTTTCTTCTCGATCTCGGGCAGCGAATTTGTCGAGATGTTTGTCGGCGTGGGCGCGGCCCGGGTGCGCGATCTGTTTGAACAAGCGCGCGCCATGGCCCCTGCCATCATCTTCATTGACGAGCTTGACGCGCTGGGCCGCGCCCGTGGCGCCTTTCCCGGCCTGGGTGGCCATGACGAGAAAGAACAGACCCTGAACCAGTTGCTCTCGGAAATGGATGGTTTTGACTCGTCCGTGGGCCTGATCATTCTGTCGGCCACCAACCGGCCCGAGATCCTGGATTCGGCGCTCTTACGGGCCGGTCGATTTGACCGCCAGGTGCTGGTCGACCGGCCCGACCGCAAAGGCCGCATTGACATCCTCAAGGTGCATGTGCGCAAGACCACACTCGACGCCGCATTGAAACTTGAAGACGTGGCGGCGCTGACCCCAGGCTTCACTGGGGCCGACCTGGCCAACCTGGTCAACGAGGCGACGCTGGTCGCCACCCGGCGCAAGGCGGATCAGGTGAGCTTGCCTGATTTCACAGCGGCGGTGGAGCGCATTGTGGCGGGCCTGGAGCGCCGCAGCCGCGTGCTCAACCCGAAAGAGCGCGAGGCGGTGGCCTTCCACGAGATGGGCCATGCCCTGGTCGCGCTGGCGCAAACCGGCACCGACCCGGTGCACAAGGTGTCTATCATCCCGCGCGGCATTGGCGCATTGGGCTACACCATTCAGCGCCCAACCGAAGACCGCTACCTGATGACGCGTCCCGAGCTGGAGCAAAAAGTCTCGGTGCTGCTGGCCGGGCGGGCCGCCGAGAAACTGGTGTTTGGCGTGCTGTCCACCGGTGCGGCCGATGATCTGGCCAAAGCCAGCGACATCGCCCATGACATGGTCACCCGTTATGGCATGGATGAGGACCTGGGTTTTGTGGCCTTTGAGCCGCAGCGCCAGCAGCAAATGCTTGATCTGCCGCCCGGCCTCTTGCCGCAAGGTGCGCGCCTGTCGGAAGAAACTCAACGCCATATCGACGCGGCGATTCGCAGCATCGTGATGGACGGCTTTGAGCATGCCACGGTCATCCTGAGCGCCAACAGCGACGTGCTGGAACGCGGCGCGCGTGCGCTGCTTGAGAAAGAAACGCTGGATGAGGACGCCATCCGCGCCCTGGCGCAGGACCTGCGGCGAGTCGACCCGGACGCACCTAGGGGGAGCGAGTCGTGAAGGGCTCCGGTGCTGCGTCGAGCAACTCAAGCGCGAGGCGCTCGTATTCGGAGATCACCTGCGCACCCAGCAGCAGCAGCGTCGCCGCCAGCTCAAGACTCAACAAAACCGCGATCGCGGTGGTCAGCGAACCGTAGACAGTGCCAATCTGGGACAGCGTCGTGAAATACCACACGAGTGCATGGCGTGAGAGTTCCCACATCAAAGCCGCTGCGACCGCGCCCAGCAGGGCGTGGAACAAGGACGGCCGGCCGACCGGCATCACCAGGTACACCGACGTGAGCACAAAGATCTCCCCCGCCAAGCCAAGCAGGTACAGCAGCGCGCCGGACACGCCCCCGAGTGACCAGCTGCGCCACAAAAACTCCACCCGCTCCTGGCCTATCGCCTGCAGGCTGCCCGCCACCAGCGTCACCAGCAAGAGTCCAAGCCCGAGCGACAGAATGTAGGCATAGGGAATCACGGCCGAGATCAGGAAGTGGCGCCGGCGTATCGCCACACGGTGATGAAAGATCACCGACATGGCGTTCTCCAGCACCGTGAAGGCGAGCGAACTGAAGAACAGCATGCTGACCAGCAACACCCAGCTGAGCACATCGCGGTGCAGCAGGAAGTTCGCGAGTTCGGCAATGATCACCCCGGACTGTCCGGGCACCAGCCATTCGAGGTACCGGCCCAGGGTCTGCAGCAGCGCCGCCTGATCGACAAAGTGCGACAGCGCTATCACCGTGAGGATGAGCATCGGCACAATCGACAGCAAGGCGTAGTACGCGACTGCCCCGGCCAGCAGCAGGCCCTGGTTGGCGCGAAATCCCTTCAGCGTGCGGATGGCGAATGCCCCGGGGTGCCTGAGAATTTGCGCAGCTTGTCGACCAAAGGGTTTCATGGCTGCACCGTGTGGGATCAGGGTCGATATTCCCGGCTGATGATCAGTCCACCCACCTTCTGGCGTTGTGCCACAACTGCATCCACGGGCTGAGCGCAGACAGGTCACCGTCGGTCCAGCTCATCTGGATATTGCGAAACACGCGCTCCGGGTGCGGCATCATCGCGGTGAAGCGGCCATCAAGCGTCGTCACGGCCGTCAAACCGCCGGGGCTGCCGTTCGGGTTGAACGGATAGGCCTCGGTCGCGGCACCCTGGTTATCGGTAAACCGCATGGCGGCAATGGCTCGTGCCGCGTTGCCGCGGTACTTGAAGTTGGCAAAACCCTCGCCGTGCGCCACCGCAATCGGCAAACGGCTGCCCGCCATGCCTTTGAAGAACAGCGACGGGGATTCCAGCACTTCCACCATGCTCAGGCGCGCCTCGAAGCGCTCGCTCTGGTTGGTGGTGAAACGCGGCCAGTCCTGCGCGCCGGGAATGATGTCGGCCAGCTCGGCGAACATCTGGCAACCGTTGCAGACGCCCAGGCCGAAGGTATCCAGACGGCCAAAAAAGGCCTTGAACTGCTCGGCCAGCACGGGGTTGAAGGTGATGGAGCGCGCCCAGCCAATGCCGGCACCCAGCGTGTCGCCGTAAGAGAAGCCACCGCACGCCACCACGCCCTTGAAGTCGGCCAGGTTGGCGCGGCCACTTTGCAGGTCGGTCATGTGCACATCAAAGGCTTCAAAACCGGCCTCGGTGAAGGCGTAGGCCATCTCGACGTGCGAGTTGACGCCCTGTTCGCGCAGCACGGCCACTTTGGGGCGCGTCAGCATGAGCGCGGGGCTTGCCATATTTGCTACTGATTTAGTAGCTTCTTGCGCATATTCGACGGGGGCTAGAGCCTTGTTTTGTATAAATTTGACGTGCAGCCCCGGGTCCAGCGGGTCACCGGCGCTGGCGTGCTCGGCTTCGGCACAGGCCGGGTTGTCGCGTTGCTGGCAGATCTTCCAGCTGGTGGCATCCCAGACCTGGTGCAGGTCCTGCAATTTGGCGCTGAACACCACTTTGGCGTCGCGCCAGACCTGCACCTCGCCGATGCCGTCCCGAATGGTCGAGTCGACCGGGCGGGTCTTGCCGATGACATGGCTGTATTTGCTTAAGCCATGGTCGCGCAGGGTCTGCATGACCGCGTTGCGCTGCGCGGTGCGCACTTGCAGTACGACACCCAGCTCTTCGCTGAACAGGGCTTTGAGCGTGAGCTCTTCGCGCCGACCACTGACCTGGCCGGCCCAGTTTTTGGCGTCGCCATAGTCCATGCGGCTGTCCGTGATGCCGTCGCCCTCCAACACCAGCATGTCCACGTTGAGCGCAACACCGATGTGGCCGGCGAACGCCATCTCCACCACCGCAGCAAACAGGCCGCCGTCGCTGCGGTCGTGGTAGGCCAAAATCTGGCCTTGCGCGCGCAAGGCGTTCACGGCCTTGACCAGGTTGACCAGGTCTTGCGGGTGATCCAGATCCGGCACTTCGTCGCCCACCTGGCTCAGCGTTTGCGCCAACATGCTGGCACCCATGCGGTTTTGGCCCCGGCCCAGGTCGACCAGCAGCAGCGTCGTGTCCTCTGTCGCGTTCAGTTGTGGCGTCAAGGTGCCGCGCACGTCAGGCAGGGTGGCAAAGGCGGTCACGATCAGGGACACGGGGGAGGTCACTTTTTTGGCGCCCTCCTCGTCTTTCCACTGCGTGCGCATGGAAAGTGAATCTTTCCCGACTGGGATGGAAATACCCAGAGCGGGGCACAGTTCCAGTCCGACGGCTTTCACCGTCGCGTAAAGCGCGGCATCCTCGCCCGGCTCACCACAGGCGGCCATCCAGTTGGCCGACAGCTTGACGCGGGGCAGTTCAATCGGCGCCGCCAGCAAATTGGTGATGGCCTCGGCCACGGCCATGCGCCCGCTGGCTGGCGCATTGACGCTCGCCAGCGGCGTGCGCTCGCCCATGCTCATGGCCTCACCGGCAAAGCCTTTGAAATCCGCCAGCGTCACGGCGCAATCGGCCACCGGCACCTGCCACGGTCCGACCATCTGGTCGCGGTGGCTCAAACCGCCCACGGTGCGGTCGCCGATGGTGATCAGAAAACGCTTGGACGCCACGGTCGCACTAGCCAGCACGTCGATGCAGGCTTTTTGCAGATCGACACCGGTCAGGTTGACGGGTGCAAAGGTGCGCGCCACCGTTTTGACGTCGCGGTGCATCTTGGGCGGCTTGCCCAGCAGCACGTTCATCGGCATGTTCACCGGCGACTCGTTGCCCGCATCAAGCAGTTCCAGTTGGCGCGCGTCAGTCGCGACCCCCACCACGGCAAACGGGCAGCGCTCGCGCTCGCACAGGGCGGTGAACAGGTCCAGCGACTCGGGCGCAATGGCCAGCACGTAGCGCTCCTGGCTCTCGTTGCACCAGATTTCTTTCGGCGCCATGCCGGATTCTTCCAGTGGCACGGCGCGCAGGTCGAAGCGGGCACCGCGCCCGGCGTCGTTGGTGAGCTCAGGGAAGGCGTTGCTCAAACCACCCGCGCCCACGTCGTGGATCGCCAGAATGGGGTTGCCAGGGCTTGCGCCCTGCCCGCCTGCACGCTCAAGGCCATTGCCCAGCAGCCAGCACTGGTTGATAACCTCCTGCGCCCGGCGCTCGATCTCGGGGTTGCCGCGCTGCACCGAGTCAAAGTCAAGTTGCGCCGCATTCGCGCCGGTCGCCATCGAACTGGCGGCGCTGCCGCCCATGCCAATACGCATGCCGGGGCCACCGAGCTGGATCAGCAAACTGCCCGCCGGGAACTCGATCTTGTGTGTCTGCGTGGCATCGATCACGCCCAGGCCGCCGGCGATCATGATCGGCTTGTGGTAGCCGCGCTGCTCTTGCTGCTGCGTTGCAAGGCCAGCGGCATCGACCACCGAGTAACTCAAACCCTGCTCGTACTCGCGGAAGTAACCCAGCAAGTTGGGCCGGCCAAATTCGTTGTTGAAAGCCGCGCCACCCAGCGGGCCTTCGATCATGATCTGCAAGGGGCTGGCAATGTGGTCCGGTTTGCCATAAGCCATGGACCGTTCGGGAAAAGAGCCGGAAACGGCGCAAGCATCGGGCCAGAGTCTGGACACGGTGAAGCCGGTCAAGCCTGCCTTGGGTTTGGAGCCGCGCCCAGTGGCGCCTTCGTCGCGAATCTCGCCGCCGGCCCCGGTGGCGGCACCGGGGAAGGGGGAGATGGCGGTCGGGTGGTTGTGGGTTTCCACCTTCATCAGGATGTGTTGGGTCGCACTTTGCTTTTGATAGCTGCTCAGGCTTATTTCACGGGGGCTAGAGGCTGATTTTGCTATAAACCGCTCGACCTGGGAGCCTTCCATGACCGAGGCGTTGTCCGAGTACGCCACCAGCATGTGCTGCGGATGGGTTTGATGCGTGTGGCGGATCATGCCGAACAGGCTCATGTCTTGCACCACGCCATCGATCGTGAACCCGGCGTTGAAGATTTTGTGCCGGCAGTGCTCGCTGTTGGCCTGCGCAAACATCATCAGCTCCACGTCGGTCGGGTTGCGCTGCAATTGGGTGAAGGCCTGCACCAGGTAGTCGATTTCATCCGACGCCAGCGCCAGGCCAAACTGGCTGTTGGCAGCCATCAGCGCCGCTTTGCCACCGTGCAGCACGTCCACATGCGCCATCGGTACGGGTGGCAGCTCGGCGAACAGACCGTAGGCACTGGCGCGGTCAAACATCACGCTCTCGGTCATGCGGTCGTGCAGCAGGGTGCCGATCTGCGCCAGTTGCACTTCGGTCAAAGTCGGCTTCTTGCCCAGCAAGCCGCTTCTCAAAGTGACGCGATACTCCACCACCCGCTCGACCCGGCGCACGGCCAAACCGCAGTTGTGCGCAATATCGGTCGCTTTCGAGGCCCAGGGCGACACGGTGCCAAAACGCGGCGTCACCACGATCAGGGCGCCATCGCCGGGTCCCCCATAGGGCTCGCCGTAGGTCAGCAAAGCCGCCAACTTGTCTTTGAGCGCCTGAGCCGGCTCGCCGTCGGACGTGACCAGATGCACAAAGCGTGCGGCCACGCCGTTGATCTTGTCGTGAATCGCCTGCAAGCTGGGCAGAAGCTGTTGAACACGGAACGGGCTGAGGGCGCAGCCGCCCTCGAAGGGGGTGATGTGCAGGGTCACTTTTGGGGCCTGGATGAGGGACTTGTCAGATTGAAATAGGCTCCGGCGCACGCCGCGCGAGCGACGGATTCCAGAGCTTGCCAATTTTACCCGTCGCTCCCCGCGCGCCAGTCAAAAGGGCTATACACCCCGCGCCAGCGCCAACAAAAACACGATGGGATAATCTGGCCCCATGACTATTACTTACAAAGACGCCGAGGGCATTGCGGGCATGCGGGTCGCGGGCCGTCTGGCGGGCGAACTGCTGGACTACCTGACTCCGTTCATCAAACCCGGCGTGACCACCAATGAGATTGACCGGCTGGCTGAAGAACACACCACGCAAGTGCTGGGGGCCATTTCCGCGCCGCTGAACTATGCACCCGGCGGCCACAACCCCTACCCCAAATCGATTTGCACCTCGATCAATCACCAGGTCTGCCACGGCATTCCGAACGACAAGCCGCTCAAAAAAGGCGATATCGTCAACATTGACGTCACCGTCATCAAGGACGGCTGGCATGGCGACTCCAGCCGCATGTTCATGGTGGGTGACGTGTCGGTCGCCGCCAAACGGCTTTGCCGTCTAACCTACGAGGCCATGTGGCGCGGCATTGTCATGGTCAAGGCCGGAGCCTATCTGGGCGATATTGGCCACGCCATCCAGACTTTCGCCGAAGGCCAGGGCTTGAGCGTGGTGCGGGAGTTTTGTGGCCACGGCATCGGGCGCAACTTCCACGAAGAACCCCAAATCCTGCACTACGGCCGGCCCGGCACACTGGAGCAGCTCCAAGCCGGCATGACGATCACGATCGAGCCGATGCTGAACGTCGGGCGCAAGGACATCAAGGAGCTCGGCGACGGCTGGACCATTGTCACCAAAGACCACTCGCTGTCAGCGCAGTGGGAACACACGGTGCTGGTCACGCAGACCGGCTACGAGGTCCTGACCCTGTCCGCTGGTGGCCCCGCCATTCCGTCATTTGTACCGGTGCCAGCTGACTTATCAGTCACAAAGTGATCAGCCAACCCGTCGCCTGGAAACAAGCGACGCAGGCACTATGGGGCCCAGCATGACCGATCTTCAAGCGCTGCGCAGCCGTTATCGGGCGCAAAAATCCACCATCCTGGAAGCCATTGCCTCACCCGGGACCACCACGCGCGGTGTTCGGGCCACGCTGGGCAAACTCTCTGCGCTGGCCGATGGCACGCTCAAAATATTATGGCGGCAGGCCGGTTTTACCCGCCCGTTTGCCCTGATTGCCGTCGGTGGCTTTGGGCGCGGCGAGCTGTTTCCCTACTCCGATGTCGACGTGCTGGTGCTCTTGCCCAACGAGCATTCACCCGCCAACGACGCTCAACTCAAGACCCAGATCGAAGGTTTTATTGGCAGTTGCTGGGACGCCGGGCTGGAGATCGGCTCGAGCGTACGCACGGTTGCCGAATGCCTGGAGGAAGCCGCCCGCGACGTGACGGTGCAGACCTCGCTGCTCGAAGCCCGGCTGATCACGGGCAGCGCCGAGCTGTTTGCCGGATTTGAACGTCAGTTTTTTTCAGCGATCGACCCCGGCGCTTTTTTTATCGCCAAGACGCTGGAGATGCGCCAGCGCCACAGCAAATTTGAAGACACGCCCTACGCGCTGGAACCCAATTGCAAGGAGTCACCGGGCGGCCTGCGTGATTTGCAGGTCATTCTGTGGGTGGCCAAGGCGGCTGGCTACGGCAACGATTGGGACGCGCTGGCCAAAAGCGGCTTGGCCACCGCTTTTGAAGTCCAACAGATCAAACACAACGAAGCGGTTTTGCGGCTGATCCGGGCGCGCCTGCACTTGCTTGCGCGGCGGCGCGAGGACCGGCTGGTGTTTGATTTGCAAAACGCGATGGCCCAGTCTTTTGGCTTTGAGGCGCCCCCTGACAACACCGACAATCGGGCGTTTGTGCGCCCCAGCGAGGCACTGATGAAGCGCTATTACTGGTCGGCCAAGGCCGTGACCCAGCTCAATCAGATTTTGTTGCTGAACATTGAGGAGCGGCTCAACCCGTCGACCCAAGCGCCGCAAGCCATCAATGCACGCTTTTATGACAAGGCGGGCTTGGTGGAGGTGGCCAGCGACGACTTGTACCAGCGCGAGCCGCACGCCATTCTGGAGACCTTCCTGATTTATCAGACCACGCCCGGCCTGAAAGGACTGTCGGCCCGCACCTTGCGCGCGCTCTACAACGCCCGCGACCTGATGAATGGCAAATTTCGCAACGACCCGGTCAATCGCGAAACCTTCAAACAAATCATGCTGCAACGCAGCGGCATCACCCACGCCATGCGTCTGATGAACCAGACCTCGGTGCTGGGGCGCTACTTGTGGGCGTTTCGCAAAATTGTGGGGCAGATGCAGCATGACTTGTTTCATGTCTACACGGTCGACCAGCACATCTTGATGGTGCTGCGCAATGTGCGGCGCTTCTTTATCGTTGAACACGCCCACGAGTACCCGTTTTGCTCCCAGCTCGCCGCGGGTTGGGACAAGCCCTGGATCCTGTACACGGCGGCGCTGTTTCACGACATCGCCAAAGGCCGCGGCGGCGACCACTCGGAACTGGGCGCCGTCGAGGCACGCCGCTTTTGCAAGCAGCACGCGTTCTCAAAAGAAGACACCCAACTGATCGAGTTCATCGTGCACGAGCACCTGACGATGAGCCGGGTGGCGCAAAAATCCGACCTGAGCGACCCCGACATCGTCGCCGCGTTTGCGAAACGCGTGGGCAATGAGCGCTATCTGACCGCTTTGTACCTGTTTACCGTGGCCGACATTCGCGGCACCTCGCCCAAGGTCTGGAATGCCTGGAAAGGCAAGCTGCTGGAAGACCTGTATCGCCTGACCTTGCGGGTTTTGGGTGGTCACGCCTCCGATCCGCACGATGAAGTGGAAGCCCGCAAGCGCGATGCACTGATCATGCTGGCCTTGCACGCCCAGCCGTTTGAGGCCCACAAACGCCTGTGGGAGACACTGGACGTGGGCTATTTTCTGCGCCACGATGCGGCCGACATTGCCTGGCACACGCGGCAACTCTCGCGCCACGTGGGCGCCGGCAAACCAATCGTGCGGGCGCGCAAATCACCGGTGGGAGAGGGACTGCAGGTGGTGGTCTACACACCGGACCAGCCCGACCTGTTTGCCCGCATCTGCGGCTATTTTGACCAGGGCGGCTTCAGCATTCTGGACGCGCGTGTGCACACGGCCAACAACGGCTACGCCATGGACACGTTTCAAGTGGTCACCTCTGCCCTGCCCGAGCACTATCGCGAGCTGACCAGCATGGTGGAGAGTGAGCTCAGTCGCGTCCTGGCAGAAGCGGGCCCGTTGCCGCCGCCCAGTCGCGGGCGGGTGTCACGCCGGGTGAAAAGCTTCCCGATCACGCCCCGTGTCACCCTGCGCCCGGACGAGAAAGGGCAGCGCTGGCTGCTCAACATCTCCGCCAGTGACCGGGTTGGGCTGCTGTACTGCGTGGCGCGGGTGCTGGCGCGGCACAAAATCAACCTGCAACTGGCAAAGATCAACACGCTGGGGGAACGGGTGGACGACACCTTCCTGATTGAGGGGCCGGAGCTGCAACACAACCGCGCGCAGATCGAGATCGAGACGGAACTGATGGAAGCGCTGGCTTGAAAAGGCCCGTTTTATACCAACGTTGCGCTCACCACGCTTCTTCCATTATTTTTTGAGCCAAAAGCGCCATAGCCCCCATCGAATGGTCTTGGGGCGCTATTATTTTTGCATCTGAAAAGCGCAAAAAATTGCGCTGCATCGACTGCAGATAGGTCGGGTCATAGTGCTGCGTGAGCAGGGCTTGCACCACCGGGGCGATGTTGCCAGCGCGCACCTGCTCCTGCCAGCCCTGTACCAGAACCTTGCCCTTGAACTCGGTCAATACCTGCAGACGCGCGCAAAAGCTCTCGACGTCGCTGACAAAAAAACTGTAGTCTTCCATCAACAAGGCAACACGCTCGGCGTCCGGCAGCACCAGGTTGAGGCAGGGGCTTTGGCGCATGGCTTCGATCAGCGCGGTCGGCACGGCCACATTGCCGACCTTCTTGCTTTCGCTCTCGATGAAGACCGGTCGCGTGCGGTCCAGCGCTCGCAACGCCTGCCACACCAGCGTGTCAAAGCGCTTTTGGGTCGGCTGCGCCTGTCCCGGAATGGCACCGAGCACCGAACTGCGGTGCCGGGCCAGCGCTTCCAGGTCCACCACCTGCGCCCCTTGTTCGGACAGGGCCTGCAGCAGGCGCGTTTTGCCCGAACCCGTGGTGCCACTGATCACACGCAAGTCCAGGCCACTGACCAGCCGTGGAATATCCTGCACCACAGCGGCCCGAAATGCCTTGTAGCCACCTTCGACCAGCGTGACCCGAAAACCAATCTGACTCAAAATCAGCGCCAGCGCGCCGCTGCGTTGGCCACCGCGCCAACAGTAGGCCAGCGGCTGCCAGTCTTTGGGTTTGTCGATCACCGCACGTTCAATGTGCGCTGCAATATTGCGCGCCGCTATCGCCGCACCGCGTTTTTTGGCTTCAAAGGCGTTGACCTGTTTGTACAGGGTGCCGATATCGCGGCGTTCCTCGTTGTTGAGAGTCGGCCAGTTGACGGCGTGCGGCAAGTGGTCTTCGTCGAACTCGCCGGGGCTGCGGGCGTCGATGACGGTGTCAAACTCATGCAAACGAGCGATGACCTCGGTGGCGGGCAGGATGTTCAGGCTCATTACAGGATCTTTTTCAATTCCGGCCACACATTGGCCAGCATGAGAGGGTGGGCCTCTTCCTTGGGGTGGATGCGGTCGGCCTGAAACAAGCGGGTCGCGTCATCTTCGGCAATACCTTTGAGCAAGAACGGCACCAACGCGGCGCGCCTGGCTTTTGCCACGCTGGCAAACATCGCGGCAAAACGTTCGCCATAGTCTTTGCCATAGTTGGGTGGAATCTGCATGCCGATCAGCAGCACTTTGGCGCCGGCCTGTTGCGCCGCCTGCGTCATGAACGTCAGGTTATCCTGGGTGAGTTCCAGCGGCAAGCCACGCAGTGCGTCATTGCCACCGAGTTCAATCAGCACATGGGTCGGCCGGTGCTGGGTCAGCAGCGACCCCAGCCGCGCGCGTCCGCCGGATGTGGTGTCGCCGCTGATACTGGCGTTGATCACGCTGGCCGGAATCTTTTCGGCCTTGAGTTGCTGCTCAAGCAGCGCCACCCAGCCGCTGCCGCGTTTGAGGCCATACTCGGCACTCAGCGAATCGCCCAACACCAGGATTTTTCTGGCTTGGATGGTTTTAGGGGCTGAGGCAGCGCCATTGGCCGGTGATAACAGTGATACCCCCGCAACTGCTGCGAGTACGCCTGTGGCGATAAAGTGTCGCCGATGCTCGTCAGTTCGATACAAAGAAAGCCTCATGTCTGATTCAATTATTTCTGTTGAACACGTGTTCAAGTCGGTCACCGATTCCACCGGCACGCTCGACATTTTGCGCGATATTGATTTTGCGTTGAATGCCAGGGAAACAGTCGCCATTGTCGGGGCTTCGGGTTCCGGCAAAAGCACGCTGTTGTCGATCATTGCGGGTTTGGACACACCCAGCCGTGGCACCGTCCGGCTGGGCGGGCAGGACTTGTTCGCCCTCAATGAAGACGAGCGCGCGGCCGTGCGGGCCCAAAAAGTCGGTTTTGTGTTTCAGAGTTTTCAATTGCTGGGCAATCTCACAGCGCTGGAGAACGTGATGCTGCCACTGGAACTGGCTGGCAGGCGCGATGCCCGACAGGCCGCGACCGACATGCTGGCGCGCGTGGGCCTGTCCGAGCGCCTGGGCCATTACCCCAAGGTGCTCAGTGGCGGCGAGCAACAGCGGGTGGCGCTGGCGCGCGCCTTTGTCGTCAAACCGGCGCTGCTGCTGGCCGATGAACCCACCGGCAGCCTGGACTTTGCCACCGGTGAAAAAGTGATGGAGCTGATGTTTGACCTGAACCGCGAACTCGGCACCACGCTGGTGCTGGTCACCCACGACCGCGCCATTGCCTCGCGTTGCGCGCGCTGCATCACGATTGAGGCGGGGCGGGTGATGGAGACGGCGTTTGAGGTTTAAGGCGTTGATGGCTTAAACCCGGCGTGGAACGGGATTGCTTGGAGAAAGTGACAAGCTGGTTTCTTGGGCGTTAAGGTCGGCAGCGCAGCACAAGCCGACGTTCGCGAACGGCAGCTTTATGGCGCTCCAACACATTGCCAGTCAAGCCGCATCGTGCATTCAGTCAATTGGATACCCTGCCGCTCGATATGCCGAGCTGCCACGCCCGATTCGGGCAGGCGGTCATGTCAAATCGGGTAGACCTTGACTGGGCGGGTTGCGACCGGGAAGCCCGCAGCGCCCAGGGTATCCGCAATCGTCTTGTTGGTATCGAAATAGACTTGCCAGTAGTGTTCGGTATGGCAATGGGGCCGCACCGCGAGCTTGGGGCCAAACTCGTTGAATTCCAGGATCTCGACGTCGACCGGTGGGGTCGTGTTGATATTGGCCACCTTCGACACCTCCTGTTTCAACAGAGCAATCGCCTTGTGAAGATCGGCGCTGCCCGCGAGTTGCGCCACCAGTTCGACCCGACGATAAGGATTGGCGGAGTAGTTTTTGATGTCACTGCCCATGATCTTGCCATTGCCGACGAGGGTCTTGACGTTGTCGGGAGTGGTGAGCGTCGTGCCGAACAGACCCAGTTCCAGCACCGTACCCTCGATGCCACCAATCATCACGTAGTCAGCGACCTGATAGGGGCGTAGCACCAGCAGGAAGATGCCCGCCGCAAAATTGCCGAGCAATCCGCTCCACGCCGCACCAATGGCCACGCCGGCACCAGCCACCAAGGCGGCAAACGAAGTCGTCTCAACACCGAAATAACCCAGGATGGCGACCACCAGGATGATGTTCAGCGCGACCGTGATGAAGCTGACAAGATAGCGCTGCACCGTGGGGTCCAGCTGTTGCCGGGTCATGGCGGCACCCACCAGCTTCGTCACCAAGCTGATCAACCAGCGACCCACGACAAAGACCGCAATGGCGCCGACGACCTTCAGGCCAAAGGCCACCAGAATGGGTTGTGCCTGATCCATCCACGTGGCAATTCTTCCCGTGTCCATGAATTGCTCCGTTCCAAAAAAAGGGGCCGCGAATCATCGGTCCAAGCCGCCTGAGCCGCAGTCCAAGTTGGATACGGCCTCCAGACGCGCCCCCAGCGCTGTAGCTTGCAGCCTACGCAAAAAACAGTTCGCTTGTGTTGCGCATTGTCAATTGTTCAAACCACGCAATAGTTTGACGGAGAGAAGAGGCAGCCCTGCTGACACGCTCATCTCCAAGTCGAATTCCGAAATATTTGTACTTTGATATATTGATTACAGTGCACCAAAGACTTTTTTCAGCAAGCTGCTGCTGGCACCCAGCGGGTTTGAACGCAGGGACTTTTCCTGTTCGGCAATCATTGCGAAAAGCCCATCCAGACTTTTCTGGGTGACATAACTGTCGAGATCGGCATTCTTCTGGTCAATGAGGCCGGCACTGGCGGCCTTGCCGGCGATGTTGTTGTACTTCTCTCCAAGTTGCACCTTTTGCGTAGCGCGCTTGACGATTGGCCTGAACTTCTGTGTCAACGCGTCACTCGATGTTCGTCTGAAATACTGAGAAACGCTGTCGTCACCGCCAGTGAGAATATCCTTGGCGTCCTTGACTGACATCTTCTTGATGGAATCCATCAGGATCGGTCCCGCTTGGGCGACCGCCGCTTCGGCCGCATGATTCATCGTCTCGATCAGTTCATCGGCCTGTCTTGCCATGCCGAAGGTACGCATCAATCCTTCAACGCGATTGAGCGGTTCCGGCAATGGGATTTTGACTTTGCTGTTGCCAAGGAAACCGTTTTCCTTGCCAAGCGAGGACACTGCGTATTTGGCACCTGTCGTCAGCGCCTCCTTGACGCTGGCACTGGCATCGCTGCTGCTGATGCCGGCCAGTCCTTCGGCCTGAACCCATGTCGTGGCCAAGCCGACAATCAAAGCAGCCATGAATTTCATGATCTTTTTCACAGGAGTGTCCTTCTAAAAAAAAAAAGCCCTTGGTCGTTGAACCGCGGGCGCCAGGAATTGAGTCAAGACCGCAGCGCGCTGGCCGTGACGAAAATTAAACCGGCGACTCTGATGAACTACTTCAAGAGCGCGTCGCGAATCTGTCGCAAAAGTACGATGTCTTCCGGCGTCGAAGGTGGTGGTGCAGCAGGCGTCTCTTTCTTCATGCGGTTGATCTGGCGGATCATGATGAAGATGATGAAAGCCAGGATCACGAAGTTCACAGCCACCGTGATGAAGTTTCCGTAGGCGAAGACCGGAACGCCAGCCTTGGTCAGTGCCTCATAGGTCATCGGACCCCTGAACGCAGCTGGCGGGTCAGAAAGCACAAAAAAGTAATTGGAAAAGTCAAGACCGCCCACAACCCTTCCGACCAGCGGCATGATGAGATCTTTGACGATCGAATCGACGATCTTGCCGAATGCGGCACCAATGATGACACCGACCGCGAGGTCGACGACATTGCCTTTCATGGCAAACTCTTTGAAGTCAGATGCAATGCTCATTTGATGCTCTCCTTAAGTGATGCGGCCATTATTTTTCGGTAACCGGTTTTAAGTGTAATGAAGATCCTGATGCCACTGGGTCGTTATTTTCATCGAGGATTCGGCGGGCACTGTGTCTCAAACAGCAGAACAAATGGGGATGCGGGATAATTGCCACGCCTCGTTAAAAAGGCAAGAAGCAGCAAGGGCGTGAATTGATTTCACCACCAGTTTCAATACCTTCCGAAAGGACTTCATCATGGGCTTGTTCGATCAGATTCTTAGCGCGACGGGAGGTCTGTCGGGCCAACAAGGCGAAGGCGGTAACTCTCCGCTCGGCGCAATTCTTCAGTTGGTCAACAACCCCCAGACCGGTGGCCTCGCTGGAATCCTTCAGTCCTTTGAGACCGGCGGTTTAGGCGAGGTTGTCAAGTCCTGGGTCTCGACGGGTCAGAATCAATCTATCTCCGCCGAGCAAATCCAAAGTGTGCTGGGCAGCGAGCAGATCCAGAATTTTGCCAGCCGACTGGGCATCGACCCCGATCAGGCGTCAGCCCGCTTGGCTGAATATTTGCCGCAAGTGATTGATAAGCTCACACCGCAGGGCACGGTCCCAGAAGGCGGAGATCTCCTGGCGCAGGGGATGAATCTACTAAAAGGCAAGTTCTTCGGTTGAGGGTCTGGAGCCCGCAAAGAGCGGCCGCCATCCCGGCGCTCTGCCCGAGGCGCCGTGCAGTACCCGAATTAACGCGACATGAGGGTGCCAACCTTGGTCGGCACCCTCGCGATAGAGTGCTGTTGATTACTTGCTGGCCTTCGCACCAGCCTCACACTTCTTGATGAACGCAGCTTTGCTTTTCACGAATGCCAACTTGGCAGCGCCAGCAAGCGGCTTACCGGTCTTGTCAAGGGCTTGGGCTTCACAGTCGGACGCTGTCGCGTCCTTCGCGACTTCCTTGGCGGCAACGGGTTTTTCTTCAGCCTTTTTCTCCGGCGTTTTTGCCACTGGTTTGTCTTCTTTCTTGGCTGCTGCAGCGGTCGCAGGCACGCCCTTGTAACCAGTGCCACCGACAGTCAGCCCCTGGGACGACAATTTAGCGGCCTTCACTTCACCGATGCCTTTGACGCGCACGATGAAGTCGTTCCAGTCCTTGAATGACCCCTTCGCGCGTTCATTAACAATCTTTGCAAGATTACGTACACCTCCCTATTCGGGGGCCAACGACCTGCCACGCTATTTGGCGGTGAGTTATGCATCTTTGGTTCGCTGGCGCACAGACCCTATGGCTTCTTAGACTTAGTCTGAACTGCTGAATCGGCAATCAGTCGGAACAGAGTGCTTGGCAGTGCGCATGAGCACGTAGTTTGACAACGACCAACCAAATGGAGATCAGTATGAAAAGTAAAGCAGCTATTTCGGCCATCATGGCCGTGACGATGAGCATGGGAGGATTTTCTTTCGCACAGGGCAATGGGAATCGCCAAGACGAGTATAGAAATGGACAGGCGCAGCGTGGCGACCAGCAGAATGGTCGGGGACAGCAAGATCGTCGTGACCACAATGCGCGCCGACCGCTTCCCCCTCAATACCAGTCACACCCAAACGACAGTGCACATCGTGGTGAACGTGGCGCAGGTCCAGACCATGCGTTTTATAGGGGCGAGCGTATTCCAGCACAGTACCGCAGCAGGCAATACGTGGTGGACGACTGGCGTGGCCACCAACTGAGTGCACCACCGCGCGGCTACCATTGGGTCCAAACCGGGGGCGACTATGTTTTAGTTGCAATCGCCACTGGGGTGATTCTGCAATTACTTTTAAGTAATTGATTTTGGATGACCGTCTAAACGCGAGCAGTCGCTCGGGACGTCCTGCCCAACCCCATTTGGCGCCGCGCCTAAGGCTTGCGCGTCATGGCGCAGATCTGATCCGAGCCTAAACCCAAAGGGTCCTTGTCGATAAGGGGCGACTTGACCTGTTTAAGGCGCCCGGTGGCCAGTTCGTTGCTTAAATATGCATTTGATAGGGTGATGTGGCGGTCTACGCAGATTTGGCCAGGGCTGCGGATTTCAACTGGCCAGGGACAACCGACCAACAGCGGACGGTCGACATGCGCCGCAGAGGATCCACTCAAAATTGGGAGCGGCCATTTCTCATAGAGAAAACGGAGGCCGTAGGCCAGTGAATCAGATGCGAAAGCTTCATCATTGAATAACAAACGTGTCGCACAATTGCTCAAAATTTCATGGGAACTTTATGAATCAACAACACACTTCCCGATACGACTTCCCCAGCCGAGTTTTTCATTGGGTTACGGCCGTTGTCGTGACCATCGCTTTCGTCCTTGGGCCGGGTGGCTTCGGTCGACTCATGCGCGAAGGCATCGATCCTGCTACCCGAAGCGACATTGTTTGGCACGAGTCCCTGGGCATATTGGTCTTCGCGTTGACCGTGTTACGCCTCATCTGGGTGGCGTTTCGTCCAGCAGCGCCGCAGGTCCAAATGGCAAGTTGGATGCAGTTGACGAGCAAGCTTGTTCACGTTGCGTTATGGATGCTTCTGTTGGCACTGCCAGCTACCGCAGTCCTGGCGCTGGGCAGTAAGGCCCATCCATTGACGCTACTCGGCGGTGTACGCGTCGACCAATTGCCCCTGATTGCCAACGCTTCAATCGCAAAACTGGCCGATTGGGGCGACGTACACCAATTTCTAGGAGATGCAATTATGTGGATTGTCGGCTTGCACGCCGCTGCCGCTATTTACCATCACTTAATTCTTAAAGATGGAGTTCTTTCTGCCATGTTGCCCTATAAGTGGTTCCGCTGAGATTCTCCATTCGTGCATACGACCTGCGAGAGCAATTTCAGTTGACGGCACATCGCCACAAAGCGGCGGCACACATTGCGGATGCCAACGCCGTTGTCGCGACGGAAATCGGCAATGGTCTTGAAGTCGGGGGCCAAACGTCCGGTGAGCCACATCAGTTCAACGTTGCGTTGGGCTTCGCGCTCCAGACGCCGGCTGGATTGGATGCGATTGAAGTAGCCGTAGAGGTAGAGCTTGAGAAGTACCGCGGGGTGGTAACCGGGTCGTCCTGTGATCGCGGGGACAACGCGTTCAAACCCAAGCCCCGTCAAATCGAGTTCATCAACAAGGACGTCTACAACTCGCACCGGGTTGTTTTCATCAATGTAGTCATCAAGGCACTCTGGCAGCAATGTGACCTGGCTACGGTCACTCCCCTGGATGTATCGCGTCATCTGCGGACCCTCATCAATTCGATGATTTCAATATCAACATTTGAGGGCTCAGCACAGTGGACAGAAAGTTGACGTTTTCACACAACCTCAGTCTTTTGGATTCAGTGGCCGGGAGTTCGGCACTTCTTCACTCGGCCGGCCGCCTTGACATTGAAACGAGCGGACATTGACCTGAGTCAAATATTCTGATGAACCACCGCAGGCTAGTTTGGCGATAGGAACTCCAAATATTCAATGGAGCGGTAGTCCCCAAGTCAGCTTTTTCAGCATCACCGGATGGACCGTCGCCCTCATCGCCACCTTCCAATGGTGATTTTTGGCGCAAGTCGTCAGTGTCTTGCTAATTGTCAAGCGTTAGCGATATACGAGAAGCAGAATTTCAGCGTTGAAGTTGCGCAACCGAATGGCGAGTTGGTGAGCGTGTGTTGCTCAGCACCACCTTGAGAAGACGCAGCGCGGTTGTGGAGTGTGCAATGAAAATTCTGACCGTTTATGCGCATCCGGATCCCAAGTCGTTTTGTCATGCCGTGCTGCAGCAGTTCACCAAGGGACTGGAGGACGCGGGACACACCAACGAAGTGGTTGATCTCTATACCATCGGATTCAATCCCGTTCTCACGACCCGAGATTTTGCCAACTGGCTTCCCGATGAAAACGCACCGGATGTTGTCGAAAAGGTCGTGAAGGAACGTGTGTTCGCTCCCGATGCAGGACTGCTGCAGCGGATTGTCGCGTGGAGCAAGTTTCACAACAAGAGTCCCCTGGGAGTGATGGCCATGCTGCGAAAAATGGGCCCTGCAGACGTTCGGGAACAGCAGCACAAGGTGGCAGACGCGCAAGCGCTGGTCCTTATTTCCCCCGTTTGGTTTGTCGGATTCCCGGCGATCCTCAAGGGTTGGATTAAGCGGGTATTTACGCTTGGGTTTGCCTTCTCCTTGACGTCAGCCGGCTGGCGAGGTGACATCGAGGGTCGAATCGGTCTCCTCAAGCACGAGAAGGCCTTGATCATCAACACCACGATCTTCAACGAAGAGTCCTATCAGGAACGTGGACTACGCGAAGCCATGCGGCGGCTCATCGACGACTTCTGTTTTCACTACCCCGGAATTCAAGCCGTCGAACATGAGTTTTTTTATGCAGTGAATATGGCGGACAAAGACACCCTGCAAGGGTATTTGGAGCGCGCCTATCGACTGGGTAAGGAATTCTCGCAATAGCGAGTTTGGGCCAATTTCACGATGAAGTTGGATTTACTGAGCACTGGACGAAGAAACGAGGTGTCACATGAGGGATATTCGAATTGATGTAACGAATGAAGCAAAGCAAGTCGTCGCCAAGACCATCGAGAGGATCGGTTGGGGCCTTCTCTTCATCTGGGTAGGAATTGCTTTCCTCGCCAACGTTGGCTGGGGCGGGGGTCTCGTTGGAATAGGCGTCATCATCCTTGGCGCTCAGGCGGCGCGGACGTACTTTGGGCTGAAACTTGACAAGTTTGGGCTGGCGCTCGGCGTGGGCTTTGCAGTGGCCGGCTTTTCGCGACTGTTTCACCTGCAGTTGGACAAGGCGCCGATCTCGGGTTGGCTCGTTCCCATCCTGTTCATCGTTGCTGGCGTAGCTGCTCTTGTATCTGCATGGCGGCACAGGCCGGGCGCTTGAACAAGCCAAGAATGTTGTGGAACTTTACCTGTTAACGATTGTGGAGGCGACTCATGGATGACGAAATCAGACGGAAAATCTTGGCACTGTTGGACCAACATCGGATCATGACGGTTGCGACGCTACGACCGGATGGCTGGCCGCAGGCAACGACTGTCGGCTACGCGAACGAGGGCCTGATCCTGTATTTTCTCTGCGGGCTGGACAGTCAGAAGGCAAAGAACCTGGCGCGAGATGATCGGCTCTCGCTGACGATCGATCACGACACGGCGGATTTGATGACGATCACCGGCCTGTCGATGGCAGCACGCGCGCATGCGGTGGTTGATCAGGCCGAAGCGGAGAAAATCTTGCGCATGCTACCGCTGAAATACCCTGAGGTGAAACCTCTGCCGATGAAGATGCCGAGCCCGGACGAAGTCCGCCTGTTCCGCGTAACGCCCTCGGTCATTTCCGTCCTTGATTACTCCAAGGGCTTCGGGCATACGGATCTCGTCATTTGCTGATTGCATCATTCTCACGGGCTGAATGTCATCCGCGACTCGGATGTTCTCCAAACCCGAATGGCCGCATCTGGCTGACACCAAGTGGTTGATGGCGGGTGTTGTAGGCATTCAACTGACAGCCAGTTTGGCGACACTCGCCACTAGGTTTGAGTGGCCGGTATGGAGCAAGCAGATTGAACAGTTGTACAGCCCCTCTGTGACTGAACCTGCCGCATAACGTTAGGTTCTGCTCATGCCACGTATCACGTTTTCAAACTACCAAGGCAATTCCCGCCCGTCGTAATTGAAAAAGTGGCCGCTGTCCAACAGGGTTACTCGATCAAACAACGCTTGTTGTCCGGCAACACATTGCGCGACCGTCACGGGTGCACCTGCACCACCCATGCGCGTCTGCACCCAACCTGGATGCAGAGCGACGGTAATCACGCCACGCGACCTCAGATCGTTTGACATGCTTTTGGCCACCATGTTGAGTGCGGCCTTGGATACCCGGTATGCGTAGTAGCCGCCTGAGCTGTTGTCACCGATGGAACCCATCTGGCTTGACTGAAGTGCGATCAACTTGTTGGCTGAGTTCGCCACGTTGTCTGCAAGGGCTTCGGCAAGTTTTAACGGGGCCAGTGAATTAACCCGGACAAGGTGCAGCACTTCTTCAACATCGACAGAGCCGAACGACTGTTTTCGCTCGCCCATGACACCGGCGTTGGCAAACAAAAGATCAATGGACGTGTCACCCAGCGCGGCCTTCAAACCAGCCGGGGCTGCGGGATCAGACGCGTCATAGGGCAAGACCGTGATGAAGTTGCCAGGTGTATCGGCCAGTTTATGCAATTCCACGGCATCAGTTGGTGATCTGACGGCGGCGAGAACTTGAATGCCACGCTTGGCAAAGCGATGCACGTGCTCCAGACCGATGCCACGGTTGGCGCCGGTAATCAGGACGGTTTTCATAGGGATCCTTTTGTAGTTACGGCAGCTTACTGCTTCCGGCGCTGTCCAGACTGCCGACAAGCACAAAGCCTGGCCGCTTCTGCGGTCTCAAACGCCTGCAAGCACACACACTGGGTGCCATGTCCATCCAGATCGTTGTCCTCACGCCGACCCTGAACGCCATGTCTGTCGCCATCCGCAAATTCATGGCCGCCTTGCTGACTGACAGCTTGTTGCCTTCAACGGCTGGTTTGGAGCAGGCAGATCGGAAATCTCTGCACCCGCTTTGTGTCTTCCGGAGCCAGTCAACTTTCTCCGAAGCCGACCGTCAAAATTGAACGTCAGCAATGGGGAAAACCGTAATTCGGTTGAGCAGCGTAAAGAGTCACTCACGACCGGCAGCTTACTGGTTGTCCAATTCAACGCGGATCAAAACCATAAATGGCGTCTGACGATGCAGCATGTGCGGGCATTGGCGAATTGCTGCTTGCTGAACGCCCAATTCGCTCTCTGTTAGATACGGTTGCCGCGTTCGGCCAGTATGGTGTCCTGTTTCAACGGTGGTGGTTGCCCAATTTCCGCCCAGCCGCCTCAGCCGAAGTGAGTTCCCTTTTTGACAGCATGACCGCAGCACCCCCATGCAAACGCTCCACCGCCAAATCGATAAAAGCGCGCACCCGAGCCGGCTGCGAGGTACGGCTGCCGTAGTAGACATAAACGCTCATGTGATCCGTCATATGTTGCGTGAGTATAGGGACCAAACGCCCTTCGCGAATGAGCGGTGCGGCAGACATGCCAGACAGCTGAGCAATGACCTGACCGGACAGCACAGCTTGAAGTTCCAACTCAGTATCGTTGGTCGAAAGGGCCAGGGGCATATCGCGATGGACGACTTCACCATCAACCTGCAAATACCACGGCAGTACCTGCCCTGTGCCAGGATGGCGAAAAACGCTGCAGCGGTGTGAGGCCAGTTCTTCCAATGTCCTTGGCGCGCCGTGGCGGGCCAGGTAATCCGGTGCTGCACAGATGATCAGTTGCACCGGGAACAGCCGCCGCGCGATCAATCCGTCCTGGGGTGGTGCGCCAATGCGAAACCCCACATCCACTCGGTCCTGCACCCAGTTTCCAATGCTGTCATCGAGTTGCACATCGGGCTGTACATCCGGGTGTTGTCGGCAGAACTCGTCGATCACCGGCCATAGCAGGGGGACAAAGGAGGACTGGGGACCCACGATACGCAAGGGCCCGGCGATGTCGTCCTTGGACGCGCGAACGCGCTGTAGTGCCCGCTCCAGCGCTGCCAATGCGGGCTGAGTGGCCTCAAGCAACTGCCGGCCCTCGTCGGTCAGCGCCAAATTGCGTGTCGTGCGGTGCAGCAATCGGACGCCCAGGTGTTGTTCCAGTTGTGCCAGTGTCTGGCTGGCCGCCTGAGGAGAGACACCTTGCGCGACGGCGGCACGCCGCAGGCTGCCCAACTCCACCGCCTTGGCGAAGGTGGCAATCGCACGCAGTTCATTCATGGGCATGGTTGGAACTCCTTGGTTGCCCTCCATTATCAAGTTTTACTTGCTTCTTGCACAAGGAATCAGGGGCTAGTCCGTCGAAACAGATCGCCCTAAAGTCACGTCACTGCCAAACGACAACGCAACTGCAATGAGCCCATGCCCGCAGAGCGTCTCAAGAATGGCTGCTATCAAGACCTATCCAAGGAGTATTGACATCATGACCACCAACGTCCGCAGCTACGCTGCCCATTCCCCCACCAGTCCATTGGGCTTGTTCCGCTTCGACCGGCGCAGCCCAAGGGACAACGACGTGGTCATCGAAGTCCTCTACTGCGGGGTCTGCCACTCGGACGTGCACAACGTGCGCAATGACTGGGGCAACGCCAATTACCCGATGGTGCCGGGCCACGAGATCATCGGTCGCGTGGTTGATGTTGGCGCCCAGGTGACGCGCTTCAAGGCCGGCGACCGCGTCGGCGTAGGCTGCATGGTGGATTCGTGCCGCCACTGCGCCGCCTGCGGCAAGGGCTGGGAGCAGTACTGCGAAAGCGGCGCCACCTACACCTACAACGGCGAGGACCGTATTGATGGCACACGCACGCAAGGCGGCTACTCAGAAACAATCGTCGTCACACAAGACTTTGTGTTGAAAGTGCCGGATGGCCTGGACCTGGCTGGCGCCGCGCCGCTCTTGTGTGCCGGCATCACCACCTATTCGCCGCTGCGCCACTGGAAGGTGGGCGCCGGCAGCAAGGTGGCCGTTGTGGGCCTGGGTGGCTTGGGCCACATGGGCCTGAAGCTGGCCAAGGCCATGGGTGCCGAGGTCACACTGTTCACCCGGTCGCCGGGCAAAGAGGCTGACGCGCGCCGACTGGGAGCCGACCAGGTTGTGCTGTCCACCGACGAAGCGCAGATGGCCGAAGTCGCTGGCCGCTTCGACCTGATCATCGACACCGTGCCCTATGTGCACGACGTCAACCCCTATATGCCGACGCTCGCCATCGGCGGCACACTGGTGCTGGTGGGTTACCTCGGTCCGCTGGATCCGATGCTGAACTCCGCTCCTCTGGTGATGAACCGCAAGGCAGTGGCAGGCTCGCTGATTGGTGGCATTGCCGAAACGCAGGAGATGCTGGACTTCTGCGGCCAGCACGGCATCACCTCTGACATTGAAGTGATCAACATCCAGGACATCAACGAGGCCTATGAGCGCCTGCTCAAGAGCGACGTGAAGTACCGCTTTGTGATTGACATGGCGTCGCTGAAGGACGCAGCATGACCCGCATCCTCATCCTCGGCGCCAACGGGCAAGTCGCGCGCCATACAACGGCGTTCTTCTTACAGCGCACCGACGCGCATCTCACCCTGTTCCTGCGCCGTGCCAGCCGCCTCAAGAACCCGGACCCGGCGCGGGCCAGCGTGGTTGAAGGCGATGTGACCTACCGCGAAGCGCTCAGGGCCGCCATGCAGGGACAGGACGTGGTCTTTGCCAGCCTTACCGGCGACATGGCCAAGCAGGCCCGGACGATCGTGGACGCGATGCACGCGGCCGGATTGAAGCGGCTGATCTTCATCAGCTCCATGGGCATCTACAGCGAAGTGCCGGGGGAGAAATACGCCAGCGTGCTTGACCCCTACCGAGATTCAGCCGCCGTAATCGAGGCATCTGACCTCGACTACACCATCCTGCGACCAGGCTGGTTCACCCATGGTGCCGAGATCGACTACCAGCTCACGCAGAAAGGCGAGTCATTCCGGGGTCATGACGTGTCGCTCAACAGCCTGTCTGATTTGATTGTGAAACTTGCACTATCTCCGACGCTGGAGGTGCGCCGCAGCCTGGGTGTAAGCCGGGCGTGACGTTCAAGCTCTCAACATAAAGGTCTCTGATGAAAACGATCCTCGCAACAACGATGCTTGTTTCTCTGCTGAATCCGCTTTCAGCTCAAACAGTGAGTGCCAACAGTGCGGGGTCTGAACCTGCGCTTGTTATTTCTCGATCAGGCACGCGGCCACCAGGTCAGGGGTCAACCGAGAACTTCACCGGTTCAGTGAAGATTGACTACCTCTTTAGAGCAGAGGAGCCTAAACGCGCATCCGGGGCTTACGTCACGTTTTCCCCAGGAGCGCGCACTGCATGGCACACCCACCCGTTGGGTCAGACGCTGATCGTCACCGCCGGTGTCGGACGTGTTCAGCGCTGGGGGGAAGCCATTGAAGAAATCAGGCCTGGCGATGTGGTGCGGATCCCGCCTGGTGTGAAACACTGGCATGGGGCTGCACCGAATAACGCCATGACGCATTTGGCAGTGCAGGAGCAAAAGGATGGCAAGACGGTCGCCTGGTTGGAACAGGTCAGCGACGAGCAATACCTGCCAGCATCGATGGGGGCAGCCAAAACTTCACCAACCCCCTCCCGAGCGCAGCAGTTGTTTGGTGACGTTGCTCCCAAGTTGGCGGATCTGACCGACAACGTGCTTTATGGCGATGTGTGGGCGCGACCGGGTTTGTCGCCACGTGATCGCAGCCTTGTGACAGTGAGCGCACTGATCGCGATGAATCGGCCTGACCAATTGCGTTCGCACATGACTCTTGCCCGCCAGAACGGACTCTCGCAAGACGAGTTGATTGAAACAGTCACTCACCTGGCCTTCTACGCCGGTTGGCCCAGTGCCGTGTCTGCGGCCACCATGGCCAAGGAAGTGTTTGCCAAACCCTGACCCCATCTTTGTACTGAGGGATGACCCGCCATGAGCACACGCATTTGCAGCAAGTTTTCACATCGGATGTCACTTAAGACAGTGCTGGCCGGACCGCTACTCCTGTTCGCAACGCTTGCCATACCTGCAGTCGTATCCGCCGCGCAAGCAGGAGCCCGTGCGCCGTTGGTCATTCAAGCGCAAGGCAGTTTTGCGGTTGGCGGTACTGTCATTCAAAACCCAGGCACCTTTGACCAGTTCAAACCCAGTCCAGAGGGACAGAGCTTCCACGGCGATCACGCCTATGTGTACTACCAGGTGCCGGTCAATGCACGGCCGTTGCCACTGGTCATGTGGCATGGGGCCGGGCAATCCTCCAAGACATGGGAGACCACGCCGGACGGTCGCGAGGGATTTCAAAACATCTTTGTGCGCCGCGGCTTCCCCGTCTACCTGCTGGATCAACCGCGCCGAGGCAAGGCTGGACGCAGTACCGTACCTTTCAATGTGACGACCAACCCGGATGAGCAGATATGGTTCAACCAATTTCGGCTCGGTGTGTGGCCAAATTTCTTCACCAATGCGCAGTTCTCACACGACCCGGAGGCACTGGACCAGTATTTCCGCCAGATGGCCCCAAATACTGGCCCTTATGACGCTGAAGTGATTTCAGATGCCACTGCAGCACTGTTCAAAAGAATCGGGCCTGGCGTCTTGATTACGCACTCTCAGGCAGGTGGTCCGGGCTGGTTGGCTGCAATGAAGGCCCCCAATGTGCGCGCCATCGTTTCCTATGAGCCGGGAAGTGGTTTTGTGTTCCCCAAAGAAGAGTTGCCCGCGCCATTGAAGAGCGCCGGTGGCTCGCTGGAAGCGGTAGGCGTTTCTATGGATGACTTCATGAAACTCACCCGCATTCCAATCATCATCTTCTACGGCGACAACATTCCCGCCAAGCCAATGGCCAACCCGGGGCAAGACTCCTGGCGCATCAGACTGGAGATGGCGCGCCTGTGGCGAGATGCGGTAAATCGCCACGGCGGGGATGTCACGGTTGTGCATTTGCCCGAAGTGGGCATCCGCGGCAATACGCACTTCGCATTCTCGGACCTCAACAACGCAAATATTGCTGACTTGCTGTCGAACTTCCTGAAGTCCAGGCACTTGGACTAAGGAACACAACCTTTTGAGATCGAGAATTCAAATGAACAGTCTAGAACCCACCTCACCTGCGCGACCTGCAAGTGAGAGCCATCGTCAGAACGGCACCAACCAGGCCGCAGTTCTGACCATCATCGTGACAAGCTACCTCATGTTGGTGGTGGACATCTCTATCGTCCTGACGGGATTGCCCAATATCCAGGCAGAACTGGGTTTCTCGCATGCGGAGCTTTCGTGGGTTCAGAACGCCTACACATTGGCCTTTGGCGGGTTCCTGCTGCTGGGCGCGCGTGCCGGTGACATCTTGGGTCGCCAGCGCATGTTCATTGCCGGACTGACTCTTTTTACAGCGGCTTCCATGGCTATCGGCCTTGCGCCATCACCGACCTGGCTGCTGCTTGGGCGTGCCATTCAGGGCGTGGGGGCCGCGATTCTGGCTCCCTCTACCCTTGCATTGCTTTCCATCCACTTTGCGCAAGGTCATGAGCGGACCCGTGCGCTTGCGCTGTATGCGGCGGCAGCCGGAGTCGGGGCCAGTTTGGGCCTGGTTCTGGGCGGACTTGTTGCACAAGTGATCTCTTGGCGTGTTGGTTTTTTTATCAACCTCCCCATCGGCATCGCACTGATACTCGGTGCAAAGCGCTATCTTGTTGAAACTCCGTTGAAGTCAGGCCAGCTCGATCTGGCCGGAGCGGTAAGCTCCACGTTGGGCATGAGTGTTCTTGTCTTTGGCATCGTTCGTTCTGCCGAGTTGGGCTGGGGTGACTCCGTTACCACTGCAGCCCTGGTCGCTGGGTTGACGCTGCTGACGTTCTTCGTCATCCATGAATCAGGTGCCAGCGAGCCCATTCTCCCCTTGCACCTGTTTGCCAATCGTGAACGCAGCGCGGCCTACGCGGCCCGGATGTTGTTCTTGGGGGGCATGGTGGGCTTCTGGTTCTTCACCACGCAATTCCTGCAAGGGGTGTTGATGTACAAGCCCTTGCATGCTGGTCTTGCATTTCTGCCAACGACGATTCCCAACTTTGTCGCGGCCGTGTTGGTACCTCGATTAACACGCAAGTTCGGCAATGCAAGGCTGCTTGCAGTGGGACTGGTCTTTGCCATAGTTGGCATGGCCTGGATTGCCCAAATTTCGGAGCATTCGCCTTACATCACGGGGATCGCACTTCCGATGATTCTGATTGGCATGGGTCAAGGATTTGCTTTGGCGCCCCTAACGGTCGCTGCCTTGACAGATGTCGCCAGTGAAGATGCGGGTGCCGCCTCTGGTCTTGTGAACGTTGCTCACCAGTTGGGCGGATCCTTGGGGCTCAGCGTTCTGGTCGTGGTGTTTGCAACGGGTGGTTCAGTTGCGATGGATGCCTCAGGTCAATTGGCTCACCACATTGCGAACACCTTCACCGCAAGCGCTGTCATGTTGTCGATCTCATTGGTGCTTGTGCTCTCATTCATCGTTCGCCCGCGAACGCAACTTTGCCCCCAGTAATGGGGTCACCTACAAAAGGAATCAAACTATGTTGAAAAGAGAACTTGGAACTTGTGGGCTTGAGGTATCTGCCATCGGACTGGGCTGCATGGGTTTGAGCCCCGTTTACGGTCCAACCGTGGACAAGGAGGCTGCCATTTCCTTGATCCGATCTGCCTTTGATGAGGGCGTGACCTTTTTCGATACGGCGGAAGCCTATGGCCCTTTCACCAATGAAATCATCGTTGGAGAAGCCCTGGCACCGATTCGGGACAAGGTGGTGATCGCCACCAAGTTCGGCTTTGACATCGATCTGACTACGGGCGAACGCCAAGGCGGCGTGAACAGCCGTCCCGAACATATCAAGGCCGTTGCCGAAGCATCCCTGAAGCGACTTGGCGTTGAAACCATTGATCTCTTTTATCAGCACAGGGTTGACCCTTCGGTGCCCATTGAGGATGTGGCTGGCGCGGTCAAAGAGCTGATTCAGGAGGGCAAGGTCAAATACTTCGGGCTCTCAGAGGCAGCAGCGCAGACGATTCGACGAGCCCATGCGGTCCAACCCGTTTCGGCGGTTCAGAGCGAGTATTCGCTGTGGTGGCGTGGCGCGGAGGCGGAAATCCTGCCAACACTGCAAGAACTGGGTATTGGCTTTGTTTGCTTCAGTCCCTTGGGAGCAGGTTTCCTCACGGGCAAGATCGACGAAACCACCAAGTTCGACAGTTCGGATTTTCGTGCCAAGGTTCCGCGCTTTGCACCGGAGGCGATGAAGGCGAACATGGCACTGGTTGATCTCGTACGTGACGTAGCTGCACGAAAGAAGGCCACTCCCGCACAAATCGCCCTTGCCTGGCTGCTGGCGCAAAAGCCGTGGATCGTACCGATTCCAGGTACCACGAAGTTGCACCGTCTCCAAGAGAATCTCGGGGCGGTTGCGGTCGAACTCACGGCTGACGATCTCCATGAAATCGACGCAGCCGAATCGAAGATCACGCTGCAGGGTTCCCGGCTTCCCGAAAGTGTGCTGAAGATGACCGGGTTGTAAGCCAGGGCATAGCTCATCTGGAAACAAGGAGTTCACAAAATGCAAACACGCAAACTCGGAAACAGCAACCTTGAAGTCTCGGCCATCGGGCTTGGCTGCATGGGCATGAGCATGGCCTACGGCCCGCCTGCGGACAAGAAGGAAATGATCACGTTGATACACAAAGCCGTCGAAAACGGTGTCACATTCTTTGACACAGCCGAAATCTACGGCCCGTTCACGAACGAGGAACTCGTGGGTGAAGCCCTCGCGCCCTTTCGCGGGAAAGTGGCGATAGCCACAAAGTTCGGGATCAAGTTGGAAGGTGGACAGCAGGTCACGAATAGTCGGCCCGAGCACATCAGGCAGAGCCTGGAGGGCTCGCTCAAGCGACTCAGGGTCGATTCCGTTGACCTCTACTACCAACACCGCGTTGACCCGGAGGTGCCGATCGAAGACGTGGCGAGCGCAGTAAAAGATTTGATTCAGGAAGGCAAGGTCAAGCACTTTGGCCTGTCTGAAGCTGGCGTAAAAACGATACGTCGTGCGCATGCGGTTCAGCCGGTCACAGCCATCCAGAGCGAATATTCATTGTGGTGGCGACGCCCCGAAGTGGAACTTCTGCCGGCACTCGAAGAGCTGGGGATCGGGTTTGTTCCATTCAGCCCACTCGGCAAAGGCTTCCTCACAGGAAAGATCGACGAAAAAACGAAGTTCGACAAAGACGACTTTCGCAACATCGTGCCTCGCTTTACGCAGGAAGCGCGCAAGGCGAATCAGGTCCTGGTAGAGCTGCTGGCACGGGTCGCTGCACAGAAGAAGGCGACACCAGCCCAGATCGCGCTCGCCTGGCTGCTCGCGCAGAAACCGTGGATTGTTCCAATCCCAGGTACAACGAAGCTCGCACGACTGGACGAGAACATCGGATCGACAGCAGTCCAACTCACACCCGACGATCTCCGCGAGATCGACACCGCCGCATCGAAAATCTCCGTGCAAGGAGATCGATATCCCGAAGCACTGGAAAAACGAACCGGCCTTTGAGTGTTCCGCAACAACCGGCGCGACCCACAAGGCAACTCAATCAAACGGGGCGGATATAAATGGCGGGTTTGGAGCGAGCAGTTCCGAAAGCCGAATATCGCTTCCGTGTCTGAAGCCGGTATTGGCCTGGAAAACTGTTCGGGACAGCTGCCACCGTCGAGAACAGACACATAAGCCGTTCACGACAGGCAGCTTACCGGTTACCCAATTCGACTCCGGTGAGAAGCCGATCATGGCGTTCGGCACCGTGCCTTAGCGGGTACAAAGTCTTCCTGAGTGAATGTCCGATGTTGTTGGAAGCAGCCATGGAGGCAGCGTTGGTATTGGTTAATAATATTTGCAATGATTACTGCATTTATGTAGTATCTATTGCATGAAATATTGGCTATCCCTGATCATCAGTCTCCCCACCGAGAACGCGAACACCCGTATGCGAACTTGGCGTGTGCTCAAGGCCTCCGGTGCTGCAGTGCTGCGCGACGGTGTTTACCTGATGCCCGAACGGGATGCGTGCCGGTCAGTCTTTCAGAGCGTGGCAGCTGAAATTTCCGGCTCAGGTGGCACGTCCTATGTCATCCGAATCGAAGAGCCTGGAGGTGCAGATTTCAAGGCGATGTTTGATCGCAGGGATGAGTTTTCGGTATTGCTTGAGGACATATGGGCTGTAACTGCTGAAGTCAACGAAGAAAGCGCCTCCGAGCAGGCAAAGAAGGCTCGCAAGCTGCGCAAGGCCTTCGCCGGTATTGTAGAAATTGACTTCTTTGGTTCTGAAGCCCAGAAGCAAACCGAAGCTGCATTGCAGGCTTTAGAACTCGCGCTATCCCGAATTCTTTCTCCGGACGAGCCTCACTCGGTCGAAGCCGCCATCGCACAGTTGGACCCCAAAGCCTTCAGGGGCAAAACATGGGCCACACGCCAGCGCCCATGGGTGGACCGTCTTGCAAGCGCATGGTTGATCCGGACCTTCATAGACGTCAAGGCCAAGTTCATATGGCTGGAGAGTCCGAAGAAGTGTCCCAAGGACGCTATCAGCTTTGACTTTGATGGCGCAACCTTCAGCCACATTGGTGCGAGGGTGACTTTCGAGGTCATGCTGGCCAGCTTCAATCTGGAAACACCGCAGCTTCAGCGCATGGGCCACCTGGTGCACTTTCTGGACGTGGGTGGCTTGCAGCCACCGGAAGCTGCCGGGATTGAAAGCGTGCTGGCTGGAATGCGTGAGTCCATCCAGAGTGATGACCGTCTGTTGCAGGCCGCCAGTGCCGTGTTCGATGGTCTGCTGCAGACCTTTTCAAAGGAGGTGATACGCCATGGCAACCAATGAAGTGACACCTGCCACAGCAACCGACGCAATTCGGTACACCTTGTGGCAACTGGTTCTGTACTTCCTGCGCCTGGGAGCCATGGGCTTTGGCGGGCCCGTGGCGCTGGTGGGTTACATGCGCCGCGATCTCGTGGAGCAACGGGGCTGGATTACTGAGGCCGATTACAAGGAAGGCTTGGCACTGGCTCAGTTGGCACCAGGACCCATGGCAGCGCAAACGGCCATCTACTTGGGATATGTTCACTACCGCATCCTCGGTGCCACCCTAGCCGGAATCGCCTTCGTACTGCCATCGTTCTGCATGGTCGTGGTCCTGGGTTGGGCATACAGCCAATTTGGCGGGCTTTCATGGATGCAGGCCGTGTTCTACGGCGTGGGCGCGGCGGTCATTGGCATCATTGCCATCAGTGCGCACAAGTTGACCACAAAATGCATCGGCAAGGACAAGTTACTCTGGGCGATCTTCCTTGTTCTGGCATCCGTCACCGTCATCACCGAGTCGGAAATCGCTTGGTTGTTTCTTGCGGCAGGTGTGGTGACATGGCTTTGGCGTGCTCCTCCCAAACGCTGGAGCGGTGGTGAGCTGGCAGCAGCTCTACCCGTTGACATGGCGCAAACCGGTAGCTTCATGGCGACGCTGGATTGGTCCTTGCTGACGCAGATTGGTGTCTTCTTTGCCAAGGCTGGCGCCTTTGTTTTCGGTTCAGGTTTGGCAATCGTTCCCTTCTTGTATGGCGGCGTAGTCACCGAACACCATTGGCTCAATGAGAAACAGTTCGTTGATGCAGTGGCCGTGGCCATGATCACGCCGGGTCCGGTGGTGATCACCGTGGGCTTCATTGGCTACCTGGTCGCTGGCTTCCCAGGTGCCTGTGTTGCAGCACTTGCGACCTTTTTGCCCTGCTACCTGTTCACCATCATTCCAGCACCGTATTTCAAGAAGTACGGCAAGCTCCCGGCCATCGTGGCATTTGTGGACGGTGTGACTGCAGCGGCCGTGGGCGCCATCACTGGTTCAGTCATCGTGATCGCCAAGCGCAGCATCGTGGATGTGCCCACGGCAGTGATAGCACTGCTGACCGTCGCCATCCTGTGGAGGTACAAGAAGCTACAGGAGCCTGTGGTCGTCGTATCTGCAGCGCTCATCGGACTTATCCTCTATCCGCTTACCCACCCTTGATGTCAGGAGCATCCCATGCGATCTATTTCCGTATCGGAATTGGCGAATCAACTGGAGCGGAGAAAGCCTCTTCGACTGCTCGATGTACGGCGCGCACAAGCGCTCGCGGCGTCGGGTGTGCAGATCGCCGGTGCCCAGTGGAAGGACCCGGCGCTTTGGCTGGATTGGAAAGATGAAATTGCACATGACCTTCCCATCGTTGTGTATTGCGCCCACGGGCACGAAATCAGTCAAGGTCTGACCGCGACACTTCAAGCAATGGGAGCTGACGCCTGTCACTTGGAGGGCGGAATTTCCGCATGGCAGGCACAAGGTCAATCCATCACCCCCGTTCAGATGGAAGGGAGTGCAGCAGAAGTGGATCTCCCGCAAGCGTCCCAAGATTGACCGGATTGCGTTTCCTTGGCTGATCAGGAAATTCATTGATTCCGATGCGGAGTTCCTGTCCGTTGCCGACTCGGAAGGTCGCAAGATTGCTGCAGACACTGGAGCTACCCCGTATGACATAACCGACCGTCAGCTGCTGATGTCTATGTCGGCTTTGGAGAAGGCAGTTCGGCAAACTCTATGTCAGGAATGTGTCTTCCGGAGCCAGTCAACTTTCTCCGAACCCGACCGTCAAAATTGAACGTCAGCAATTGGGAAAAACGTAATTCGGGTGAGCAGCGTAGCCGGACCTTCGCCGCGAGTCAGGAATTTCTGTCGAGTTCTCCGAACCGGTCATTGCCGCTGCTGGTCCAGTTTTGGCATTCTCGGGTTCCAGAAACTCGGAAGCTGTCGTTCGACCGAGGACGCCAGTGTTCTTGGTTGACGGGCTCTTGAGCAGCGTTTGCGGGTGTTGGCCAGCGTCTGCTTCAGGGAAGCTCAATTGCATGCTTTTGATTGCCAGTCAGAAGTAGGTGGTACTGGACGGCTGGTTCCCAAAGAAGCCCTCGGTAGCCTGATCAGAGAGGTCCTGTGCGCAATGCCGCCACTAGCATATCAACCATCATGCAAATGTCACAATAATAAAAATTACTTTGCCTTAATCCCGAGCTTTACGTCAACTTGTCCAGAGGAGGCGATGCTTGTGGATACCTGTGGTAATGATTTCGGCACTGGTACTCATCTTGTTCGTTGTCATTGGACCAGAGCTGAAGACTTCTGGCACCGTGGAGTGGCGGTGGTCCTTGACCCTTGATCCCATCTGAGCGCCATTGAACTCCTTACAAAATTCTACCGGCCGGGCCGGCTTGCTCTGCCTGACTGCACAACCTTTGAAGCCGCGTTTTGATGACTCGCGGCTGCCCTACGCAGGATTAACAACACCCCCCAGACCGCCCGGAGCCGTAACGTGCCTCCTGACGATTCCGGAAGAATTCGATCTCGGTCATGACAGGCAAGTCGGGATGCGTTAGGCGCCTGTGCCTCACATAGGTTTGGTAGTCGGGCAGGCCGACCATTTGCCTTGCAGCCTGCCCGAGGTACTTGCCAACAGTAGACAAATCGTTAAACAGCATGTCAAAGCGCGGCAGGTATGGCCACGTACGGCAGTTCACAACTGGTCATCTTGTCCTCACGCAAAGCCTTCATGCAGGCGATGACCGTGTAGTACAACATGCTAACCACCACGAAGATGAAGAAGACGGCCAGTGCGGCGTCCAAATAATTATTGAAAACAATCTGCTTCATCTGTTCAAGGCTTTTTGCCGGAGCGAGAAGAACGCCTTTGTCCACAGCCGCCTGGAACTTGTTGGCAAGGGCGAGGAAACCAATTTTTGGATTGCTGTCAAAAACCTTTTCCCAGCCCGCCGCCAGGGTGCAAATCAGCAGCCAGGATGTTGGCAAAATCGTGACCCATGCGTATTTTTGCCGCTTCATTTTGAACAGCACCACCGTGCAAAGCATGAGCGCAACGCTAGCGAGCATCTGGTTGGAAATGCCGAAGAGCGGCCACAGGCTGTTGATGCCCCCAAGAGGATCGACTACACCCTGGTAAAGAATATATCCCCAGGCCGCGACGCACAGACCGGTGGCGGTCAGGCTGGCGCCCCAGGAGTTGGTCCGCTTCAAGGAGGGAACGAAGGTGCCCAGCAGGTCCTGCAGCATGAAGCGTCCGGCACGCGTACCGGCGTCACAGGCGGTCAGGATGAATAGCGCCTCGAACAGGATGGCGAAGTGGTACCAGAAGGCCATCATGGCCTTGCCGCCAATCACCTGAGAGAATATTTGGGCCATGCCAACTGCCAGCGTGGGCGCACCGCCCGCACGCGAAAGAATGGAACTCTCACCCACATCCTTTGCGGTTTGAAGCAGCACGTCAGGCGTGATGATAAAACCCCACTGGGAAATGATCTGTGCGGCGCCGTCGACACTCGTGCCAATGATTGCGGCCGGGCTGTTCATGGCGAAATAGACGCCCGGATCGATCACCGAGGCTGTCACGATCGCCATGATGGCCACAAAGGACTCCATCAACATGGCGCCATAACCGATCATGCGGGTATTCTTCTCGTTGTCGAGCAGCTTGGGGGTGGTTCCGGACGCGATCAACGCATGGAATCCCGAGACCGCGCCGCAGGCAATCGTGATAAAAATGAACGGAAAGAGGCTACCCGACCAAGCCGGACCGGTGCCATCGATAAACTGGGTGACCGCTGGCATGCGCAAATTCGGTGCGACAAAGACCATGGCCAGCGCCAAGCCGACGATGGTTCCGATCTTCAGGAAGGTCGACAGATAGTCACGCGGCGCGAGCAGCAGCCACACGGGCAGGACCGAGGCCACAAAACCGTAGATGATCAGCATCCAACTCAGCTGTTTGGCGTCGAAAGTGAACAGCGGCGCCCACGTCGCGCTTTGCGCGACCTGGCCACCAAGGATGATGGAGGCGATAAGCAACACAAAGCCGATGATCGATATTTCGCCCACACGTCCGGGGCGGATATAACGGCTGTAGACGCCCATGAACATGGCAATGACAATCGTAGCGGCCACGGTGAAGGTTCCCCATGGGCTTGCGGCCAGCGCCTTGACCACAATCAGTGCCAGCACCGCGAGGATGATCACCATGATCACAAAAGTGCCGACCAGAGCAATCATGCCCGGAACGAGACCGAGTTCCGACTTGACGAGGTCGCCAAGTGAGCGTCCGTCCCGACGCATTGATACAAACAGCACCATGAAGTCCTGCACCGCGCCCGCAAGCACGACACCGACGATGATCCAGAGCGTTCCCGGCAGGTAGCCCATCTGCGCTGCCAGCACCGGCCCGACCAGGGGGCCCGCACCGGCAATGGCGGCAAAGTGATGGCCGAACAGGACGTACTTGTTGGTTGGAACGAAATCAAGACCGTCGTTGTGGCGCACCGCTGGCGTCGCCCGCGTCGGATCAATTTGCAAGACCTTTTCGGCGATAAACAGGCTGTAGTACCGGTACGCGACCAGGTAGATAGCAACTGCAGCCGTAATGATCCACAAGGCGTTGATGGTTTCGCCCCGGGACAACGCCACGGTGCCAAGGGAAAATACCCCGACCACCGTCAAAAACAACCAAATGGCATGTTTGGAAACGAGATTCATGACCCCTCCAGCAATAAGTTATGGCCAGACGTTCTGTCACGCATTCTGGAAATACCGTTACAGCCGCCTCGAAAAATACCGATCATCCAAGCCTGAAAAACCGGCTACATATCCACCGCTCAAGAAAGTTGGGCTGCTCGCAGCGCCCCTTCCCCCTAGGTAGAGCGGGTGGAATATAGCTGGTTTGAAGGCTGGATTGCCCGCTATCGGGCGAGCGGTTTCCTGAAGGATTGAGCGGTGCCCAAGGCAGTTTGAACGGTGGCCACATCGTTCAGGTAATGAGCAGTCTGTCCTTCACCTCGCGCAGGTACCGACGACTGACGGGGATACATTTGCCGCTGTGGGTGCGGATTTCAGCCACGCCATTCTCCAGCAAGGCGATCTCGGCGATCTGGTCAATGTTGACCAGGTACTGCCGATGACAGCGGATCAGCGGCGTGCGCTCCTGCAGGAGCTTCAAAGTCAGCTCGGTGGTGCCCTGTTGCGTGGCGCCCACCACCTGCACGCCGGCAATGTCGGTGTGAACGAATTCAACGGCATCGAGTTGCAGTAAAAATATTCGGTTGTGGCCAATACAGGGGATTTGCCGCAGCGCACTGCCTGCTCCCGGAACGACCTTGAGCGCGGAATGTGCGCCAGTGCGCAGCCAATTCAGTGTTTTGGCAAGGCGTTGTGGATCAATCGGTTTCAGGAGGTAGTCAGCCGCGTGCTCCTCAAATGCTTGCAGGGCATGCTCGTCGTAGGCGGTCACAAACACGATACGCGGAAGAGCCGAGGATTCGATCATGCTGACCATCTCCAGGCCACTCACGCGCGGCATCTGAATATCCAGGAACACAACGTCCGGACGGAGACGATGGATGGCTGCCAGCCCCTCGATGGCATTGGCGCACTCCCCCAGAATCTCGACATCGGGCTCGACCGCCAGCAGCGCTTTGAGCTCATCCCGGGACGGGGCCTCGTCATCGATGATCAACGCGGTTAGCATGGGACAAGCTCTTCTTCAATGGGTAGGCAGATGGAAACCCTGGTAAGACTCTCTGGCTGGCACGTCACATCGACCCCATAGGCGACGCCGTAGCGCAACTTGATACGTCGATCCACCAGGTTCATGCCCAAGCCGTCGCTATCCGGTCTCGGCTGGTACAGGCCGGCGCTGTCTTCAACGAAAATAGTCAACAATTTGTTTTCCAGCTGCGCGCTGATGGTGATCTTGCCTGGCTCGAGCATCTGCGAAATGCCGTGTTTAATGGCGTTCTCGACAATGGGCTGCAGGGAAAAGGCAGGCAGTCGCAGACCCAACAACTCGTCCGCAATCGCGATTTCGACATTGAGGCGGTCAGGAAAGCGTGCAAGTTCAATGCGCAGATAGGCATCGACGTGTTCGATTTCATCTTTGAGTGTGGCGTCATTGCCGACGCGCTTGAGGCTCTTGCGAAAAAAGGTCGAGAGGTAGTGCACGAGATGTCGAGCCGCTTCCGGATCGCGTCGAATGACCGCCGCCAGCGTATTCAGCGCATTGAATAGGAAGTGCGGATTGATCTGCGCCTGCAGCAGTTTGACTTCTGATTGCGTCAGCAGCCGTTTCTGCTCCTCGATTTTCCCGGCCAGAACCTGATTGGACAAGAGGCGGGCGATACCTTCGCCCAGGGTGCGGTTGAGCGAGGAGAAAAATTTCGATGTCGGCTCATAAAGCTTGATGGTCCCGAATACCCGGTTTTGCTCGCCGCGCAGCGGTATAACCAAGCAGGAACCCAATTTACAGTCCTTTGACACCGAGCAGCAATAGGGTACAGCGGCGCCGTCGGCGTAAACAACTTCATTGTGGGTGATGGCATAAAAAGTGTGCGATGAAGCAATGGGTGTGCCTGGCAGATGGTGATCTGCGCCAACGCCGACAAAACCAAGCAGCTTCTCGCAATCCGTAATGGCGACCGCGCCGACACCGGTTTCTTCCTGAATGATAGTGGCCATACGGGCGCAGTTCTGCTCGTTGAAGCCCTGCATCAATACGCCAACGGAACGCTCGGCAATGCGCAATGCCTTGGCCGAAAATGCAATTGAGTACTTTTCCAATGTCTCCCTGCGATCCAGAATCAAGCGCATGAACAAGGCGGCGCCAAACGAGTTGGTAAGGAGCATCGGCAGAATGATCTGGGCCACCAGATGCTCTGCCTTATCAAATGGCTTGGCCATCAGCAAAATGATGCTCATCTGCGCCAGTTCGGCGACCAGCGTCGTACCGAACGCAATCATCGGGCTGAGCAGCCGGTCGGCTTGATGACGACGCAGCAGATAGAGATGCACGCAGCCGCCGATGATGCCTTCTGTGATGGTCGAAACGGCACAGGCCGAGGCCGAAAAACCACCAAGTGAATAGCGGTGCAGACCGCCAGTAAGTCCGACCGCGAAGCCAACCAGGGGACCACCCAGAAGACCGCCAAGCACGGCACCGATCGCACGCGTATTGGCAATCGCGCCTTCGATCTGGAAGCCAAGATAGGTGCCCATGATGCAAAAGCCCGAGAAAACAAAATAACAGACTAGCTTGTCGGGCAGGCGCACGGTGACCTGCATCAATGGCGCAAATAGTGGCGTCTTGCTCAAGAGGTAGGCAACCACCAGATACACGCACATCTGCTGCATCAGGTCGCCGACCAGAACAAGGTGGTTTATTTCTGTAAACATGGTGTCGACTCCGGGAGGCGTATAAGCCAGTGCTGTCGCTTCTCCCTTGCCGAGGCAGTTGAGACATCGTGTGCAGCGCATTCGTCATTAGGACGCCTATTGCAAACACTGGTATTGTCAACCGATTGGCTTATGACCGATGCTACCCCTTGGACAATGACGAGTTTCATACCGCTGCCGTGATGGCACACCTAAGCGCATTCCAGACCGCAAGCCTGAACACGTAGCGCCCGTTCTTGCTTGGCGTTGTGGTTTTAGCGGCAATGCATGAATTGGCTTGCGACTTGATGTGCGCCGACATGAAGCACTGCACCACAAGAGCAGCCCACCGTCAAGACTCGATTTTTAACCCCGAACGACTGGTACCGGGAATTCGATTCGGTGATGGGCCGTTATTGGGCGTCCTCCAATGTCGGCACTGCTCGACAGCAGGCGTTCAGGTCCGTCAAATGGGCAACGCCAAGCCGAGTGACACCCCCCAGTTCTTTCTGACTGGCCGGTACGGAGCAACGATTTCGCAATGTATACCCGCTTTGTGTCTCTTGCGGGCATTCATGGCGGCGCCGACGCCAGCCACCACCAACTGGATAGACTTGCCGCATCACCCCTTGCCGACGCCCTTCGAGAGACTTCAAACATGCCCACCAAGACGTTCACAAGCGGCCGCATCAAGAAGGCCGACTACAACACTGCGTCGCGACAGCTGGACCTGCATTGGGACAACAAGACCGTCCTGGCCTACAAGCATGTTCCCGAAGAGGTGTATCGGCGCCTTTGCAGCGCACCCAACCCGGCGGCGTACTGGGAGGACCGGATCGCGGAGGAGTACCCGAAGGGCACACCGATGACCTCCAGCGCTGATCCAGATGGAGCCAAGAAACTTGATGACCTGTTTGGGGGCGGGGACTGAGTGGCCGGGCGGCTGCGGGTTCAGTCGTCATTGAAATCCTCGCATCGATGCTCCGCGCTTGTTTATGCCGGCAATCCCGCCCTGAAGCGCTAAAAAAAAAAGCCCCATCTCCGCGGGAGAAGGGGCTTTGAATTTGGTAGGCGCAATTGGACTCGAACCAACGACCCCCACCATGTCAAGGTGGTGCTCTAACCAGCTGAGCTATGCGCCTGAAATTGTCATCAGCCGCAAATTGTAGCAGCAAAATTTAGCCCACCTCAAACCCGAACTTGCACAAGTTCAGGTGTCTGAAGACCTCCTTTATAGCCAGATCGCATATCCAAATCATCAAAAGATAGTTTGAAATATAAAGCCTTGCCTTTAGAGTCCACCTCCTATGCAAGACTTCGCTTTCATTTTTGCCGGCTTTTTTGTTGGAATCGTGGTCGGCCTCACCGGGGTCGGCGGCGGCTCACTGATGACACCCATCCTGATCTTTGTTTTTGGCGTCAAGCCCTACATGGCCGTCGGCACCGATCTGCTGTTTGCCGCGTTTACCAAAATGGGCGGCACCGTCAAGATGGCACGCGCGCGTCAGGTGGAGTGGCGTGTCGTGTTTCATCTCTCGGCGGGCAGCATTCCGGCGGCATTGATTACCCTTTTGATCCTCAACCGAGTGGGTGCGGCCAGCGCCCATGTTCAGCATCTGATGACCAGCACGCTGGGCGTGGCCTTGCTGCTCACGGCGGCAGCCACCCTGTACAAGGCCATGCGCGGCAAGGCAGCACCCACGTCTGTGGCGCGCGGCCAGGAGGCACTGGCCGCCAAGCCCTTGCACTGGAGCCTGCCGCTGCTGTTTGGTGCCGTGATTGGCACACTCGTGACCCTCACCTCCGTGGGCGCGGGTGCCATTGGCGTCACCGTGCTGATGGTGTTGTACCCCTTGCTGCCGCTGCCGCGCATTGTGGCGGCCGATATTGCCTATGCCGTGCCGCTCACCCTGGTGGCGGGGCTGGGCCACGCCTCGCTGGGTTCGGTGGACTGGCCCTTGCTGGCCAAACTGCTGGCGGGTTCGATTCCCGGCATCTGGGTCGGCTCGCACCTGATGTCGCGCATTCCAGAGCGGATGATTCGTTCCCTGCTGTCCGTGCTGCTGGCCTATGCCGGCACCAAATTAATCGCCCTGTGACACTTCACCGGACAATCCACCCTCTTTAAACCGTCGGTTCAGCCCTTTTGACCTTAATCCACCATGTACCAATACACCGACTTTGACCGCCAATTTGTTCATCAACGCGCCGCGCAGTACCGCGACCAGCTTGAGCGCAACCTGAGCGGTCAGCTCAGCGACGATGATTTCCGCCCCTTGCGGCTGCAAAACGGCTGGTATGTGCAGCGCTACGCGCCCATGCTGCGTGTGGCGGTGCCGTACGGCGAGCTGGCCAGCCGGCAACTGCGCGTGCTGGCCCGCATTGCGCGCGAGTTTGACCAACCCAGCGCGCAGGTTTATGAGACCGCCACGACGACCCAGGCCGCGCTGGGCACGCCGCATTTGCCCACCGGTTACGGCCACTTCACGACCCGCCACAACGTGCAGTTCAACTGGATCCCGCTGGACAAGAGTGCCGATGTGATGGAACTGCTGGCCAGTGTGGACATGCACGGCATTCAGACCAGCGGCAATTGCATTCGCAACATCACCAGCGACGCGCTGGCCGGTGTGGCGGTTGACGAGGACATCGACCCGCGCCCGTATTGCGAAATCATGCGCCAGTGGAGCACGCTGCACCCCGAGTTTGCGTTTTTGCCGCGCAAGTTCAAGATCGCGGTCTCGGGCGCACGGGAGGACCGCGCGGCCACCGCCTGGCACGACATTGGTCTGCACCTGCTGCGCGACGCGGACGGCCAGATCGGCTTCAAGGTCCAGGTGGGGGGCGGCATGGGCCGCACACCGGTCATTGCCAGCACCATCCGTTCCTTTTTGCCTTGGAACGAGATTCTGAACTTTCTGGAAGCCGTGGTGCGCGTCTATAACCGCTGGGGCCGACGCGACAACATGTACAAGGCGCGCATCAAGATTCTGGTCAAGGCCGAGGGCCAGCGCTTCATCGACGAGGTCGAGGCCGAGTACCAGGACATCCTGACCCACGACGGCGCGCCGCACACGATTCCGCAGACCGAGCTGGACCGGGTTTCAGCATCATTCAGGCCGCCTGCCCTTGCGCAGCAAGGACAAGCAGCTATCAAGAATGAAGCGACTGAATGGTCGGACAAGGACGCCAACGAGTACCAGCGCTGGCTCAGGCAAAACGTGGCGCCGCACAAAGACCCCGCTTTGCGCGCCGTCACCCTGTCGTTCAAGCGCCTGGGTCAGGCCCCGGGCGACGCCAGCGCCGATCAGTTGGATACCGCCGCTGATCTGGCGGACCGGTTCAGCGCCGGTGAAGTACGCGTCACGCACCAGCAGAACCTGCTGCTGCCCTGGGTACGCGCCGACCAGTTGCCCGCGCTGTGGCAGGCGGCCCGTCAAGCCGGTCTGGCCAAAGCCAACATCGGGCTGTTGACCGACATGATTGCCTGCCCCGGCGGCGACTTGTGCGCGCTGGCCAACGCCCGCTCCATTCCCGTGGCCGCGGCGATCAGCGAGCGCTTCCAGGACCTTGACGAGCTGTTTGACCTGGGCCAGATTGACCTGCACATCAGCGGCTGCATCAACTCCTGCGGTCACCATCACAGCGGTCACATCGGCATTTTGGGCGTCGACAAGGATGGGCGCGAGTGGTACCAGGTGTCGCTCGGCGGCTCGGACGGCAGCACACTGTCTGGCGCCGCCGTGCCGGGCAAGGTGATTGGGCCGTCATTTGCGGCGTCTGAAGTGACCGATGTGGTGGAGGCGCTGCTGGACACCTACCGCCTGCAGCGTTTGCCTGGTGAGCGTTTTATCACCACCGTGCGGCGCCTCGGTCTGGAGCCGTTTCGCGCTGCCGCCAACCAAGTGCGCAGCGAGACCGGCAACAGCGGCAAAGAACTCCATATTCATCTGACCACGGCCGATGCCTTGACCGATTGAGATCAAACCCTTATGCAAAATACTCTCAAATTAATAGCTGCCAACCTAGATTCAACGCTGGCTACAGGCCTGAATGTCATAAATTTGGCGAACGATGCCGACCCGCGCACCGTGGCGCTGGCTGGGGTGGACCGCGTTGAGCTGAACTTCCCCAAGTTCACCGATGGCCGCGCCTTTAGCCAGGCGTTGTTGCTGCGCCGCCGTCTGGGCTTCAAGGGCGAGATTCGCGCCACCGGCGACGTGCTGATCGACCAAGTGCTGCAAATGCAGCGCAGCGGCTTTGATGCCGCCGTGCTGCGCGCTGACCAGGACATCGAGCAGGCGCAGCGCCAGCTTGAGCGCTTCAGCGGCTTTTACCAAGGTGATGTGCAGCGAGCGCCCCTGTTTGCGGCGGCAACCGGCGTCTCTGCCGGCGTCAAAACACCGAAGGAGTTGCGGCATGAGCGCCATTGATCTCAACGCCCGCGCCTCAGGCAACTTTGAAGCCAAACTGCTTGAGACAACTGCAGTGCTGCAACAGGCCGCGCGTGACTACGCGCCGCTGAGCGCAGGTACTGCGCCGCGTGTCACGCTGGCTTGCAGTCTGGGCGCCGAAGACATGGTGATTGCACACCTGATCAACAGCTTGCAGCTCGACATTGGCATTTTTGTGCTGGAAACGGGCATGCTGCACACCGAGACGCTTGACTTGCTGGCTCGCCTCAAAGCCTCGTCACGCGCCCCGGTGCAGGTCTTCACCCCGGCCACCGAGGCGGTCGTGCAGTTTGTGGCGCGTGAAGGCAAGGAGGCGATGTACAAAAGCATTGAACTGCGCAAAGCCTGCTGCAACATCCGGAAAATGGAACCTTTGAACCGCGCCCTCACAGGCAAAGCCGCCTGGATCACCGGCCTGCGCCGCGAGCAGTCCGGCGCGCGCGCGGACGTGCCCCTGATCGACACCTCAGATGCCACCCGCGTCAAGCTCAACCCGCTGGCCAACTGGACCTGGGGTGACGTCTGGCATTTCATCGCCATCAACAAGATTGACTACAACCCGCTGCACGACCAGTTTTACCCCAGCATCGGCTGCGCGCCCTGCACCCGGGCCATCAGCCTGGGCGAAGATTTTCGCGCCGGGCGCTGGTGGTGGGAAGACGAGACAGCCAAAGAATGCGGCCTGCATGTCAAAGCCAGCCCACTGCCAGAAAAGGCCCCCACATGAATGCCCCGATACTTTCCAACCTGCTGCAACCCATGACGCACCACCCCCGCCCTGACCATCTCAGCAACGCCCATCTCGATGCGCTGGAGGAAGAAACCATCTTCATCCTGCGCGAGGTGGCGGCCGCGTTTGAGCGCCCGACCTTGCTGTTCTCCGGCGGCAAAGACTCGCTGGTGATGCTCAAGTGCGCTGAAAAAGCCTTTATGGACAGCAAAACCGGCGGCCACATTCCCTACCCGCTGCTGATGATCGACACCGGCCACAACTTCCATGAGGTCACTGATTTCCGTGACGCCCGGGCCAAAGAGCTGGGCGCCGAGCTGATTGTGCGCAGCGTCGAAGACTCGATGGCGCGTGGCACCGTGCGGCTGGCGCATCCGGGCGAAAGCCGCAACGTGCACCAGTCGGTCACGCTGCTCGAAGCCATTGAAGAATTCCGCTTTGACGCGCTGATTGGCGGGGCCCGGCGTGACGAAGAAAAGGCGCGCGCCAAGGAGCGCATCTTCAGCCACCGCGACAGTTTTGGTCAATGGCAACCGAAAGAGCAACGCCCCGAGCTGTGGACGCTGTTCAACACTCGCCTGCACCCAGGTGAACACTTCCGGGTATTCCCGATCAGCAACTGGACCGAGCTCGATGTGTGGCAGTACATTGCCCGTGAACGGGTCGCCCTGCCCTCGCTTTATTACACGCACCAACGGGCGGTGGTGGAGCGCAAAGGCCTGCTGGTGCCGGTGACCGACTTGACCCCGGCCAAGCCGGGTGAGCAAGTGCAAACACGCAACGTGCGGTTTCGCACCGTGGGCGACATCACCTGCACCTGCCCGGTGGAAAGCCGGGCCGCGACGCCGGACGACATCGTGATCGAAACCCTGGCCGCCGATGTGAGCGAGCGCGGCGCGACCCGCATGGACGACAAAACCTCTGAGGCTTCGATGGAGAAGCGCAAGAAAGACGGATACTTCTGATGGACACTACGACTTCAATAGCTGCTCGCGCTTATTCCACGGGGGCTAGCGGCCGAAATGATATAAATATTGACACGCAATCGGCCTTGCGCTTCATCACCTGCGGCAGCGTCGATGACGGCAAAAGTACGCTGATTGGCCGCCTGTTGATCGACAGCCGCTCGGTGCTGTTGGACCAACTGGCCAACGTCTCCAAGAGCGGCGAGGCGGACCTGGCGCAGTTCACCGACGGCCTGTCGGCCGAGCGCGAGCAAGGCATCACCATCGACGTGGCCTACCGTTACTTCAACACCGCGCAGCGCAAATTCATCATTGGCGATGCCCCCGGCCACGAGCAATACACCCGCAACATGGTCACCGCCGCCAGCAGCGCCGATGCCGCCGTGGTGCTGGTCGATGCCACCAAACTGCAATGGCAAAGCCCCAACCTGGAGTTGCTGCCGCAAACCCGGCGCCATTCGCTGCTGGCCCACTTGCTGCGCGTCAACAGCATCGTGTTTGCCGTCAACAAGCTCGATGCGCTGGAAGACACGGCCAAGCCCGAGACGGCGGGCCAGGCCGCACTGGCGTTTGCCAATATCAGCCACGCGCTGGCAGCATTTTCGCAAGCCGCTGGCATTGAGGTGGCGGCGATCGTGCCGATTTCTGCGCTCAAGGGGCACAACGTGGTGGAAGCGGCCGAGGGCTGGTGCGGCTACAGCGGCCCGAGTCTGCTCGACATTCTGGAATTGTTGCCCGTGACCCCGGCGGATACCGCCTTGCCGCTGGCCTTTCCGGTGCAGTGGGTCGAAAAATTCTCCTCCAGCAGCGACACCTCGCAGGGTCGGCGTGTCTTTTGGGGCCGTGTCGCCACCGGTTTTGCCCAGGTCGGGCAAACCGTCAAACTGTTGCCCAGCGGCCAGAGCGCCAGCATTGCACAGGTGCTGGGCCACACGCGCCAACCCGGCGCGGTGGCCGCCGGGCACAGCGCCGGCATTGTGCTGGACCGTGAGGTCGATGTGTCGCGCGGCGACTGGCTGCTGGCGGTTGAACCTGCTCCAACAGAGACCCCGATGGCCGAGGATGATTTCGATACCGTGCCAGCCAGCGCCAGCCTGGCACCCAGCCGCGAACTCAAGGTCACCGTTGCCTGGATGGACGACGAGCCGCTGGTCGCGGGTCGCGTTTATTGGGCGCTGCATGGGCACCGCTGGGTCAAAGCCCGGATCAAGCGCATCGTGCACAAGCTCGACATCAACACCCTGGCCGAAGAAGCCGCCACGGCGCTGGCCGCGAATGCCATCGGCCATGTCGAGCTGCTGCTGCAAGAGCCGATAGCGGCGCGGCCCTTCAGCCAGTCCCGGGTGCTGGGTGCGCTGGTGCTGGTGGACACGGCCTCGCACAAAACCTCGGGCGCGGTGCTGATCAATTGACTCCGTTCAAGTAATCCCGTGGCCTGCAAGGTCAATTTGGATCAATCGATCTTGAAACCCAATAAAATCACTGCTTTTCACCCACCTTGTCGAAAAACACAACATGACACATACCGTCACTGAAGCCTGTATCAAATGCAAGTACACCGATTGCGTTGATGTCTGTCCCGTGGATTGCTTTCGCGAGGGCCCCAACTTTCTGACCATTGACCCCGATGAGTGCATTGACTGCGCCGTCTGCATCCCCGAGTGCCCTGTCAACGCCATCTACGCCGAAGAAGACGTGCCCAAAGATCAGCAGCACATGACCAAAATCAACGCCGAGCTGGCCAAGTTACCAGGCTGGAAAACCATCACCAAGCGCAAGCCCGCGCTGCCTGAGGCCGAAGAGTGGAAAGACAAGACCGGCAAGCTGCCGTATCTGATTCGTTGACCCGCCGGTGCGCAACCATCAAGACCCCATAGAAACCGACGCTGTGATCGTCGGTGCCGGCCCGGTCGGGCTGTTTCAGGTGTTCGAACTCGGCCTGCTCGAAATCAAGGCCCACGTGGTCGATTCGCTGGCCTACCCCGGCGGTCAGTGCATTGAGCTCTATCCGGACAAACCGATTTATGACATTCCGGCGGTGCCGGTCTGTACCGGCCGGGAGCTGACGCAAAACCTGCTGAAACAGATTGCGCCGTTTGGTGCCACCTTTCACTACGGGCAGGAAGTCACGGTGGTGGAAAAACAAAGCGACGGACGTTTTTTTGTAGAAACCTCCAAGGGCACACGCTTCCTGAGCAAAACCATCTTCATTGCTGCAGGCGTGGGCGCCTTCCAGCCGCGCACCCTCAAGGTTGACGGCCTGGAGGTGTTTGAAGACTCGCAATTGTTTTACCGCGTGCGCAACCCGGCCGATTTTGCGGACAAGAATCTGGTCATCGTCGGTGGCGGCGATTCCGCCCTCGACTGGGCCCTGGACTTTGTCAAGGACGGCCCCAACAAAGCCGCCAGCGTGATCCTGATCCATCGTCGCGACGGCTTCAAGGCGGCGCCGGCGAGTGTGGCCAAGATGCGCGAACTGTGCGACGCGCTGGAGATGCAGTTCATCGTGGGTCAAGTCACCGGCTTTGAAGCCCAGGACAGCCTGCTGACCGGCATCAAAGTCACCGGTGCTGACGGCGTCACCCGTGTCGTGCCGCTCGATGTGTTACTGGTATTTTTTGGTTTGTCGCCCAAACTCGGCCCCATTGCCGAGTGGGGTCTGGACATCGAGCGCAAACAGCTCAAGGTGGACACCGAGAAGTTTTCAACCAGCGAGCCAGGTATTTTTGCCGTCGGCGATATCAACATCTACCCCGGCAAAAAGAAACTGATCTTGAGTGGCTTTCATGAATGCGCACTCGCCGCCTTTGGCGCCATGCCGATCATTTCGCCCGAAAAAAAGGTCTTTTTGCAGTACACCACCACCAGTCCGAAGCTGCACAAAGTGTTGGGGGTAGAGTCGCCGGTGTTTGACTGAGTAGAATCTGCATCGCGCTCTTTCGCTGGAGCGCATTTCGCTAGGGGTGTTGCCAGGCTTTTAATGAAAGCGGGTGACTGAGAAAGTCCCTTTGAACCTGACTGAGGTAATCCTCGCGCAGGGAAGCAAGTCTGAACATAGGTGTCACCGCCTTCTCTGCTGACACAACTGCGTTTTCAGATTCAGCCAACCTGCCAACTTTTTTGCATGGAGCAAATAGATGGCAAATACAAATTTCACCGACCAGGTCAACCAGGCTTTAACGCCAGTGGGGACCGCTGAGCGGGTCTTTAGCTGGCACGACCACGCCTCCCTCTGGTTCAGCCTGGGCGTGGGCCTGCTGGTGATGCAGGTCGGCGCTTACCTGGTGCCGGCCGTGGGCAGCCGTGATGCGGTCATTGCCATTGTGCTGGGATCGCTGCTGGGCGCCGGCCTGCTGGCCTGGACGGCCAAGCTGGGTTGCGACAGCGGCCTGTCCAGCGCCGGCCTGATGCACGCCACCTATGGCAGTTACTTTGCACGTTTGCCGGTGCTGTTGAACCTGGCCCAGCTCATCGGCTGGACCACCTTTGAGCTGGTGGTGATGCGCGACGGCACGGCCGCCATCGCCCAACAATCTTTGGGTCTGTCGCTGGACGGCACGGGCGGCATCGTCGTCACCACGCTGTTGTGGGGCGCGGTGCTGACGCTGCTGCTGGCAGGCTCCATGACGCAGCTGGTGCGAAAAGTCATCAGCCGGGTCGGCCTGCCGCTGGTGATTGCGTCGCTGTTGTGGCTGACCTGGCAGTTTGGCGGCCAACTGCACAGCAAGGGGCTTGAAGCGTTTTGGGCCAGAGAGGGCGATGGCAGCATGGGCATGCTCTCGGCGATGGACCTGGTCATCGCCATGCCGGTGTCATGGCTGCCGCTGGTGGCCGACTATGCGCGCTACGGCAAGTCAGGCCGCAGCGCCCTGAGCGGCACCTGGCTCGGCTACGCGCTGGCCAACATCTGGTGTTACGCACTCGGCGTGATGGTGGTCAGTGTGGCGCAGCCCGATGTCAATCTGGTCAGCGCCCTGCTGCTGGCACAGGGCGGGCTGATCGCGCTGAGCCTGATCCTGGTGGATGAAATTGACAACGCCTATGGCGACGTCTACTCTGGCGCGGTGTCGGCGCACAGCATCAAGTCGTCATGGACGGTGCGGCAATGGGGGCTCGGGCTGGCGTTGCTGTGCACGGGCCTGGCGCTGGTGTTGCCGATGCACAGTCTGGAGCCGTTTTTGTTGTTGTTGAGCTCGGTTTTTGTGCCGCTGTACGGGGTTATTCTGGGGCGCCTGAGCGGTGTTTCAGTGCGCTTGCAACCAATGCAGCGCAAGGTGGACTTCAGTGCCGCTTTGCTGTGGCTGGCTGGCATTGCGGTCTATCACTTGCTGGCGAAATGGGCGCCGCAATGGGGTGCTGCCTTACCCACGCTGGCACTGACCTTTGGCTTGGCCTGGTTGACACGCGCCAACGTGTCTATGAATCAATTGGGAGAACCCGCATGAACATCGTTATTTTGGGTGCCGGTCTGATGGGGCGCTTGCTCGCGTGTGAATTGGCCCGTGCAGGTCACCAGCTTGAATTATTTGATGCGGGTGGCCCCGAGGCGCTGAACTCGGCGGCCCGTGCCGCGGCAGCCATGTTGGCACCGCTGGCGGAGTCGGCCGTCGCCGAGGACCCGGTGGTGAAAATGGGCGTGTACGGGCTCGGCCGCTGGCCTGCGCTGATTGCGCAACTCGATGAGCCGGTGTTCTTTCAGCAGCAGGGCACGATGGTGGTCTGGCATCGGCAAGATGTGGCTGAGGCAACACGCTTTTCACGCCAGCTTGATGCCACGGCGCAACGCCTGCCAACGCTGCCCATAGCGCAGCCGCTGGATGCGTCGGGCATCGCTCGGTTGGAGCCCTGTCTGGCTGCGCATTTTTCACAAGGCCTCTACCTGCCGGGCGAAGGCCAGTTGGACAACCACCAGTTGCTCGCCGCCACGCTGCATCAACTCCAGCGACTGCAGGTGACGATTCACTGGAACAGTCCACGCGTCCTCAGCGACTTCTCCCCGGGGCAGCCGGGGCAGCCCCACTGGGTATTTGACTGCCGGGGCTTGGGTGCGCACCCGCAGTGGTCCGCGTTGCGTGGCGTGCGCGGCGAGATCATCACGCTGCTGGCGCCGCACGTGAAACTGTCGCGCCCCACGCGACTGCTCCATCCGCGCTACCCGATCTACATTGCGCCCAAACAAGACGGCTATTTTCTGGTCGGCGCCACCGAAATTGAGTCCGATGACCTCTCACCGATGAGCGTGCGCTCAGCGCTGGAGCTGCTCGGCGCCGCCTATACGGTGGACAGTGGTTTTGCCGAGGCGCGCATTGTGGAATTGGTCGCCCAGTGCCGCCCAGCCTTGCCCGACAACCTGCCCTGCATCCGCCAGTTGGGCCCGCGCGTGATGCAAATCAACGGCCTCTATCGCCACGGCTACCTGATGGCCCCGGCCCTGCTGGATGTGGCGCTGGAACTGTTTGAAACCGGCGCATCGCCGCTGGCGAACGATTTTGCCCTGTCGATCCACCAATTGCCATGAACGTCATCATCAACCAGACCCGGCACACTCTCCCTGAGGGTGCCACACTGGCCGATGCGATTGAGTTGCTGCAAGCGCGGGCGCCTTTTGCGGCGGCCGTGAACCTGCAGTTTGTGCCCCATACCCGCTACAGCCAAACCCGACTGCAGCGCGACGACCGGATCGACATCATTGCACCGGTCACTGGCGGATAGGGGTCCCGGAACGTTTTAGAAAATTTTCACCATGTCAATGACCTCCCTGAATTCAAGCGCAGATACCCCCAGCGCCGATCCATTGCTGCTGTACGGCCAGCGCTTTGACAGCCGCTTGTTGCTGGGCACCTCCCGTTACCCCTCGCCACGCATTCTGGAGGCGGCGCTGCGCCTGGCCCAGCCGGCCATGCTCACCGCATCGCTGCGGCGACAAAACGTCAGCGACCCGGATACACCTAACCGGTTTTGGGAACTGCTAAGAACACTGGGTACGCCGGTGCTGCCCAACACCGCCGGTTGCCACAGCATGCAGGAGGTCATCACGACCGCGCAGATGGCACGCGAGGTGTTTGAGACGCCCTGGATCAAGCTCGAACTCATTGGCGACGACTACACCTTGCAGCCTGACACCCTGAATCTGGTGCAGGCGGCCAGCCAGCTGATCAAGGAGGGCTTCAACGTGCTGCCGTATTGCACGGAAGACCTGGTGCTGTGCCAGCGCCTGGTGGACGCAGGTTGCCAGGCCATCATGCCGTGGGCGGCGCCGATTGGCACCGGCAAAGGCCCCATCAACGCCTACGCGCTGCGCACCCTGCGTGAGCGCCTGAGCGTGCCCATGATCGTGGACGCCGGCTTGGGCCTGCCATCACACGCTTGCCAGGTGATGGAATGGGGTTTTGACGGCGTGCTGCTCAACACCGCCGTGGCCCTGGCGCAAGACCCCGTGGCCATGGCAGGAGCTTTTGCCGCTGCCACCCAGGCGGGACGCACTGCATATTTAAGCGGCGCCATGCCCGAGCAGCAGGCGGCGCAGCCCAGCACCCCCGTGCTGGGCACACCCTTTTGGCATCAGCTTGGAGCCGCTACATGAGCCAGCATGACAGCATGGTGCAGACCATCGTCACGGCCCACGCCGATCTCGCTTTGGCGCCTGGCGCCGGCACATCGCAGCGCGCAGCCACCGCCACCTTCACCTGTGATGCAGCGGCTTACCGCGCCGCCAAAAGCGCCTGCCTGGCGCTCGGTTTCATTGAGGCGGATGCCGAATGCGTGGCACTGGCCTGGCAAAACCAGACTGATCGCACCGGGCATTTTGACGTGACGGTCTGGCCCGACCAGCCTGAGGATTTCAGTATGCAGGCCTGGCCGCGCCCAACTGCGTTTGCGGCTTGCCCGCGTCAATTGGGCCTGTACGCGGTCCTGCCCGATGCGGTCTGGGTGGGGCGTATGGCACGCGCTGGCGTGTCCACCGTTCAACTGCGCTTCAAATCCGATGACACGGTGGTCATTGCCCGTGAAGTACGCGCTGCGGTTATGGCGGTCAAAGGCACGAATGCCCGGCTTTTTATCAACGACCATTGGCAAGCCGCCATCGATGCCGGGGCCTATGGCGTGCATCTGGGGCAGGAGGACATGGTCGAAGCAGACCTGGAAAAGATCAGGGCGGCGGGCTTGCGTTTGGGTCTGAGCAGTCACGGTTACGCCGAGATGCTGCGGGCAGATCACTACAGTCCGAGCTACATCGCCATGGGTGCGGTGTTTGCCACCACGCTCAAACGCATGCTGACACCACCGCAAGGCCTGGCACGACTGGGTGCTTATGCCCGGCTGATGCGTGACTACCCCAAAGTGGCGATTGGGGGAATTGACGCCAGCAAACTGCTGGACGTGCTGAACTGCGGCGTGGGATCGATTGCGGTGGTACGTGCCCTGGTGGCCGCTGAAAATCCTGAGGTCATGGCCAATAGTCTGCAAGCCAAGATCAACGACAGGCTCTCGGCTATGGCGCCTGAGCCCGCGCTTTGAGATGCTGGGCGTTGCGCGCGGGTGCCGTGGAACAATCGATTCGGCAACTTATTTCAGGCTCAGAACCCACTCTGCCAGTTTTCTGGCTTCCGCTTCGTTGACCTGCGTATTGGCCGGCATCGGCACCGCACCCCAGACGCCAGAGCCGCCCTTCATGATTTTTGTTGCCAGCTTGCCGGCCGCGTCTTTTTGACCGGCGTATTTCTTCGCAACATCCTGATACGCCGGACCCACCAATTTTTTGTCGACGGTATGACAGGCCAAACAATTCTTGGATTTGGCAAGCGCCAGATCGGCCCATGCAGGAAGAGTTACCGCGACAGCGGCAATTAAAGCGAGAATGGAACGTTTAATCATTGACACCTTATCGGTTGGCTTAAAGCTGATAAACGCCATTGTATTGATTGGCGTTGACACTCACCGCCGTAATGACATGCAACAAATGACAGGATTTTGATATGTATTTATTAGGACTGGGGCTGGCTTTTCTCGTCATGAAGTATCTGGAGGTCGGCCCAGTGGCGGCATGGAGTTGGTGGGTTGTTCTGGCGCCCTTTGGCCTCGCCGTGCTCTGGTGGGCATGGGCTGACAACTCCGGCTACACAAAAAAGAAAGCGATGGAACGTGAAAATAGTCGCAGGCAGGATCGAATTGACAGAAACCGGGAAAACCTCGGAACTTCCACCAAGAAGAACCGGCGTTAAGGGCTCAAGCAGCGAGCAGAACCGCTCAAAAAAAAATCAAGATTTACGCGGTCGCATGGCAATCGGTGCGTAGCCATGGTTAAGCGGTCCACTGCCCTTGCCGGTACGCACCTGTGCACCCGCCTGCAAGGCCTCGCGCACAAAGTTGCGGGCCTGTTGCACGGCATCGGGCAGTGAAGCGCCCAGGGCCAGATAGGCCGCGATGGCCGACGACAGGGTGCAGCCGGTGCCGTGGGTGTTGGGACTGTCAATGCGTGGCGCCTCCATCCAGAGTTTTTCACCGCCGGCGCTCAGCAGCAAGTCCATCACGTTGTGGCCCGGCAAGTGACCCCCTTTGAGCAAAACAGCGCGCGCGCCTTTGGCCAGCAAGTCAAGTGCCGCCCGCTCCATATCTTGCTTTGAGACCAGGGGGTAGCCCACCAGCAGCGCGGCCTCATCCAGGTTGGGGGTGATCACTGCAGCGCGGCCAAATAGCTCGCGCACCAGCACCTCGATCGCAGCGTCGTCAATCAACACCGCCCCACTGGTGGCCACCATCACCGGGTCGAACACCACATGGTGCATGGCATGCCGGTCAATCGCCTGGGCGACCGTTTGCACGATTTCCGGCGAGTGCAACATGCCGATCTTGACCGCATCAGCGCCAATGTCTTCCATCACGGCGTCAATCTGGTCGCGCAGCATCTGCGGCGGCACGGCATGGATCGCGCGCACGCCGCAGGTGTTTTGCGCCGTGAGCGCGGTAATGGCGGTCATGCCGTAGCAACCCAGCGCCGAAAATGTTTTCAGATCAGCCTGTATACCCGCGCCACCACCGCTGTCTGAGCCTGCAATGGAAAGAACCCGGGGGTACTCAAATTTGAATATATTGGTAATCATCAATTAGTCCTCGCTTGTCGGGTCTCGATCAGACCGCGTCGATGAGTTGTCTCAGCCTGAGCGCCGCCACACAGGGGTCTTGCGCCGCACACAGCGCGCTCACCACCGCCAGCCCATCGGCACCGGCCAATAGCACCTCGCGCGCGTTGCCAACATGAATGCCCCCAATCGCCACCAAGGGTACGGTTGTCGCCCGCCGGACCTGGCGCAAGCCCTCCAGTCCCCACGGTGGCAAGGTATCGGTTTTGGTGGGTGTGGCAAAGATCGGGCTGACGCCCAAATAATCCACCGGCAGCTCGGCACTGCGCGCAACGTCTTCCAGGGTCTCAACCGACCAGCCGATGAAGACCTCGGGTGGCAACAGCCGGCGCGCCTGCGTCACCGGCATATCGCTCTGCCCCAGATGCACACCCTGCGCGCCACAGGCCAGCGCAACGTCAATCCGGTCATTGATGACGAGTGGAATGCCATGCGGCGCGAGCAGATCCTTCAATGCCAGCGCTTGGGCTAAAAAATCACGGGTATTGAGTTGCTTCTCGCGCAGCTGCACACAGGTGACGCCGCCTTGCACCGCCGCGGCCACCACATCAGCCAGCGTACGGCCACCGGCGCAGAACTGGTCGGTGACCAGATACAAACGCAGTGCCTGCAAGCGCACGTCGTGTGCCAAGGTGCTGGCGCCTACCACTGAGCGACTTCGAGTTTCAGCCGCTGCTCAAAAGTGCCCTGGTCAAGCAGCTGTAACTCGTCCAACAAAGCCATTTGCAAGCTGCCGACACCCTTGCCACGTGCGATTACCTTTTCCGCCGCCACTTCACCCACCACGCCCAGCAAGGCCATCGCGGCCACTGTGGCGCGCCAGGCATCGGGCTGCACGGCACAAAAAGCGCCAATGAGTGCGGTGGCCGAGCACCCCACGCCGGTGATACGTGTCATCCACGCATGCCCGTTGGACAGTTGCGCCCAACGATGGCTGGCATCCAGAATATGGTCGATTTGCCCACTGACGCAAACGACGCCCTGAGTCCGCTGGACCAAGGACTGGGCCGCGCCCAGCGCATCGGTGGCGGCGGCGCTGCTGTCCACACCGCGGGTCTGTGCGGCGGAGCCTGCCACGCTCATGATCTCCGAGCCGTTGCCCCGCACCACCGTCGGCAAGGACGTCATCAAAAGCTGTTCAATGGCTTCGTTTCGGTACTTGGTGGCACCTGCCCCCACCGGGTCCAGCACCACGGGAATGCCTCGCTTGGCGGCAGCGCGCAGCGCCAACTGCATGCTCTCGATCCAGTACGGGTCCAGCGTGCCAATATTGAGCACCAGAGCCTGGGCAATGCCCACCATGTCAGCCACCTCTTCATGCGCGTGCGCCATGACCGGTGACGCCCCGGCCGCCAACAGCACATTGGCATTGAAATTGATCACCACCAGGTTGGTGATGCTGTGCACAAGAGGAGAGCGGTCGCGCACCGCGCAGACATCAGACCAAAGATCAGAAAATGAAAGTTTTGCGGCCATGTGGTTCCTGAAAAAAGAAGACATGGGCCAGACTGGCGAGGAAGGAAAAAATGAAGCTTCCCTACGCTGGTACGACCCAGATCAGGTTCAAAGAGTATGTCTCAGTCACCCGCAGGCGACACCTCTAGCAAGCACGGATTATCCCCGAATTCATCGCTGATTTGATGACATTAATGGGCCGCGGCCACAGCCCTGTCAGCTCAATCACTTCAGGCGGGGGCTGGAACCAGAAAATCGCGGCTGATACTGACACCCAGGTCGTTCACGCGGTCCAGAAACTGCGTCAAGAAGGCATGCAGTCCGGTCGCCAGAATTTCATCAATACGCCCATACTGAAGACTGGCCCGCAGCTTGCCCGCCCGGCGCTGGGTTTCGCCCGATTGCTCACTGCCCACCAACTCCAGATTGCTAACCACTTCGTTCATGCTGGCGTGCAGCGAGCGCGGCATGTCGGCCCGCAAAATCAACAGTTCGGCCACACGTTCGGGCTTGATGATGTCACGGTACACCTTGCGATAGACCTCAAAACCCGACACGCTGCGCAAAATCGCGCTCCAGTGGTAGAAGTCGTACTCCGTCGCCTTGCCATTGGACGCATCAGAAGGGTCGCTTTGCAGCGCATAAAACTTCACATCCACCAGACGCGCCGTGTTGTCGGCGCGCTCCAAAAAAGTGCCCAGCCGCATGAAGTGCAGCGCTTCGTCCATCAGCATAGTGCCCACCGTGACGCCGCGCGACAGGTGCGAACGGAACTTGACCCATTCAAAAAACTGACCCGGATCGCGTTCAAACTCGCCCGACTTGATCATGCGTTTGACCTCCAGCCAAGTCTGGTTCTGCGTCTCCCACACTTCGGTGGTGAGCGTGCCGCGCACCGCCCGCGCATTTTCGCGCGCTGCACTCAGGCACGAGACGATGCTCGATGGATTGCTGTCGTCCTTGACCATGAAATCCATCACGTTGCGAACATTGATCCCGCCATGGGTTTGGGTGTAGCTCGGCAGCAACTCACTGATACTCAGCAAGCCTTTCCAGCCCACTTGCGCCGCCGCATTGGATTGGGGCAAGAGTGAGGTCTGGTAATTCACATCCAGCATGCGGGCCGTGTTCTCGGCCCGTTCGGTGTAACGCGACATCCAGAACAGGTGATCGGCAGTGCGTGACAACATGAAATTTCTCCTTGTGCTCAGGACGACCGGGTTTGAGGTTGATTCTGGGTCTGCGTGGCGGTCGACGCCCCGGACGGTGTTGGCAAAGCGGCGGTGCGGGGCGTTTCGTCCGTCTCCAGAACCCAGGTATCTTTTGTACCGCCGCCTTGTGACGAATTGACGACCAGCGAGCCCTCTTTCAGCGCCACGCGGGTCAAGCCGCCGGGCACCATCTGCACCGTCTTGCCGCTCAGAACATAGGGGCGCAAATCGACGTGGCGCGGCGCAATGCCACTCTCCACAAAAGTGGGGCAGCTCGACAGGCTGAGTGTCGGCTGCGCAATGTAGCCACTTGGGTTGGCCAGCACCGCTTTTCGGAAAACTTCGATCTCGGCGCTGGTGGCGGCCGGTCCGACCAGCATGCCATAGCCACCGGCCCCATGTACCTCTTTGACCACCAGCTCCTTCATGTGAGCCAGCGTATAGGCCAGATCGTCCTTGTTGCGGCACATGTAGGTGGGCACGTTGTTGAGAATCGGTTTTTCACCCAGATAGAACTCGATCATCTTGGGCACGTAGGGGTAGATCGACTTGTCATCGGCCACGCCGGTGCCCACCGCATTACAAATGGTCACGTGGCCCGCGCGGTACACGTCCAGCAGGCCGGCGCACCCCAGGGTTGAGGTGGACCGGAACACCGTGGGGTCCAGAAAGTCGTCATCCACCCGTCGATAAATCACATCCACCCGCAGCGGGCCGCGCGTGGTGCGCATGTAGACAAAGTTGTCCTTCACCAGCAGGTCTTGCCCTTCGACCAGTTCCACCCCCATTTGCTGCGCCAGAAACGCGTGTTCAAAGTAGGCGCTGTTGTGCATGCCCGGGGTCAGCACCACCACCGTGGGCTCGGCCGTGGTGGCGGGGCTGCTGTCACGCAGGGTTTCCAACAGCAAATCGGGGTAATGCGCAATCGGCGCCACGCGGTGCGCATTGAACAACGCAGGAAACAGCCGCATCATCATCTTGCGGTCTTCCAGCATGTAGCTCACGCCACTGGGCACACGCAGGTTGTCTTCCAGCACGTAGTACACACCCTCGCCTGCGGCATCGGGCGCGCGCACGATGTCGATGCCCGAAATATGCGAATAGATGTTGTTGGGCACATCCACGCCCATCATCTCGGCGCGAAACTGGGCGTTGTGCTCAAGCTGCTCACGTGGCAGCACCCCGGCCTTGACGATCTCCTGCTCATGGTAGACGTCATGCAAAAAACGATTGAGCGCGGTGACACGCTGTACCAGTCCACGCTCCAGAAAAGCCCAGTCCTGGGCGGCAATGATGCGAGGGATCAGGTCAAACGGAATCAGGCGCTCGGTGCCGGCACCCTCTTCGTCTTTTTCGCCATAAACGGCAAAGGTGATGCCGACGCGACGGAAGATCATCTCAGCCTCTTCACGCCGCTTGGCCATCATGTCGCCGGGTTGGCGCGCCAGCCACTCGTCATAAATCTTGTAGTGGTCCCGAATCTGCGCCCCTTTCGTATAAAACTGGTAGGGCAGCCGGGTATACATCTCGTCGAATTTCTGCATAAACTTGATCGCTCCTGCTTCTAGCTTAGCAAGGTTTGCGCCAATCCAACTTGGTGCACTGGTCTGATTGTTACTTTTTTGTCAACGCGTGGTCTGAGTGAATGGGAAAGACAAGCCCTTGCACCAGCCCAGGTAACCAGCGAACCTCAAACCCAGTCACATTCGCAAGTGAAGTGGCGCAGGTACTGGGGCTGCTTGGTGATCTTCACGCCCCGGATGCTGGCCGCTTTTTGCTTGACCTCGTCAATCACCTCGGCGGCGTAATCGAAGTGGCTCTGCGTGTACATGCGCCGCGGAAACGCCAGCCGCACCAGTTCCATGCTGTGGTAGGTCTCGCTGCCGTCAAGCAGCCGCTTGCCGAACATCACAGAGCCGATTTCAACCCCGCGAATGCCACCCTCCAGATACAGCGCATTGCACAACGCCCAGGCCGGGTAATGTTGAATGGGCATGTTGGGCAGCACCGTTTTGGCATCGATGTAAACCGCGTGGCCGCCGGTGGGTTTGACAAAGCCCACGCCCGAAGCTTCCAGCCGCTCGCCCAGGTACTCTGCCGTGCGCAGGCGGTAGCGCAGATAGTCTTCCTGCATGCCTTCTTCCAGCCCCACAGCCAGCGCTTCCAGATCACGCCCGGCCAGCCCGCCGTAAGTGGGGAAACCTTCGGTCATGATCAGCACATTGCGCACGGCGTCCATCCACTCTTCGCTGCGCAGCACGATGAAGCCGCCGATATTGACCATGCCGTCTTTTTTGGCACTCATGGTGGCCCCGTCGGCGTAACTGAACATCTCCTGCACGATTTGCTTGATGGGGGTGTTTTCGTACCCCGGCTCGCGCATCTTGATGAACATGGCGTTTTCCGAGAAGCGGCAAACGTCCATGATCAAGGGTTTGCCGTAGGCTTTGAGCAGCTTGGCATAAGCGCGGATATTGGCCATGGACACCGGCTGGCCGCCACCGGTGTTGTTGGTCACGGTGATCATGCCAAACGGGATGCGATCGCCCTCGGTTTTGAGCAGCGCCTCGACCCGGGCCAGATCGATATTGCCCTTGAACGGGTAAAGCAGCGCGGGCTGCAAGCCTTCCGGGATGACCAGATCGACCGCCTCGACACCGAGGTATTCCAGATTGGCGCGGGTGGTGTCGAAGTGGCTGTTGTTGGGCACCAGATCGCCCTTTTTGCAGACGGCGGTGAACAACACTTTTTCGGCCGCGCGCCCCTGGTGCGTCGGCACAAAGTGCTGCATGCCGGTGATGCCCTGGATCACGGCCTCTAACCGGTAGAAGCTGCGCGCCCCGGCGTAGCTTTCGTCGCCCTCCATGATGGCGCCCCATTGTTTGGAGGACATGGCGCCGGTGCCGGAATCGGTCAGCCAGTCAATCAGCACGTCTTCGGCGCGCAGCTTGAAGACATTGAGCTTGGCGGCTGCCAGCAGTCGCTCACGCTCGGGTCGGGTGGTCATTCGGATGGGCTCGACGCTTTTGATACGAAACGGTTCAATCAGGGTTTTGGGCATGGTGCATGACAAGTTAGGAATGAAGGCGCAAAGTTATCACCGCCGAAATCAGCGTGGTGTCGGGTATTCCCAACAGATTGCAAAATTTCGTGCTTACAGTAGACGATGCTGCCAATAGCGCAAGCCATCTGATCGCTGGCATCGCAGCTCTTGCGGCAGGGCCGATTGCCAGGTCGCAGCACCACAATGGGGCGAATCGATCACCTGAATGTGACGCTCCTGGTAGCGCACCAAAACAGACTCCGCCGGGTGGCCAAAGCGGTTGCGGTAACCGGCTTGCACCAGCGCAGTCCGCGGCTGCACAGCGTCCAGAAACGCCGCGCTGCTGGAGAATCTACTGCCGTGATGCGGTACCAGCAACACATCGGACCTCAGATTGCCCCCCTCGCTCACAAGCCGGGCTTCCTGCGCCTGCTCAATATCACCCACCAGCAGCGCCGACTGGACGCCATTGGACAGGCGCAGCACGCAGCTCATGGCGTTACTCTTGCGCACCGCGCCGTAGTCAGCGGCTTGCGGGTGCAACACTTCAAAATCAACACCGTCCCAACGCCAGCGCTGCCCGGCCGCGCAACGCGTAACCGGGTGCACCGCCTGCAACTCGTGCGTGTCCTCAATCGAACTGAGCACCGTCGCCTGCGGCTGCATCGCCAACAGCGCCAGCGCGCCACCGGTGTGGTCGCTGTCGCGGTGACTCAGCAGCAAGGTATCGAGTCGCACATCGAGTGCGCGTAAGAGAGGCACCAGCACGCGGTGACCCGCATCACTCTCACGGCTGAAGCGCGGCCCGGCGTCATACAGCAAGGCATGGTGGGCGGTGCGCACCAGCACGGCATTGCCCTGCCCGATGTCGGCGGCCAGCAGCTCAAACTGGCCTTCTGGGGGGCGCGGCGCCTGCCACAGTAACACCGGCAGCATCAAGGGCAGGCCCAGCAGTCGCAGACTCCAGGGCAACTGCATGACCAGCACGGCGCCGCCGATGACACCGGCCACGCCTGCCCACAGCGGCGCTTGCGCCACGGTGATCGTTGCAAAGGACAAGGCCGCCAACATTTGCAGATACCAGGTCAAGGCGGCAATGGCCCACGCCGCCACATCCCACAGCGGCGCCACCGCCACACCCGCCATCGCCAGCGGCGTCACCACCAGCGTGACCCAGGGAATAGCCAGCGCATTGGCCGCCAGCCCCACCACCGAGACCTGCCCAAACAGCAGCAGCGTCAAGGGCGTCAGCGCCAGTGTGATCACCGCCTGCTCCCGAAACATGGAGACTAATCGGCCTCTAGCCCCCGTCCTTTCTTCGTAATCAGCTCCTGAATCAGAAGCAAATAGGATGCCCACGGCAACAAAGCTGAGCCAGAACCCGGCCTGCAACAGCGCCCACGGGTCCACGGCCACCACCACCGCGCAGGTCAGCAGCCAGACATGCGGCCAGGGCCAACGCTTGCCGCTCAGGCGCAGCAAACCCACGGTCGCGAGCATCAGCACGGTGCGCTGCGAGGGCACGCCCCAGCCGCTGAACAGGGCATAGGCCGCCGCCAGCAACACGCCGCCGACCAGGGCAGCGCTGGGCGCCGGCAGCCACAGGCACAGCCGACTGGAGCGCCGCCACAACCAGCCCACCACCAGCGTGGCGAGCCAGGCAAACATGGTCACGTGCAAGCCTGAAATACTCATCAGGTGCGCCACGCCGGTGGCCCGAAAAACATCCCAGTCCGCGCGGTCGATGGCGTTTTGGTCGCCCACCACCAGGGCGGCGATCAGTCCGGCATATTTGCGATCCTCTACCTGCCCAACTATCTGCTCGCGCACCAGTTGGCGAGCCAGTTCCACCGGATGCCGATACGTCTGAATCAGCCGCTGCGGCGCCGGGTCTTTGGGCCCGGCGCGCACATAGCCGGTGGCCTGCAAGCCCTGCTCCCACAGCCAGAGCTCGAAGTCATAGCCAAAGGGGTTGCTGGCGCCATGCGGTGCCTTCAGGCGCACGGTGAATTGCCAGCGCTCGCCTGCCTGCAGGGCGGCGGGCTGGCGCTGCAGTTCATCCCCCAGATCTGCATCACCGCCGGCAAAACGGTCGGCATACCAGGCCAGATAGAGGCGCGACGGCAGGCGAACGGTCTGCCCCTGTTGTTGCGCCGACTCCACGTCCAGGCGAAAACGCAAACCCGTCTCGCTGCGCTGCGGCATGGCGGCAATGACGCCGCTCACTGCGACGTCGCGCCCTTCCAGACCGGCGTCCAGCGCCTGCTCTGCATAAGCCGAGGCGCGCAGCCCCACCACGGAAAAAGCCACCAAGGCAAAGGCCAGAGCAAGCAGCGCGGCCAATATCGTCCGAGAATTATTTGCTACATATTTAGTAGCTGCTAGAGCAAACAGCACGAGGGCTAGAAGCATAAAACACCCATAGACCTGCCAGGGCCAAAGTGTTGCTTGCTGCAACTGCCCGGCAGTGCCAAGCACAAAACCAAGCAGCGCTGGAAAAATCAGTCCGGTTGTGCCAGCGGTGTGATGCGGAGCGGTTTGCATCACCACTTCCTGAAAAACAGGACCATCACCGACCGTGTCGCCATTTCCAATCTTCAATTTTTGATGACTCTTCTTCAGGCCAAGCCGGGTCATGGGGCCACGTTGCCGACCTCAAACGTGCCAACATCAACCACCGCGCCTTGCCCACTCAAGCGCAGGATGATGTTGTCATCTTTTTGCTGCGCGCTGCCAAAGCCCGTGCTCAGGCGCAGCATCAGGGTCGTGGCGCCTGCAATAATTTGCTGACGGTTACCGTAAAAGTGTGCCTGCACCTTGTACTTGCCGGGCTTGGCCTGGCGCAAGGAATACTCCTCCGGGCCGTAGCCACGGGTGAAATCGCGCGACATGCTGCCACCCTGATACCCAAGCCGGTGGCCGTAATAGACTTTTTCGTTGTTCGGATCGGTCACCCAAAGGTCAATGTCGGTGTTATCGGCATCCCAGCTCAACACCGCGCGCACCGCCAGCGGCAAGTTGCGCATCAGCCGTTCATCAAAACGGCTGGTATCGACCGCACTTGCTGGCGCGGCTTGGGCCACGATGGCGTTCAATTCACCCAGCGCGATCAATTCAATATCGGGGAAGCGGTTGTGCCAGGGACGTGCCACGACCTCCCATAAGTTGTCCACGGCCCGCTGATACTGACCATCTTGCGCGTAGGCCAAACCCAGATCGCGCCAGGATTGCGGCTCATTGGGATTCAGAACCACCACTTGCTGCAGAATCGGCAGCGCCAGTTTGGATTGCTTGGCCTGCAACAGGCGATAGGCCAGGATGCGCAAAATTTGCCGGTTTTCAAGATTCATTTCTGCCAGGTTGGACAAGATACGCAGGCCCAATGACACTTGACCACGTTCCATGAAAACATCTGCCACATCGAGGAAAAATGCCGTGCTGTTGGCATAGGCCGGACGTTCATCCAGATAAACCCGATACATCTGCTCAGCGGCAACGTCGCGTAAACGTTGGGCGTAAGGGGCGTCCGACTGCCATTTCTTCAACTCGATTCTGGCGGGCGCCGTCGCCGCAGCACTGATTGACGCAGAGGCCGAACCTGCCGCTGCCGGCAGCATCGCCACCGGTACGGGCGGTGGCGCCATGGCCATCGCCGTGGCCACCGGAACTGGCGCCGATGCGGACATGCCCGTGCGCTCGCCGGCCGATGTATCTTGGTGGACGGCTGGCTGCGGCATGTCACTTTTAGGGAAGCCTCGTTCCCACCAGGCTACCTTTTGCGCGAACCGCTTCGCGATGTCCTCAAGATGGTCGTGGCGCTCATCGCTGAGTTGGCGTATTTTTTGAGCCTGCCGCGCTTCGTATTCGACCCGCAGCGACGCGGGCGGCGCAATCTCGTAGCGAACGTAGTCCTCGACACGATCCAACACAATCAGCGACGTCTCACGCGTCACCCGGCCAAAACGCTGGCCCAGTTGGCGAATAGCGCTCCGATTGGTGGCGTAGTCGGCCTCCAGTTGCGCGATCTTCAAGCTGACCCAGCGACTGGCCGCCAGAGAGGACCCGGCTTTGGCCCCATTTTGAACCGTCACTTGTTGTAGCTGGTGCTGGTCCTGGGTGTTGAGCCAATCCAACTCAACGCTGGCTTTCGGCTCGGTCAGGATGCCGGCAATCTTGATCAGGTTGGCTTCAGGATAAATCGACGCGCTCACCAAGTCTTTGGCACCGTTGCTGTGCAGTCCCAGCAGACGCGGGTACCGATGCGTCAACTCAGTGACGGCCTGGGCGGGTGTGGTCGCCAGCAAATCGAGCAAACGCCCGCCGCTTTTTTCGGCCATGGCGCGAAGGCGAGGCACATCGGCCATGACGGCCGCGTTGACAGCGTACAGCGGCGCATCGCCCGCCTCAAACTGGCCCGCACCGTAATTGCTCAAGCCGTCCGAAAACATCAGGGTCAGATCGGCGGTATGGCCTGGAGACAGCGCGATCGCGCTGCTGGCTCCGTCGTAAACCATTTGCTCCAATTCGGCGCGCAAGAGGCGCCAGTCGCCATTTTTTACTGCGAAGAATTGTGGCGCCTCGGCCTGGTCGCGCACCACCAGCAGCTCTATCTTGACGTCTTTCAAGGCTTTGAAATAGGCATCGAGCAGGGCCAGCTCACGGCCATGGTCCCGCGCCAAGCCCGAACCCGAGGCATCCCACACCAAAGCCACGGTTTTGGGATTCACTCTGGGGGCGGAATTGGTCAGCAGCGCTGGCACTTCGGCATAAAAATAGGTTTGACCGTCACGCGTCTCGGTCGCCATCAAGGACGTTTGCACGCGCGGAAAATCAACCGTCAGCAGCCCCTTGCCGGTGAACTTCCTGCGTGAAAAGCTCACCCTGGAACCGGTGTGTGGTTCTTTGTCAAATTCATAGCTGACCTTGATGCGCTCAGCACCCAGCAGGGCGCGAACCGCCATGGCAGAGTGCCGGCCAGGCGAAGCGGCGTTATGCACGGTGACATCAAGTTGCTCAACGGTTTCTGCAAATTGCAGCGGCAAACGGTAGCCGGTGTAATAGGCAGACTGTGTGCTGCCCCCGCTGCTGTTGCGTGACAACATTTCATCAAGCTCCAACACCACCCGCCGTGTGCCTTTGGCCGGCAAGGGGTAGACGCGCAGTTTGTAATTGTTACCCTGGGTCTTCTCCAGCAGCGCAGGGTCAACTTCTGCGCGCGCCACATCCTCAAACACCTGCTGGCCCTTGACCTTTTCTACAGGCACCGCTGAACGCAATTCGCCGTCGATGTCCAGCGCAATGCCGGTCACCGTCTGGCCATCGAGCAAGGGAAACTGCAACTCGCCTTCCAACGGACGCAGGTTGGGGTTGTAGAACACCATCTCGATGCGCGTATGCGCTGCGGCCCCCAGAACTTCCGCCTGAACCAGCACGCTTTCCAGGCGTACAGGCAAGCGCGCATCGGGCACAACCAGGCGTGTCGGAACGTGCAGAGGAACCGGTCGAACAGGCATAACCTGCGCCGCAACCAGGCCGGAAATGAAGGTTGACGCCAGCAGCAAAGCCGCCGCAATGCTTTGCCGTGGCTTGGCCACGATGTCCCCGATAGTCATGGTCAAGGTCCCTTGTGATGAGCCGCAGTTTAAAGGCAATCCTTTGTGCCAAAACCGGCAGCCATCGCCCTGCCCACTGTGTTCGGGGCACTCGCTCGCCCGCCAGCTACATCGACAGCGACCCTTCCCGGAACTCCGTCTTGTCGAGCCAGACGTTGACCAGCACCGGCTTGCCGCTGTGCGCCAGCGCGCGGGCACGGGCCAGGGCGGCGGGCAGCTCCATCATGGTTTTCACCACGATGCCTTCGGCGCCAAAGCCGGCCGCCACCGCGTGGTAGTCGGTGCGGGCCAGCACGGTGGCCACGTCGTCATGCAGCATCTTGACCTGCTCGCGGGCAATCTGGGTCCAGCCGGCGTCGTTGCCAACCAGCGCGATCACCGGGATACCGTGACGCACAAAGGTGTCGAACTCCACCAGACCATAACCACAGGCGCCGTCACCCAGGATGATCCAGACTTCGCCGCCCGGACGCGCCAGCGCGGCACCGAGTGCAAAGCCGGCCCCAACGCCCAGGGTGCCGAAAGCGCCGGGGTCGAGCCAACTGAGCGGCGTACGCGGGTGCAGCACATAGGAGGCCGTGGCCACGAAGTCGCCGCCGTCGGCCACCAGCAGGGCGTTATCGCCCAGCTCGTTCTCCAGCGTGCGAAACAGCGCAATCGGGTTGACGAACTCACCGCTGGCCTGAGCCTGCTGGTCGATCTCCAGCTCGCGTGCGGCATCACGTCCGCGCAGTTGCGCGACCCACGCGGCCAGGCGTGACCCGGCTGCGGTGCTGGCCGGTTGCGCCTGCGCCAGCGCCTGCAGGAACAGGCCGGCGTCGCCAATGGCGGCAATGTCGGGCTTGCGGTTCAGGCGCGCATCCTTGGCGCTGCGGTTGGCGGCGATCAGCGTGGCGCTGCGCCGCACATGTTTGCCGTAATCGAGCCGGAAGTCGCAGGGCACGCCCGCCAGCAGCACGCAATCGGCTTCGCGCAGAGCCTGGCGACGCTGGTGGCGCATCTGCAGCGGGTGGTCGCGCCCCAGCAAGCCGCGCGCCATGCCGGACAAATAGACCGGGATACCGAGCCTGGCCACTGCCTCGGCCAGATGCTCAGCTTGTTTTGAGAGCACCAGCGCCTGACTGCCGATCACCAGCAGCGGCCGCTCGGCCTTGGCCAGCGCTGCCAGCGCCGCCTGCAGGCGGCCATCAGGCGCGCGCGGCGGCAGCACGGGGCGCACCTGCGGCGCGCTCACCGCCGCGCTGCCATCGAACATCTTTTTAACGTGGCGATTCAGATAAAAGCGCAACAACCGGTCGGCGACGGAAGTGCCTTTGCCCGCCGCGTCGGCATACCACTGGCGAATCGAGACCTCGTCGTACAGCAGGTCAACCGGGCACTCGATGAACACCGGCCCCGGCACCCCGGCCTGCGCCACGGCAAAAGCTTCATCAACGGCGGGGCCGAGTTCAGACACGCGTTGAATCTTGATGAAGCGCTTGACATGCGGCGCCACCAGCGGGCGCTGGTCGATGTCCTGCAGGGCGCCGCGCCCCTGCAGTGCGGTGGGCGCAGCGCCACCGATGAGAATCACCGGTGACTGCGCCAACTGCGCATTTTTCAGGGCCGTGATGGTGTTGCTGATGCCTGGCCCCGCCGTGACGGCCGCGACACCTGGCAGGCCTGACAGCCTTGCCGTGGCGTCGGCGGCAAACACCGCGGTGGCTTCGTCGCGCACATCAAGGATGCGGATGCCACGCGCTTTGGAGGCACTCAGGATGGGAGAAATATGACCGCCGCAGAGCGTGAAGACACAGCGCACGCCGTGTGCCTGCAGGGCTTCGGCGACGCGGTCACCGCCGTGGCGGATGGATGTGCTTGGCATGTTGTCGTGTTTCCCGCCTAAGCCCAATGAACCGGGCCGCGGCCGGTGTACCAGACCTCTACCTGGGCCGCCACCGCCGCTTCGATGCGACCGCGTTTGATTTTCATGGTCGGCGTGAGGCAGCCGTTTTCGATCGACCAGGGCTCGCGTGCCACGACGATCATGCGCAGGTGTTCATATTCAGGCACCTGCTGGTTCACGTCCTGAAGCAACTGGCCCAGCTCGTCCTGCACTCTCGCTCGAACATTCGGGTCACCCATTTGCGGGCGCAGGCTTTCGGCCAGCACCACCATCGCATAGGCAGAAGGCTGACCGACGCCCGACACCAGCGACAGCTCGACCATCGGATGCGCATTAAGCAGGTTCTCGATCGGCGCCGGTGCCACGTACTTGCCCTTGGCCGTCTTGAACAGCTCCTTGGCGCGGCCGGTGATCTTGAGCAGCCCGTCGGCCCTCAACTCGCCGAGGTCGCCGGTACGGAAAAAACCGTCCTCTGTGAACGACGCCGCCGTCAGCTCCGGCTGCTTGTAATAGCCGCTGAACTGCCCGGGCGACTTGATCAGGATCTCGCCTTCGTCGCTGATGCGTACCTGCACGCCGGGCATCGCCACCCCGACATAACCGGGCTCGTTGAACTTCTCGTTCGAGCCGTGCGAGAACGAATTGTCCTCGGTCATGCCGTAGCCCTCGTACAGTTTCAGGCCGAGGCGCCGGTACCAGGCGATGAGGTCGGGCGGGATCGGCGCCGACCCGCTGGCCGCATTGCGGACCTGATCCAGCCCCAGACCCTTGAGCACCTTCTTCGCGACGATGCGCCCGAGGATCGGGATGCCGAGCAATCGATCGAGCTTTTCCGGCGCCATCTTCGCGAAGACGCCCTGCTGGAACTTGAGCCACAGCCGCGGCACCGAGATGAAGACCGTCGGCCGTGCACGCTGCAGGTCCGTCAGGAAGGTGTCGAGCGCCTCGGCGAAAAAGACGTGCGCGTCACCGCCGACCAGCGTCGACGCTTCGACGCACGAGCGCTCGAAGCTGTGCGCCAGTGGCAGGTAAGACAGGAGTCGGATTTCGGTTTCCCGGCCGAGGCGCTCACGGGTGTAGTTGGAAAAACCTTCCCCCGCGCGGGTGATGGCGCCAAAGCTCACCATCGCGCCCTTGGGCTGCCCGGTCGAACCCGAGGTATAGATCAACATCGCCAACTCGTTGGCGCCGCGTTGCGGGCGGCCACCGAGCGGACCAGTTCGCGCCACGATGGCATCCCAGGTGTCGTAGTCGGTCTGCGGCGCCAGCGGAAAGGCAATGCGTGGCAGACTGGCTGGCACGCCCGGCTTCTGCGCCTCCCAGGTGTCGAGCTTGCCCACGAACAGCAGGCTGGCACCGCTGTGCTCCAGCACGAAGTGCACGGTCTCGGCGACTTCGGTCGGGAAGATCGCCACCGTGGTGTAGCCGGCCATCCAGATCGCCAATTCGGCCATGAAGAAGTGCGCGCAATTCTTGGACAGGATGGCGACGCGTGCGCCGCGTTCCAGGCCGCGACTTTGCAGATGCGCCGCCATGCGCCGCGCCTGATCGACGGTTTGCGCCCAGGTGTAGTCCGTCACCTTCCCGCCGCCAACGGGCTGACTCAGGAAAACCTGGTCGGGGTGCGCGTCGGCGTGGTCGTAGACGTAGTCGAGGATCAGTTTTGAATCGGGCATGGGGCATCCTGTTTTTTTGTTCTCGCGTCAGCGGAGCGCGTAGTGCTCCACTATGACTTGCAATGCGCACGCCGTCACACGGGTTTACCCGAGTTATCGACAAAAACTGACCTCTAGCCCCCGTCTATACTCAACAAGTAGCTATTATTAATATAGCATTCTTACCCGTGGCATGGCGATAATCAAACCGATCCAGGCGAAGCAAACTGGCCTGTCAGCCTGGGGATCGGGGTCTCGCATCAGGCTTTTGAGTCATAAAACCTGACTGTATTGCGCCCAACTTTCTTGGCCCGGTACATGGCCGCATCGGCCCACTTGAGGATGTCGTCCTGCGGGGTTTCGTTGTCCATGAAGATCACCACACCGATGCTGGCCGTGCAGTAATGCGTCAACAAGGTGTCGCTGCGGCTCTCGTGATGCACCGTGATCAGGTAGGGTTCAGACAGGCTGCTGCGGATTTTCTCGGCAACGGCTTGCGCCTGCGCGGTCGATAGCGCCTGATCGGTACTCAACTCACTGAGCATCACCACAAACTCGTCGCCACCGAAACGCCCGACGGTGTCGATCTCGCGCACACAATGGGTCAGGCGCCTGGCCACCTCAATCAACAACAAATCGCCCAACAGGTGCCCATGCGTGTCATTGAGTGGTTTGAAATTGTCCAGGTCCAGAATCATCAGCGCGCAATAGCAGGCACTGCGCTTGCTGGCTGCCATGGCCTGGCCCAAGCGATCGGTGAGCAGGCGACGGTTGGGCAGCAGGGTCAGCGGGTCATAGAAGGCGAGTTGACGCACCTGCTCTTCCATCTGTTTACGCTCGGTAATGTCGTGGGTGACGGCCAGCTGCATCGTCTCGGCATGGTCGAGCATGGGCACTGCATGGGTCTCCAGCCAGCGCCGGCCACCCTTGAGACCGATCACCTCGAACTGCATTTGCATCCTTGCACCCGCCAGCACACGCTGATGCAAATCCCAATAAGCAGCGCGGTATTCGGGGGCGATGAGATCAAGCACCGGGCGCCCTGCCACCTGCGCCAGCGCGTCGGCCTCGATCATCGCCAGTCCGGCCGGATTCATGTGCAGCAAGCGCCCCTGGGCATCAATAATTTTGATGCAATCGGGTTCGTTCTCGATGATGGTCTGCAAGTGCAATTCACTCGCCTTCAACTCTGCGGTCTGATCTGCCACTCGCTGCTCCAGCGTTTCGTTGACCTCCTGAATCTCATCAAACTGTGCCTTCAGCAGTTTGGACATCTCCCGGAAATTGCCAATCAGATCATTGGTCTCCTTGATCGCTGTTTCAGGCCACACAATGTCGTTGTCGCTGGCTGCAACCCTGAACGGCAAGTTGCGGGTCAATGCACCCAGAACATCGAGCGTGCCCATGATTTGGCGGCTCAGGACTTCGGCCAGTATCAACGCCGCCAGCAAAATCACAAACAACAGGGTCAGTTTGTCGCTGTAATTCTTGTAGAGCGTTTTCTGGAAAGGCGCGACCGGCTGCTCCAGGATCAATGTCCACTCGGCCAGATCACCGACGGCAGTTTGAGCAACATAAACCGATTCTTGCCAACGATCGGAGATTGAGGTATTGGCAGCCACTGAAGGCACCCACTGACTGATGCCGGCATCGAGTTGACTGAGCTGGCCTCTGCCGCGTTTAAAAGGTGTCATGACCGTTTGGTCGCTGCGATTGCTCATGATGACCTGGTTTTTTTTGTCCAGCAAGGTGTAGAGCACCGCATGACCCACCGTGCTGCTGTCAAGTTGCTCGCGTATCTGCGTCAGACTCAGTATGCCGGTCACATAGCCGCCGTATTTCCCATCCAGGAGCACGGGCGCTCGCGCCGCCACCATGGGCCTGGCGATGCCGATCCTGTCCATGATGGCCTCCGAGACCATCGGTTGAAGGGTTCGCTTGAGGTCTGGAATGAACGGTCCATCCGCGAAGTTCTTTCCAATGGTGCTGTGCCCTAACTCATCAAGCAATGGATAGTAGGCAGTAGTTGTCGCCTGAGCGTCCATCAGCCCAAGGCGCAAAAAATTGGAATCCAACTTCTGCGCCTGCTCCAGATGAGCTTGCATCTGCTGCGGCGTCTTTACGGCCGCCGTCTCGGCCAGCTTGAGAACGGCAGATTTCCTGTTGATCACCCATGTGTTCACATAGTGATCCAGGCGGGCGCTGTCTTGCAGCAATGAGGCCCGAATCCGGTGGTCGGTTTCAGCAAAATCAGCGCGGCTGCCAATCGCAAGCATGATCAAGCCCGGAAACACGACAAAAGCGGTCAGCAGGTTGTAGATGATCTCGCGAAATGAGGTCTGCGACGATCGAAACCCGAGCACCAACCCGGTAAAAATCAGCCGGGCCAGCAGGGCATTGGCCATGCCGTTGCTGGCCTGCTTGGTCATGAGGAAGGTAACGCTACTGAGCGGCACATGCATCACCAGGCGGTAAAAAAAGAACACCAGTGGCATGCCAACCAGCAGCCAAAACAAGGTATCGGCCAGCACCATGCCGACCCGGCGCCGCGTCATCAGAACACCAACCCACAGCGCCTCAGCGCCGAGGATGATGATGGCGTAAGGGTGGTTCCACAGAACGTAGGTGTAGCTGCCGATCAGCGCGGCAGCCAGTGTGCCCCAACCGAGCCCGAAGTATTGGAGGGCCAGCATCGCAAAGATGCTGCCGAACAGGAAATCAATATTGAGAAAAACCGGAAAACTGAAATAGTTGCCCGCCAGACCGGCAGCAACCAGAAACACAAACAGGAGAAGGCCGTAAGGGTGTCTGATGTTCGGGCTGATCAGGATGCTGTTCACGTTTGGCGTTGTGGTTAAAACAATGCTCCACTCAAACCAGGGTCCAGGTCACCTTCTATTTTGCCGGTCAGAAAGCTTCCCAATCCGCTTCACCCGCTGGGGCGTCTTTAGCGAGCGTTTTCGCCGGCGCTTTGGCGGAATTCTTCAACGCAGCACCTGACGACGGCGCCGCCAGGGCGCGGCGCGCGACGGGCTGGCGGACACCCGGGGCAGGCTGATTCGAGCGCAGCGCTGCCGGTGGTGGTGCCCGCCGGGGCGAGTCAACGCTGACGAGCTTGAACACGGCCACCGTTTGCACCAGATCTTGCGCCTGCGACTTGAGGCTGTTGGCTGCAGCCGCCATTTGCTCCACCAACGCGGCATTTTGCTGCGTGGACTGGTCCATCTGAGTCACCGCCTCACCCACTTGCGACACGCCCAGCGCCTGCTCGCTGCTGGCGGAGCTGATCTCGCCCATGATGTCGGTCACACGGTGAATGCTGCTCACCACCTCGGCCATGGTGACGCCGGCCTGGTCCACCAGCGTGCTGCCCTGCTCCACCCGCTCCACACTGGCGTTGATCAATGACTTGATTTCTTTCGCTGCTTCGGCAGAACGCCCGGCCAGGCTGCGCACCTCGCTGGCCACCACCGCAAAGCCACGCCCCTGTTCACCGGCCCGGGCGGCTTCCACCGCCGCGTTCAAAGCCAGGATATTGGTCTGGAACGCAATGCCATCAATCACACTGATGATGTCTGAGATTTTGCGTGAGGCATCATTGATGCCCTTCATGGTGTCCACCACCTGCGCCACCACTTCGCCGCCCTTGACGGCCACCGCGCTGGCACTCAAAGCCAGTTGGTTGGCCTGGCGCGCGCTGTCGGCATTTTGTTTGACGGCGGCGCTGAGTTGCTCCATCGAAGACGCGGTTTGTTCCAGCGCGCTGGCCTGACTCTCCGTGCGGGCACTCAGATCCTGGTTACCCTGCGCAATTTCGGCGCTGGCGACCTGCAGGCCCTCGGAGCCGCGGTGAACATTGGCAACGACCCGGGCCAGGCTGGCCTGCATCAGATCCAGATGGGCCATCAGGCTGCTGGTGTCGCCTGCCTTGAGCATGTTTTCCTCGCTCAGATCACCCTGGGCCACGCGCTGTGCCAGGTTCACGGCATCCTGCGGCTCGCCCCCGAGCTGCTTGATGATGCTTCGGCTCAACAAAATACCGAACACGATGCCACCGGCGCACACCAGCAGCATGAGAACCACGCTGATGAGGGTTGCCCGGCGGCCCGATGCCGCTGCCTGGGCCAAGACGGCGGCATTGTCGGCCTTGATCCGGGCAACCGCCTGCTCAAGCAGCTTCAAGGGCTCCCGGTCCATGTCCTGCGCCGAGTTGTCGCCACCGGCCGGATCCATATTGGCGGCCTTGAAAAATTCCAGACCCTTGCGATAGTTCTCCCCCATTTGGGTGTGCGCCTGCGCGAACTTAGCCACCAGCGCCCGGCTTTCGCCCTCGGGTAATGCGGCCATCAGCTTCTTGGCCCGCTCTGCCACATCGCGCTCATGCTGAACAAAACCGGCCCAATGTGTGCTCATCTTTTCAGCGTTTGAACCGCGCAGCAGGACGTTCTTCCACTCCAGTACCTGGGTCTTGAAAACCAGCGCCATATCAGCGACCTGGGCCTCGTGATTGGTGTTGGCTGTGGCGGCCACCGCATTTTCAAACGTCCCAAGCGATTGGTTCAAGCTGTAGATGCCGAACAGCGCCGCACAGAACAGAAAGAGCTGCGCCCAGGCAAACGCCAGAGGTAACTTGAGGCTTAGTTTCATGATGGCTTTCGTGGAAAATGACGTCTGCAATAGAAACTATAGCGTTTCAGGTTTGATGAAGGGTTGCGTTGGATCAGTATTTAAATCAAGGATCGCCCCGGCATCTGGGCTGACCAGTCAATCGGGTCCTGCTGCAGCACGATGTCAATGTCCAGGCCCAGCACCTCTCCCACCGCGCCCGGAAACGTCACCGCCAGGGCATTGGCCGATAGCCCGCCCTCGCGGGCGCGCACACGCCAGGTAGCCAGGTGAATAACCCCTGCCAGCGGTTCATAGACCTCGTCCTGGAACGGCGCGTACTGGTGCGCCAGCGCATCCACAATCGGCTGCGGAAACTGCCACTTGCTGGCAAAACCGGCACCCACCTCGGCGTAACAAAAACCAAAAGACCGGTGCTCCAGCCTGGCACGCCGCAAATCAAGCGGGTCCACTTCGCGGTCCAGCGCCGCTACCTCGTCGGGCATGCCGATGTGCATGGCCAGTTCGCCCACTGCATGGATCAAGCCGCAGGTAAAAGCCGCCTGCGGGTTTTGCCGCACCACCCCGGCCAGTGAGCGCGACAGCTTGGCCACGTTCAGGCTGTAAGCCCAAAACTGCTGCAGGTTGATGCCCGGCACCGCCTTCAGCGAAGCTGCGGATGCCGCCTGGGCGGCCATGGCCCGCACATGCGCCAGGCCCAGGATGGCCAGCGCCTCCGACACGCTGTTGATCTTGCCCGAGAGCTTGAAAAAGCCCGCATTGGCGGTCTGCAACAAGCGCGTCGTCAGGGCCGGGTCGGTGCTGATGAGTTGGGTGATGGTCTTGAGATCGGGCTCACTGCGCCCGAGCTCGCTGAGCAAAAGCGCCACCACCTTCGGAATACTGGGCAGGACAAACTGTGAGGCCAGCAGGGTATTGAGATCCACGGCTACACAACTCCGTTGACAAATTCGAGGGATGGATGAGGCTGACAAAATCATTATGTCCTGAAACCTGACGTAACAGACCGCCGCCACACGCGGTGGGCAAGCGCTGTCCTCAACTGATCAGGAACGACCCAGGCCCTTGAGTTTGGCAAAAGCCGACGACATGGAGGTTGCGGGCGGGTTTGCCGACGCCGCCGCGCCTTGAGCGCCACGCCCTGCGCGCTGGTGGTTGGCCACGCCCTGAAACCGGTTGTCGCCGGCGCTGCTCTGCCGGCTGGGGGCGGCGCCCAGCTTCATGGTCAGGGCAATGCGTTTGCGTGCCACGTCAACCTCGACCACCTGCACCTTGACGATATCGCCGGTTTTGACAATCTCGCGCGCATCGGTCACAAACTTGTGACTCAACTGGCTCACATGCACCAGCCCGTCCTGATGCACTCCGAGATCAACAAAGGCACCGAAGGCGGCCACGTTGCTCACCGTGCCCTCCAGCACCATGCCTTCTTTCAGGTCTTTGATGTCTTCCACGCCATCGTTGAAGCGTGCCACCTTGAAGTCCGGTCGCGGATCGCGGCCCGGTTTTTCCAGCTCGCCCAGAATGTCCTTGACTGTGATCACGCCAAATGTCTCGTTAGCAAACAGCTCGGGCTTGAGGGTCTTGAGCATGTCGGCGCGGCCCATCAAGTCGGCCACCGGCTGGCCGGTCTTGGCAATGATCCGCTCCACCACGGCATAGGTCTCAGGGTGCACGCCGGTCATGTCCAGCGGGTTGTCGCCCCCGCGAATACGCAAAAAGCCCGCGCTTTGCTCAAAGGTTTTGGCCCCCAGGCCTGCTACCTTCAACAATTGCTGACGGTTGGCAAAGGCACCATTGGCCTCGCGCCAGCGCACCACCGCCTTGGCCACACTGCCGCTCAAACCCGAGACGCGGCTGAGCAGCGGCACACTGGCCATGTTCAGGTCCACGCCGACCGAGTTCACGCAGTCTTCCACCACCGCGTCCAGCGTTTTGGCCAGCTCGCCCTGGTTCACGTCGTGCTGGTACTGGCCCACGCCGATGGATTTGGGGTCGATCTTGACCAGCTCGGCCAGCGGGTCTTGCAGGCGCCGGGCGATGCTGGCCGCGCCGCGCAGGCTCACATCCACGTCGGGCATCTCTTGCGAGGCAAATTCGCTCGCCGAATAGACCGAGGCTCCCGCCTCACTGACCACCACTTTGTCCATCAGGCGCTCGGATGATTTGGCCATGAGCTTGATCAGATCGGCAGCCAGCTTGTCGGTTTCGCGGCTGGCGGTGCCGTTGCCAATGGCGATCAGGCTGACGCCATGCTTCTCGCACAGCCTGGCCAGGATGTGCAGCGAGCCGTCCCAATCCTTGCGCGGTTCGTGCGGATAGACGGTTGCGGTATCGACCAGTTTGCCGGTGGCGTCCACCACCGCCACCTTGACGCCGGTGCGGATGCCGGGGTCCAGGCCCAGCACCACCCGCGGCCCGGCCGGCGCGGCCAGCAGCAGGTCGCGCAGGTTGTCGGCAAACACCTTGATCGCCACGCGCTCGGCGTCTTCGCGCAGGCGGGTGAACAAATCCCGCTCGGTGGACAGGCTCAGTTTGACGCGCCAGGTCCAGGCCACACATTTGCGGATCAAATCATCGGCTGCGCGGCCCTGGTGGTTCCAACCGAGCCTCAAAGCGATGCGACCCTCGGCCAGCGACACGGCCGGGGCCACTCTTGTTTTAATAGCTGCATGTTCAGGTGCGACGGTGGCTGGCGCCTGATTTGGCTCAAACACCACGAGTTTGGCATCGAGTATCTCCAGACCACGACCACGAAACACCGCCAAAGCGCGGTGCGAAGGCACGCGGCCAATCGGCTCGTCATAGTCAAAATAATCGCGGAACTTGGCTACATCGGGGTGGTTTTCGTCCTTGCCGTCCATCAGCTTGGATTTCAACAGCCCCTCTTGCCACAGCCATTCGCGCAAGTCCTGCACCACGGCCGGGTTCTCGGCCCAGCGTTCGCTCAAAATATCGCGCACGCCGTCCAGCACCGCTGGCACGGTGGAGAAATCAGGCTGCTTGTCCTCGCCCTCCACCACCGGTCGCATGGCAATCACGTAGGCCTGGGCTTCGTCCGCCGGGACCAGCTCAGGGTTGGCAAACAGGGCGTCGGCCAGCGGCTCCAGCCCAGCCTCGCGCGCCAACTGGCCTTTGGTGCGGCGCTTGAGTTTGAATGGCAGGTACAGGTCTTCAAGTTCTTGCTTGCTGGCAGCCGCGACCAGCGCCGCCAGCAGCTCAGGCGTGAGTTTGCCCTGCTCATCGATGGCCTTGATGACGGTCTGGAGGCGGTCACGCAGCTCACGCAGATAGCCCAGGCGCGCCTCCAGCTCGCGCAACTGGATGTCGTCGAGCCCGTCGGTGGCTTCCTTGCGGTAGCGGGCGATGAAAGGCACGCTGGCACCACCGTCGAGCAAATCGACTGCGGCCTGCACCTGTTTGTTTTGAACCCGGAGTTCCTGCGCGATTTGCGCGATGATTTTCTGCATGACTAAAAGAGGCGCCAGCCTTGCGCTGACTAAAACTGAATGAAGGGCGCGAGTTTGCCATAGGCGGAGTTGACAGTTGGCCTGTGGGGTTCGCCCTACACCTGCTGTGTCCCGACGTGGAAACCACTTTCTGGAGGGCACCGTTACCTCGTAGACTGAAATACGTCGCGTGAGCCAAATCGGGCCATCCGACGCATCCAACCAACCTTCCTCATAGGAATTATCACCATGATTCACCAAACCACGTCTACCGTCTCCCAGCCTGATCGCATCAAGACGCTTTTGTCACGCGTCGGCGCACCGAACGTACCCGCCATGACCGAGGAGCTGCTGCCGTTCACCGTCAGGTTGGTGCGGGACCAAGACGACCTGAGCAAGGCGGTGCAGATCCGCCACTCGGCGTATGCCCGCCATCTGCCGGACTTCGCTGAGACGCTCAAATCAGCCGAGACCGCTGATGCCGAAAATGGCGTGGTGGTGTTGCTGGCGGAATCGAAACTGGACGGCTCACCGCTGGGCACCATGCGTATCCAGACCAACCAGTTCAAACCACTCTGTCTGGAACAGTCGGTCCAGTTGCCGGCCTGGCTCAAGAGACGACCGCTGGCAGAGGCCACCCGCTTGGGCGTGACCGACGGCAAGGGCGGGCGCCTTGTCACCACCGTGCTCTTCAAGGCCTTTTTTCAGTACTGCCAGCAAACCGGCATCGAATGGATGGTCGTCGCGGGCCGTGCGCCCGTCGATCGGATGTATGACCGGCTGATGTTCGAGGACGTATTTCCGGGCATGGGCTACATTCCCCTGGCCCACGCCGGCAACCTGCCGCACCGCGTGATGTTATTCGATGTCAATACCGCAGAGGATCGCTGGGCCCAGGCCAAACATCCCCTGTTCGGTTTCATGTGCCACACCCATCATCCAGACATCAACCTCGGCGGCCAACGTCGGCAGAACGTCCCGCATATGGCAATGTCGGCGTTTCCGGCTCAGGGAACAGCCTTTCCGATGTAGGCAAGCATGACCGGGCGCCCACACAACAGCACTCGGATTACCCCATCCTCCACGTGCGGGGCGGATCCGCGAGATCCCCTTGCATCTCCCCCAAGCGTCAGCGGTGGACCACCCGATCGGGCATGTTCCATCCGGCATGTCTCCTGAACGCAACAGCCCCGACATCGACGCTTCATGTCATTGAGCGTTCTCAATTGCATTATTGACCAGGCATGTAAATTTAACATTACAAGTAACACATCAGGTTTTTGCTGCAACTCCATGATAAATATGTTGTTTTTAAATAACACCAGTCATTGAATTCCGTTATCGTGCATTTTTAGCAGGTGTAATGTTTATTTGTCACCGCCCTTGCCGATATATGAAATAAATATATGGAATGCTCGACAACAAACCGAAAGGACAAAGTGCACGACTTTTTTTGGATGAGTTCTTCGCCACGGAAGGGCGCGATGGAGCGCCACCATGCCATGCTAAAGATCCCGGTCCGAAGCCGTGAACAACAAAATGCCAAAAGTATCTAAGCTCCTCGGGAAGCAAATGGACAATCTCAATCAGGGACTGGACCGGCTGCTGTACGCGCTCTCGACCTACGCACTGCCCTTCTTTATCGGATTGATGTCTTTACTGGCCCTTTTTGCCTGGAAAACGCAATACCCGGCGGCCGACCCACAACAGCTGCAAATTCGGGTGATCAAAGAGTCAGCCGCCGTGGCGGGTCCCGCTCAGGCCCTGGCGCAGTTACGGGAGAGCTCGATCAGCCAATTCCACGACACCCGGCTTTCCGAGGTTCCTGTCTGGCTGACCTTTGTAGTACCCGAAGACGTTGAACACACACCCATGATGGTCGAATTTCCCTCGCGGCATGCCATGGACATCGCCTGCTGGGATGCCAGGACGCTGAAAGCGCTTGGCACTGGCAATCACCAAGGCACGACTGGCGGCATTACCGCTATCAAGGCGGGTTTTGCGCTTGAACTCAGTCCAGCACTCAAAGACGAGCAAGTGGTATGCCGCACCAGTGCTATCGGCCCGGCCCGTCTATCCGCTCTGATTTGGCGAGCTAACAATTTACAAACTTCCGCCCAGGAGTTTCACCGCAAGTCAGGCCTGCTGGATGGCGGGATCATCGTGCTGGCGATTTTTGTGCTGGTCACGGCTTTGATCAATCGAAACCGCCTGTATGTCCTGTTCGCGGCTTGGCTCGTGATCAATCTGAGAATGGGGGCTCTTTCTGCCGGGTGGGATACGCAGTGGCTTGGCTACACGGTGCCCTACGACTGGTTGTTACAAGGCAGGATGATCACCATTACCCTGTACTACGTGCTGACACTGATACTGTTCACGTCACTTTTCAGAGATGATTTATTGCACGTTGGACATGAGTGGCTCGTGCGTGTATTTCAGTGGACATGTTTTCCCTTGCTCATACTGTCAAGTTTTCTGCCATCCTCTTCGTATCTACCGCTGTTTTGGCCCGTTGTTGGCGCTGGCATTTCAATGTTGGCATACCTTCTGGTTCGCATTCTGCGAAAAACGCGTTCCCGTGTCGCAATGTGGTATGGCGCCGCCATCAGCATCACCTTGGTCGCAAGTTTTTACGAGGTTCTTTCTGCGGCGCTAGGCATCAAAGGACTAATCGGATCGGTCAATAGCGTGACTGCCGCCTTGGTGTCAAGCCTGCTGGCCGCCTTGGCGATTGCCGAACAAATGCGGCACGAGCATGTGCAGCGCCTGGAAGTGCAGGCCAAACTGGAGCACACCTACGCGGCCATGCCGATCGGCCTCTTCACCCTCGACCTGCGTGGCCGCTTCACGAGTGCCAACCCCGCCCTGGTCGGCATGCTGGGACCGAATGTGCTGACCGATGGCGCCAATGCCTGGCAGCAGTATTTCACCAATGGTGCCTGGACCCAGCTGCATCAAATGGTGCATAACAAAAGTGAAGATGAAATGGAAATCCAGGGCAAACCCGTGCCTGGCTACAGTGGTTCAAAATGTTTTCTCGTCAAGGCAACGCTGGCTGGCGACAAGATCGAGGGTTCATTGCAGGACGTCACCGAAAAATCCAGGGCCACCGCGGATCTGTATTTCCTGGCCGACCATGATTCACTGACCAAGGTGCTGAACCGGCGCGGTATCGCGAAAGCGTTCAACAGCGCCATTGCCAGTCTGACTGACCGTAATGCACCCGTGGCCCTGGCCTATCTTGACCTCGACCGTTTCAAGCTGATCAACGACCTGTTTGGCCACGGGGTCGGCGATGAAGTGTTGCAGCAAGTATGCGGGCGCGTGTCGGACCTGCTTTCCCGCGAACTCCAATTTGGCCGCGTTGGCGGTGATGAGTTCGTCATCGTGTTTCCCGACACGCCCATTGCACGGGCCGCGGTCATGTGCCGCGGCATCATCGACAGCATTGACACCCTGCCCTACCATGTTGGCGAAAACGCGTTTCATGTGCGCGGCTCCATCGGACTTATCGAGGTCAGGGCCGGCATGCAGTTCAACGACGCCATGTCCACTGCCGACCGCGCGTGTCGCCAGGCCAAGTCCGGCAGCAGTGGCGGCCTGGTGGTGTATGAAAAAAATGCCATCGCGTTCAAAAAGCATGAGGCCGAGCTCAAACTGATTGCGCTGCTTGCCACCAGTTCCGCCACCGATGGCCTGTATCTGGAAATGCAGCCCATCATGTCACTCACAAAGCCGTATGAATCGCTTAACTTTGAGGTGCTGCTGCGCATGCGCGACATCGATGGCAATGTCGTTCCCACCGACCGGCTGATTGCTGCAGCCGAGAACAGCGGACGCATGGGCATGATTGACCGCTGGGTCTTGTCCACCACGCTGGCCTGGCTCAACACCAATTACACGCAACTGAAGCACACGAAATTCGTCTGCATGAATTTGAGCGGTGCTTCACTGAATGATGAGAAGTTCCTGCAGGAGGTGTATGTCATGCTTGAACAAAACCTGCATCTGGTTGGGCAACTGTGCCTTGAAATCACCGAAAGCGTGGCCTTGCACGATCTGGAAAATACCCGCCGCTTCGTCAACAAGGTGCGCGGCTACGGTGCCAAAGTGGCGCTGGACGACTTCGGCGCCGGTTACACCTCATTCTCTTACTTGAAGGAGTTCACGGCAGACCTGCTGAAAATCGATGGCAGCTTCATTGTCAACATGAACAAGCACCCAGCCAACATCGCCATTGTCGAAGCTATCGTTAACCTCGCCAAAAACCTGGGCATGAAGGTGATTGCCGAGTGGGCCGAGGACAATGCCACGGTGCAGACCCTGACCGAGATCGGGGTTGATTATGTGCAGGGATTTGCCGTGGCACGAGCCCAGCACCCTGACAGACTGCTCAAAGCCGAGTCTTCGGCAAGCTTTATTCAGGACGAAGCGCTGGCCCAATATGTGTGCTTGATTCAAAAGTCAAACCAGATGCTGCCGCAAGTGGATATGTTTTCCGACGTGCGCGTCATCAACATGCATTGACCCTGACGCGCCATGAAGACCATTGCAGCCAGGGGGGCGAGGTCATGTTTGAAAACGTGCAGCGGGCAAACCCGTCGATGACTTTGACGGCATCCCAGCGCCAATGTGACCAATTAGCACCACTTTTCGTGCTCAGCTTGTCAGCATCGCTTTCACATTCTGTAACATGATGCTATATTGATTTACAAATTGGATTTTCGGCTTTGATTCTTGGATTGAGGCGGCAATTTTGGGTTAAACAAATCTTGAGGCCAGACAAAAAATGAACTGGGCTTGCTGTTTTGGATGCCGATCGTGCGTTGACTGTCTGACAATTTATTGGCAATAACATCCGTAAAAATGTCCCCAAATAATCAGGATATTCGCAACCGCCTGCTGGTGGCCCGGTTGCCGTCGATGCCACAGATCCTCCTCAAGTTGATCGAACTGTGTCAGGCCGACGAAGCGGGCATGGCTGAACTCGCCAAACTGATCGCCAACGATGCGGGTATGACCGCCAAGGTGCTGAGCGTTGCCAATAGCGCCGCCTACCACCGCGGCGGCAACAAAGTGGGACTGCTTCAGGCGCTGGGCGTTCTGGGCTCAGACATGATCAAGACCCTGGTCATCAGCGAGTCGGTGTTCCAGACCTTCAGTGGATTTCCGCATTCCGGCAGCACGGATCTGCGCAGCTTCTGGAAGCACTCCTTGACCACCGCCGTCGTGGCGCGCGAGATCGCAAAAAAAATGGCCTATCCGCACGCCGAAGAAGCCTATCTGGCAGGCCTGTTGCACGATGTGGGCCGTCTGGCTTTATTGGCCGCGGCACCCAACGAATACGGCTTCAATTTTCTGGCGCAGGACGACGCAAGCCTTTGTGCCGTTGAGCAGCACACACTTCAGATTTCCCATGCTGACGCCGGGGCCTGGTTGATCGAACGCTGGAACCTGGACTCGTTCATGGCCGACAGCATCCTCTACCACCACGAGTCCACGATGCGCCTTGAGGCAGCGCATCCCCTGATTCGCATCATCCATCTTGCGCAACTGCTGAGCAACCATGACCCTGCGCTGCCCCTTTCAGCCAATGCGGGCTCGCTTTGCAAGATCAACCTGGACGACCTGTCGCTCATTTGCGATGGAGCAGCAGCCCAGGTGAAAAAGGCAGCCGAATACCTGGGCATTGACCTGTCGGGCGTAGATGACCTGGTGGCGCCGCCAGCCCGCGCGCTCGCCGCGCCGGTGGCCGATCCGGCACAGCAACGCCTGACCGAGGAGGTGCGCAACATGGCGCTGAGTGCCGAGCTCGGGCAATCGTTTGCGCGCCAAAAGGGTGACACTCAATTGCTCGACGTTGTTCGGCAAAACGCGCGCATTCTCTTCAATCTCGAAAATACGATCATCTTCCTGATGAACGGAAGCGGTCAGGCCCTGGTGGGCGTGTCGTTCGCAGAGCAGCAACAACGACTGGCCGAATTCTCCATCGCGATGTCCGGCGGTGGCGGCATAGCCGGGTCTGCGCTTCAGAGGCGCCTGGTTTTTCTTGAACGCGACGGCACTCGGCAAGGCCTTGCAGAAGAGCAGTTAATGCGTATTTTTGATGCCGACTGTCTGGTTTGTGTGCCTATTGCAAGCGCCTCACGCTGCCTGGGAATGATGGTGGGCGGCGTTCCCGCATGGCGAATCGCCGAATTGAAGTACCGCGAGAAGTTTTTGCAGTCCTTTGGCGCCCAGGCGGCCACAGCGCTCGAGGCGGCGACCCGGGACCGAGGTGAAATCGATCAGCGTATCGCCAGTTTGAAGGAAGATTATCGCGAAAGCTCCCGCAGAGTGGTGCATGAGGTCAACAACCCGCTGTCGATCATCAAGAACTACCTTGGCGTACTGGACGACAAATTGACGCGCCAGGAACCGGTGGCGGACGAGTTGCTGATTCTCAATGAAGAGATTGACCGGGTTGGCAACATCATCAACGAATTTGCCGGGGTCGCTCCGAAAACTCAGGCCGGCGCAACTGAAATCAACCGAGTCGTCAACGATCTGGTGCGCCTGTTTCGTGAAAGCAGATTCCTGCCACCTTCGGTGCAGATCGTGGCTCGGATGCCGGAGCAAATCGCCGAGATCAATGGCTCGGCTGACATTCTCAAGCAGATTCTGGTGAACTTGCTCAAGAATGCCGTTGAGGCGCTGCCCAGGGGCGGCCATATCGAGATCGACAACAAGGGCTGCGTCCAACGCGACGGACGCGCATTTTTCGAGTTGTGCATCAAGGACGATGGACCCGGCATTCCAGCCGAGGTACTGGCCAAGCTGTTTTCCCCGGTTCGCAGTTCCAAGGTGGGCCAGAACCGTGGCATCGGTTTGAGTATTGTTCACAGCCTGGTCAAAAAGCTCGACGGCCTGATCAGTTGCCAAAGCACCGGGGCGGGTACGGCTTTTGAAATTCTCCTGCCAGCCCGCAATGCCGCGGCTCAGGGCGCTGCTGCGTTGTCCATCAAGGCGTTGGCATGAGGGCTGAAGTCGATGTCATCGCGGGTGGCGAATGGACGCCATCAGCGGTCAGTTTCGCAAGCCACGGATGGTCAGCACCCGCCCCTGCACAATTGCCTGCGCAGGTGCTGCTGGTTGACGACGAACCGAGAATGCTCAGCAGCCTGGGCGAACTGCTCAAGGATCGGGGCTTTGTCCTGACCAGCGCAGCCAACGGCGGTGAAGCGATCCGGTATCTCGGCCAACAACCCTTTGACTTGGTGATTCTGGACCTGCGCCTGCCCGATATCAGCGGCCACGACATCATGGATTTCATGAACTCCCAGCAAGCCGATGCCAACATCATTGTGACCAGCGGCGACCGCGGAATTGACGCAGCAATTGGTGCGCTCAAACGAGGCGCCTACGATTACCTGCGCAAGCCCTACAGCCCGGAAGAACTGCGCAAGACGGTGGACAACGCCTTGAAGCAACGCCGCTTGCAGGCCGAAAATCGGCATATCGCCTGGCAACTTGAAAGCTCCGAAAGAAAATACCGTTATCTGGTCGACAGTTCGCCCGACATCATCTACACGCTTGATCATGAAGGCCGCTTTACCTTTGTCAACGACCGGGTGCAGCAGTTGTTGGGTTTCAGCCGCGAGGAGCTGATTGGCGAGCACTATTCTGTGCTCATTCAAGAAGACGATGTACTGCGCGCAAATTATGTTTTCAACGAGGGACGAGGCGACTATCGCCTGTCTCGCAACGTCGAGCTGCGGCTCAAGTCCCGCCATGCCAAAGGTGAAGTGCGCACCTTCACCCATGAATTGATGACGATTTCGTTCAACGCCAGCGACACGTCACAAGAACCTGATTCGACCCAGCAAGAACTGTTTGGCACCTACGGCGTAGCCCGTGACATTACCGATCGCAAGCGGGCTGACGAACTGATTACCTATCAGGCCTACCACGACATCCTGACGGATCTGCCCAACCGGGTGCTGTTCAAAGACCGCTTGGGCCTGGCGGTGCTGCAGGCCAAGCGAAATGACGCCAGTCTGGCCCTGATGTTTATCGATCTTGATCGCTTCAAGCTGGTTAACGACACACTGGGTCACGTCATAGGCGACAAGTTGCTGCAACAAGCGGCCATTCGCCTCAAAGCCTGCCTGCGCAGTGGCGACACACTGGCGCGGCTGGGGGGGGATGAGTTTACGGCGGTCTTGCCAGAGTTGAGTGATCGACAAGACGCTGTGCTGATCGCAGAAAAGTTTCTGGAATGTCTGCGCCAGCCGTTCCAGCTCGCCGGACAGTCGGTCCACATCTCCGCCAGCATCGGTATCGCCATTTATCCTGGCGACGGTGAATCGACCGATGAACTGATCAGAAACTCCGATATCGCGATGTACCACATGAAGGCCGAGGGCAAGAACGGCCACTCGTTTTTCGACCGTTCAATGCTGGATGCGTCCTGCCAGAAGATTGAGCTAGAACACAGTCTGCGACTGGCACTGGAACGGGGCGAGCTGGAGATGTACTACCAGCCCCAAGTGGATGTCAGGACACAAAAAATTGTGGGGGCCGAGGCGCTGATGCGCTGGAACCATCCTGAACGCGGATTCCTGGGTGCCGGCGATTTCTTGCCGTTTGCCGAGGAAAATGGTTTGATTATTCCCATCACCGACTGGATGCTGGAGGCCATCTGCCTCGACCTGCTGGACTGGAATGCGGCCGGCGGCGAGCCGGTGCGGCTGTCACTCAATCTTTCTCCCCAATACCTTGATCGCGGAGACTTCTTTGACAAGCTCAAGAATGCGCTGACCCTGCACCATATCAACGCGTCCCAGATTGAGGTCGAAGTGACCGAAAACATTTGTATCCACAATCCGCAGACGGCCATTGAACAACTCAACAAGCTCTGTCAACTCGGGGTCAGCGTGGCCATCGACGACTTCGGAACCGGCTATTCCTCCTTATCCTATTTACATCGATTCCCGATTCATACCATCAAGATCGATCGTTCGTTTGTGATGAAAATTCAGAACGACAATTCGCAATGTCCGGTGGTGCTCGCCATCATCTCGATCGCGAAAGGCTTGAGTCTGAACCTGGTCGCGGAGGGTGTTGAGACCCAGGTTCAGGAACGCTATCTGGAGCGTTCCGGCTGTAACACGATGCAGGGCTACCTGTATCACAAGCCCTTGTCGCAGAAGAAAATGCTTGCATTGCTGCGCGTGGCCTGACTGCTCCGGGTTGACGACGCCAGGGGCCAGCAACGTCTCCCGCAATCTTGGTGACGAAACTCATTGGACTTGGGTTTTACCGGGTTGGAATTTTTTAAACGTTCTTTTTCCCCCACTCACTCCCCCGCCCCTCTCCCGCCCCGCCGGGCGAAAGAGGGGCGCCTCATTTGGCCGCGTCTATTAAGGTGGGAAATAAGCGCTCGACTGCGCGCTGGCCTCAAAGTAGCGGCAACACGGCAACGAGGCGCTCAAAGCAAATTGCTGTCTCAACGCCAATCGGCCCGTGTACTTCCTGCCTTAAAAGAGTTGGCCCAATGTGGCTGTTAGCTCCCCTTTCCGCCCCGGCGGGGGTGGAGAGGGGTTGGGGGAGAGGGGGGGGAAATACAACGTTCAAAAAACAAAAACGCTGCCAAACACCAGATCAATGAATCGAGCCGTGTGCACTACGCCCGCAAGGCTTGCTTCAATTCCAGCCCCAGTTCCGGCTTGAGCGCAAAGGGATCGGTGGGGTTGCGCCCCAGCATGATGTCTTCCAGCCGGGTCTGCACCGAGGCCAGCGCTTTGGGGTGGCTGTAGATGTAGAACTGCCGGGTGGCCACGGCGTCGAACACTTTTTGCGCCACATCGGCAGCACTGACCTTGCCCGAGCCCACCGCCTTGTCGCTCATGGCCTGCCCGATCAGCTGGCTGCGCGTCGGTTTGACGGTGGCTGCGTCCACCGGGCGGTTGCGATGGCTCTGGCTGATGCCGGTCGGCACAAAAAACGGGCACAACACCGAGGCGCTGATCTGATCCGTGACCAAGGCCAGGTCCTGGTACAGCGTCTCGCTCATGCTCACCACCGCGTGCTTGCTGGCGTTGTAGATGCCCATATTGGGTGCATTGAGCAAACCGGCCATGCTGGCGGTGTTGACGATATGGCCGCGGTAGGCCGGGTCTTTTTTGGCGGCGTCCAGCATCAACGGCGTGAACACGCGCAAGCCGTGGGCGACGCCCATCAGGTTGACGCCCAGCACCCATTCCCAGTCGGCCGCGCTGTTCTCCCAGATCAGCCCACCGGCGCCGACGCCGGCGTTGTTAAAGACCAGATGCGGCGCGCCAAAACGCGCTTGCACCGCCCGGCCCAAGGCTTCGACTTGGGCTGCTTGGGCAACGTCAAGCTGAAATGCCAGCACCGGCGCGCCCAGTGCCTGCATCTCGGCGCTGGCTCGGTCAAGGGCGTCTTGCTGCACATCGGCCAGCACCAGGTTCATGCCCAGCCGGGCGCCAATGCGGGCGCATTCCAGACCAAAGCCGGAACCCGCGCCGGTGAGAACGGCGGTCTTGTTTTTGAAATCAGTGATCACAAAGCATCTCAAAAAAAATAAGGATTGGGTTGATCGGGGTCAAGGCAACATCAAGGCGTTCGCAGCATTTCCAGATGCGCAATGCCGTCTTCGATATAAGGCCGGCCCTGGTCGACAAAACCATGGCCAGCGTAAAAACCGGCCAGCTGCGCCTGGGCGCCAATGCGGATCGGCTGCGCGCCCCACTGCGTGCAGACCGCCGTGACAGCCCGGTCCATCAGCGCGTGCCCAAGCCCGAGCCCGCGAACGCCCGGTGCCGTCAGCACCCGGCCAATGCTGGCCTCGGCAAACTTGACACCCGGGGGAAAGCAGCGCGCATAGGCCAGCAGCGCCTGCTGCGGCTGGGCAACGGACCCGGCGCTGGACTGGGCCGCAAAGCCGAGCAAGTGCATGGCTTGGGCGTCAGCCCCGTCCAGGTCCTGAAAGACACAATTTTGTTCCACCACGAACACCGCGCTGCGCAAGCGCAGCAGCGCATACAACTCGGTGACGCTCAGGTTGGCAAAGGTCGACCATTGCCAGTGCAGCGCGACCTGCTGGCTCATGTGGGCAACACCGCCTTGAGCACGTAGCCGATGCGTGGAAAGTGCACCTGCACCGTGCCCGCGCGTGCATCAACCCGGCGCAGGCTGTAGTGGGTGCGGGTGGCGGCAATCAGCTCGCCCTCGGTGACATCGGTGCCAAAGCTTTCCGCCGCCACCGTGACACGGCTGCCCAGAGGAATGCCGTGTTCATCCTCAAATGTGGAGTCTTTTATTGCTGTAGCCCCCGTCGATGCTGAACATAACGCTATTGATTCTGCAGCAGAATACTTTTCCATGCGGCCGTGTCCAAGCGCTGCCATTCGGTCCATCCAGGCCAGAACAAAGGGGGTGGCGTCCAGAATGCCCGCCATCACCGGCACCACCTGGCGCGTGAACCACAAGGGATGGTAGGCGGCAAAGTCGGCCACGCAAGGCGCGTCGCCGAGCAAAAAATCCTGGCCATGGAGCATGTTCGCGATGCGCCGCAAGTAGGACTTGTAGGCGGCGCTGGCGTCACCCGGGCGCAGGCGGGTCATGCCCGCGCTCATCGCAGCCCGGTCCGCGCCAAAGGCCTTGGCCGCCTCGGGCGGCACGCCCTCAAACAGAGCCGCCGCCCCTTTGGGTTGCAGGTTGTAAGCCATCGCCGCCCAGAACAGGGTGCTGTCGGCCCATTGCGCCAGCACGCGCGCCAGCCCCTTGTGCTGCGCCGGGTACAGGCTTGGCTCGGCTTGCAGGTGTTCGAGCACGTCACAGATCAGCGCGCTGTCGCAGTAGACGTCCGAGCCGATCTGCAAAAACGGCGTCTTGCGGTAACCGCCGGTGAGCGCCAGCACGTCCGGTTTGGGCATGATGGACGGGATGACGACCGACTTCCAGGCCAGTTGTTTGTAGCCCAGCACGAGCCGGATTTTTTCTGAAAACGGCGAGGTGGGATAGTGGTGAAGAATGATGTCTGTCATGGTGGAACCTCCGGTTGTTCAGTCGGGGACAGAGCTTGCCCGCTGCGGGTGGCTACGGTCTGTCCGGCAAGGTTTCAGGCTAATTTGACCAGTTGCTTGCCAAAATTTTTGCCTTTGAGCAAGCCCAAAAACGCCTCGGGAGCCGCTTCCAGGCCTTGCGCAATCGACTCTCTGGGTTTGAGCTTGCCGGTGGCCACCAGCGTGCCCAGCTCTTTGAGCGCCTCGGGCCACACCTCCATGTGTTCGCTGACGATGAAGCCTTGCACCTTGAGCCGGTTGGTCAGAATCAGTGCCGGATGGCTCAAAGGCAGTGGCGCGCCGTCGTAGCCGGCAATCATGCCGCAGACCGCGATACGGCCAAAGGCGTTCATGCACAGCAGCACGGCGTCGAGCACCATGCCGCCGACGTTTTCGAAATAGCCATCCACACCATCCGGGCAGGCGTCCTTGAGGGCTTTGGACAGCGAGGCCGCATCGTGGTGCAGTTTGTAATCGATGCAAACGTCAAAGCCCAGTTCATCCACGGCGTACCTGCATTTTTCGGGGCCGCCGGCAATACCGACGGTGCGGCAGCCACGCGCTTTGCTCAAGGCCGCAAACGCACTGCCCACGGCGCCCGTGGCGGCGCTCACCACCATGGTTTCGCCCGCTTTCGGCTCGATAATTTTGACCAGGCCATACCAGGCCGTGACGCCCGGCATGCCGACCGCGCCAAGGTAGGCGCTCAGCGGAATGAGGGTGGTATCGACCTTGCGCAGCGCGCCCAACTGGTTGGCGTCGACCACGCTGTACTGCTGCCAGCCGCCCATGCCCACCACCTTGTCGCCAACGGCAAATTTCGGGTTTCTGGATTCCACCACCTCGCCCACCGTGCCGCCGCCCATCACTTCATTCAAGGCTTGCGGCGCGGTGTAGCTTTTCGCATCGTTCATGCGGCCTCGCATGTAGGGGTCCAGACTCAGGAAGTGATGCCTCACCAGCACCTGGCCGTCCTGCAGCGCGGGGGTCTCACTGACGATCAGCTTGAAGTTGCTGGCAAGCGCCTCGCCGCTGGGGCGGCTGACGAGATGGATTTGCTGGTTCGTTGGCATACGCTTCTCCTACTGAAATTACTATTAATTATGTAGCTGCTTACGCAGTATCGACGGGGGGCTGGAGCCCAATCTGTTATAAATTTGAAACGAGATATCAATCGGTGGCAATGACGCCGGCCGGCGCGTTCAAGCCATGCGCGCTCTTCGGCCCGGTGGGCAGGCGGCGCACAAATTTGAACGTGCCAGTGGCATGAGCGCACGCCCGGCCCTGTTCGTCAAACACCGTGCCTTCGGTGAAGGCCATGGTGGCGGTGCGGTGCATCAAGTGGCCTTTGGCAGTGAGCGCCCCAACCGCCGGTTGCATGAAGCTGGTTTTCATCTCGATGGTGACGGCGCCCATGTCCTGCTGCACGCTGCGCGCCGCCACCGCCATGGTCACATCCAGCAAGGTCATCAAGGCGCCGCCGTGGGTGACGTTGAACGAATTCAGATGCTCCGGACGCGGCGTGTAGCGCAGCTCGGACAAGCCGCCCTCATACAGCCGCAGCTCAAAACCCAGCAGCTCGACAAAGGGAATGGCAACGCCGAAGTTCATGTCTAGCCGCCGATGAGCACGCTGACGCCGCCGTCCACCGCCAGCCACTGGCCGGTGATGTGCTTGCCCGCATCGCTGGCAAACAGCACACACAAGCCTTTCAGGTCTTCATCGTCGCCCAGGCGTCTCAAAGGCGCACCGGCCGCCAGTTTTTCCTCACCCAGGGCAGCCAGCGTACCGGCGGTCATCTTGCTCGGGAAAAACCCAGGGCAGATGGCGTTGACGTTGATGTTGTATTTGCCCCATTCGGCCGCCAGCGCGCGGGTGAAGTTGATCACGGCCCCCTTGGAGGTGTTGTAGGCAATGGTGGTCATCTCGGGCGGATTGCCGCCCAGCCCGGCGATCGAGGCCACGTTGATGATGCGTCCCGAGCGGCGCGCAATCATGCTCTTTTTGGCGATCACCTGGCTCAAGATAAAGTAACCGCGTACGTTGAGGTTCATCACCTTGTCCCAGGCCTCAATCGGATGATCTTCGGCAGGTGCGCCCCACGCCGCGCCCGCGTTGTTGACCAAAATGTCCACATCGCCCATGCGCTGCAGCGTCTCGTCCGCCAAACGGTGAATATCGGCCTCTTTGGCGCAATCGGCCGCGATCCAGCGGGCGTCAATGCCCGCAGCCTGCAACTCGGCGGTGGCCTGCTCCAGCTCATCGGCCTTGCGCGCGCTGAGCATGATGCGCGCACCGGCCTCGCCCAGCGCATGCGCCATTTGCAGCCCCAAACCGCGGGAGCCGCCAGTGACCAGGGCGGTCTTGCCTTTGATGTCGAAAAGTTGATGGATGGTACGGGTCATGTGGGTCTCCTGTTTATTGTCATTGAGTCGCATCGCGCTTGGCCGACGCACGCTAAAAAGCCATTTTGCAGGAATTTACCCGGTTGCCCCATGAATGCTGTCGCTCGGGCGATAGCGCGGCTGGCTGCGGCGCCACTGTGCAATGATAGGGGCACGTTGACTGTCTCTGTGCCTGTGAGGATGCTGCCATGACCCCCTTCAAAAATCTGCCAAGCCATGGCCGCTCCGGAACGCCACGCCGACTGTTTCTTGGGCTGATGGCTGCCGTTGCACTGCTTCCGGCCGCCTCCATGGCGCAGGGACAAAAAGTTTTTCGCGTTGGCGTAACCCAAATCGTGTCGCATGCCGCGCTGGATGCCGACGAAAAAGGCTTCGAAGTGGGCCTGGCCAGTGCCGGTTTCAAGGAAGGGGTGAACGTGATGTACCTCCGCCGCAACGCCCAGGGCGATCTGGCCGCCGCCGACACCATTGCCCGCGAATTTGCGTCCGAGAGAGTGGACCTGATCCACGCCATTGCCACACCCACGGCCCAGGCGGTGATGCGCACTGGCACCCGCATTCCGGTGGTCTTTTCGTCTGTGACGGACCCGGTGCTGGCAGACATCGTGCCCAGCAACAGTGCAGCGGGCCAAAAAACCGGTACACACGTCACTGGCGTGAGTGACCTGTGGCCGGTGCGGCTGCAGTTCGAGACCTATGCGCGGGCTGTTCCGCGGGCAAAAACCTGGGGCACCATCTACAACCCCAAAGAAAACAATTCGCTGTCTCACATCCAGGTCATGAGAGAGACCGCCCAAAATCTGGGTCTCACCCTGGTGGAAGCGACCGTGGACAGCAGCGAGGAAGTCGGGTCGGCGGCGGCCTGGCTGGCTGGCAAGGTTCAGGCCATCACGGTCACCTCGGACAACACCACGATGGCCAACCTGGAAGCCATTGCCCGTGTGTGCGATCAGCACAAGATTGCCCTTTTTGCAGGCGACATCGACAGCGTGGCGCGCGGCGCCGTCATGGCCTATGGCCCCGACTATTTTCTGGTCGGCTACTCGGCCGGAAGAAAGGCGGCTCTGGTCCTCAAAGGCATCAGGCCCGGCGACGTGCCATGGGGTCCGGTGGAAATATTCAGCCTGGTCATCAACACCCGCGCGGCCAGGGCCCAGGGTGTCACGATACCGCCCGAGTTAATAGCCAGGGCTGACAAAGTCCTCAACTGACCCCCCGGAGACAAGCATGCGTTTTCTCGGCAGCCTCCACATTGCGGTGGCCATCTTGTTACTCTCCATCGGGGTCGGGCTGTACGCTGATCTCAAGAGCGAGCAGATGCACGGGCAAAGCCTGCGGATACAGACCGGACTGGAGCGTATGGTCCGACTGAACCAGTCGCTAACCAGTGTGATGGCCACGGCTGTGATCGAGAAGAACAGCCTGCGTGCGGCCAGCTACAACTCGCTGCACACGAAGCTGGAGGCCACCATGCAGGAGGTCCAGGCGCTGACACAGCACATGACACTGGCGGGTGAAATCCTGGCACTGCGTGACGAGCAGCGTGCCTTGCGTGCACAGGAGAGTCAGGTTTTTGTGCACATACGGGACGAGCAATGGGACGCCGCCTACAAGGTCCTGTTGGGCGGGGATTACGTCATGGCGCTGAAGATTTATGAAATCAACAGTGAATCGGCCGTCGGCGCCCTGACCATTGAGCTGTCCAATACCGCCCGGCGACAAGACCTGCTGCGCCAGGCAACGCTGATGCTGCGCCTGGCGGCGGCAGCGCTGCTGCTGTGGACGGGGTGGCGCTATTCCCGCCGTCTACAGGCCGAATTGGCCGAGCAGGTGCGCTTGCGTGGGGAGGTCACTGCGGCCAATGAGGCGTTGGAAGAGAAGGTCCGGCTGCGTACCGCCGAGTTACAGGCCGCCAACAGCCAGTTGGAAACCCTGAGCACCACCGATGGGCTGACCGGCCTGGCCAACCGCCGCCGTTTTGACAAGTATTGGGCCGAGGAATGGCAGCGCGCACTGCGCCAGGCGACGCCGCTGGCGGTGATCATGATGGATGTGGACCACTTCAAGACCTATAACGACCACTACGGGCACCAGCAGGGAGACGAGTGCCTGCGGCGCGTGGGCGAGGTGCTGCGGGCCACGGTCAGACGCGCAGGTGAACTGGCGGCACGTTATGGCGGTGAAGAATTTGTGGTGGTCATGCCAGGTGCTTCGTTGGCGCAGGCGCAAGAAACCGCTGAGTCGATCCTGGCCGCCATTCGTGCCGAGCAGATGCCCCATGCCAGTTCACCGGTCGCCAGCGTGGTGACGATCAGCCTGGGCGTGGCAGCAGGCACCCCCGGCCCGGCCGGTGACCGTGCGCGCATGCTGAACGAAGCCGATGTGGCTCTGTATGACGCCAAGCACCAGGGCCGCAACCGCGTGGTTCCATCTTTGCCAGGACTGACCCAGCCGAACGTTACAAACGCCATCAGCAATACCGTCACGCTGCTTTAAGCCAGCACCGAGCCCATTCTCGATCCAGAGAATTTGTAGGTGACGCCTCCAACTGGCTTTTAACCATCCTCAGATTTTGGGGAAGCGTATGCGACTGATCATCAATGAGCCAGAGAGCGCAAACAACAAGACCATTGGGTGCAATATGAAACCAGCCATTGCGACCTGTCCCAACCAAAGTGACTTGCCCAGAGCACCTTGCATGGCCGCAACAAACATCAACAGCACCAGTATCAGTGACGTTGGGATGGGCGTTCCCTCGAAGTATTTCACTTTGTCTTGTCCTTGTGAAAGCGCTTCGGCCGTCACGTTGTAGCGCGCCAGGCGCGATACGCCACACGCAACAAAATAGGTCAGAACAATGCGGTCGTACAAACCCTGCATGCCGCAACCATACGCAATCAGGGCCGGGGCTACGCCAAAAGAGATGATGTCAGCGAGTGAATCAAGCTCACGCCCCATAGGCGACGTTTTCTGTCGCCACCGCGCAATCCGTCCATCCATCACGTCAAATACCATAGCGGCCAACACCAGCCCACAGGCAAAGTAGATATGGATGACATCACTCGTTTGCAGGTAGGTCATCATGGAAAATAGGGCGCCCGTGCCACATATGGCATTGCCTAGCGTAAACCAATCGGCCAGATGAAACTCCCGAATCATCGAAAAAGTCTTTGTCATAGTGCGTGTCCTCACGGCAAGCAGGTTACTCCACTTTTTTGAAAATTTGCAATGCCTAAAACGCTGCGCTGGCATACTCTAAACCCGTGACAGACGCAACTCCCTCCCCACTTGCAGCCCCGGCGCCCGACAGGCCCGACGCCCAGGCCATGGCGCTGGCGTCAGTGGCGGCGGCTGGCCATTTCGACGAACTGCGCGGCGCCACTGCCTCCCGTGCTGGCCCAGCCAACGCCGAGGCGGCGGATTCAAACGCTGATGGAGGCCCGCTGGCGCCGGCGTGGACTCGGTTCTTTGAGCATTTGGCCGACAAGACCGCGCTTGACCTGAACCAGCGCGCCGCCAGTCTGGCGCGCCAGGTCCGCGACAACGGCGTCACCTGCAACGTCTATGCCGACGAAGACGGACTGCAGCGCCCCTGTTCGCTGGACTTGTTTCCGCTGATCATTGAGCCCGCCAGCTGGCAGCAGATTGAGTCTGGCGTACTGCAACGCGTGCGGCTGCTGGAGCGGATCATGGCCGACATCTACGGGCCGCAGCAGTTGCTGATGAAGGGCTGGTTGCCACCCGCGCTGGTGCAAGGGCACCCTGGCTACCTGCGTGCCATGCATGGCGTCAAGCCGGTCGGCGGCATGCATTTGCACGTTGCGGCCTTCGACCTGGGGCGCGGTCCGGATGGCAACTGGTGGCTGGTGGGCCAGCATTGTCAGGCGCCATCGGGTTTGGGCAATCTGCTGGAAAACCGGCTGGCGGTTGCAAGCCAATTTCCCGAGGCCTTTCAGGCCCTGCACGTGCAAGGTCTGGCCGGCACTTACCGCGCCCTGATGGACAACCTGAAAACGAGGTGCCCGACCGGGGCGGACGCGCACCTCGCGTTGCTCACCCCCGGCCCTTACAACGAAACCTATTTTGAACAAGCCTGCCTGGCGCGTTACCTGGGCTTGAGCCTGGTGGAAGGCAGCGACTTGGTCGTGCGCGACGAGCGGCTCTACCTCAAGACCCTCCAAGGCCTGGTGCCGGTGCATGGCCTGTTGACACGGCTTGACGACGAGTACCTGGATCCGCTGGAGCTGCGCGCTGACTCCGCCCTGGGTGTGCCGGGCTTGTTGCAGGCCATCCGCGCAGGCCATGTGCTGGTGGCCAATGCGCCAGGCTCGGCTTTTCTGGAGTCGCCCGCCCTGCTCGGCTTTTTGCCCGCCTTGTCACGCCATTTGCTGGGCGAAGAGCTGCAATTGGCCGCTCTGCCGAGCTGGTGGTGCGGTGAACGCTCGGCCCTGGAAGATGCCCTGCCCCGGTTGCGTAACAGCGTCATCAAAGCCACCTACCCCGGCTCGCCCGTCCACAACAGTTTTGATGCCGTGCTGGGCCGCTGCCTGTCAGCGCGCGAACTCGACGAATGGGCCGGGCGTATCGCGCGTCAAAGTGAGGAGCACACCATCCAGGCTTACCTGCCCTTATCACAGATGCCCACCTGGCAGCCAGCAGCGCCAGCCACCAGCGCGAGCGCAGCGGGCACGGGCGGTGGGTCTGCGGGTCAGTTGCTGCCACGCTCGGCCATGCTGCGGGTATTTATGGTCTCAAGCGGCTTGCACTCCTGGCGCGTAGTGCCGGGCGGACTGGCGCGCGTGGCAGGTAGCACGGCAGAGCTTGCCACCATGCAGCGCGTCGGCCGCAGCGCCGACGTCTGGGCACTGACCTGCGGCGAAGTTGACCAGACGACGCTGTTGCAGCCGGACATGACAGCGGCTTCGGTGGCGCAGCCCAAACGACTGGTCACCAGCCGCGCAGCAGAAAATCTTTATTGGCTGGGCCGCTACACCGAGCGCACTGAAAACGCGCTGCGTCTGGCCCGCCTGACGCTGGAATGCCTCAACGGCGAGGCGCAGTCGCCGCCGGCCTTGCTGGCGTGGCTTGGCAGCATGGCGCTGGCCAACACGCTGGTGCTGCCGGGTGTGCCGTCGCCGGCCCAGGCGCGCCGCGACTTTGAGCGTTCGCTGATCGCCAGTCTGGGCAGCAACGACGGCGCGACCAGTGTTGGTTATTACCTGCGGGCCCTGAAAATGGCCGCCTCCAGCGTGCGCGAACAGTTGTCGCCAGCGCATTGGCGCGTCATTGTCCGGGCCGAAGAAGAGCTGTTTGCAGGCTGCGCTGAGCACACCAGCAGCGGCGACTATTCGTCGCAGGCGGCCCTGCAACTGCTGAAAAAAACCAGTGACCACATGGCCGCCATCACCGGCGCCCAGACGGATCGCATGACGCGCGACGACGGCTGGCGCTTGCTGAGCATGGGTCGGGATATTGAGCGTCTGGGGTTTTTGGCGGGTACCCTGGCGCGCGGCTTTGAAACCGGCAGTGTCCATACCCAAGCGGGCTTTGAAGCCATGATGGCGCTGCTTGACTGCACCACCACCTTTCATGCCCGGTACCCGCAAAGCCGTGACATTGCCGCCCTGCTTGACTTGCTGGTGCTTGACCCCGACAACCCGCGTTCCTTGGCTCAGGTGGCACGCGCGTTGCGCGGGTGTCTGTCCCAGCTGGCCGACGGCGCGCCCGGTCAACTCGGCGCCTTGTTATTGCGCGTGCCCGACCCGCGGACGTGGGACCTGGCGCACCTGTGCGAAACCCGGCCATCGGGTTCAAACGGGTACTTTTTTGCGCTGAACGATTTGCTGCTGCAGTGCTCGGGGGCGGCCGTTGATGTATCGAATGCCATCAACAGCAGCTATTTCACGCATTCGGGAGAAATCAACGGGAGCGTGGGCCCATGAAACTGAGCGTCACCCACGAAACCCGCTATGACTACGCGCCTGCGGTAGGAACCGCGCAGCACATGGCCTACCTGCAACCCCTGAATACGCGTTCGCAGCGGCTTCTGGAACACACGCTGCAGATCGACCCGATACCGGCCAAAATCAGCCGGACACAAGACGTATTTGGCAACACCCGTTGTTATTTCTCACTGCAGACACCGCACACGACCCTCACGGTGGTGGCACACAGCGTGGTCGAGACGATCGATTCTTCGCCACCTGCAAGCAGCATCAGTTGGGAGCAAACCCGGGAACTGTTTCGGTATCGCTCGGGAGGGCGCTTTGACGCCGCGACAGAATTTGTATTTGCTTCACCCTTTGTGCCCCGACACAGCGAATTTGCTGCCTACGCGCGGCCCAGTTTCGCCACCGGTAGCTGCGTATTGACCGCAGCGCGGGACTTGATGCAGCGCATTCACAGCGACTTTGCCTACGAGAGCCAGAGCACCCAGGTCAACACCCCGGCGATAGAGGCGCTGGCGCAGCGCAAAGGGGTATGCCAGGATTTTGCCCACATCATGATTGCCTGCCTGCGGGCCATGGGGCTCGCTGCACGTTATGTCAGCGGCTATTTGCTGACCCAGCCTGCGCCGGGCACGGTCAAACTCAAAGGCAGTGACGCATCCCACGCCTGGGTGTCGGTGTATGTGCCGGATCTGCCCGAGGGTGCGCGCTGGTTCGATCTGGACCCCACCAACAACCGCAGTGGTTGGCACTCCCCCGGCGCAGACTATGTCACGCTGGCCCTGGGACGCGATTTCTCGGACGTGTCGCCGATTCGCGGCGTCATCCACGGCGGTGCCAACCATACGCTGTCTGTCGGTGTCACCGTGGAATCTGTCGCCAGCGACGATCAGGCTAACCAGGCAACTGGCCAGACCCAAAAACAGGAACAAACTCAATTGCAGGGCCAGCAGCAATCACCAAGCCATGATGCTACAAATTAGATAGCATAACGCGCTTTATATTTGGGGGCTAAAGGTCTATTTAGTCACCAAGCCTGGGTAGTCCCGACCCCCATTCAGCGGCGCCACCGATTCAGCCGCGGCCGGAGACGAGCACCGGTTTGAGATCACGGATGAAGAATTCCGTCAGACCCGCGCGGCTGAGGTGATCGGTATCGAAATAGAGGCTCGGCTCGCTCGTCTTCGCCGAGAAGTCGTAAAAAAGCACGTCACGCGCAGCAAGTAAACGCGAGAGCGCATCATCGAAGCCCGCCTCCTCGGGAAGCTGGCGGTAAAACTGGGGCGGCACCGGCATCTTGATGACGACCACAGTGACACCCTCCTTGCGGGCCAAGGCAATGAGCGCTGAGAATTCCTCGAAATATCGGGACAGGGCTGCGGACGAGACCTTGTCTGGGTACAGGTAGTCGATGCGCTTTTTCACAGCCGAGGATGAGGGCCGATAGGCGCGCTCGAACTGGGCTTCACCTTCCCAGACATCGCGCTGGAAGCGCTCCCGATTGTTGATCTTCGAGAAGCCGCTGACGTAGTCAAGCACGGCACGCGCATCCACCCCTTCATGGCGGGCGTAATCCCAGAGGCGCCGGGCGATGGCCGGTTCGAATGGCGTGCGCCGCAGGAGCTTGGCGTCGCCGAAGCGGTCCTCGTTCCATGTGCGCGAGTAGAACGCGAATGAATCGACGACATAGAGCAGATGGCGCGCGCGATGCGAACGCAGGAAATGCTCGAACACAAAGCGGTTGTAGAGCGGCCCGGCGCCGGGCGCGGCCAGGTTCAGTATCCTGAGCTGCGTCTCGCGCTCCATCTGCGCATTGAAGTCGGCGAAATCGAGCGGCATGGCGTGCGAGGCGCCGAGTATCACCCAGTCAACCGTGCTGTCCTGCGTGGTCGCAATCTTGAAGAATGGGTTGCTGCGTCCGGTGCGAAGCATGAGCTGCTCGGCGGCGTAATAAACGCCGGCGTAGAGCGCGAGGCCGATCGCGATGAAGATGAGTGCGGATCTTCCCAGGCGTTTCATGTGTCAGAACTGCATGTAGATGAACTCGCGCGCCTGCCACCGGCCGAGGATCAGCAGGACAAAGATGGCGAGATACCAGAGGCCCCAGCGCACCACCACCGGCGCCGCAGCCAGCCTCTGAAAAATCGACCGGCGCTCGTCAACGATCTCGACGCTGATCAGGAACGCGATCAACGCGAAGGCCGTGTAATGATCCGCAGTGAAGGGAAATCTCGGCAGCAAAGACGGGATATTGGTGAGGTTCAGGCCGATTTTCTTGAGGATCAGCCACGCATCGCCAAGCGTTCGGGCACGGAAGAACACCCAGGTGATCGCGATCAGGTGGAAGGTCAGCAGCACGCGCAGCGCGAGCAGCGGCACGCTTTGGCTGATGCGCGGCAGCCATGCACCGACGCGGCGCCAGAATGGGCGTGTGGCCAGGCCGGCCCATTGGTAGCTGCCGTTGAGCGCGCCCCACACGAGGAAGGTCCAGCCGACGCCGTAACCGAGTCCCGCGTGCCACAGGCCGCTGGCGATAAACACCAGCATCAGGTTCAGGTACTGGCGCACCGGGCCGGTTCGGCTGCCGCCGAGCGGGATGTACAGGTAGTCACGGAACCACCGGCCGAGCGAAATGTGCCAGCGTTCGCCCCAGAACTCGGCCGTGCTTTTGGCCAGATAGGGCCGGCGAAAATTCTCCATCAGCTGCAGCCCGAACAGCAGCGAGACGCCGATCGCGATGTCGGTGTAGCCCGAGAAGTCGCAGTAGATCTGGAAGGCAAAAAAATAGACGCTGATCAATAGGTCGATTGGCGAGGCGAAGGCCGCGATGCCGAAGCTCTTGTCAACCATAGGCGCGAGGTTGTCGGCGATCACGACCTTCTTGATAAGGCCCCAGCCAATCAACTGCAAGCCGAGCACCAGCCGTTCGGGATCGGCGCGCAGGCCGGCCGACAACTGCGGCAGAAAGGTCGTGGCGCGTTCAATGGGGCCGGCAAGAATTTTGGGGAACCACGCGAGGTACAGCGCGACATGGCCGGCGCTGTGCTGCCCGGGAAGGCGCCGGGCATACGTGTCAACAAGGTAGCTGACCGCCGAAAAGGCATAGAACGAATAGCCGACCGGCGTCGTGATGGCGAGCCGCGGCAGCGAGATGGCGGAGTCGCCGCCAAAAGACTGGCCGGCAAGCCGTTCCAACTCGCCAGCGGCGAAGTCGTAGAACTTGAAGGCAACGAGCGAGCCAACGACCACGACAAGGCCTGCGCCCAGAAGCAGGCGCCGCAAACGTTCGCCCGTCGTGTGCGCCAGCCCCACGCCGCAGCCCCAGACCAAGAGCGTGAGTGCGCCCAGGTAAACGAGGTTGAACGGTTGCAAGGCCCCGTAGAAGCCGTAACTTGCGAGCAACAGCCAAATCCAGCGCTTGCCCGGGGGCAGCAGCGCGAACAGCATCAGCGCAAGCGGGAGGAAGACGAAGAATTCGAGCGAGGTGAACAGCATGTGTCACACCTGCGGCGTCCACCGTCGCACAGCTAGTAAGTCGCGCCGCCAGCGCGCAACTCCTCTGGCACCTCATCGATCGGAATCGCGGCGTTCAGAATCAGGTAGCTTGCGAGCGCTTCGCGCTGCTCGCGTGTCAACTTGATCTGGATGTGGCTTGGCTTGTTCATCGAACCCAGCCAGGCATCCTTGCTGCGCTTTTGCGTGATCACGACCGTGACGATATGGCAGCTCTGGCAATACTCAAGCGTGAAGTCGCGCCCGTCCAGCGGCAGCAGCTTCTCCCAATTCGCCTGAGCGGGATTCGCAGGAATCTTGGCCGTAGGCAACGGCATGTTGAACGACAGGTAGTCGGCAAGCGTGAGCAACTCCTTCTCGTTCAGGCCTTGCAGTCCTGTGATCGCCTTGCTATGGTCCTGCAAGTAGCTTCGCCACTCTTCGCGCGTGTGTTTTGCGCTCAGCAGTGCCTTCACTTCACCGGCCGGCGGGCGGCTCGCAAAGACCTTGGCCAGAAGTGTCCTGCCACCCAAGGGAATGAAGTCGAACACATCGGCTGCCTGGGCCTGCAGGGGTGCGAGAAGCAGCACGGTGAGCCAAGGCAGGACAGCGCGCGCAAATAGACGAAGAATTTTCATGGCAGTCTCTGACATGTCTAGGACTCCGATCAAAACCGCAAATCCTGCGGCACGTCCTCGATCTTCATCGGCATGTTGAGAGCCGAGTAGCGTGCGAACTCCTCACGCTCCTGCGGGTTCATATTCAACTCGCGATGGAAAGGCGACAGGAACATGTTGCGCCAACCTTGGGCATTGCGTTTCTGCGTCAAGTGGCTCGCGAACAGCGAGTGGCAGGATTGGCACCCGTTCCACGCGAGGTCACGTCCATCCGGCGGCAGCGCGGAGGCCAAGTTGTCGCGCTTCAAAGCGTCATCGGACAGCGGCATGTTGACGGCGAGATAGGCGGCCAGCGTCGCGAGCTCGCGCTCGGTCAACGCCTTCTTGCGCGCAGCGACGAAATCGAGCCATTGCGGCTCAGTGCGGCGTGCCTGCGCAATCGCGCGCAGCTCGACCTGGTCGGGAGGAGCGCCAAGTAGATCAAGCAACAGTGCCCTGCCGCCTTTGGGCATGAAAGCATTGTCTTCCCCCGCTGCCTGCACGAATGCGGACACGGCCATGGCGAGAACGACCAGGAACAGCCGCCCCCCGTTTGCCACTGTGCTCATGGCCCGCTCTTGGCCGCGGCCCGGTCGCCGAACGAGAAAACAGGCACGTTCAACGCCGTTCGCGCCTTTTCCGCCGGAAAACCTTCGCCGCGGAGCAAGTCAAGGCCGACGACCGTTGTATCGTCATAGAACTGCTCGGCGCATGCCCCGCAGACGAGCGCGGGAATATCCTCCACGACCACCAGCCGGTCGTCCTGCCAGAACGCGGAGCGCACGTGACTGATGCTCACGTTGACGCTGCCGCAGTTCGCGCAGGTGAGGGACGGCTTCTGTTGAAGCGAATCCATCAACCGACCAACTTTTTCGCTGCGGCGATGATGTGGTCTGCGTTGGGCCGCATCCACAAAAACATCTCTGGCGCAGCCGGCGGCGGGGCGTCGGGGAACGCAATGCGCTTGAAGCGCGCGCCATCCACATTTTCAGCACAACGAGCAATCACTTCGGCGCCCGGGCAGAGCGTGTAATACGACTGATCGACCGTCAGCAACCGTTTGGTTTTCTGCACCGACTTCACCAGTGTCTCGGTATCCATCGGCTTGAGGCAGCGCAGGTCGATCGTCTCGACCTTCATACCCTGCTTCTGCAGCAAGTCGGCTGCCTTGAGTACTTCGGGCATGCCGCCGCCGGAACCGACGATCGAGATGTCGCTTCCGATCGTGCGAACGGCGGCCTTGTCGAGCGGCGTCGTGTACTGCTCATTGGGCACCTCTTCCATCAATTCGCGCAGCCCGGCCGGATACAGGTAGCAGACCGGATTGGGATCGCGGATCGCCGAGGCCATCATGCCTTTCGCATCGGTAGGCGTGGACGGAACGACGGTCTTGACGCCGGGGATGTGCGCGTAATAGGTGTCGATCTCGTAGTCCGAATGCTGGCCTGCGAAACCCGGCGTCTGTCCTGTCATCTCCAGGAGAAACACGATAGGCATTGACGCCATCCCCCCGGTCATGGAACGCAGCTTGCCGGCGTGGTTCTGAATGACCTGGAAGCACATGCAGTTTCCCTGGTAGGGAATATAGGTCACCGCCTTGGAACCGGCGAGACCCGCGCCCAAGACGCATGAGGCCATCCAGTTCTCGTCGATCCCGGTGTTCACCACGCGTTTGCGCCCGAACTCCTTCTCGAGATTGATCACCGGCATGCCGGGCGTGGAGGCCACCGGCGGCGTCAACTCGTAAATCCAGATCATGTTCTTGTCCTGGCGCATTTCATACTGCACCGCCTCAAGGACTGCATACATCCAACTCTTGCGTGCCATGGTCTTCTCCTTAGCCAAACTGCCGAGCGGGTACGACACCCTCGACAAATACGTTTTTAAGACCATCCTCAGGCTTGCAGAACGGCTGCTTGTCCGCCCAAGCGAAGGCATCAATCGCCTCCTTCTTCGCGGCGGCTTCGATCTCATCTGCCCGGGCGCGCGTCAGCACGCCCCAGTTGACGAGGATGTTGCGGCAGATGTCAACCGGATCGCGCTGCATCCAGGCGCGCACCTCGCGTTCCGGACGGAACGAGGAGATCGCCAGCGGGTCGTAACCAAACGCACCGAGCTGACCGGCCTCCGCGCCGGGGGCACCCCAGTGGTTGTAGTAGCGGTAGGTCTTGGCCTCGATCAGGGTCGGCCCATCGCCGGCACGGGCGCGATCCACCGCGGTTTTCATGACGTTGTAGACCTGGAACACGTCCTGCCCATCCACGACCACACCGGGTATGCGGTAGGTCCGGGCGGCATCGGCGATGTCCTTCATCGGGCAGGAGTACGAGTAGTGCGCGTACTGGTGGTACAGGTTGTTCTCCAGCACGTAGATGAACGGCAGCTTCAAGAGGGCGGCATTGTTCAAGGCGCTGTGGAAGTGCGGCGTCGCGTAAGTGCCGTCGCCGCCGAAAACCACCGCCACCTGCTTGCTGTCGCGTGCGCGGAAGGCGAAGGCGGAACCGGTCGCGATCACATGGCCGGGGCCGATCATGCCGTCGGCGCCGATGAAGCCGCAGGACTTGTCCGAGAGATGCATCTCACCGCCGTAACCCCCGTTGAGGCCGGTGGCACGGAAGTCGTTTTCGGCGGCCATCTTCTTCATGTCCACGCCTTTGGCAATGGCATGGCCGGTCGGACGATGGGTGCTGTACACGAGGTCGAGCTGGTCGAACGGGCCCTTGTTGTTCAGCGCCGCGCAGACGCCGGTGGCGACCGCCTCCTGGCCGGCATAGAAGTGGTTGTAGCCCCGGTATTTGGGGTCGGTAATCATCTTGTCGACCATGGTTCGCTCATGCCATCGGATGCGGACAATGGTGTTGAACATTTCGGTCAACTTGTCGGCGGGCAGATCCTTCGCCCAAAAGCCGATTTCGCCATTGGCCCAGGCGCTCTTGCTCATGAACGACACGGCCGCACCTGCGCCAGCCACGCCTTTGAGAAATGTCCGCCGGCTTGCGGTCGGTAGCCAAGCACTACCTGCCGTCTCTTGCGATACCTCGCTGGATTCAAGTTCAAACATGGAAACTCTCCAATCATTACGCGAGTTAACCGCGTGAAACAACTTTAGGCTTCTGCCCCGGCTGCTGCTTGATATTTCTCAACGCTGTTCTGAACTGTGCAGACGCCCTCTCTTTGCCTGACCTGCAATAGCCGAATTGCCAGATTCGGGGTCAGTCGCAAGGCCAGCGTCAGTCACAATGCCAAGGGCACATTTAAAAAATGTCCTTGAAATACTATAAATTCGATAGCTTCTTATACAGGCGTGTAAGGGGCTAGAGGCCAATTTCATTCATAAACTCACAAAGGAAGCGCTATGAGCATTTACGCCAAACTCACCCAACTCAGCATCACCCTGCCGCCCGTCGCCGCACCCGCCGCGGCTTATGTGCCGTTTGTGAAAACTGGCAAGCTGGTTTTCTTGAGCGGTCACCTTGCCAAGAAAGACGGCAAAGTGTGGGTCGGCCAATTCGGCAAAAACATCAGCACCGAAGACGGCAAAGCCGCCGCCCGCGCCATCGCCATTGATCTGATAGGCACCTTGCATGCGGCGGTCGGTGACCTGAACCGCATCAAGCGCATTGTCAAGCTCATGTCGCTGGTCAACTCCACCGGTGACTTTACCGAGCAGCATCTGGTGACCAATGGCGCCAGTGAACTATTTGGCGAGATCTTTGGCGACAAAGGTGCGCACGCCCGCAGCGCTTTTGGCGTGGCCCAAATCCCGCTGGGTGCTTGCGTGGAAATTGAACTGATTGCTGAAGTGGAGTGATCTAAAAGAAGTCTTGAAGGGTTGGAGACAGAGCTTGCGGACATCCGATGATCAGTTGAGGACAGAGCTTGCTCACTCCGTGTAACTACGGTCTGTCCCGCAAATTCTAAAATGTTGAGGACAGAGCTTGCTCACTTTGTGTAGCTACGGTCTGTCCCGCAATATCTCAGAAGGTCTCCCAATCTGCATCGGCGGGTTGGGTAGGCGCTTGGGCCGGTTTTTTGCCTGCTGACAAGGCAAGTGATTTTCGGGCTGGCACAGCGGCACGGGTACGGCCCAGAGCGGCGCTGGCAGGCTGGGGTTTGGCCGGCGGCTGCGGCCGTTTGTAGGGGAGCGACTCGGCACGCGGCGTAATGTCCCGGGTCGGGCGCGACTGCACGGTCACCACGGAGCCGCTGATCTTGAACACCGACACCGCTTGTGCCAATTGGCTGGCTTGCTCGCGCAGGCTCTCGGCGGCAGCGGCACTCTCTTCGACCAAGGCGGCATTTTGCTGCGTCATCTGGTCCAGGTTGCCAATGGCCTGATTAACATGGGCAATGCCCGTGCTTTGTTCGCTGGAGGCGGCCGTGATCTCGCCAATGACATCGGCCACCTTGCGCACCGACTGCACAATGTCGCTCATGGTCGTGCCCGCGTCCGACACCAGCTTGGTACCCGAGGCCACCTTATCGACTGAGGTGCCAATCAAGGTCTTGATTTCTTTGGCGGCCTCGGCGCTACGCTGCGCCAGGCTGCGCACTTCGCTCGCAACCACGGCAAAGCCGCGCCCCTGTTCACCGGCCCGCGCCGCTTCCACCGCCGCATTGAGCGCCAGAATATTGGTCTGAAACGCAATGCCGTCGATGACACCAATGATGTCGGCGATCTTCTTGCTGCTGACATTGATCTCTTCCATTGTGGAGACCACTTGCTGGACCACCGCGCCGCCCTTCTCGGCCACCGAGGACGCATTGGCGGCCAGCACGCTGGCCTGGCGTGCGTTGTCGGCACTTTGCTGCACGTTCGTGGTCAACTGGTCCATGCTGGAAGCGGTAGATTGCAGGTTGCTTGACGTTTGCTCGGTACGCTGAGCCAAATCATTGTTGCCGGTGGCAATCTCGGTACTGGCCGTCGCAATGCTATCGGTGCTTTGGCGCACCTGGTGCACCATGCGTCCGAGCGACTCATTCATGGCGGCCAACGACTTCAAAAGTTCGCCAAACTCGTCACCGCGCGAGGTGTCAATCTGCATGCTGAGATCGCCTTTCGCGATGCTGGACGCCAGCTCATTGGCCTGAACCAGCGGCTGACGGATCGAGCGGATCAGCCTGCCCGCGCCAATCAAAATACCAACAAAAAGCAACACAAAAAACGCGGCCAAAATCCGCGCAATTGAGGCACGGGACTGTGAAGCTTCTTCCAGAAAGGTGGCCATTGCCTTTTCTTCCATATCCACTAGCTCACGCAGTGTCGCCAGGTAGGCCGTCACAACAGGGGTGTACTGCTCTTTTACTGTCGCGAGTGCCTCTTCACTGTTGCCATCTGTTTTGAGCTTCAAGGCCTTGCCCCGGGCATCACTCATGAGCTTGCGAGCGCCGGAAATTTTTTGCATCTGGGCCAGTTCGTCCTTGCCCAGCGGCATCGCTTCGAGGCTTTTCTGAACCACAGAAATCTTCGCCGAAGTTGCAGCAATTGCCGTCGCAAGCGCCGCTTCAACACCGGGGTCATAAGCGGTGATCAGCGCCATCGTGCGTATTGAATTGGTCTCTGTCAGGCCCGCCCAGGCGGTGACGGACTTGACTCGCGTGTTGAGCTGGCTCTGCTTGGCATCCGAATCCGCCTGAAGGCTGGCCAGCTTGAAAGCGGAGAAGCCAATCAGCATGGCCAAGGCAGCAATGATGACACCCACACCGAGCCACAGTTTGGTGGCAACTCGCAGATTGTTAAAGCTCATGATTTTTCTCGGAAGATGGTTTTTTCATTGTATTCAGGGTACACAACGAAACCGGACTGCCTGAGAGCCCTTATAGCTAGGGAAATCCCTTGTTCAGCAGTCCGTCACAAGCTTGACGGCTTGATCTGAGACGGCCCGCAACTGATCTGAGCTCACCCTCAATGGCGCGATCTCGGCCAGTGGCACCAGCACGAACGCGCGCGCCATCATCCGGGGATGGGGAATAACGAGGGTGGGACTGTCCATGCTGGCCTCCCCATACAGCAGGATGTCCAGGTCCAGGGTGCGCGAGGCATTCCGGTATGGGCGCTCGCGGCCGGCAGCCTGTTCCAGTTGCTGCAATTCAAGCAGCAGCTCCAGCGGGTGCAAGCCGGTGGCCACTTCAACGACGGCATTGATGTAATCCGGCCCCATGGCCTCTACGGGTGCCGTGCGGTACAGCGAAGAACGCCGCACCAGCGTCGTCGCTGGCAACGCAGCGATGACGCGCATGGCCCGCAGCACCGCAGCACGGGCGTCACCCAGATTGGCGCCGAGCGCTATGTAAGCGGTGATCGGGTCGCGCACCAAACCGCTCAAACGCCGGCGTCCGACGTCGGTTCGCCACCCTCCCTGGGGCCATTGCTGCGCCGGCGCCGGCGCCTTTTTTTGGGTGCATCCACTCCAGTGGCCGGCTCGCCTGGCGCAAAAGCGGGCAATGAATCCGGTCGCGTGTGATCCGCATCGGCTGCGGGGGTGGCCTCGCGTACCACCGACCCCGCATCGCGTGTCGCAGGTGCCTTGTGCACGCGCGGCGCCCGCTGGCGCTGCTGTTGCTGCTGTTCTTCACGCACCTGATCCACCATGTCCTGGCGCAGGTTGTCATCGGCCAGGCTGAACTCCTGCCACCAGTCGGCCAGTACCTCGTCGATCTCGCCGGTTTCAGCACGCAGCCGCATGAAGTCAAAAGCAGCGCGAAAGCGCGCCTGCTCGACCAGACCGAAGGGCGCACTGCCCACGCGCTTCTCAAAACGGGGCTGCATCATCCAGATTTCACGCATGTCACCGCCAAGCTTGCCGCGGCCCGACACATCGCCAATATGGGAATTGAACACGTCTTCGATCGCATCCTGCAGCGCCGGATGGGCATGCTGGCGTTCATTGATGCGTTTGGCCCAGCCGTCGCGCACATCGGCCCACAGGACGCAGGCCAGCAGGAAACTGGCCACCACCGGCTTGCCTTCGCTCACGCGGCGGTCGGTGTCTCGCAAGGCGGCCTTGACGAAGGCTTGCTCAGCGCGCTGCACCACCACATCAAGCAACGGATAAATGCCGCGCGCCATACCGAGTGCTTTGAGCTGCTCGATCGAGGCCAATGCATGGCCGGTTTGCAGCAACTTGAGCATCTCGTCAAACAAACGGCTCTGCGGCACCTCGGCCAGCAGCTCTTGCGACTTGATCAGCGGTGCCGCCGTTTTGGCTTCGAGCTTGAAGCCCAAGCCGCTGAGTTTGGCGGCAAAACGCACGGCACGGATGATGCGCACCGGGTCTTCGCGGTAGCGCGTCGCCGGGTCGCCAATCATGCGGATCACCCGGTCTTTCGAATCTTTGATGCCATGGTGGTAATCAACCACAATTTGCGTTTCGGGGTCGTAGTACATGGCGTTGATGGTGAAGTCGCGCCGCACCGCGTCTTCCTCCTGCGGGCCCCAGACGTTGTCGCGCAGCACACGGCCGCTGGAGTCGACCGCGTGTTTCATCCCGGCCAACTCGCTTTTGCTGGTTTTCTCGTTACCCGCCACCTGTTCGGCGGCCGCATTGTCCATGTAGGCGCGGAAAGTGGAAACCTCAATCACCTCATGTTCGCGGCCACGTCCATACACCACGTGCACGATACGAAAGCGCCGCCCAATGATGAAAGCACGCCGAAACAGACCCTTGACCTGCTCCGGGGTGGCATTGGTCGCCACATCAAAGTCTTTAGGTGCCAGGCCGACCATCAGGTCGCGCACGGCGCCACCAACGACATAGGCCTCGAACCCTGCATTTTTAAGGGTGCGCACCACGTTGAGCGCGCGCTCATCGACCAGTTTCGGATCGATACCGTGCACCGCCGCCCCCACCTCTTCGCGCTTGCCAAATTGAGGTTTTTTGCTTTTGGTTGACGTTTTGCCTAATAACCGGTCAATAAATTTTTTAATCATATTTTTAATATTTTGTGGGACAGACCGCAGCTACAAATCGATCATTTTGCGGGAAAGACCGCAGTTACACGCAGGGAACAAGCTCTGTCCTCAACTAATCATCAGATGTCCGCCAGCTCTGTCCTCAACATTTTGTTGGCATCTCTTCAAAACAAATCAAGTATGCGCCATCCACGCTCGCTGGCCAGGGCCCGCAAAGGCGCCTCCGGGTTGGTGGCCACAGGGTGCGTAACGCGCTCCAGCAGGCTCAGATCGTTCATGGAGTCACTGTAAAAAGTAGTCTCCACATCGGCCCAATCCAGCTGGCGGCTGGCCAGCCACTGCGTCACACGCGTGATTTTTCCTTCCCGGAACGAGGGCACGCCGACTATTTCGCCCGTGATCCAGCCGCTACCCCCAGGCGCCGTGTCGCGCTCCAGTTCAACCGCAATCAATTGATCGACGCCGAAGGCCTGCGCAATCGGGCGTGTCACAAAATCATTGGTGGCAGTGACGATCAGCACCTCATCGCCCGCCTGCTGGTGTTGGCGCACCAGTGCCACTGCCTGCTCCTTGATGACGGGGTCCACCACAGTCTTCATGAACTGAACATGCGCCGCTTGTGCATGAATCGGCCCCTGCTGACGCAGCGCCGCGGTGGCAAAGCGCACGTACTCATGGATGTCAAGCGTGCCAGCCTGGTAATGGGCGAAAAATTCATCGTTGCGCTGGTTGAACTCCAGCGGGTCGGTCCAGCCGATGGTGCTGGTAAAAACGCCCCATGCGTAATCAGAATCAATCGGCAACAAGGTGTGGTCAAGGTCAAAAAGGGTCAATTTCATGGGTCGATTGTCAATTACGTGTTGTCCATCATGGATTTGATCAGGGGAATGGTAATCGCCCGTTTGGTCTGCAGGGCGTAGCCGTCAATCAGGTTCAGCAACTCCATCAGATTGCCCAAGTCACGGCTGAAGCGTGTCAACATGAAGTCCATCACTTCGTCACTCAAAAACAGCCCGCGCGCATCGGCCGCCTGGCGTAAAACGGCGCGCCGCTCTGGCTCACTGAGCAGTTGCAGCTGAAACACATGGCCCCAACCGAGCCGGGTGCGCAGGTCGTCACGCAATTTCAGGTCAGCCGGCGGCAACTCACCGGCCGCCAGCACGCCGCGCTGCCACGTTTGGGCATTGATGAACCAGTTAAACGCCGCCTGCTGCTGCACCACGTTGTAAAAATGCACGTCGTCCATCAGCACCGCCGCCCAACGCTCATCGAATTCCGGCGGCTGCTGCACGCTGGCGTCGAGCCAGCCCACACTGGCGCCCTGCTCGCGAAAAGCCTCCTGTACCGCCTTGAGCAAATGCGTTTTGCCGCTGCCAGCACTGCCAAAGAAGTAAGTCGGCACGGGTGAACGCGCCGCTGCATTGGCACCGCCTGCAACCCAGATTTGCAGATGGCGCAGAGCCGCCTCATTCGGGCCAGCAAAAAAGCTGCTCAACGTGGGGCCGGTCGCCAAGCCAATATCCAGGGCAATTTGTTTCATAAGTGTGCGCAGACGGCCCTTTTTGGAGTGGAAGTAAATTGCATCTGGCGGACTGAATACATACCCTTAAAATCTGGTCAAATTCTATCGGGCTCCAGGCTCGCGCTTTTTTCCAACCCACGACCTGCTTGCACGCGCCCTGCCAGCGCATTTTTCATGGCATTTTTCATGACCCAAAAAAACGCTTCCTCTGCTTCCCCTCTTTCCTACAAAGACGCCGGCGTTGACATTGACGCAGGCGACGCCCTGATTGAGCGCATCAAACCCCTGGCCAAAAAGACCATGCGCGAAGGCGTGCTGGCGGGTATTGGCGGCTTTGGCGCGCTGTTTGAAGTGCCCAAACGCTACAAAGAGCCGGTGCTGGTGAGCGGCACCGACGGTGTCGGCACCAAGCTCAAGCTGGCGTTTGAATGGAATATGCACGATACGGTCGGCATCGATCTGGTCGCCATGAGCGTCAACGACGTGCTGGTGCAAGGGGCCGAGCCCTTGTTTTTCCTGGACTACTTTGCCTGCGGCAAGCTTGATGTGGACACCGCCGCCGCCGTGGTGGGCGGCGTTGCCAAGGGCTGCGAGCTGTCTGGCTGTGCGCTGATTGGCGGCGAAACCGCTGAAATGCCCGGCATGTACCCGCCGGGTGAATACGACTTGGCCGGTTTCTGTGTCGGCGCAGTCGAAAAGTCAAAAATCCTGACCGGCGTAGCTATCAAGCCCGGCGATGTGGTCATGGGCCTGGCCAGCAGCGGCGTGCATTCCAATGGCTTCAGCCTGGTGCGCAAGTGCATCGAGCGCGCGGGTGCCAATGCCCCGGCCACGCTGGATGGCAAACCGTTCAAACAAGCGCTGATGGAACCCACCCGCCTGTATGTCAAAAACGTGCTGGCCGCGCTGGCTGCCCACCCCATCAAGGCACTGGCTCACATCACCGGGGGCGGCTTGCTGGAAAACATCCCCCGCGTGCTGCCCGAGGGCACTGCCGCGCACTTGACGAAGGGCAGCTGGCCGCAAACCGAGCTGTTTGCCTGGCTGCAAAAAACGGCTGGCATTGACGACTTTGAGATGAATCGCACGTTCAATAACGGCATTGGCATGGTGGTGGTGATTGACGCGTCACAAGCCGCCGCCTGTGCGGCCACACTGCGCGCTGCAGGTGAAGCCGTGTATGTCATTGGTGTGATTGCCGCGCGTGGCGACGATGCGGCGGTACTGGTGCGCTAACGTTAGTCTGACCCGAGCGCTGGATGACCGCCTCGCTGCGCAAAATTCCCGCCAGCATCTGGGCGCTGGGCTTTGTCAGCCTGCTGATGGATGTTTCCAGTGAGCTGATCCACAGCCTGCTGCCGGTCTTTATGGTGACCACGCTGGGCATCAGCATGTTTGTGGTCGGGCTGATTGAAGGCGCTGCCGAGGCGACGGCGCTGATCATCAAGGTGTTTTCCGGCGCTTTGAGCGATTACTGGGGCAAGCGCAAGCCGCTGGCGGTGCTGGGCTACGGCCTGGGGGCTTTTTCCAAGCCGCTGTTTGCCCTGGCCACGTCCGGTGGCTGGATCATCACCGCCCGATTGGCTGACCGCGTCGGCAAAGGCATTCGCGGTGCGCCGCGTGACGCTCTGGTGGCCGATATTGCGCCACCCGAGTTGCGCGGCGCCGCCTTTGGCTTGCGCCAGTCGCTTGACACCGTGGGGGCATTTTTGGGCCCCACATTGGCAGTCGCCTTCATGCTGCTGTGGAACGACAACTTTCGCGCCGTGTTCTGGGTGGCGACCGTGCCCGCCTTCATGTGTGTGGCGCTGCTGGTGTGGGGCGTCAAGGAGCCTGATCAACCCATCACGACCAAGCGCAGCAACCCGATCAGCCGCGCCAACCTGGCCCGCCTGAGCCCTGCTTACTGGTGGGTGGTGGGCGTGGGCGCAATATTCACGCTGGCGCGGTTCAGCGAGGCTTTTCTGGTGCTGCGCGCGCAGCAAGGCGGCCTGGCGCTGGCCTGGACGCCGCTGGTGCTAATCGGCATGAACTTCGTCTACGCGTCTTGCGCCTACCCGTTTGGCAAGCTGGCCGACAAAGTGCGCCACACTTCCTTGTTAGGCTGGGGGCTGCTGCTGTTGATAGGCGCTGACTCTCTACTGGCTTACAGCAACAGCGGCGTGGTGTTCTGGGCTGGCGTGGCGTTGTGGGGCTTGCACATGGCCATGACGCAAGGCCTGCTGGCGGCGATGGTGGCAGACACTGCACCGACGGATTTACGCGGCACCGGCTACGGATTTTTCAACCTGCTCAGCGGCGTGGCGATGTTGATCGCCAGTGGGCTGGCGGGCTGGTTGTGGCAGGGCTGGGGCGCGTCGTTCACCTTTGTGGCCGGCATCGGCTTTGCGGCGCTGGCGTTGCTGCTGCTGGTGCTGCAGCCGCGCGGCTTGGCGCGTTAACGTCGAAGGCCACCGGAACGCAACACGCGCCGCAAAGCGCCAACCTGATGTCGGATGTCCGTGTGGGCCGAAATGTTGTGTCGCATTGCTGCTACCTAGTGAATTCCTTTTGCACTGCCGGCAGATGAAGCTGCTCAAACCTCCACAATCCAGCAGCCGCGTACAAACCCGGATCGGCACACTGCAACACCCTCCGTGTCCCGTCGGGTCGAACGACCAACAACGATGCTTCTGATTCAGGAATGTTGCTGTTGCCATAGGCGCTCAGTACGTAGGAAAAGTCATCAATTGAGAACTGCACGAGAGCAACTACCCACCGGCCGCCTTTGTCGGTCGTATACCGGAAGTGCCGGACGGGGGATGTCTTTGCCGGCGGGAAAACGAGTTCTGTCGCCCCAATTCTTCCGAAGCGATACTGTATCCATGCCGGTGCAAGACGGTCGTCATTTGTCTTCGGAGCGCAGAACGAGAGCACTTTGTCGCCAATACGGCACGTGAAGAGAACTTCTTCATCCGCGACGCAATGGCTCGGCGTTGGCGGCGCGGCCGCAGCTGCAGCTGCAGAAGCTAGAGCGAGCAATCCAATGGCGAATAGGCGCATCTTCTTCATGTGGCATAACGTTTCGATCACCGGCGGCTGTATGCCGTCCGGTGGATTGGATGGTTATGCGTGCTTTGCATTTATTGGCCGCCGTTTCACCGTCAGTAGCAGCATGACATCCTTTACTACTCTGTCGGTGTCAATTACGAGCAGCAGCCATTTTCCATCATGATAGGTTGTGGCTTGGTCGTATTCCTTTTGGGTCTTCTTTGCCAGGCCATTCTTAATTGCTTCAACTTTTGCCCGCTCTTCTGTTCCAAAAACTATTAGTAGCGCAAAGCGATTCTTCTCCGGGATCAACGTACAGAATGACTTATTCTTCTTGTATCTCAGGGACCAGCCGTGTTTCTTCCCGCCATAGAGCCACTCGGGCGTAAAAACGCTCGGGTAGCTCTGCTCTATCGACTGCGTGATTAATTTCCAGTATTTGTAAGCATCCTTGCCAACCCAGTCGGCAACTGCAGAATCAGCTGGCGGGTTTCCGGGTCCTGTCATGCGACTCGTTAATTCGTTCATTTATTCCCCCGCATAACGTAGAGCTAACGGGCAGAACAAAAGCGTAGCTTTTGGGCTGTCCCTGTTGAGCGCGGTGTTAGGCGGTCGACGCAAATACCGTTGTAGCAGTTGACCTCATAACTCATAAGTCTTAAGTCCCATTGATGCGCCAATTGGGTACCAAACATCCTGCCAGCGAACGTGGGCCAAATCAGTCCCTACAAATGCGGTCTCATCATTGCCTTTTCTGAGAAGTTTGCCACCAGAAAGGTACTTGAAGGCATGTTCGCCCAACTGCTCTTCACTAAAATCTTCGGGCAAAACGGACCGTAATGGATCGACATATACAGGGTCATCAGCAACTAGGTAGAAGTCATCAAACAAGTGAGAAAAACTCACCATGTGTTCCCCAAGCTCTATCGTGTACCACTCATCCGGAACGATATTAATTCTGACTTCACCCTTCTCGTATTCTTTTATCGTTCCCTCCAAGGGACCAACCTCCTCTTGCTCCTCTGGAGGGAGGAACACAAATGCCGTAATGAAGGATTTTTCCTGGAGCCACTCAACGGCGTGGGGGATAAATGCTTCCAGGGACGGGAATTCCAACGATTTGTTCGGATGCAGTTCTCTGTAGAAGCTGAGTGCTTTTGACATCTGACGGACCAGAAATTGGTAATCGATATACATGACACGATACTTTGAAGGTGCCCGTTGCATGCGTTCTTTGTAGATTTGTCGTACTTCTGCGACACAATCCGCAGGGCTATTATTTATCTCCCTGCCTCTGAATCTGATCACTGTGTAGCCAGCCCTTGTTAGGTACCTCTGCCTCACCGCGTCCTTTTCAAGCTGCTCTTTGGTTGAATGGTACTCATGCCCATCCAACTCAATAATTAAGTGAGCGTCTTTCAAGATGAAATCGACACGGTAACGACTGTGTTTTTCAGGGTCTCCAAACCAATGTTCCTTTTCGATTAGCCCGGCCATGTTGTCAAGAGCATTGCTGAATTGTTCTTCAATAAATGACTGCCCTCGATCCCTATACCAACCGGGTGATGTCTCTGGCTTTCCTGGATATTTCATAGCGTCCTTTGAGATTTATTCTTAAGCCTAACGTCGGACGTAACCGGCGTCCAATGGATTGGAGCGCCGCAGGCGCGGACGCTCTTGGGCGTCCGCGTTGACGGACCTGTTAGGCCTGTGTTGGCGCCGCGTAGGGTCCAAGGAAGTCTTCAACACTCTCGGCAGTTGCATCGGACAGGCCTCGCAAGTTCATTTCATGAAACCAAGCAGCTACTGCCTGCTTTTGGGCTTCCGTCGGTGCGTCTTTCACCGGAAGTAGGTACTTCCGCCATAACTGCACCTCTTCGTCTGTGACAGTCTTGCCTCTGCCCAAGATTTGGGCTATCTTGAGCAAATAGGGAGCAAGCCCCGCTACGTCTACTTCATCAGGCGATGACCATTTCGCGTTGTTGAAGCAGTCAGTGTAGATGCAGAGCTGCTTCATTTGGTCTAGGACGTCCGGGTGGTCTGAAGTTGGATCAACCAAGGGTTTGAGCTGGTCCAGGTTTCTGGCACCGTTCCGCACCATCTCTCCGAAAATCCAAAGCACATTCTTTTTTTTGTGGCTGCGATAGGCCTTCCAGATCGTCTGTAGTTCCTTCAGGTCCGTTGCCAGGGCCATCTGACGGAGCAGCGAGACCTTGCCGGACTCCTCAATACTCAGAATGGAGAGCGCGACGGCCGACGGAATTCGACCTTGCTGATACAAGACATCGGCGTCCTCTGCCAACCGCGCAGCGTTCCGAAGTGCGCGATTCATCCCCTCCGCAACTTGCGCGGAAGTAAGCTCATTCCGGTACTGGGGGAGGCGAGACATTCTCTCTGCTCAGGCCCAACGTAGAGGTAACCGGCCTGCGCGGCTTTTCGCGCAGGTCCGGTTGACCGCCATGTTAGGCCAAGGCGAAAATGCAGTGCACAAGCCACTCGTCATCGCGCTTCACCGCGGCATCAGCGCGAACACACCCCAGCCCAGGTATTCACGCGTGTAAGCGGCGTAACGCTCGGGTTCCGAGGTCAGTTTGGCTCGAACATCTTTCGCCAACTCGTCGTCGGGATTGGCTTCAAGCCATCGGCGCATGGTGAGCCACTTGGCCGCCTCGTATCTGTCCCATCCGTCCTGGTCAGCCAGGACCATTTCAACGACGTCGTAGCCAAGCTGGCCGAAAGATGCGAGAAGTTTTGGAAGCATGAGAAAGTCGGAGATCGAGTTGGCAAGACACCCCTTGGCAACATCTTCCGTCGGCGGTAACTGCCGCCAGTAGGGCTCGCCGACGACGATGATCCCCCCGGTGCGCAGGCTCCGCGCCAGAAGCGCGATAGTGCCGGCGACTCCCCCGGCGATCCAGGTGGCACCGACACAGGCTGCAACATCGACCTTCTCGTCAGAGACGTAGCCCGCAGCATCGCCATGGATGAACTTGACTTGATCGGCGACGCCGAGTTCTTCAGCACGGAGTTTCGCTTGCTCTGTGAACAACTGGCTCATGTCGATGCCGGTGCCGATAACGCCGTGATCGCGTGCCCAGGTGCACAGCATCTCCCCTGAACCACTGCCGAGGTCGAGCACTCGGGCCCCCGATTCCAGACGCAGCGCCGTGCCGAGCGTGGCGAGCTTTTCGGGCGTGATCGGGTCGTGGATGCGGTGAGCACTTTCAGTAATGTTGAATATTCGTGGGATGTCCATGGTGGAAAACTTCCTTACGGGTGTAAATGGATTCGGTCAGGGCCTAACGAATGAATGGGGCTTTCCCGTCCCGAGCTAGCCGCGCATTTGCGGCGACCGGCAACAAAGTGCCAAGATGGGAAGTGCAATTACTCATCAACTCATTCGCGAAGGGGAAGTTCATGACTATCGTAACGGTTGGAATCGATCTGGCAAAGAACGTCTTTGCCGTGCATGGTGTCGATGCTACAGGCAAACCTGTGCTGATACGACCCAGTTTGGCGCGCACCCGACTCGCCAAGCTGATGGTGTCTCTGCCGCCCTGTCTGATCGGAATGGAAGCTTGCTCGGGTGCCCACCACTGGGCAAGACTGTTTGCGACCTACGGTCACACCGTGCGCCTGATGGCACCCAAGTTTGTCACACCGTACCGTCTTTCAGGCAAACGTGGCAAGAACGATGCAGCCGATGCGGCCGCCATCTGCGAAGCTGTCACCCGGCCCAACATGCGCTTTGTGTCCGTCAAGAGCGCATCGAGCAGCAGTCCCGTCTGTTCGTGCACCGAGCGCGCCAGGGCTACGGTGCAGGAGTTGCTGGGCCACAGCGACGCAAGCACCACCATGATTTCCACGCATGTACCGAAGGTCGCAGCGGGTGGTCTGGCCAGCCCGCTGGATTTGCGGAGTGGCATGGCGGCCTGAGCGCATCATCAGTCAGCGGCCTTGGTCTCGACATAATGTCTTGATTTGATTGATACTTGTCCTTCATAAACTGGCCTTACGCGCATAAAACGTGCACCATAGAGCTTTTCAACTCACATATGAATCCATGAAAACATGTCTCATTTTGATTGACGCGCAAGAGTCGTTCCGCCAGCGCCCGTACTTCACGGCGACCGATCTGCCCGCCTACCTCAACGCACAAAACGCGCTGATTGACGGCTGTGTGGCGCGCGGCCTGCCGATCGTGCGTGTCTTTCACGTCGACGGCCCCAAGACCGCCAGCAACCCGTTTGCGCTCGAATCCGGCTTTGTGCAGCCGCTGGCCGAACTGCACCCGTTTGAGGCCGCCGCCACCTTTCACAAGAGCCGCCACAGCGCGCTGGTGGGCACGGGATTGGACGTGTGGCTGACGCAGAACGGTATTCAAAGGCTGATCATCAGCGGCATCCGCACCGAGCAATGCTGTGAGACCACCACCCGCCATGCCTCGGATCTGGGCTGGACGGTGGATTTTTGCCTGGATGCCACGCTGACTTGGGACATGCAACAACTTGATGGCGCCACCCTGAGTGCGGTCGACATCAAGGCGCGCACCGCCACCGTGTTGAAAGACCGCTTTGCCACCATTTGCAGCGTCGCGCAGGCGCTGGAACGGGCTACAGGAGCGGCATGAGTCAGCGCCCGCCTGTGTCGGTCTGCATCCTGGTGTTTGATGCGGTCGAGGTACTGGACTTTGCCGGGCCTTATGAGGTGTTCACCACGGCCAGCCGGATGCATGGCAAGCGCAACCCGGGCGCGGCGGCCCTGTTTGACGTGGCCTGCGTGTCGCGTGATGGTCAGCCGATTCAGGCGCGTGCCGGGCTGCGTGTGCTGCCCGAACACAGCTTTGCCGACCACCCGCGCTGCGATCTGCTGCTGGTGCCCGGCGGCGTGGTGGACGCTGCCATGGCCTGCCCGCAAACGCTGGCGTGGATCGCCCGCACGGCGGCCCAGGCGCAGATCACGGCATCGGTGTGCACCGGCGCGTTTTTGCTGGCGGCCAGTGGTGTGGTGCGCACCGGGCGCGTCACCACCCACTGGGAAGACAGCAGCGATTTGCAGCAGCGCTTCCCTGCCCTGACCGTCTGCGACGACCCGCGCTGGATTGACAACGGCCAGGTCGTCACCTCGGCTGGCATCAGTGCGGGCATCGACATGTGCCTGCACCTGGTGGCTCGGCTGGGCGGGCTTGAATTGGCCCAGTTGACCGCACGGCAGATGGATTACCACGGCTCGTTTGAGGATTAAAAATGAACCACACCTTGTTTGGACACCCGGAGTCGGGTCACTCCTACAAAGTCAAACTGACGCTGCAAGTGGCGCAGATTCCCCACCATTACCAGGTCATCGACATCGGTTTGCCGCACTTGCGCTTTACCCGTCGTTTTGATGCCCGGAGCTACCCCGAAGACTCGCTGGTCTGGTTTGAGCGTCCCTATGACGCCGACACCTTGCTGGCACAGCCCACGCGCGCATGATGAGCTTGGTGCAGTCAGCGCCGATTCAGGTCTTGTTTGCCCTGCTGCCCGACAGCCTGGCGCTGGATTGGGCTGGGCCGGCCGAGGCTTTGCGCATCGCCAATCAAGCGTTGCAGATTCAGGGCCAGCCGCCACGCTTTGTGTTGCGCTTTGTCGGCCCCGGCAGCGAGACGGTCAGCTCGGTGGGGCTCAAACTCAGCGGTCTTGCGGCGCTGCCTGACACGCTGCCAGCGCCGGCTTGGGTGGTGCTGGTTGGCCAGCCAGGCGCCACCATTTCCGTGCAAACCGAGGCTGCTCAAGCACTGCTGCACTGGCTGCGCGGCCTGCGGCTGCAAACCCACCGGCTGGAGCTGATGACGGTGTGCGCCGGCGCGGTGCTGGCGGCTCATGCGGGTTTGCTGGCTGGGCGGCATGTGACCACGCACCACCACCATTTGGCTGAATTGCGCTCGGTGGAGCCCGACTGCCAGGTGGTGGAGAACCGGGTCTTTGTGGAAGACGCACCGGTGTACAGCAGCGCGGGCGTGACCACCGGCGTGGACCTGACCTTGCACCGCATTGCCCAGCTGTGTGGCGAACCCATCGCCGCGCAGGTGGCGCAAGCCATGGTGGTAGCCCTGCGGCGCGGCCCGCAGGACCCGGAGCTGTCACCGTTTCTGGCTTACCGCAACCACCTGCACCCGGCCCTGCACCGCGTGCAGGACGCCGTCAGCAGCCAGCCCGCTGCCGAGTGGCACCTGGCCAGCATGGCGATGGTGGCCTGTACCTCACCCCGGCACTTGACGCGCTTGTTTATGGAGCATGCCGGCATTGCGCCGCTGCAGTACCTGCGCCGCATTCGCTTGGCCCTGGCGCAGACGGCGCTGCAGTCCGGCCGCAACGTCACGCAAGCGGCCGCTTTGGCGGGCTTCAGTTCGGACACGCAACTGCGCCGCGCCTGGCACCAACTGGGCGAAGCCGGCACCCCGTCGAATCCAAAGTCACTATAAAGATAATAGTTAATAGCGCTTTATTGACGGGGGCTACAGCCCTATTTGTTATAAATTTTTGCCTGCAAGGCCAAATACGCTGGCAGGCGCTCACCACCCAAGGCCACCGCGCGCGCGATCGCTTGACTGGCCTCCTGGCGACGATCGAGCTCCAGCAGCACTTGCGCCAGATTGTTCCAGCCGTCGGCAAAATCGGGGTGCTTGAGAACCGCCTGGCGGTAGGCCTTGGCCGCTGCGTCACGCTGGCCCAACGCATAAGCGGTGTTGCCCGCGCCCAGCAAGGCCGCACGGTCGTCCGGCCAGCGTTGCAGTGCGGCCGCAAAAGCTTGCTGCGCGCCGCGTGCATCCGTGCGTTCCAGCGTGGCCGCTGCGGCGCTGTAAGCCTGGGGCTCGGCGGTGGCGGGCAGTTGCCCGGGCTTGAGCGCCAGCATGGCCCAGTACTGCCCGCGCGCCCAGGTGCGCTCAAAGGCAAACATTGAAATCTCCATGCGCGCCGTGCGCCCGGAATGCAGCAGCAGCACATGGCGTTCGCGGTCAAAGCCCATCACCACGGCGTAGTGCCACACCGGGTAGATTGAGAACGCCAAATTCTGGAACACCAGCACCGGGTGGCCTGCCGCCACTTCGCGCAGTATGTCTTCCACCCTCGGCTTCAACGGATAAGCCAGCAAGCCCTGCCGACGCGTGGCGGCCAGCATTTCGGGCTGCAACGAGCCTTTGCGACCCGGCAGGTAAACCTGATCCACAAGCGCATCCGGCGTCACATCGACGCCCGCAGCAGTGGCCACCATCGCCAGCGCGGCAGGACCACATTCATAGTCTTCTTGCGGAAAAAACGGAACATCGGCAAGTTCTACCTGTGCGGGAAGTTCAGTTGGCCAGCGTGCATCCAGCATCGCCACCTGCGGTGTGGCGCAGCCACCCAGAAGCAGCACCGCGCAAACAAAAACCCCCGTCAAGACGGGGGCTCGCAGACCAATGAGTTGCTTGATCATCGAACCGATCGTGTGAACGGAAACACCTTGGTCAGGCCCATGATGTCGGTCACCAGCAACACGATGAACACGGTGAACAAAATGCCCAACACATCGCCGCCGGCCGGGGCCTGCTCAATGCGGCCGGCCAGTTGCGCCACTTCACTGTCCGACATGGCCGCGACCCGCTCAGCCGCTGCCTGCGGGCTGACGCCCTGGCCCAAGATGGCCTGGCGCACGTCATCACGCGCCAGAAAGCGGTTCACGGTGTCGCGGCTGGTGCTTGCCTGCGCGGGCGCTGTGATTTCTTCGGTGGCCACGATGCGGGCTTGGGCAGCGAGGGGAAAGCCCGCGGCGGTGATGCAGACGATCAGGCAAGTGGAGACGATTTGTTTAAAGCTTTTCATGGATTTCTCTCTTGGGTTATGAGGAGGCGCGGTCTCTGCCGAAACTGCGCTTCGTCTTTCATATTTGACCCAGGCCGGCTGCAAAAGTCAAAATCCATTACAACCTGAAACATCAGTTGATGGCGCGCCGCAACTCGGCCACACGCATGGCGATGGCGGACATGTCGTGCCCCTTTTCGGCGTTGCCCAGATAGGTTTCCAGGTCTTCCAGCGCCCTTCCCGCATGGCCCAGCTCGGCATGGGCCAGGCCGCGATCCCGGTACTCGTCCCAGGCCTGCGGCAGCAGCACAATCAGCCGATCCTGCACCGCAATCAGGCGCAGCCAATCTTCCTGGCCGGTGTGGATTTCTTTCAGGTTACGCAACATCCGGGCAATGATGTCGCGCGGCGGGGTAGCCTGCAAATACAGGCCCAGCGGCACTTCGAACTCATCCATCAAGCCACTGCGTCGCCGGAAAGGTTCCAGCCGCTCGGCCAGCGCCTCGCGGGTCAGCGACTGGCCGTCCAGCGGGTCCATCACGACCTGGCCTTCGGGCAGATTCACCTTGACCATGAAGTGGCCCGGAAATCCGACGCCCCGCGCTGCCAGCCCCAAGCCTTGCGCCAACTCCAGCCACAGCACAGCCAGCGAGATCGGAATGCCGCGGCGGGTGTGCAGAATCACACTCACAAAGCTGTTGTCCGGGTCATAGTAATGATTGACGTTGCCGGCAAAGCCCAAATCCCGGTAAAAAAACTGATGCAGGACGCGCAGCTTTTGCAAGGGGCCGGCATCGGCCGCAAGGCGATGCTTGAGCCGTGCCAGGAGTTGATCAACTTCACCCAGCACTTGTTGCACGTCCAGTTCAGGGTATTCGTCCTGCGCCAGGCAGGCAGCCGCCTCCAGCAGGGCAAAGTCGGCATCGCTGTGCACCACCGATGCAAAGTACTCCAGCGGGGTGGGCACAGCCAAAGATAAAGTCATGCGAACCTCCTTGGTCAAAATTATGAAGCCGGATTCGCCGCCACGTCGCGCGTGTGCACAACCCGCTGCGGATAGGGAATCTCGATCCGGTTGTCACGCAATGCCTTAAGTATGGCCAGGTTGATCAAGGACTTCAAGTTGTCACTGCCGTTCTCGGGGTCGGCGATCCAGAACCCCACCTTGAACTCCAGCCCGTCGGCACCAAACGCTGCCAGGTTGACCGAAGGCGCCGGCTCGCGCAACACACGCTCCTGGTTCACGGCAGCCTCTTTCAACAAGTGCATCACCTGGTCCACATCGCTGTCATAAGCGACCGAGACCACAGTATGAAGCCAGACCCGTGAATCCGCCAGCGACAGGTTCTCGACCCGGGTGGTGATCAGCAACTCGTTGGGAACAATCGACTCCCGCCCGGCGAGTGAACGAATGACGGTGTAGCGGGCGTTGATTTGCATCACAATGCCCTCAAAATTATCCACCCGGACGTTGTCGCCAATCCGCATGCTGCGTTCGGCCAGGATGACAAAGCCGCTGACATAGTTGGCCGCCAGCTTTTGCAGGCCAAAACCCACCCCCACGCCAATGGCACCACCCAGCACCGACAGCGCGGTCAGGTCAATACCCACCGCCGACAGCGCCATCAACAGGCCGACAAACATCAACAAGGCCCGCGTGGCGTTGCTCGCCGCCTTGCGCAGCGACAACTCGCCACCGGTGGCCGAGCGCAGCAAACGGGTCTCAATCGCGGCGGAAATCCACAAAGTGAATATCAGCACGGCCCCCGCGGTCAAGCCCCCCTCGATCAGGGTGCGTACCGACATCCTGGCGCCCCCCATCTTCCAGGTGATCTGGTCGAGTTGTTCCAGCAGCAGCGGCAGCAGGCCACTGACCCACAACACCATGGCCAGCCACGCCAGCCATGAAATGCTGCGCTCCAGCAGACGCACCAGCGGCGTCTCACTGAAGGCGGCGTGCAGCACCTTGACCCCCAGGCGGATGACCAGCAGGGCAATCAGGACCGGCAGCGCAATTTTGAAAACGGCCAGCGGCACCCGGCCCAGCAGCAAGGCTCTGGCCGCGTAGGCCAGACACAGCAGCAGCAGCGGAAACAGCACCCCGTCCACGATGCGTCGGCCAAACATGATGGAACTCGTCAGGTTCGAGCCCAGCGTCCGGCGCAACAGCACGGCCAGCACCCACGCGGCAAGGCCGCACAAGGCCAGTGCGCCGAGTTCGATCAGCGCGGCCGTTTGGGTCAGCGCCGCAACCCAGTCGTCCAGATCGGTGCCATGGAAATCAAACATCGGCCAGCACCCGAATATGTCCCTCCACACTGCGACCGAGCGCGCTCAAGGAATAGCCACCTTCCAGACACGACACAATGCGTCCCTTGCCGTGGCGCCGCGCCACGTCTTTGATGCGATGCGTGATCCAGATGTAGTCCTGCTCGACCAGGCCCAACTGGCCCATGTCGTCCTCCCGGTGCGAGTCGAAGCCGGCGCTGATGAAAATCATCTCGGGCCGGAAAGCCTCCAGCCGCGGCATCCAGGCGCTTTCGATCAGCTCCCTGATCTCCATGCCCTTGGTGTAGGCCGGTACCGGCAGATTGACCAGGTTGGCAGCACTGGAGTGAACGTGATCGAGCGGATAAAACGGATACTGGTAAAAGCTCACCATCAAAATACGCTTGTCGCCCGCCACGATGTCTTCGGTGCCGTTGCCGTGGTGCACATCAAAATCAACAATGGCGACCCGCTTCAAGCCATGGCGCTCGAGCGCGTACTTGGCGGCCAGCGCCACGTTGTTGAAAAAGCAGAAGCCCATGGCCTGGTCGCGGCAAGCATGGTGGCCGGGCGGGCGAATGGCGCAAAACGCGTTTTCAAAGTCGCCCGCAATCACCGCGTCGGTAGCGGCCAAGGCCGCGCCGGCCGCGTGCAGGGCGGCGTCCCAGGTGTAGACGTTGATGGAGGTGTCGGGGTCCACCTGGGCATAGGGCGGGCCACCGGCCAGAATGTCTTCTTTCAGCACATCGCTCAAGCCGCGCAGTGCCGCCACATGCGTGCGGCTGTGCGCCAGCTCGATGTCGGTCAGCGACGCCGCAGGCGCCTCGCGCCGCTCCAGCGCCAGCCCCAGGCCGGTGATCAACAGCCGGTCTTCGATGGCATCAAGCCGCTCCGGGCACTCGGGGTGGCCCGGCCCCATTTCATGTTTGCGGCAATCGGGATGGGTGTAATAGCCGGTCATTGTCACGGTGAGCGCCTGCCTCTCGAATTATTTTGGTAACGTCGTGCTATGGATGCACAAAAAAAACTTGAATCAATACTGAATCAGCTTAACACGGTGATCGTCGGCAAGCCTGCGCAAACGCAAGATTGCGTCGCCTGCCTGCTGGCGGGAGGCCACTTGCTGATTGAAGACGTGCCCGGCGTGGGCAAGACGACGTTGGCCCTGGCACTGGCCAAAACCTTTGGTCTGCAGTTCTCCAGGGTGCAATTCACCGCTGACCTGATGCCCAGCGACCTCACGGGCGTCAGCGTTTATGAGCGGGCCAAGGAAAGCTTTATCTTCCACCCCGGCCCGTTGTTTGCGCAGGTGCTGCTGGCCGACGAGATCAACCGCGCCAGCCCCAAAACCCAAAGTGCGCTGTTGGAGGCCATGGAAGAGAAGCAGGTCACCGTGGACGGCGACACCCGCCCCTTGCCGGCACCGTTCTTTGTCATTGCCACGCAAAACCCACACGACCAGTTGGGCACCTACGCGCTGCCGGAGTCGCAGCTGGACCGGTTCCTGATGCGCATCTCACTGGGTTACCCGGATCGCGCCACCGAACGCACCTTGCTGGCCGGTCGGGACCGGCGCGACATGGTGGAGGAGTTGCCCAGCTTGCTCGATGCGACGGAGCTGAAAATGCTGCAGCAGCAGGTGCTGGCCATCCATGCGGCCGCGCCGCTGCTGGACTATGTGCAGGACCTGATCGCGGCAACCCGCTCAGGCAAGTGGTTTTTGCAGGGCCTGAGCCCGCGTGCCGGTATTGCCGTGGTGCGCGCGGCCAAAGCGCAGGCCTTGCTGAGCGGGCGCGACTACGTGGCGCCCGACGACGTGCAGGCCATCCTGGCGCAAACCGTGGCGCATCGCCTGCTGCCGCTGGGGGATGCGGGCCGCGGCGCGGTCGAGCAGGTGCGCGCCCTGCTCGATGCCGTGCCGCTGCCCTGAACGCCTTGATCCGATGCCTGCCGCACCGTCATGGCCCCACCCGCTGCTGCACCCGGCGGCGCATGTGCGCGCGCAATTCCAGCGCTGGTGGCAGGCCCGGCTGCCGCTGACCGACAGCGTCACCCTGACCCAGCGCAACGTCTACATCTTGCCGACGCGCCCCGGCCTCATGCTGGGCGTCACGCTGCTGGTGCTGCTGGTGGCATCGATCAACTACCAGCTCAACCTGGGCTACCTGCTGACCTTCTTGCTGGCGGGCTGCAGCCTGGTTGCCATGCACGTGTGCCACGCGACCTTGCGCGGACTTACTATGCATTTGATAGCTACTGACGCAGTATTTACGGGGGCTACAGCCATTATTGGCATAAATCTTGAAAACCGGCGCCCGAGCACCCGATTTGGGATTGGGCTGGCGCTGCTGGGCTCAAGCCACTGGAGCTGGACCGATGTGCCCGCGCAAGCGAACGCCACGGTGCATGTGGCTTTCAAACCAGAGCGACGCGGCCTGCACCGCGTGCCCGCGCTGACGGCGGAGACCCGCTTTCCACTGGGCACCTTTCGGGTCTGGACGGTCTGGCGGCCCGCCGCCCAGGTGCTGGTGTATCCGGCCCCCGAAGCCCATGCGCCAGCCTTGCCGCTGGGTGAACCCCGCGCGGGCGACGCCGCCGCGGCGCCCGGACCCGCTAACGGTGACTACGATGGCATCCGCGCCTACCGCCGCGGCGACCCGCTCAAACTCGTGGTCTGGAAAAAGGCCGCAAAGGCCGATGAGTTGGTCAGCCGCGACACGCAGCAGGTGCAGCGCCATGAACTGTGGCTGGAGCCGCACAAGACCGGCCTGCCCCAGCTGGAGCCGCAGTTGTCGCGCCTGTGCGCCTGGGTGCTGCAGGCCGAACAGCAGGGGCTCGATTACGGCTTGCGCCTAGCTGGCCTGGACATCAAGCCGGCCCACGGTGAGGCGCAAAAACGCCGCTGCCTGCAAGCGCTGGCGCTGTGCGGAGCTTGAGGCTACCGCCATGTTGAACCTGCTGCATCATCTGCGCCAGCTGCCGCGCGACAGCCGCGACACCCTGTTCCTGCTGGGGGTGATCGCCTGGGTGGTGTTGCCGCAGGTGAGCCATTTGCCCTTGTGGTGCAGTCTGCTCAGCGGCGCGGTCATGCTGTGGCGCGGCTGGCTCGCCGTCACGCTGCGGCCGTTGCCCGCGCGCTGGTGGCTCTGGTTGCTGCTGGTACTGACCGTGGGCGCCACGCTGTTCACCCACAAGACCCTGCTCGGACGCGATGCCGGCCTGACCCTGATCGTGGTGCTGCTGGCCTTGAAGACGCTGGAGCTGCGCGCCCGCCGTGATGCCTTCGTGGTGTTTTTTCTGAGCTTCTTCATGATGCTGAGCAACTTTTTCTTCTCGCAGTCGCTCTTGACCGCCGGCGCCATGCTGATCGCGCTGCTGGGCCTGTTGACCGCCCTGGTCAATGCCCATATGCCGGTGGGCAAGCCGCCCTTGCTGCAGGCGGCCCGCATCGCGGGCTCGATGACCCTATTGGGCGCGCCCATCATGGTGCTGTTGTTCTTGCTGTTTCCGCGTCTGGCGCCGCTGTGGGGTGTGCCCAGCGACGCCATGAGCGGGCGCAGCGGCTTGTCGGCCACGATGCAGGTCGGCACCATCGCCAGCCTGGCCCTCGATGACAGCATTGCCATGCGCATCCGCTTCGAGGGCGCGCCACCACGTCAGTCGGACCTTTATTTTCGCGGGCCGGTGCTCTCCAGCTTTGACGGGCGCAGCTGGCAGCCGCTGCGCTCAGGGCTGCCAGCCCGCATGAGGCCGCTCCCCAATCTGCAGGTGCAGGGCGCACCGATCAACTACCAGGTGACGCTGGAACCCAATCAGCGCCCCTGGTTGCTGCTGCTGGACGCCACGCCCAACGCGCCCCTGCTGACGGGCTTCGAGGCCCGCATGACACCCGAGCTGCAATGGCTGGTGGAGCGCCCGATCACCGACCTGCTGCGCTACACGGCCCGCAGCTACCCCGACTTCAGCCACGGCCCGTTGCGCCCGGTGGCGGGTCTGCAGGACTACCTGGAATTGCCCTTTGGTTTCAACCCGCGCACGCTGCAACTGGCCGCCGAGCTGCGGCGCGACCCGCGTTATGCCGCGGACGACGGGACGCAACTGATCGCAGCCGTGCTGGAGCGCCTGCGCAGCGGCGGCTACGTCTACACACTGGACCCCGGCGCGTACGGCCGCGACAGCGCCGACGAGTTCTGGTTTGACCGCAAAGAGGGATTTTGCGAACACATCGCGTCCAGCTTCGTCATCCTGCTGCGCGCGCTCAAGCTGCCCGCGCGCGTCGTCACCGGCTACCAGGGTGGCGAACAAAATCCCGTCGACGGCTTCTGGACCGTGCGCCAGAGCGACGCCCACGCCTGGGCCGAAGTCTGGCTGAACGGGCGCGGCTGGGTGCGCGTGGACCCCACTGCGGCCGTGGCGCCGGGCCGGGTGGGCAGCTTGCAACGCTTGCAGGCGCCGCGTGGCGTCATCACCGAGGCCTTGCTCGGCAACGTCAACCCGGCGCTGGCCCTGAACCTGCGCGCCGTGTGGGACGCCGTCAACAACCGCTGGAACCAGTCGGTGCTGAACTACACGCAGCGCAAGCAGCTCAACCTGCTCAAAAACCTGGGCTTTGAGTCGCCGAGCTGGGAAGACCTGATCTACCTGCTGATCGGCATCGTGGTGCTGGCCAGCCTGGGCGGCGCGGCCTGGACCCTGTGGGATCGCTTGCGCCAGGACCCGTGGCTGCGGCTGCTGGCGCAAGCAGCCAAGCGGCTGCAAAAAGCAGGCGTCCAACTGGCCCCGAACAGCCCGCCGCGCCGCATGGCAGAGCAGCTAAGCGCGCAGCTCGGCCCCGAGCACCCAGCGGCCCGGCGCATCGGCGACTGGCTCTTACGCCTGGAAGCGCTGCGCTACGCGCCGCCCGCCGCCCGGCGCAGCCGCCTCGCGACACTGCAGCATGAATTCAAGCGACTGCACTGGCCCACGTGACTTCAAAGTCTCTCTGCTCTTCGCGTTTGGCTTCAGTAGTGATCCAGTAGCAAATCGGGCGTTGGTAGAAGTGAGGAAGTCGAATCAGGGCATGAATTCCGGCGAGATGTTCTATTGACTAAACGCAATTCCCCGAAGGGACAGACGACTAACCTGAAAACAAGCTGAGCCTTTCATCCTCTTCCACGCCGCATCAGCGGACAAAGACGTGCGGCGGTTTAGCGAATTGCAAATGACTTTCTTGCATCAACTTGTGCCAAAACAACGACATGAAACACTGGTTGGCCATTTTCATTTGTGCGCTCATCGCTGCGGACTTCGTGCATGGCGATGAATGGAAATGTCCTCATTCCAATGTGGTGGTCCATTCAACCGACAGCGATGATGCCGATGCTGCGTGCAAAGCAGCACGCAAGGCACTCGAATTTCTCGCAACGCAAGGGCTTGATACGACAGGATCGGTCGATGTGCGTCTGGTGACGAAGCTCCCCATGCCCTGCCCGCGGTCGAGTTTTGGCTGCTACGATCAGCCCAATCACCGCATCCATATGCTCGTTATTTCAGAATGCTTGAAGATGAGGACATGGGTAGAACTGCCGCTCAACCGTTCTCTTTGCGAGAGCTTTCTCACGCACGAAGTCGCCCACGTTGTGGCGGCTGCAAACTTCACTGCGCCGAAGCCGAGCACGCTGGCGCAAGAGTATCTTGCCAACGTCACCATGGTTTCGACGATGTCGCCGAGGCAGCGGGAGCGTTTGCTGGAGCAACTCCCCGGGCGGGGGTTCGACTCGGCTGATCAGATGAGTACGACTTATTATCAGCTCGACCCGGCCCGGTTCAGCGCCGAGGTTTACCGGCACTTTATCAAGCTGGGCAACGGCAAGGTATTTTTGCAGAATGTGCTCTCGGGCAGGGTCCTGAACAATGAAGGTAATCCGTAAAATGGATGTTGGTTGACAGACTTCCGCGGTCATAGCCGCCTACCGCCCAGCACAGCCCATGGTGACGATGGATGGACGGATAAACCAGACGTCCATCTACCAGGTCATCCCTGGTTGCGAGAAATGATTTGTCAAAAAATCGATGAGCGCGCGAACCTTGGGCGAGACATGTTTGCGGCTTGGGTACACCGCATAAATGCCAAGCTCAAGCGAACGAAATTCGGGCATCAACTCGACCAATGCCCCGGAGGCCAAATCGTCGCCCACCAGGAAGCTGGGCTGCAAGATGATGCCTTGGCTGGCGAGTGCCGCCGCGCGGCAGGTGTCCCCGTTATTGGTATGGATGCAGGGATTGGTTTTGACACTGACCGGCCCCAGGGGTCCCTTGAAGGGCCATTCGTCCTTGGTGGACCAGTAGCTGTACGAGATCACAGCATGGTCAGCCAGTTCGCCGGGGTGCTTGGGTGTGCCGTGCAGCTTGAGATACTGCGGTGAGGCACACAGCACCATGCGTGTGGTCGCCAGCCGCTTGCTGACCAGGGTTGAATTTTCCAGATTGGCGATGCGGATCGCCACGTCATAACCCTCCTCCACCAGATCGACCAGGCGATCTGCCAGCGTCACGTCCAGCTTGACGTTAGGGTGCCGGACTCGGAAGGCGCCCCACAGCGGGGCCAGATGCAAAACGCCAAAGGTAAATGGCGCATTGATTCGCAGCAACCCGCTCGCGGCATCGCTACGGGACGTGATTTCATCCTCAGCCTCTGCCAGCTCGGCCAGCAGCTCCTTGCTGCGAACATAAAAGATCTGTCCTTCATCTGTCAGTGAGAGCCGCCGTGTCGTGCGGTGCAGCAAGCGCACACCCAGGCGGGTTTCCATGTCGACCACATAACGCGAGACAGCCGCCTTGGACATGCCCAGCGCGTCGGCGGCTTTGACAAAGCTCCCAGCGTCAACCACCGCATTGAAAGTCTGCATTTCAAGAAACCGATCCATTATTCCTCCAATCGAGACAATTAATCACATTCAGCGGGGTTTATCTTCTCCCACATTTCCAATAAAGTCCATCCCATGCACTGCAAAACACACACGGTCCAGCCAATGCAGTGTCTGCAACAGACAAATTCAACCAACCCAAAGGAACCATCATGAAAGTCACAGTTATCGGCGCCGGCAATATGGGTGCAGCCTTCGTCAAACAACTCACCCACGCTGGCCATCAAGTCACAGTGACCGCTCGCAGTTTTGAAAAAGCACAAGCGGTGGCCGCAGCCAACATCGGCGCAACCGCCGTCGCCACAGCCAACGCAACCGCTCAAGCTGATGTCGTCATTCTGGCGACCGGCTATGCCGACGCCGTTAATGCGTTGAAAAGTGTCGGTAATCTGAACGGCAAGGTGGTCATCGACATCACCAACCCCCTGACTGCCGATTTCATGGGATTGACCCTCGGTCACAGCAGCTCTGCTGCGGAGGAAATCGCCAAGGCCATCCCAGAGGCTGACGTTGTCAAAGCATTCAATACCGTATTCGCCCAAGTGCTTTCCGACGGCGCTGATTTTGGTAACGGTCAAATTGTTCCGGTATTTGTCGCCAGTGACAGTGAGCGTGCCAAGCAGACCGCCAAGGCGCTGGCCGAGAGTATGGGATTTTCCACGGTGGATGCCGGTGGCCTGAAGAACGCTCGCTACCTGGAGCCCGTGGCTGGGTTCAACATTTACCTGGGCTACGGCGCAGGTCTGGGCACGTCGATTGCGCCGACCTGGATCAAGCGCGCTTGATCCAAGACCCGCGATCTGCAAGCGTCTAAGGCTTGCAGATCAAGCGACCCTATCCATCAACACATCTCATTTTCAGGAAACCACCATGTCCAAGACCTTTCAAAACTCGCTCACCCTGGCTTCTCGCCTGTTGTTTGTCGTGTTCTTTCTGCCTGCGGGCTTTGGCAAACTCACCGGCTTTGCCGGCACCGTGGGCTACATCTCTTCGGTGGGCTTGCCACTCGCCACCCTGGGTGCCGTTCTGGCGCTGGCGGTTGAAATTCTGGGTAGCCTGGCACTTCTGGCGGGGCTCAAGACCCGGCTTGCGGCCCTGATCCTGGCGGGCTTCACGCTGGTGGCCAGCTTCTTCTTCCATGCCTACTGGGCAGTGCCTGCTGACCAGGCATTTGTCACACAATTGCTGTTCTTCAAGAATATTGCCGTGGTTGGCGGATTGCTGGCACTGGCGGCCAACGGCGCAGGCGCCTGGAGCCTGGATGCGCGCAACGAACGTTGATTCAAACTGAAAACAAAACACTGGAATCGCCATGACCTCCGCAGCCAAAGCCCCTGTTCTTTTCATCTCGCATGGGGCACCGACCTTTGCCCTTGAGCCTGGACTTCTTGGCCCCCGGCTGCGAACCCTGGGCCGGCAACTGCCTGAACTCAAGGCGGTGTTGGTGGTGTCACCCCACTGGCAAACAAAGAACGTGATGGTCATGAGCACCGCGTTGCCAGAGACGGTGCACGACTTTGGCGGTTTTCCGGCCAGCCTGTATGCACTGCAATATCGGGCTGCCGGTCAGCCAGAACTGGCCCAGGAGGCGGCCCGCCTGCTGAATGCGGCAGGTTTCGCTGCAAATTGCGACGACCGTCGCGGGCTCGATCACGGTGCCTGGGTTCCACTGCTCCACCTGCTGCCCGAGGCCAAGGTGCCGGTTTTTCAGGTCTCCATGCCTTTGGGCTTGACGACCCAGCAGGCGGTGAAGTTGGGCCAGGCTCTGGCACCGCTGCGCAAGCAGGGCGTACTCATTGTTGCCTCCGGCAGCATGACCCATAACCTGTACGACGTCCGTCAATCCGGCGCGCAGCCCGAAGCCTATGCCCAGGAATTTGCCACCTGGGTGCGGACCGCCGTGCTGGCCAAAGGGGTCAAACAGTTGCTTGACTACCGTGCTGAGGCACCCTACGCCGAACGGGCGCATCCAAGTGAAGAGCATTTTCTTCCGCTGCTGATCGCCATGGGGGCAGTCACCGAGGCGGATGAAGTGACGCTGCTCCAAGGGGGCATCACCAACGGCGTTTTGTCAATGGAATCCTACGCATGGGGGATTGAGTGATGAGTGCACACTTTGATTTGACGTTTTTATCGAAACAACCGCAGCCTGCGAACCCCAAAGCGCTGGTGGTGCTCTTGCATGGCGTGGGCGGCAGCGAGACCAATCTTGTCGATTTGGCCGCCACCATCAGCTCGGAAACGCTCGTCGTCATGCCGCGCGGCCCCATGACCTTGGGTGCGGGGCAGTATGGCTGGTTTCGGGTGAACTTCACCAGCACCGGTCCGCTTATCGTCGAGACCGAGGCCGAGCAAAGTCGCCAGACCTTGCTCCGATTTGTGGCGCAACTGCAGTCGGTCTACAGCATTGGACCGCGGAAAACGGTGATTGCCGGATTCAGCCAAGGTGGGATTTTGAGTGCCAGCGTTGCGCTGAGCGCGCCCGAGCTCGTTGCCGGATTTGGGGTCCTGTCGGGGCGTATCTTGCCTGAACTCGAATCGCATATGGCCGACAAGGCGCGGTTGAAAAACCTTCACGCATTCATTGGACATGGCGAGTACGATAGCAAGTTGCCCGTGATGTGGGCACAGCGCTCGGACCAACTTCTCAGTGACTTGGGCGTGGCGCACCTGACCCGTCTGTACCCAATTGACCATGGCATCAGCGCGGAAATGCGGGCAGACTTTTTATCCTGGTTGCAGAGCATCACTTCAGGGGTTTGATATGCATGACGCCATTCATCAGAGCTACGCAGCTGTTCGCAGGCAGGAGCCGCCAGTGACCCCGATGGTGCTTCTGCACATCGGCGAAGATCGGACCTGCGTCGCGGCAGGCAGGGGCGTCGAGCCCGACCAGGTGCTGATTCTGGAGATTGGGTCCACGCGGACGTCAAACGATTTTTTCAGACACAATCCGCCATCGCCGCTGGAGATCGAAAACGCCATCATGGTCGTTGAGGACGAAGTGACGCGTGCCCGTGAAATAACCGTCGGACCCGCATCACTTTATTCCACGGATGAACTGGTTTACGAGATAGCCAAGATGGCGGGCTGTTCGGAAGATTTGGCCGTCACACTGACGATTGAACAGCTTGAAAAGCTGTTTGACCAGCTTGCTGCCAGATCCGAAGGCCGGCCATCATCGCAAGTGGACATACCGGATGACCCGAAATTCGCTGCAACCCTGTTGATCCTGCGAGAGTTCATGCATCACCTGCAATTTGACGACATCAAATTCAGACGAAAGTCGGAGCCAACGGGGAACCCGGCCAACGATAGCCATCGACCCGTCTGATCCGCAACGTCAAATTTGCACCCGGGTCCCCAATTCGATCACGCAGTTGTTCGGCAGACGAAAGAAGTCCGCCACACTGCCTGCGTTGCGGGACATGATGGCAAACAGGGCTTCACGCCAGTGGGCCATGCCGGCGCCTTTGGTCGGCACCACAATTTCCCGACTGAGGAAATATGAAGTCTCAAACAGGTTGATGGACAAGCCTTGGGATTGACAGAGCTCCAGCGCCCGCGGAATATCCGGGGCGTTCTTGAAGCCGTAGTTCACCTGTACCTTCCAGAAACCGGGCACCAACGGCTTGACTTGAACGCGCTCGTCGAACGCAATCCATGGCACATCATGGAACACGACTGTGAGGATCACATTACGCTCGTGCAGCACCTGGTTGTGTTTCAGGTTGTGCATAAGGGCCTGCGGCACCGTGTCCGGGTTGGCAACCGTGTAGACGGCGGTCCGCGGGACCCGATGCACAACATCGGCGGACAAAGCCGTGATGAAGGGCAGCAGTTCGGGGTCATCGTGGCGGATGTTGTCAATCAACAGTTCGCGACCGCGCCGCCAGGTCGCCATGACCGTGAAAATGACCAGGCCCAGCACCAGCGGGAACCAGCCACCCTGAAAGAACTTGAGCGAGCAGGACACGACCAACAGCGTGTCGAGGGCCAAAAACACAGCGGTGGCCGCCAGCGCCACCGGCAAGGGGTAGCCCCAGCCATCGCGCACGACAAAAAAAGTCAACGCGGTGGTGATCAACATCGTCATGGTCACCGCGATGCCATAGGCCGACGCCAGCGCGGAAGAGCTGCCAAAGCCAACGACGGCCAGCAAAACCGAGATCAGCAGCAGCCAGTTCACCTCCGGCATGTAAATCTGCCCGATTTCCTTGGCCGAGGTGTATTGCACCTGCATGCGCGGCAGCAGCCCCAGCAGGACCGCTTGTTTGGTCATGGAATAGGCCCCTGAAATCACCGCCTGGGACGCGATGACGGTGGCCAGTGTGGCCAAAACGACCGCCGGCATGAGCCAGGCCTGGGGGAACAGGCGATAAAAGGGATTCGCCAGCGCCGACGGATCACGCATCAGCAGCGCGCCTTGCCCCATGTAATTGATGGCCAGGGCCGGCAACACCAGTCCCAGCCAGGCCAACTGGATCGGTCGTTTGCCAAAGTGCCCCATGTCGGCGTAGAGCGCCTCCACACCCGTGAACGCCAGCACGATGGCGCCCACCGCCACAAACATGTGCCAGCCCTGTGAGCGCAAAAATTCAAAGGCGTTCAAGGGGTTGAGCGCCGCCAGAATGGCCGGCTGCTGAATGATTTCTGCGACACCGGTGACGCTCAGTACGGCAAACCACAGCATGATGACCGGCCCGAACAGCTTGCCGACGAGGCTGGTGCCAAAACGCTGGACCGCAAACAGGCCGATGAGCACCGTCACTGAAATCGGCAGCACATAGGATTTGAAGGCCGGCGTCACCACCTCCAGACCTTCGACCGCGCTGAGCACGGAGATGGCCGGGGTGATCACGCTATCGCCATAAAACAGGGCGGCGCCAAACACGCCCATCAGCAGCAATACGGTGCGCCGCCGCGCCGTTTTGCCGGCCGCGTTGGCGGCAAGAGCGGTCAGCGCCATGATGCCGCCTTCGCCGCGGTTGTCGGCACGCAGGATCAGCAACACATATTTCAGCGTGACGACCATCATCAGGCCCCAGAAAATGACAGACACAGCGCCAATGAGGTGGACGCCGTCCAGCGGCACGCCGGTGGCAGGGCTGAAGACTTCCTTCATGGTGTACAGGGGACTGGTACCGATATCCCCGTACACCACCCCCATGGCGCCGAGAGTGAGCGCGGCCAGGCTTTCCCGATTCGAAGTTCTACTCATTGCAATCCATTGGCTGTAAACAGGGCGTCACTATCGCTACCGGCGCATCAGGAACGCATAAGGAAGGGTGCACTCAAACGGCTGCCAGGCGATAACCGACACCGGTCTCGGTCAGCAGATGGCGCGGCTCGGCCGGGTCGCGCTCGATCTTGGCCCGCAACTGGGCCATGTAGAGCCGCAAATAGTGCGTGTGCTCCGTGAACTCGGGGCCCCAGACATCGAGCAGCAACTGCCGGTGCGTCACCACGCGGCCCGCACTGCGCACCAAGCGCGCGAGCAGCTTGAACTCGGTCGGCGTGAGATGCAGCACCTCGCCGTTGCGCAGGACGCTGTGGGCCGCCAGATCAATGCGCAGATCGTCCAGCTCATGCACCGTGACCGCTGCGGCCAGCGCGGTGCCGCGGTGGCGCAGCGCCACCCGAATGCGGGCCAGCAGTTCGCCCACACTGAACGGTTTGGTCAGGTAATCGTCGGCACCGGCGTCAAGCAACTGGATTTTTTGCGCCTCCTGGTGGCGGGCGGACACCACAACGATGGGCAAGGAATGGCGCGTGCGCACCTCGCGCACCAGTTGCACGCCGTCGCCGTCGGGCAGTCCCAGATCCAGCACGATGACATCGGGCGGACTGTGGCGCAAGAGCGCGCTGGCCTCGCTCAGCGATACGGCGGTCTGTACCTCAAAGCCCTCCACCGACAAAGAGGACTGCATCAGCGCCCGTATTTCGCGGTCGTCTTCGACCACCAGCACCCGAAGTGTCATGGCAGCTCCTGGTTCAGCTCTTGGCCAGGTTGCTGGGCATCGAGCGGCAAGGCGAGCACAAAATTGCTGCCGCCGCCCCGGCGCGGGCGCAGCGTCAGACGCCCGCCATGCGCGAGCGCGATGGCCCGGCACAGGGCCAGGCCCAGACCGGCACCACGCTGGCCCGACTGGTCGCCGCGGGTATAGGCCTCGAAAATGACTTTTTGCTCGGCTTCAGGAATGCCGGGACCCCGATCCTTGACAGAAACGAGCAGTTCCTGGGCCTCAACGCTGACGCTCAGGTCAATCGCGCCGTCGCTGTATTGCAGCGCGTTGTCCAGCAAATTGCTGATCAACTGGGCAAGCAGTACCGGGTCTGCCTTCACCAGCGGCAAGTTTTCGGGCACATTGGACTTGATGCGGCGCTGGGAGTCACGCTGGCGCACCCGCGCCAGCACGGCACCCACGATTTCTTCCATCGATTCCCAATCCCGTTTGAGCGCCTGCGCCGCGCCTGTGAGCTGCACCAGCTGCAAGGTGTTCTCGGTCACAGTGGACAGGTAGGACGCCTCGCTGACAATGCTGCCGAGCAGGCGGTCCTGCTCCGGCTCGCTCAGTTTGTCGCGTTGGGTTTGCAAGGAAGACGCGGCACCCACGATGGCCGCCAGTGGTGTGCGCAGATCATGCGAGATCGCGGCTAAAAAAGTGCTTTGCAACTGCTGGCGTTGCGCTTCGCTTTGCGCTGCGAGCATCGATGCGGTCACACGCAGACGCCACAGCGCCTGCGCCAGCAGCGCACACAGCGCCTGAGCGTGCTCGCGGCCAGCCTCATCCGCTGCCAAAGCCGGGCGGACGCAGGCGGCGCCGGTCACATGACCGCGCTCGCCCAGAGGCAGGTACCAGGCCAGCAGCCCGGGCCAGCGCCCGGTGCCCGGCCCCAGCACCGCCTCCTCCTTCACGCAACAGCGCATGCCGTCACGCACGGCGGGGTCCAGGTCCGCGGCGAAATCGAGTTCACGCCCGTCCCGGGTCAGGGCCAGCGAACAAGGTCCGGCAAAGGCGGCGTCCAGCGCCTTGTGACCGAGGGCCTCAATATCAGCCGGCGAATTGACGTTGGACAGGTTGGTGGCCAGTGCCTGCAATTGCCGGGCGCGCCGCTCGTTCAGATGCGCCAGCTCGGTCTCGCGCCGCACGCCCTTCGCCAGGTGGCTGATCACCAGGGCCAGCACCAGCATCGTGCCCAGCGCAATGAAGTGTTCCTGGTTTTCGACCTCGAAGGTCCAGCGCGGCGGCACAAAAAAGAAGTTCAGTGCCGTGACCGCCGCCACGGCGCAGACGGCCGACTCAATCCAGTCCAGTTTGTAGGAGGCAATCACCACCGCCAGCACATAAATCATGGCCTGGCTGGTCAGCGACACATAGCGATCGAGCAGGAAGCTGCAAGCGGTGGCGGCCGTCAGCAAAAGCACGACGATGACCCAACCCCGGGCTGGCGGGCGGTTGGATGCAGATAACTCTGGAGAATTCATAATGAGGTCAGCGTACCACCTGCCGTGTCAGGATTGCATTAGGAAAGCGCCTGGCCATCGAATCCAGGTGTCACGCCGCTTCGCCCATCAAGTCACGGCGCTAACTCAACCATGCGATCCAACCCGAAGCAGCCACCCGGGAGGTGGGCCGGAGAAGGCAAGTGGCTGCGCCCGTCTTGCGCAAAAAACCCAAGCGCACCCATCGGGATTTGCGACTACCATTTCCCACCATGGAACACGCGCCCGCCTGGCTGATCAACAGCTTCATCTACCTCAGCGCCGCCGTCATTGCAGTCCCGCTCAGCAAAGCACTGGGGCTGGGCTCGATCATCGGCTACCTGGCCGCAGGCATTGCCATTGGCCCCTGGGGATTGGGGCTGGTGAATGACGTGCAGGAAATCCTGCACTTTGCCGAATTCGGCGTCGTGCTGATGCTGTTTCTGGTGGGGCTTGAACTCGAGCCCAAGCGCCTGTGGAGCCTGCGCCGGCCGATCTTTGGCTGGGGCAGTGCGCAGGTGATGGGGTGTGCCGTTGTACTGACCGCAGTCGCCATGGGATTTGGCGTGGACTGGCGTGTGGCACTGGTCGCCGGACTGGGGCTGGCGCTCTCCAGCACGGCCATTGCGCTGCAGGTGATGGGGGAGCGCAATTTGTTGCCCACCACCAGCGGGCAATCGTCGTTTGCGATTCTTCTGTTTCAGGATGTGGCGGCGATTCCTATCTTGGCCCTGCTGCCCTTGTTGGGCGCTTTTTCAGGACAAGACAGTTCTCTGGACACTGCCAGCAAAGCGCTTGAATCTCTCAAAATAATACCGGTCATTGCGGGCATTGTGCTCGGCGGACGCTTGGCTTTGCGCCCCGTATTTCGCTGGATTTCGCGCTCTAGGACACCCGAGATCTTCACTGCCGCAGCACTTTTGCTGGTGGTGGGCACTGCCGCTTTGATGCAACTGGTGGGCCTGTCGATGGCGCTCGGCGCTTTTCTGGCCGGTGTGCTGCTGGCCGAAAGCGAATACCGCCGCGAGCTGGAGACCGACATCGAACCGTTCAAAGGTTTGCTGCTCGGCTTGTTTTTCATTGCGGTGGGCATGAGCATCGACTTCGGCGTCCTGCGCGACTCGCCCGGGCTGATGGCGGCCGTGGTGGCCGGATTCTTGGCGGTCAAGGGTGTGGTCATTTATGCGCTTGCGCGGATGATGAAGCTGCCGTTTCAAGAGCAGCCGGTCTTCACGTTGCTGCTGGCGCAGGGAGGTGAATTTGCATTTGTGGTGTTTCAGGCTGCGGCCGGAGCCAACGTCTTTCCAGCGAAAACGGCTTCATTGCTGATCGGGGCGGTGGCGGTTTCCATGCTGGTCAGCCCGCTGATTCTGGTCGCCATTGACCGCCTGCTGTTGCCACGCTACGCCAATTGTGGTGTGACCACCATGGACGAGATTGCCGAGCCGCAAAGTGCCCCCATCATCATTGCCGGCTTTGGGCGCTACGGGCAAATTGTCTCGCGGGTGCTGCTGGCGCAGGGCATTGCCGCCACAGTGCTGGACCACGATGCCGAGATGATTGAAGTGGCGCGCAAATTCGGCTACCGCGTGTTTTACGGCGACGCGACGCGCCTGGACCTGCTGCGCACCGCAGGCGCGGGGACCGCCAGGATTCTGGTCGTGGCGGTGGACGACGTGGCGCAGTCGCTGGAGATTGTGGACCTGGCACAGGCTCACTTTGCGCAACTGGAGATCGTGGCCCGGGCACGCGATGTGACCCACTGGAACAAGCTGCGCGACCGCAAGGTGATGCTGGTGGAGCGGGAACTGTTTGAGTCCAGCTTGCGCAGTGCGCGCAGCGTGCTCGAACTATTGGGTTTCGAACCTCATGCAGCCCGCCTGAGCACCATGCGCTTTCGCCGGCACAACCTGGAATTGTTTGAGAAGCTGCACCCGCACTACCAGGACAGCGCCAAGCTGATTGCGGTCGTCAAGCAAGGGCGTCAGCAGCTGGAAGAGCAGATGGCGCAGGAGCGTGAAGCGCAACAGCGGCGCCGCACGCACGGGTGAGACAAGTATCCGATTCATGTCGCTAATCTGGAATCTCTGGCTCTACGAGATTCGCAAGCTGCTCAAGCGACTCCTGCCAGCCGAGATAGCACATTTCCAGCGGAATGGCTGCAGGCAGCCCTTCTTGCACCACGGTGAACTCAGTTCCGCACGACACCCGCGTCAAGGTCACGGTTGTCTGCATTTCTCCAGGCAAGCCCGGGTCGTCGAAACTGTCCGTGTAGCGAATTTTCTCGGATGGCACGAGTTCATGGTACTTGCCACCAAAGGAGTGACCATTGCCTGTCGTGAAGTTCGTGAACGACATCTTGTAGGTGCCGCCAACTTTGGCATCCATGTGATGAACCTTGCAAGTGAAACCATATGGTGGAAGCCATTTTGCCACTGCGTCAGCGTCAAGAAACGCGCGATAGACGCGCTCCGGACTGGTGCGGAGAATGCGGTGAAGTCGGATAGTGCCTGTGGGCATGATCAAATCCTCTCAAATTCTCGGTTGGGTAGACATTGGACTCTCGGCCTGGCCAGGGAGCCCTGGCGACTGGCCGTGTGCCGCCTGATGCAATATAAATCCCAGACCGCTGATTTTCAAGGCAAAGAAGCCCCGACCTTTGATCCTGCGCGTGCGGCAATTCAGCGTCCAGGCTGAATGACGGCTTTGGCCAGCGACATTCAGCGGAGGAAACTGACTGGTGGCGTAGAATTAATCACAGATGGATGAAGCCTCCTTTGAAGTAGGGGATAGGGCTCCTCAGCAGTCGCCGCTCGCTTTTTGTTGGAGTCGCGCCACATCAAACAAGACCAAGTCAGGTTACCCGTACCGCCCACTTGGGCTGGCATTGACCGCCCTAGGTTTTGTACTGTTCCCAAAGAGACAACGATAAAAAATGAGGGGACTCCAAATGCTGGTAACTTCGATCAAGCGCTGGCTGGCACCGCCCGTTTTTGAAGGCGCGGAGGAAAAGACGCGCCAGGCGAGTTTGATCAACATGGTCTGCATCACCTCCCTGGCATTTACGCTGGCAGTCATGGTGGGTGCTTTGATGGGCGGGAAAACCCCGGTCAGCACCCTGATCATCGACTTGGTGGCGTGCGCAGTGACCCTGCAGTTTCGCCACTGGCTGCGCAGCGGCAGGGTGGTGCTGGCGCGGTTCGGAATGGTCATCTTCGGCCTTGTCTTCATCACCGCGGTCACAGCCGACATAGGCACCATTCGCACGCCGACGGCCGCCATCTTGCTGTTTTGGGTGCTCATGACAGGCTTGATCTTTGACCGGCGCGGCATTGTGATCGGCACCATCGCCGCCTCGATGGCGGTGCTGGGCTTGATCGTGGCCGAGAATGCCGGGTGGCTGAGGCCGCCTTTTTACGACGTTGGCGTGACGCAGTGGGTCACCTTCACCGCCCTGTTCGGATTCACCAGCGGTCTCACTTATTACATCAACCAAGGTACAAAAAGCGCGCTGGCGCTTGCCAGGAAGGAAATCGAGCAACGCAAGCAGGCTGAACAGTCACTCAAAGCCGCCAATGAGGAACTGCATTTGCGTGTGTTTGAAGTGCAAAGACTGCAGGTCGAATTGCACGAACAGGCGATTCATGACCCGCTGACGGGTCTTTATAACCGCCGCTATCTGAGCGATGCGCTGGCGCGCGAAATCATACAAGCCAAGCGGGCGAACAGTAGCCTCACCTTTGTCATGGCAGACATCGATCATTTCAAGTTTGTCAACGACAGCTACGGGCATCTGGCCGGCGACGAAGTCCTGGTGCAGGTTGCCAGTCTCCTGAAAAAACATGCCCGCGGTTCCGACATTGCGTGCCGCTACGGTGGTGAAGAATTCCTGCTGGTGTTTCCCGGAACAAGCCTGGAACTTGCCCACAAGCGGGCAGAAGAAATCCAACAAAATTGTGCTGCGCTGAGCATCCAGCATGAAGGAAAAAATATTGCTGTGATGCTGTCATTTGGCGTGGCGGCCTACCCCGATCATGGGCAGCAATGGGAACAAATCATCGTCAAGGCCGACAAGGCTTTATACCAATCCAAATGCAACGGCCGCAATCAAGTCACCATATTCAGGGATGAGGAATTCCCCACTTGACGGAAAAGGGGAAGCTTGGTGTCAATTGACCACTTGCGAATGACCGCTGCCCAGCACAGCCGCCTCGCTACACTGCAAAGTCAATTCAAACTACTGCACTGGCCCACGTGACCTCAAAGTTTCTTTTTTATACTACATTTTTTATAGCTGCTTACGCCCTGTCTACGGCGGCTAGAGCCTTGAACGACTCCAAACCTGAAGCGATTGTCCTGGCCGCCGCGCCGACGTCAAAAATGGTCAAGACAGCGCACAAGACGAGGCCCGCGAAGCGCGCCATCCGTCACCGTCGCCTCGCCCGCCACCAGGCGGCCAGCAGGCAGCCCGCGCTGCCCGGACCCATCTACGCGCAGCGCACGGACGCCATGCTGGCCGCCGATGACATCGCAGCACGCCGCGACCTGCCGCCTGACTGGGTGCGCCAGGCCATCGGCCAGGCCCACTACTTGCCGCAAGTGGCCAGATTCATCCAGCCACCGCCGCCGGGTACACCCAAAAACTGGCAGGTTTACCGCAGCCGCTTCATCGACCCGGTGCGCATCAGGGCCGGGGTCCAGTTCTGGCAAGACAACCAGCAGATGCTGACGCGTGCGCAAGAGCAGACCGGTGTGCCCGCCGAGATCATCGTCGGCATCCTCGGGGTGGAGACCATCTATGGCCAGCAGATGGGCAGCTTTCGGGTCATCGACGCTTTGACGACACTGGCTTTTGATTTTCCCGCCAGCCATCCCCGCGCGGCGGCCCGCAGCGAGTTCTTCAAGGCCGAGCTGGAACAGTTCTTGAGCCTGACCCACCGCACCGGCATGGACCCTTTGATGCCCCTGGGCAGCTTTGCCGGGGCCATGGGCATGACGCAATTCATGCCGTCGAGCTGGGTGAAGTACGCGATTGACTTTGACGGCGACGACCGGGTGGACCTGTTCAACAGCGCGGCCGACGCGATTGGTTCGGTCGCCAACTATTTCAAGGCCTTCAACTGGCAAGCCGGCCTGCCGACCCATTACGCTGTGCGTTTTGACAGCGCCACTTTGAGCCTGCCGGCGCTGCTGGCACCCGACATCCTGCCCACCTTCAGCGTCGAAAGCTTTGTGGCCCACGGCGCCGTGCTTGAAGGCGCCGCATTGCAGCATCCGGGGAAGCTGGCACTGGTGGAGTTGCAAAATGGCGATGCGCCCCCCAGCTATGTGGCCGGCACCGAAAATTTCTATGCCATCACGCGCTACAACTGGAGCAGCTACTATGCCATGGCCGTGATTGAGCTGGGCCAGGAAGTGGCGCAAGAAATGGCACGCGCCCGCAATCCCTAGTTGACCCGCCCTGCCCCCCTGATTACCACCTGATTTTTACTTTATGGCCAAGAAACCTGACACCGCCTCCCGCATTGCCGACAACAAGAAGGCGGCCTACAACTATTTTTTTGAAGAACGTTTTGAAGCCGGCCTGGTGCTCGAAGGCTGGGAGGTCAAGTCGCTGCGCGAAGGCAAGGTCCAGATCACCGACGGTTACGTGGTCATTCGCAACGGTGAGTTGTTTGTCATCGGTCTGCAGATCAATCCGCTGGGCACCGCCTCGACCCATATCAGCCCCGACAAGCAGCGCACCAAGAAACTCCTGATGCACAAGGAAGAAATCAAGCGTTTGATTGGCAAGGTCGAGCAAAAAGGTTACACCCTGGTGCCGTTGAACCTGCATTGGAAAGCCGGCAAGATCAAATGCGAAATTGCGCTGGCCAAGGGCAAGGCCGAGCACGACAAGCGCGACACCATCAAGGACCGTGAAGGCAAACGTGAGGTGGAGCGGGCGATGAAGACCAATCACCGGTAAGTTTTTTTCCGGCGCAGGGAATAAAGGGGGTGCCATGGGTGTTTATCCCTGTGCAAACGCTTGTTTGCGTTCATCAACTCAGGAGTTCATCATGAAACTTAGCTCTCGCGCCACCCTGTCCCGGTCTCTGACGCTCGCCCTTTTGGGTGCTTGCGGCGCCCTCTATGCCGCCCCGCCCACGGTGGCCGACGGCGTGCTGGTCGGTCCCAACGGCATGACGCTCTACACGTTTGACAAAGACACGGCCGGCAGCGGCAAATCGGCCTGCACCGGTCCGTGCGCGACCAACTGGCCGCCCTTCATGGCCGCCGAATCCGACAAAGCCTCGGGCGGCTACACCGTCATCACGCGTGACGACGGCGCGAAACAGTGGGCCGCGATGGGCAAGCCCCTGTACTACTGGTCCAAGGACAGCAAGCCCGGCGATAAAACCGGCGACGGCTTCAATCAAGTCTGGAAGGCGGCCAAACCATCGGCCATGCCAGCGCCTGCGCCGAAACCCGCGCCTTCTAGCTATTGACGCGAAGCTTGCCTTGGTCAATCGCGAACCCATCGTCGATCAAATCCCCGCGCTGCGCCGTTATGCGCGCGCGCTGACGGGCGACGCCTGGGCGGCCGATGATCTGGTGCAGGACACGCTGGAGCGCGCCTGCAGCAAGTGGCGTTTGTGGGCAGTGGGTTCTGACTTGCGGGCCTGGTTGTTCACCGTGATGCACAACCTGTTTGCCAACCAGGTGCGCCGGTCCACAAGGCAAGCAAGCGGCAGCAGCGTGGATATTGACGATGTGGCCCACGAGTTGGTGGCACCCGAGGCCGATCCGGGGCCGGCGCTGGATTTGCAGCGTTGCCTGCTGCGGTTGCCGCTGGACCAGCGCGCTGTTGTGCTGCTGGTCAGCATCGAGGAGATGAGCTATGCGGATGTGGCCCGAATTACCGGGGTTCCGATTGGCACCGTGATGTCGCGCCTGTCGCGTGCCCGCCACCGCTTGCAGACCTTGATGGATGCACCAGCCCGCAGCGCCGCCCCGCAGCCAGCAAGCGACGCACCGACAAACCCATTACCGTCCCTTCGCCGCCTGAAATGAGCTACCGGAAAACACCATGAACAGGACCTCCTCTCGCCCGCTGACGGAAGACGAAATCCACACGCTGGTGGATGATCAGCTGGCGCCCGACGCGCTGACAGCCCTGCAGACGCGGCTGGCACAAGACCCGGCAGCGCAGGCCACGGTGACGAAATGGCGCCGCCAGCGTGACGCCCTGCGAAGCCTGCATCGGCACCTTGTGGACCAGCCGGTCCCCGCCACGCTGGTGACCGCGGCGCGACAGACCGCGGCCTCGCAGCAGGACATCAACCAGTGGTGGCGCTGGGGCGGCATGGCCGCCGGGGTCATGCTGGCGTTTGGTGTGGGCTGGTTCTCCCACACAGCATGGCAGGGTGAGGGGCGGCCATCCGCTACCCTGGCCAGAGCATCTGGCGCGCCGGATTTTGCGCGACAGGCCAGTTTTGCACACGCGGTGTACGCCCCGGAAATCCGGCACCCGGTGGAGGTGGGCGCCACGGAGCAGGAGCACCTGGTGCAGTGGCTCTCCAAGCGTGTCGGCAAGCCGCTCAAGGTGCCTCATTTGGCCGCACAAGGTTATGAGCTCGTGGGCGGACGCCTGCTGCCAGGTGAGGCCGGTGCGCGGGCGCAGTTCATGTTCCAGAATGCGGCCGGAACCCGCATCACGCTTTATCTCGGCGCAATAGACAAGTCCGGGGCCGGCGCTGACATCCGCGAGACCGGCTTCCAGTTTCGCGCTGACGGGCCGATACCGAGTTTTTACTGGATCGACCAGGGCTTTGGCTATGCGCTATCCGGGCCGGTGCCGCGTGACGCACTCATGAAACTGGCAGAAGCGGTGTATCACCAGCTGTAGCTGCGCAACGCCATTCAACATGACACTCCATGGGCCGTCTTTCGTCGCCGCCAGCAAAAAGGGCCACCGAAGTGGCCCTTCGACAGGCGAAGGAACCGTGGAGTCTTGATTGTTCATACCTGCGGCTAGTCAGCCAGTAGCTTGAAATTCACGCGGCCCATAGTGGATTCAATCAGACGTGCATTGGGCTCGTCGGTGCTTTGCACCCATTCCTGTGCCGCCTGTCTGGAACGCCCAAACTGCATATGCCTGGCAAGCAGGCGCTCCAGGCGCAGTGCATGGTCCACTTCAACGTACCAGATCTCGTCGAGCAGGCCAGCCACATGGCTCCAGCCGCCTTGGTCCAGGGCCAAGTAGTTGCCTTCGGCAATCAGCAATTGGGCCTCGGGGAAGATTGGAATGGCCCCTGCGATGGGTTCCTCCATCTCGCGACGAAATTCAGGTGCATAGACCGTTTCCTCAGGCGTTTGCTGACGCAAGCGTCTGAGCAGGGACACATAGCCATAGCTGTCAAAGGTGTCCGGTGCGCCTTTGCGTGCCGAGCGTCCCAGGCGGGCCAGCTCCACGTTAGCAAGGTGAAAGCCGTCCATCGGAACAATTTGGGACCGATCAGGGTGCAGCGCTTGCAGGCGCAAAGACAGGGTTGACTTGCCGGAGCCCGGCGGGCCAATGATTCCCACGATGGTTCTGGCCTCACGCGCCAACAGTTTCTGGAGCCTGATACTGGCTTGCTGAAACGTTAACGTTGCGATTTGCTCACGCTGCATCATGACCGCCTTGTTCATTGGGGATTACTGCTTCTTTGCATTGGTGACACCATCCCGAAGGATTCATGGGGGCCTCTGCGCAGTTATACCGCGACTTCGCGATGAGCTGCGTTCGCTGGCCGTTCCCAGCAGTTAATTCATCCGCTTGCTGTGGCCATCGGGTTGGCACTTGATTTCAGACTCAGGGCCGGTCATCGCTGCCGCCGCCCTTGGCACTGATTTTGCATGCTGCAAAAAGGACTTGGAAGGGTTTGAAATGAAAACATTCTTTGCTGTCATCTTTTTGTCGGTAGTGTCGGCCATCTTGGGAGTCTTTGCCGTAACGGAACTGTGCGACAAAGCAATGGCTGCGGGCGTCACAAGTGACGCTGTTCGAGCGCGCAAAGCCGACGCGAACCCATCGCTCCCAAGGCAGAAAATTCAGCAGTGGGTGAACAATTAAGTCGACAGCGCCGTGCCGCAGGCGCGACCGGTTTGAACTTGCAACATAATTCAAAGCATGAGATTTCTACACACCATGCTGCGCGTTGGCAACCTTCAACGCTCGATTGACTTCTACACCCAGGTGCTGGGCATGAAACTGCTGCGCACCTCGGAAAACCCCGAGTACAAATACTCCCTGGCCTTCGTCGGCTTCGGCAGCAACCCGGAGCATGCCGAGATTGAACTCACCTACAACTGGGGCGTGGATTCGTACGACCTGGGCAACGCGTTTGGCCACCTGGCACTGGCGGTGCCCGACTGCCGTCGCGCCTGCGATCAAATCAAAGCCGCGGGCGGCCAGGTCACGCGGGAGGCCGGGCCCGTCAAAGGCGGCACAACGGTGATTGCCTTTGTCACCGATCCCGATGGTTACAAGATTGAGCTGATTGAACGCGCCGACCAGGCCAGCGGCGCCGGCCTGCGTTGACATTCAAAGGCAAAAGCCTGGCACCGGGCCGGGCCATGGAACCCGAGCGCAGCTGGCGCAAATCTTGCGGCAGTCCAGCTCATGAACCCATCGCTGCGTATCGTCGTTGTTGCCCCTGATCTGGACGTTGCCAATCCTGAGGACGAGCAAGCCATTCGCCAGGCCGAGCGCTCGCGCAACCTGCGTATTGGCCTGCTGGAAAACGGCTTCAATCTGGTGGCCACCCTGCCAGCCGACGTGTTTCTGACCGAGCGCATTGCCCAGCTGCAGCCCGACTTGATCATTGTGGACGCCGAAAGCGATGCCCGCGACTCGCTGGAGCACGTGGTGATGGCCACGCGCGAAGAACGCCGCCCCATCGTCATGTTCACCAACGACGACGACACTGGCCACGTGAAAGACGCTGTGGCGGCGGGCGTGTCGGCCTACATCGTGGCGGGCTTGTCGCCAGAGCGCATTCGACCGATTCTGGATGTGGCGCTGGCACGCTTTCAGCACGAGCAGGCGTTGCTGCAAACGCTAGCCAGCACCCAAAGTGAGCGTGATGAACTCAGCGCTGAACTCAAAGACCGCAAGGTGATTGACCGCGCCAAAGGTCTGCTGATGCAGCGCCAGGGCTTGAGTGAAGAAGATGCCTTCAAAAAAATGCGAAAAACCGCCATGGACAAAGGCTTGAAGCTGGCCGATGTGGCGCAGCGCATGCTTGATGTGGCTGATTTGCTGGCCTGATTTGGTGCACTGCACAAAACTGGTGCCAAACCCGTCCCACCCAAGAAATAGACAGCAAATGGCCTTGCAGCCCTCGTCTATATTGCTTAGAAAGCTACTATATTGATAGCATCAACAAAAAGATTGAACCTGGCACACACCTTGCATAGATAAAGCAAGACCCATGAAGGTCACGTAGCCGACTTCTCCCAACGGCGGGTGGGGTCGGCTCAACCAGGACAAAGGCGTCCCCACAAGCAGGCAGCGGCAGACCCGTCGCGCACCGGCTTCGTGAGGACGCCTTTTTTGTTTCTCATTTTCTGAAACCTTGCCAAGGAAGCCTGCCATGACCGACCTTTTGAAATCCAGCCTCAATCGCCGTGCTGTGCTGCAAACCGCCGCAGTCGGTGCCATCGGCATCAGCCCGGCCCTGCGCGCCGCCGTCTACGCCGCGGGCTCCGATGCGCCGGAAAAAGCCGAAGTGAAGATCGGCTTCATCCCGCTGACCGACTGCGCCAGCGTGGTGATGGCATCAAGCCTGGGCATCGACAAAAAATACGGTGTCAAGATCATCCCGACCAAAGAAGCCAGCTGGGCCGGTGTGCGCGACAAGCTGGTCACCGGCGAGCTCGACATGGCCCATGTGCTGTACGGCCTGATCTACGGCGTGCACCTGGGCGTGGGCGGCGCCAAGAAAGACATGGCAGTGCTGATGAACCTCAACCAAAACGGCCAGGCCATCACCCTGTCCAAGAAGCTGGCTGACAAGGGCGCCGTGGACGGCGCGGGTCTGGCCAAGCTGATGGCGGCCGAGAAGCGTGAATACACTTTTGCCCAGACCTTCCCCACTGGCACACACGCCATGTGGCTGTACTACTGGATGGCGGCCAACGGCATCAACCCGATCTCGGGCGCCAAAGTCATCACCGTGCCGCCACCACAAATGGTGGCCAATATGCGCGTCGGCAACATGGACGGCTTCTGCGTCGGCGAACCCTGGAACCACCGCGCCATCATCGACGGCATTGGCGTTACCGCCGCCACCACGCAGGAGATCTGGAAAGACCACCCCGAGAAGGTGCTGGGCACCACCGGCGACTTCGTCAAGAAGTACCCCAACACGGCGCGCGCCGTGACCGCCGCCATCCTGGAAGCGGGCCGCTGGATTGACGCCAGCCTGGCCAACAAAAACAAGATGGCTGAAACCATCGCCGAAAAATCGTACGTCAACACCAGCGTGGACGCCATCAACCAACGCATCATGGGCCGCTACCAGAACGGCATGGGCAAGACCTGGGACGACCCCAACTACATGAAGTTCTACAACGACGGCGCGGTCAACTTCCCCTACCTGTCGGACGGCATGTGGTTCATGACCCAGCACAAGCGCTGGGGCTTGCTGAAAGACCATCCCGACTACCTGGCGGTGGCCAAGCAGATCAACCAGATCGACATCTACAAGCAAGCCGCGACCGCCAGCAAGACGCCGGTGCCCAAGGACGTGATGCGCACTTCCAGGCTGATGGACGGTGTGGTGTGGGACGGCAAGGACCCGAAGAAATACGCCGACGGTTTCAAGATCAAGGCTTGAAGCCCAACTCTGTCCTCCATCAATTTATAGGAGTTGCACATCATGGTTAGCGCAGTTCTTCATTCACCCCTTGAAACACGGCTAGCGCCAACTGCGCTGAGCGCCGCTGATGCTACAAAAAACGTAGCTGCTTACCCAGATACAACGGGGGCTACAGGCCAGAAAAGCATTAAGACGCCAGCCAAGGCCAGCGCCCCGCCGTACGACTGGCGCGGCCTTTGGCTGGCGGTGCTGCCGCCGGTGTTGGGTCTGGCTCTGATGATTGGCGTGTGGGCGCTGGTGTCCATCTCGACCGCCAGCAGCATCCCCTCGCCGAGCGAGACCTTCAAACAGGCCGTGATTATTTTCTCCGACCCGTTTTACCGCAAAGGCCCGAACGACCAGGGTGTGGGCTGGAACATCCTGATGTCGCTGCAGCGCGTCGCTGTGGGCTTCGGGTTGGCGGCGGCGGTGGGCATTCCGGCCGGCTTCATGATCGGGCGCTTCGAGTTCCTGAGCCGCATGTTCAATCCACTCATCGGCCTGCTGCGCCCGGTGTCACCGCTGGCCTGGTTGCCGATTGGCCTCTTGGTGTTCAAGGGCGCCAACCCGGCCGCCATCTGGACCATCTTCATCTGCTCGATCTGGCCCATGATCATCAACACGGCGGTCGGCGTGCAACGGGTGCCACAGGACTACATGAACGTGGCGCGCGTGTTGAACCTGAGCGAGTGGAAGATCGTCACCAAGATCTTGTTCCCCTCGGTGCTGCCCTACATGCTGACCGGTGTGCGCCTCGCGGTCGGCACGGCCTGGCTGGTGATCGTGGCGGCCGAGATGCTGACCGGCGGCGTGGGCATCGGCTTCTGGGTCTGGGACGAGTGGAACAACCTGAACGTCAAGAACATCATCATCGCCATATTTGTGATCGGCATCGTCGGGCTGATGCTCGAATACGCCCTGATCAAAATTGCCACGGCATTCACGTTTGAAGAGGTGAAATCATGAACGGCAACTACATTGAGATCTCCGGCGTAGCGCAAACCTTCAAGACCAGAAAAGGGCTGTTCTGCGCACTGCAGAACATCAACCTGGCGGTGTCCAAGGGCGAGTTTGTGACCCTCATCGGCCACTCGGGCTGCGGCAAGTCCACCCTGCTCAATCTGATCGCCGGCCTGACTGTTCCCACGCAAGGCCACCTGCTGTGTGCCAACCGCGAAATCGCCGGCCCCGGCCCGGAGCGCGCCGTGGTGTTCCAGAACCACTCGCTGCTGCCCTGGCTCACCTGTTTTGAGAACGTCTACCTCGGTGTCGAGCGCGTCTTTGGTGCCGCCAACCGCAGCACGGGCGCCGGGTCCGAGAGCAAGGCCCAGCTCACGGCGCGCACCGACGCCGTGTTGGCGATGGTGGGGCTGAGCGCCGCCGCGCAAAAGCGTCCCGGCGAGATATCGGGCGGCATGAAGCAGCGTGTGGGCATTGCACGCGCCTTGGCGATGGAACCCAAAGTGCTGCTGATGGACGAACCCTTTGGCGCGCTGGACGCCCTGACCCGCGCCAAGCTGCAGGACGAACTGCTGGAGATCGTGGCCCGCACCCACAGCACCGTGGTGATGGTCACACACGATGTGGATGAAGCGGTGCTGCTGTCCGACCGGATTGTGATGCTGACCAACGGCCCGGCCGCCACCGTCGGCGAGGTGCTGCGTGTTGACCTGCCGCGTCCGCGCCAGCGGGTTGAGCTGGCCGAGAGCACGCACTACCTGCATTTCCGCAAGGCCGTGATTGACTTTCTCTACACGCGCCAGGCGCATGTGGAAAAGGCAGCCTGAACGCCCGCTGGCATCAACAAGGAGAAACTCATGGACATGCGTGTAGAACCCAAGGTCAAAATGAAACTGGTGATGATCGGCAACGGCATGGCCGGTGTCCGCACGCTTGAAGAGCTGCTGAAGATCGCACCCGACCTGTACGACATCACCGTCTTTGGCGCCGAGCCGCACCCCAACTACAACCGCATCTTGCTGTCGCCGGTGCTGGCCGGCGAGCAAACGATTGACGAGATTGTTCTCAACTCATGGGACTGGTACACGGACCACGGCATCACCCTGCACGCCGGCAAAAAAGTAGTGGCGGTGGACCGCGCCAGGCGACTGGTACGTGCCCTCGACGCTGACAACAAGGTCACCGAAGTGCCCTACGACCGGCTGTTGATGGCCACCGGCTCCAAGCCTTTCATCCTGCCCGTTCCCGGCAAGGACCTGGAAGGTGTGATTGCCTACCGCGACATTGCCGACACCAACGCCATGATCGACGCGGCCACCAAATACAAGAATGCCGTCGTGATCGGCGGCGGTCTGCTCGGGCTGGAAGCGGCCAACGGCCTGATGCGCCGGGGCATGAACGTCAGCGTGGTGCACGTGATGCCGACGCTGATGGAGCGCCAGCTCGACAACGTCGCGGGCAAGATGCTGCAAAAATCACTGGAGGACCGGGGCCTGAAATTCCTGATTGGCGCGCAGACGCAGGAACTGGTCGCAAGCGACGATGGCCGCGTCAAGAGCATCAAGTTCAAGGACGGCACTTCAGCTGCCGCCGATCTGGTGGTGATGGCCGTGGGCATCCGCCCCAACACCGAGCTGGCCGAAGCCATGCGCCTGCACTGCAACAAGGGCATTGTGGTGACTGACACGCTGCAGACCGTCACCGACGCGCGCATTTACTCGGTCGGTGAGTGCGCGGCGCACCGGGGCATCGCCTACGGTCTGGTGGCGCCCCTGTTCGAGCAAGCCAAGGTGGCGGCCAACCATCTGGCGCAGTACGGCATTGGCCGCTATGTCGGCTCGCTGACCTCGACCAAACTCAAGGTCACCGGCATCGACCTGTTTTCAGCCGGGGACTTTCTGGGCGGTGACGGCACCGAAGAACTGGTGCTGAGCGACCCCTATGCGGGCGTCTACAAAAAGCTCGTCATCAAGGACGACAAACTGGTGGGTGCCTGCCTGTACGGCGACACGGTGGACGGCAGCTGGTACTTCAAGTTGCTGCGCAACGGCCGCTCAATCGCCGACATCCGCGACAAGCTGATGTTTGGGGAAAGCAATATTGGCGACGCCGGTGTTGAAGGCCACAACAAGGCCGCCAGCATGGCCGACAGCGACGAAGTGTGTGGCTGCAACGGTGTCACCAAGGGCACCATCTGCAAGGCCATCAAAGAAAAGGGCCTGTTCACGCTGGACGAGGTGCGCAAGCACACCAAGGCCAGCGCGTCGTGTGGTTCGTGCACGGGGCTGGTTGAGCAGCTGTTGATGTTCACCGCCGGAGGTGACTACTCAGCCACGCCGAAGATGAAAGCCATGTGCGCTTGCACCGAGCACGGCCACCAGGCAGTGCGCGACGCCATTGTGGCCAACAAGCTGCTGAGCATTGCCCAGGTCTTCAACTTCATGGAATGGAAAACACCCAATGGCTGTGCCTCCTGCCGTCCCGCCATCAACTACTACCTGATCAGCAGCTGGCCCAAAGAGGCCAAGGACGATCCGCAAAGCCGCTTCATCAATGAGCGCAGCCACGCCAACATCCAGAAGGACGGCACCTACAGCGTGATTCCGCGCATGTGGGGCGGCGAGACCACGGCCAGCGAACTGCGCCGCATTGCCGACGCGGTCGACAAGTACAAGATCCCGACCGTCAAGGTCACCGGCGGCCAGCGCATTGACCTGCTGGGCGTGAAGAAGGAAGACCTGGTCAGCGTCTGGAAGGACATCGGCATGCCCAGCGGCCATGCCTACGCCAAGGCCTTGCGCACCGTCAAAACCTGCGTCGGCTCGGAGTGGTGCCGCATGGGCACGCAGGACAGCACACAGATGGGCAAGGACCTGGAACGCGCCATGTGGCGCATGTACGCCCCGCACAAGGTCAAGTTCGCCGTCAGCGGCTGCCCGCGCAACTGCGCCGAGGCCGGCATCAAGGACGTCGGCATCATCGGGGTCGACAGCGGCTGGGAAATGCACATTGGCGGCAACGGCGGCATCAAGACCGAGGTGGCGCAGTTCTTCACCAAGCTCAAAACGGCGCAGGAAGTGCTGGAGTACACCGGCGCCTTCATGCAGCTGTACCGCGAGGAAGGCTGGTACCTGGAACGCACCGTGCATTACCTCAACCGCGTCGGCATGGACTACGTGAAGAAGAAGATTCTGGAAGACGCCGAGAACCGCCAGGCCTTGTGGGCGAAGCTGCAGTTCAGCCTGGATGGCGAGCCTGATCCCTGGTTTGAGCACAGCCGGGCCGAGGTGGATCTGCGCCAGTTCGACAAACTGGCTGTCCCCGCCTGAGTCCTGATGCGTATTGGCCGCGTCGCCAACTCAAGCCGGAATCGGCGGCGTGCCGGTCCGCCTGCCAAAGATTTATGCCTAATTGGCCCCTGGCCCCCGTGTTATTTACTTATACAGCTATCTAAATAATAGCAAAAAGGAGTCATCAATGAGCAACTGGAAAGAAATCTGCCAAGTGACTGACATTCCCGTATTGGGATCGCGTTGCGTCAAACGGCCGCAAGGCACGGACGTGGCGGTGTTTCGCAATGCGCAAGACGAGGTGTTTGCGCTGCTGGACCGCTGCCCGCACAAAGGAGGTCCGCTGTCGCAAGGCATTGTGTTTGGCAGCAGCGTGGCCTGCCCCCTGCACAACTGGACCATTGGCCTGGACAGTGGCTGTGCGCACGCGCCGGACACGGGTTGTGTGCAGAGGTTTAGCGTCATGGTGGAGGGTGATGCGGTGCATTTGGATTTGGATGAGTTGGCGTCTGTGGCTGTGGGTGAGGTTGCATGACAGTCAGTAGGTGGCTCACGTCGCCGTGGCACTCAGCTGCGCGGCTGTCCCCCGGCCTTCGGCCTCCTCCTTTACGCCGCTGCGCCGAGCGCCACAGCGACCTGATCTTGCGAACCGTGTCGGCGTGCAAGCCTTGTCAACCAGCCATGCCCGCCGCCGAAGACCCTGGGGTGGGTGGCATAGCGAAGTCAAGGAGGAGGCCGAAGGCCGGAGGACATTCGCGGAGCCATCCACCCCAGTGACTTCGGCAACCACAGAAGCCTACCCAGGAGCGTGAACGCCAGTGAAACAGCTCAAAGAAACCAAATCCACCTGCCCCTACTGCGGCGTCGGCTGCGGGGTGATCATCGAGTCGAGCGGCGACCAGATTACCGGCGTGCGTGGCGACCCGGATTACCCGGCCAATTTCGGGCGGCTCTGCACCAAAGGCGCCATGCTGCACCTGACGGCCAGCGCCGCCATCACGCAACAAAGCAGGCTGCTGCACCCGATGCAGCGTTTGACGCGTGGCCAGCAACCCAAGCGCATCGGCTGGGACGCCGCGCTGGACACGGCAGCCGAAAAATTCGCCAAAATCATCCAGACGCACGGCCCCGATGCGGTGGGTTTTTATATCTCCGGCCAGTTGCTGACCGAGGACTATTACGTCTTCAACAAACTCGCCAAGGGGTTGATCGGCACCAACAACATCGACAGCAACTCGCGCCTGTGCATGAGCAGCGCGGTGACGGGCTACAAGCAGACGCTGGGGTCTGACGCGCCGCCGGCCTGCTACGACGACGTCAACCACGCCGGCACCATCTTTATCGTCGGCGCCAACCCGGCCTACGCACACCCGGTTTTGTTTCGCCGCATCGAAGCCGCACGCCAGGCGCGCCCGGACCTGAAGATTGTGCTGTGTGATCCGCGTCGCACCGACACGGCTGAAATTGCCGACCTGTTCTTGCCGATCCAGCCCGGCACCGATGTGATGCTGTTCAACGGCATGCTGCACGTCATGTTGTGGGAGGGCTGGCTCGATACCGCCTATATGGCCGCCCACACCAAGGGCTTTGACACACTCAAAGCCACGCTGCGCGACTACACACCCGACGTGGTGGCGCAGACCTGCGGCATTTCCAAAGAGGACTTGCTGCAGGCGGCGCGCCTGTTTGCCGGGATCAACGCCGACGACCCGACCCAAGGCACACGCGCACCCACGCTCAGCCTCTACTGCCAGGGCCTGAACCAGTCCAGCAGCGGCACCGCCAAGAATGCCGCGCTGATCAACCTGCACCTGGCCACCGGCCAGATGGGCAAGAGGGGTGCCGGGCCGTTCTCACTCACCGGCCAGCCCAACGCCATGGGCGGACGCGAAGTCGGTGGCATGGCCAATCTGCTCTCAAGCCACCGCGACTTGAACAACCCGGCGCACCGCGCCGAAGTTGCCGCGCTGTGGGGCCTGCCGTCCGTGCCGTCCAAACCCGGCAAAACGGCGGTAGAGATGTTCCAGGCCGCCGCCGATGGCGAAATCAAAGCCCTGTGGATTGCCTGCACCAACCCCGCGCAATCCATGCCCGACCAGGCCACCGTGCGCCGCGCCCTGCAGCGCGCCGAGTTTGTCGTCGTGCAGGAAGCCTTTGCCAGCACCGCCACCTGTGCGTTTGCGGACCTGCTGCTGCCCGCCACCACCTGGGGCGAAAAAGAAGGCACGGTGACCAACAGCGAGCGCCGCATCAGCCGCGTGCGCGCCGCAGTGGCGCCCCCGGGCGAGACGCGGCACGACTGGCAAATCGTCGTCGATTTTGCGCAACGACTGCAAGCAAACACCCTCTTCCCTTACACCTCACCCGAATCGATCTGGAACGAGCACCGCGAATCCACGCGCGGTCGCGACCTCGACATCACCGGCATGTCCTACGCCCTGCTGGAGCACACCCCCCAGCAGTGGCCCCTGCCCGAGGGCGCCACGCAAGGTAAGGCAAGACTGTACGAGGACGGCCTCTTCCCCACGCCCGACGGCCGCGCCCGCTTTGTCAACACGGTCTACCAGCCCGTGGCCGAGCCGCGCGAAGCACGCTACCCGTTTTCACTCAGCACCGGGCGTCTGCGCGACCAGTGGCACGGCATGAGCCGCACCGGCACGCTGGGGCGCTTGTTCGGCCATGTGCGTGAGCCCGCCCTGCAAATGCATCCGCAAGACATGGCGCGCCGACTCCTCTCGGAGGGTGATCTGGTCCACGTCACCAGCAAACGCGGCTCGATTCTGGTGCCGGTGCAAGCCAGTGCCGAGCTGGGGCTCAGCCAGGTCTTCATGGCGATGCACTGGGGTGAAGAATTCCTGAGCGGCATCAGCACCACCGGCCAGCGGCTGGCCGGCGTTAATGCCCTGACCACTTCGGCTTTTTGCCCCGACTCCAAACAACCCGAGTTCAAACACGCAGCGGTCAAGGTCCTGAAGGCGGAACTGCCCTGGTCCCTGCTGGCCATGGCCTGGCTGCCCGCCAGCCACCTGCAGTCGGCTCGCCATGAGCTGCAGCAATTGATGCTGCAGTTTGACTATGCGAGCTGCGTGCCTTTCAGCAACAACACGGCGCTGGATGCTGCCGGCCAGGAGCGCAGCGGTCTGCTGTTTCGGGCCACCGCGTTTGAGGCGCCGACGGACGCGCTGCTGGCCCAGATCGAGTCCCTGCTCAACCTGGACAGCCCCTACGTTTTGCGCTACGCCGACAAGAAACGCGGCCAGCGCCGCGCTGCGCTGTTGCAACACCTTGACGCATGCACCACGCTGGAAGCCTTCATGCTGGCCGGCGACACCCGCGCCCAAAGCTGGATCAGCACGCTGCTGCAGGACGAATTGCCAGCCCAATCGTATGGTCGCGCCCTGCTGCTGCCCGGCGCCAGGCCCCCGGTGCAGGTGGTGTCGCGCGGCAAGCCCGTGTGTGCTTGTTTTAATGTGACCGATGTGGCGATTGAGGCGCAGTTGCGCCACACCAAGGGAACAGCGCAGGAGCGGCTGGGCTCGCTGCAGGCCACACTGAAATGCGGCACCAATTGCGGCTCCTGCATGCCCCAGTTGCAGCGCATGGTGCGCGACAGCCCGGAAATTGACGCTCAGGACCTGGCGCCTTCAGGTACAGCTCAAAAAAACACCCTGAGAGCACACATGCTCTCAGGGTGACGATGCAGCCAAATCAGCCCTGCCGCATCAGCCCATGTGCAGACCGCCGTTCACCGAGAAATCGGCGCCGGTTGAGTAGCCACCCTCGTCGGAGGCAATCCAGGCAATGATGGAGGCAATTTCGCTCGGCTCGCCCAGACGCTTGACCGGTACCGTGGCAATGATCTTGTCGAGCACATCCTGACGGATGGCCTTGACCATGTCGGTCCCGATGTAGCCCGGGCTCACGGTATTGACTGTGACGCCCTTGGTGGCCAGCTCTTGCGCCAGCGCCATGGTGAAGCCGTGCATGCCGGCCTTGGCGGCCGAATAGTTGGTCTGGCCGGCCTGGCCCTTGGCCCCATTGACGGACGAAATATTGATGATGCGGCCCCAGCCTTTTTCCACCATGTCGGCCACCACTTGCTTGGTGACGTTGAACATGGAATTCAAGTTGGTTTCAATCACCGCATCCCAGTCATCACGTGTCATCTTGACGAACATGCGGTCGCGCGTGATGCCGGCGTTGTTCACCAGCACATCAATGCTGCCGTGCTCAGCCTTGGCCTTGGTAAAAGCTTCGACGGTGGAAACCCAATTGCCGACGTTGCCGACGGAGGCATGGAACGTAAAGCCCAGTGCCTGCTGTTCGGCCAGCCATTTCGCATGGTCACGTGTCGGGCCGCAGCCCGCAATGACCTTGAACCCCTCTTTGTGCAAACGTTGGCAAATGGCGGTACCGATGCCTCCCATGCCCCCCGTGACATAGGCTACTTTTTGACTCATATTTTTTCTCCTTTGATTGAACGAATCCACTTGTACGACTGCAAAACACTATAGCGACTAATCCCGCCCGTCGCATTGCGGAAAACACTAACGCGAGCACCGCACCGGGCACAGACTCCAGCAGCGCCCGCGCTGTCCCTTAACGCTCGATCGTCAGCGCCACGCCCATGCCACCGCCAATACACAGAGAAGCAAGGCCCTTCCTGGCGTCGCGGCGCTGCATTTCATGCAACAGCGTGACCAAAATACGGCAACCGGACGCACCCACCGGGTGCCCGATGGCAATCGCACCGCCGTTAACGTTGAGTTTGGAGGTGTCCCAACCCATTTGCTGATTGACGGCACAAGCCTGCGCTGCAAACGCTTCGTTGATTTCCATCAGGTCAAGGTCGGCGGCCTTCCAGCCCGCGCGCGCCAGCGCTTTTTGAGACGCCGGCACCGGGCCCATGCCCATCAGGGCCGGATCGACACCGGAGGTGGCAAAGCTGGCAATGCGGCCCAGTGGTTTGAGCCCCAGGGCGGCGGCTTTCTTGGCCGTCATCACCATCACGGCAGCGGCGCCGTCGTTGATGCCGGAGGCATTGCCGGCGGTCACGCTGCCGGCCTTGTCAAAGGCGGGACGCAGACCGGCCAGAGCGGCCGCGTTGGTCTTGCGGTTCAAGAACTCGTCGGTGTCAAAGACAATCGCATCGCCCTTCTTCTGGGCAATGCTGAGCGGCACGATTTCGTCCTTGAACTTGCCGGCGTCTTGCGCAGCGGCGGCCTTTTGCTGGCTACCCAATGCCAGCGCGTCCTGCATTTCGCGCGTGATGCCGTATTTCTTGTTGACGTTTTCAGCCGTGATACCCATGTGGACCTGGTTGTAGACGTCCCACAAGCCGTCGACGATCATGGAGTCGATCATCTTCCAGTCGCCCATGCGCTGACCGTCCCGCGAGCCGAGCAACACATGGGGTGACGCGCTCATGTTTTCCTGGCCGCCCGCAATCACAATGTCGCTGTCGCCGTAAGCCACCGCTTGCGCGGCCAGCATCACAGCCTTCAGGCCGGAGCCGCAGACGCAGTTCACGGTCAGTGCCGGGGTTTCAATCAGCAAGCCACTCTTGATCAGCGCCTGGCGGGCCGGGTTTTGACCCGAACCGGCCGTCAGCACCTGGCCCAAAATAACTTCACCAATCTGATCCGCGCTCAAGCCCGTGCGCGCCAGCAAGGCTTTGATGACGGCGGCACCCAGCTCGGGTGCTGGCGTTTTGGCCAGGGTGCCACCAAATTTGCCCACGGCCGTGCGTGCGGCCGAAACAATCACGATGTCTTCCATATTTGTCTCCTGAAGTGTGAAAAGAACGATTACAAAAAAACGAAAATTTATGCCTTGGCCTTGACGTAGCGGCCGGGGGCCGCCTCGATGGCCCTGTATTTGCCTTTGCCATATGTCTTGGGCGCGGGAATCTGCTTGCCCGCATGGCTCACTAACCACTGAGACCAATCCGTCCACCAACTGCCCGCTTGCTCAGTGGCGCCAGCCAGCCATTCGGCGTGCGCTTGGGGCAACTTGCCGTCAGAGCGTAACCAGTGGCTGCGTTTGTTCTTGGCCGGTGGGTTGATCACGCCCGCAATGTGGCCGGAGGCCCCCATCACGAAGCGCTTTTTACCGGGCAAAACCTGAGTCGATGCGTAGGCGCCGCCAATCGGCACGATATGGTCTTCGCGCGAGCCATAAATATAGACCGGCATGTCCACCAGTCCCAGATCGACCTTTTCACCGCAGACCACCGCTTGGCCGGGCTTGACCAGCCTGTTTTCCAGGTAGGTATTGCGCAAGTACCAGGCGTAGTACGGCCCCGGCAGATTGGTGGAATCACTGTTCCAGTACAGCAGGTCAAAAGGCGGCGGGGTTTCACCCTTGAGGTAGTTGCCCACCACGTAGTTCCACACCAGGTCGTTGGGGCGCAAGAAACTGAAGGTGCTTGACAGGTCTTTCCCTTTCATCAAGCCGCCCTGGCCCATCTCCTGTTCCCGGTATTTGACAAACGCCTCGTCGATAAAGACATCCAGGATGCCGGTGTCGCTGAAATCGAGCAAGGACGTGAGAAAGGTGGCACTGGCAACCGGCTTTTCGCCGCGCGCCGCCAGCACCGCCAGTGCCGTGCCCAGCATGGTGCCGCCAACACAAAAGCCCAGCGCGTTGATGCTCTTGGCCCCGGTGATGTCCTGCGTGACCGTGATGGCTTTGATCACCGCATCGTCAATGTAGTCATCCCAGGTTTTGTGCGCCAGCGAGGCGTCCGGGTTGCGCCAACTCACCACAAAGGTCCGGTGGCCCTGCGCCACGGCGTAGCGGATCAGCGAGTTATCCGGCTGCAGGTCCAGGATATAAAACTTGTTGATGCAGGGCGGCACCAGCAGGAAGGGCTTTTCATACACCTTGTCAGTCAGCGGCTTGTACTCGATCAGCTGGAACAAGTCGTTCTCGAACACCACCGCACCCTCGGTGGTCGCAACGTTTTTACCGACTTCGAAAATGCTTTCATCGGTCATGGACACATGGCCCTGGCGCAGGTCATGGATCAGGTTGGTCACGCCCTTGGCAATACTCTCGCCCTGGGACTCGATCGCCTTTTGCTGCGCCTCGGCATTGAAGGCCAAAAAGTTGCTCGGCGCGGCCGCTGCGGTCAACTGTTCAACCGCGAAGCGGATGCGGGCCCGGGTCTTGGCATCGGCCTGCACGGCATCGGCCAGTCCCATCAAGGTGCGGGTGTTGAGCAGGTAAGCCGCGGCCGAAAAAGCCGCCATCGGATTGTTTTCCCAGGCCTTGTCGGCAAAGCGCCGATCCTTGGGCTGTGTGGTGCCGTGCAGGCTTTGACCCCAGAGTGTCGCCGCCTCCTGGAGGAACTGCTGTTGCAGCGCCTGCAGTTTCTCGGGGGCAAAACTGATCTTGGGCGGCGGGCTGCCCGGCGGGATCAACCCCTTTGCTGCCTGACCCAAATCCATGTTCTGGAACGACTGGAAAGCGTTACGCCAACCCTCACCCAAAGCCTGTTGAAATTGCTGGGCCGATTGCCCCAGAATTTCCGGAATATCCTGCGTCATGTGATGTCCTCTCTCAGGTTCGCGTTCTTATAAACGCTCTAGTATCCGGGACTGGCTCGTCCAAAACTTGACTTTTTTCAATCCGATACTAACTTACTCATTTATGTACATCGTGCCCCTTGCCTGGTTGTATGTTGCGCTCATGATGGCAGTGGCAGAAGCCACCAATTCAAACGGCACGCTGTTGGGCGCGCTCATCACCTTTGTGTTATATGGGCTGGTTCCGGTGGCTCTGGTGGTTTACCTGATGGGCGCACCGTCCCGCCGCCGCGCCATCAAGGCCAGAGAGGCCGCAGAGTTGGCCAAGATGACGGCCGGAAAAGCGTCAGTCCAGCCAGATGCAGGCGGCCATGCGGCCACTGACGCGGTCACGCCGGTGCGAAAAGAACCTTGACGTTTGGCCGACCGTGCACCATGGGCTTGTGCCGTCGTTGCCGTAGATTTCGGTCACACCCAGGGCACGCAGCCGCAAGCGGGCCAGGCCCTGCAGATCCGCCAGCCATTTGCCGTCGCCCTGCGGCCTGAACATGGCCCGCGCTTGCCCGTTCTGCGCCACAAACGCCGCGCGCACCTCATCGCCGACCTCAAACGCCTGCGGTCCAATGCAGGGGCCCAACCATGCTATTATTTCAGTAGCTATAGACGATTTATCCACGGGGGCTAGAGCCCTGAAAGACTCTATAACCTGCTCCAGAATGCCGCGCCCGCCCTGCCCGGCCAAGCCACGCCAGCCAGCATGCGCCGCCGCCACCAGACTGCCCCGTTTGTCGGTCAAAAGCACCGGCAGGCAATCGGCCACCATGATGGTGCAGGCCACGCCGGGCTGAGCCGTGAGGCAGCCATCGGCCACAGTGCCATGTGCGGTATCGACTGAAACCTGTTCGACCTGCGCACCATGAACCTGCGACAAGAAAACCGGCCGCGCGCCCAGTGCCTGTTCCAGTTGGAGGCGATTGGCCTGAACCGCCAGCGGGTCGTCGCCCACGTGATCACCCAGATTGAACGCGTCATACGGTGCCACCGACTGGCCACCGGCACGCGTGCTGCACACCGCATGCACCTTGCCGGGAGCGGGCCAACGGGGCATCAGCCAGTCGGGAGGCAAATTCACGTCTGACTCAGTCGTTTTTCAGGCCTGGCCGCGCCCGGCTGCCCTCACGCATGGCTGGCACGCACCTTGTCATAAGCCGCCAACAACTTGTGGTGCATTTCACAACCATCAAGCGCCAGGCCCGGCGCATTCAAACCCATGAAACGGTCGGTCTGCATGATGAGCGCGTGCGCCTGCGCCACGGCCCCGGCACCGTACAACTGGCGCAAGGCGTCCATATACGGTCCACTGTCACCCATCTCGGCCAGATTGATGATGCTCTCGATGCAGGCGTAAACCGCGCGCCGTTGCGGGTTGAGCTGCGCAAAGTGCTTGATCCAGTCGCAGCCCTCCAGCGTGGCCGCTTCATCACCAATGGCCAGCGCCAGCAGGGTCTTGAGCTCGCCCACGCGCAAGTCGCTCCAGAAAGAGCCGGCATCGGCGGCCAGCCCGATCACGCCGGCCACCGGGCGCTGATCGGCCAGCGCCGACTCGTTGAGCGTATCGAGCAGGTCTGAACATTCTTCGTCGTCGAGATCGGGCAGATTCAAAATCGCCTCGCGGATGCTGTTGCCCACGCTGTTGTTCTCAAACGCCAGGTCATCGACCGGATAAATCTCGGACATGCCCGGCACCAGAATGCGGCAGGCATAGACGCCCAGGTGGGTGAAGTCGGCAATGTAGATGTCGCGCCCGTCCTTGTGAATGCGATCCACCGCCCAGGCGTAATCCTCGGCCGTGGTGTTGCTGAAGTTCCAGTCGACAAACGCGTGATCCGGCTCGTCGCCCAAAAATTTCCAGTGAATCACACCGCTGGAATCGACGAAATGGATTTCGATGTTGGTGGAGCTGCCAACCTCTTCCAGATCAAAGCCCGGTGCCGGAAAGCCTGCCAACGAATCCAGCGCACGGCCCTGCAGCAGCTCGGTCAACGCACGCTCCAGCGCAATCTCAAAGCGCGGGTGGGCGCCAAAACTGGCAAAGCAACCCTGGTCTTCGGGGTGCAACAGCGTCACATTCATCACCGGGTATTGGCCGCCCAGCGAGGCATCTTTGACCAGAATGCCAAAGCCGGCTGCGCGCAGTGCCGCAATACCAGCCGCAATGCGCGGATAACGTGCAATCACGGCCTGCGGCACATCGGGCAGGCAAATGCCTTCGCTGATGATGCGGGCCTTGACGTGGCGCTCAAATATCTCCGACAAGGCTTGCGTGCGCGCCTCCGCCTGCGTGTTGCCGGCCGACATGCCGTTGCTGACGTACAAATTGCCAATCACATTGACCGGGAAGTAGGTCACCGCGCCGTCGCGCTGGCGCACATAGGGAATGGCGCAAATGCCGCGCTCGGCATTGCCGGAGTTGAACTCCACCAGGCTGCTGGCTTCAATACCGCCTTCGGGGTTGTAAAACCGATGCAAATCAGCGTTGAGCAACTCAGGGGGCCAACTGCCGTCTTCACCGGGTGCAAACCAGCGCTCCTGTGGGTAATGCACATAGGGCCGGTTGGCAATATCGGGGCCCAGGTAGTAATGCGTCCAGAAATAATTGGTTGAGAGCCGCTCAAAAAATTCGCCCAGGGCGCTGGCCAGACAGGCCAGCCGGGTGGCGCCTTTGCCGTTGGTGAACATGAGCGGGCAATCGCGGTCGCGAATATGCACCGACCAGATGCCGTCCACCGGATTCAGCCAGGAGCGCTCCTCAATATGAAAACCAAGCGCCTGCAGCCTGGTTTGATGGTTATTGATGGTGGATTCAAGAGAGGCATCTTTGCCGGGGATAAAGTTTTGTGTTTGCATGGGGTCGCAGCATACCGCAGGGCCAAAGGCGTCGAGTGGCCGAGGGTCTAACGTTAAACTTCGCTGCCTGTCAATACCGAACACAACAACGGAGACTTTCATGATCCTCGAACTCGCCGACATCCGCATTCACCCTGGTCAGAACGCCGCTTTTGAAGAAGCCATCCAGCGCGGTTTGAAAACCGTCATCCATGAGGCCAAAGGGTTTCAGGGCTACAAGGTCAACCGGGGTATTGAAAACGCCGAGCGCTATGTTCTCCAAGTCTTCTGGGACACGCTGGAGGACCATACGGTGGGTTTTCGCCAGTCGCCCGCCTTTGCCGAGTGGCGCGCGATTGTCGGGCCGTTCTTTGCCGGCGCGCCGAGCGTCGAGCACTTCGAGTTGGTGGCCAAATCGGCCTGAATCTGATGACCTCCTGACAGAAAGACAAACACCATGCCTTACGTTTTTAATCCAGCCCCCGTCGTGTCCGTCCCCGTTGTCGGGAGCGACGCGCGCTTTCCGGTGCACCGCATTTATTGCGTCGGGCGCAACTACGAAGATCACGCCAAAGAGATGGGCTTTACCGGCCGTGAGCCACCCTTCTTTTTCATGAAACCGGCTGACGCGGTGCTGGTCGTCAACGCGGGCGAGACGGCCCGCCTGCCCTACCCCAGCCTGACCCAGAATCTGCACCACGAAATCGAACTGGTCGTGGCGATTGGCACGGGTGGCAAAAACATCCGGGCGGCCGACGCCCATCAGCACATCTTTGGCTACGCCGTGGGTCTGGACATGACGCGGCGCGACCTGCAAAACGAGATGAAAAAACAGGGCCGCCCCTGGTGCATCGGCAAGGGCTTTGATGCCTCAGCGCCGATTGGTCCCATCACCCCGGCAGCAGCGGCCGGCGACATCGCCCAGGCTGAAATTTTCCTGCAGGTCAATGGCCAGGATCGCCAACGCAGCCAGGTGGCCAAGCTGATCTGGAGCATCGCCGAGGTCATTGAACACCTGTCTGCCGCCTGGGCGCTGCAGCCGGGCGACCTGATCTACACCGGCACGCCCGAGGGTGTCGGCGCCGTGGTGGCGGGCGACACGCTCCATGGCGGCGTCACCGGCCTGAGCGCCATCACACTCACGGTCGAATAGAGCCCCAACCCCGCGGAAAACCCATTTGCGCCTTCTTGCATCGCTGGCCAGGTTGTGCGCCATCCTGGGCGGCAGCCTGCTCACCGCGATCACCCTGCTGACCTGCGCCAGTCTGATCGGGCGCAACACGCTGGGCCTCACCCTGGCCGGTGACTTTGAGTTGACGGGCGTGGCCAGCGGCGCAGCGCTGGCCTTGTTCCTGCCCTGGTGCCAATGGCAGCGCGGCAACATCGCGGTCGATTTTTTCACCGCCAAAGCCAGCATTAAAACCACGCTCCTGCTGGACCGCTTGGGCGCGCTGCTGCTGGCAGGTGTGATGGCGCTACTGGCCTGGCGCACCGGCGTGGGCGCGCTCAACGCCCTGCAGTCCCATTCCGGCACCATGCTGCTGGACTTTCCCGAGTGGCTGGTGTACGCCAGCATGGTGCCGCCGATGGCTTTGACTGCACTGATTGCCCTGGTGCAGGGTTTCGGCGGCGGCACCATGCGCTCTGAGGGACAGGTATGAGTCCGTTGCTGCTCAGCCTGATGATCATTGCCCTGATGCTCGCTCTGATGGGGCTGCGGGTGCCGATTGCGGTGGCCATGTTTGTGGCCGGCGCAGTGGGCTACGTCCTGCAGGCGGGCTGGGGACCGTTCAGCAACTTTCTCAACAGCCTGGCTTTTGCCCGCTTGGCCAACTACGAGCTGTCGGTCATTCCCCTGTTCATTTTGATGGGCCATTTCGCCACCCAGGGCGGCATCTCGAAAGCGTTGTTTGGCTTCGCCAGTGCCGTAATGTCGCGCTTCAAGGGTGGCCTGGCGATGGCGACGGTGCTGGCCAGTGCGGCTTTTGGGGCCATTTGTGGCTCGTCGGTGGCCACGGCAGCCACCATCACTTCGGTGGCGCTGCCCGAGCTGACGCGCCACGGCTACTCCGGCCGGCTCGCCACCGGCACGCTGGCGGCCGGCGGCACGCTGGGCATTTTGATACCGCCCTCGGTGCCGCTGGTGATCTATGCCATTTTGGCCGAGCAAAACATTGCCAAGCTGTTTGCGGCGGCTTTTGTCCCTGGAATCATCGCCATGCTGGGTTACATGATCGCCATTGCTGTCTATGTACGCCTGGTGCCGGGCCATGCACCCGACAATGACACGCCCCTCAACCCGTCCCAGGGAGATCGCAGCAACCCCCTCGCGACGCAGGCACTGCGCGGCGTCGTGCCGATCGCGCTGGTATTTTTGGCCGTTTTTGGCGGCATTTACGGCGGCTGGTTCACCCCCACCGAGGGCGCCGCCGTGGGCGCGGCGGCCACATTGGGGGTCGCGCTGCTCAAGGGCGAACTCAATTTCGTCAAGCTCAAATACTGCTTTTACGCCACGGCGCAGGGCTCGGCCATGATCTTCCTGATCTTTCTGGGCGCCGACTTGATGAATTCGGCGCTGGCGCTGACCCAAGTGCCCAACCAGCTCGCCGCCGTGGTGCAAAGCTGGGGCTTGTCGCCCTTGTGGGTGGTGTCAAGCATCTTGCTGTTTTATGTGGTGCTGGGCTCGGTGATGGACGAGCTGTCGATGCTCTTGCTCACCATTCCCATCTTCTTTCCGCTGGTGATCGGGCTTGACTTTGGCATGCCGCCCGAGTCGGTCGGTATCTGGTTTGGCATCATGGTGCTGATGACGGTCGGCTTTGGCCTGCTGGCGCCACCGGTGGGGCTCAATGTGTACGTTGTTAATAGTCTGGCACCCGGGGTGCCGATCGCAGAAAGCTACCGCGGCGTGCTGCCATTTTTGGTCAGCGATGTGTTGCGTACACTCCTTCTTTTGTTCTTTCCTGGCATCTCACTGTGGCTGGTTAAATTCATCACCTGACACCTTCAACACGCCATCATGCAAAGACGCTCCCTGCTCAAAACCAGCGCCGCCCTGGCACTGACTGCGCCCGCTTTCAGCCAGGCCGCCGCCACCGTCACGCTCAAGTTCCACACCTTCATGGCGCCGCAGTCCAACGTGTGGCAGAACATGCACAAAGTCTGGATGGACAAGGTGAGCAAGGAATCAGGTGGGCGCATCCAGTTTGAGGCCTACCCGGCGATGCAGCTGGGCGGCAGCCCGGCGCAGCTGTACGACCAGGCCAAAGACGGCGTGGTGGACATTATCTGGACCATCCCAGGCTACACGGCGGGCCGCTTCCCCCGGATCGAAGTGTTCGAGCTGCCCTTCATGATGACCAATGCCGAGGCCACCTCCAGGGCCTGCTGGGAGTACATGCAAACCATGGCGTTGGATGAGTTCAAAGACACACAAGTGCTGGCGCTGCAGGTGCATGGCCCTGGCGTCTTCCACACCAAAGACAAACAAATCAAGACGGCCGCCGACCTCAAGGGCCTGAAAATGCGCGGCCCGACCCGCCAGGTCACCAAAATGCTGGGCTATCTGGGCGCCATACCGGTAGGCATGCCGCTGCCGGCCATTCCTGACGCGCTGTCCAAAGGCACCATCGACGGCGCCGCGCTGCCCTGGGAAGTGGTGCCCTCGGTCAAGGTGCATGAACTCACCCGCTTCCACAGCGAGTTTGACCCTGCCGGTGGCGCGCTCTACACCGCCACCTTTGTGCTGGCGATGAACAAGGCCAGCTACCAGGCACTGCCGCCTGACTTGAGAAAAATCATCGACAACAATTCAGGCCTGCAGACCTCAGGCTGGCTGGGCCGGGTGCAACAAGCCGGGGACGCCGCCGGTCGGCAGGCCGCGCTGGCGCACAAAAATACGATTTACGCCATCCCGGCGTTGGAGGCGCAAGAGTTCAAACGCAAAGCGGCTGTCGTTGAAGTGGCGTGGGTCGAAGACATGAACCAGCGCGGCTTTGACGGCCGTCAGTTGCTCACGACGGCGCGCGCTCTGATTGCCAAACACAGCAAGGTGGCGGCAAGCCCGGCTTCAGCCATCGCACCCGCCATTACCCGGCCGAAGAAGACTTAATTTTTTCAAATTACACTGTATTCATGCTGCGTACCCCCATCAAACACTGCAAAAACTGCGGCACCGCCGTGGTTTACCGGCTGCCGGACGATGGCGACACCAAAGAGCGCGCGGTGTGCCCGGCGTGCAGCACCATTCACTACGAGAACCCACTCAACGTGGTGGGGACCGTGCCCTACTGGGGCGACAAGGTCTTGCTGTGCAAACGCAATATCGAGCCGCGCTTTGGCAAATGGACGCTGCCCGCCGGCTTCATGGAAATGAACGAAACCGTGGCCGAAGGCGCAGCGCGCGAAACGCTGGAAGAATCGGGCGCGCAGTTTGCCATGGAAGGTTTCTTCTCGCTGCTGAACGTGCCCCGCGTGGGACAGGTCCATGTGTTTTACCTGGCGCGCCTGCTCAGCGACGTGTTCGTACCCGGTTTCGAGACCATCGAAACGCGGCTGTTTGCCGAGCATGAAATTCCCTGGGACGAAATCGCCTTCAGGACCGTCAAGGAAACACTGGAACACTACTTTGCCGACCGTCGCAACGGGCACTTTGGGACCCATGTCCTTGATATCGCCTGACATCCTGCGGCTTGGCGAGCTCTGGTTCTACCGCGTGGGCGGCTTTGTGCTGCTCAATGTGCTCGACGACCCGGCCTGGCTGGCGCTGATGTTTTGTTGAGCCATGCTGCCCTGCTACGTTTTACTTGACCTGGAGACCACCGGTGGCAATCCGGTGCACGACCGCATCACCGAGATTGCCGCCGTGCGCATTGAAAACGGGCAAGAGGTGGCGCGCTGGAGCACGCTGGTCAATCCGGGCTGCTCGATCTCCCCGTTCATCCAGCACCTGACCGGCATCAGCAACGCCATGGTGCGCGGCGCCCCCGGCTTTGAGACGGTGGCGCAGCACTTGCTGGCGCTGCTCGACGGCGCCGTGCTGGTGGCCCACAACGTGCGCTTTGACCACGGTTTTTTGCTGAACGAACTGGCCCGCCTGGACGTGGCGCTGCGGGTCAAGACCCTGTGCACGGTGCGCCTGTCGCGCCTGCTGTACCCGCAACACAAGGGCCACGGCCTGGACGCCATCATGCAACGCCACGGCATCCGCACGCTGGAGCGCCATCGCGCCATGGGCGATGTGGAGGTGATGCAAGCCTGGCTCCAGATTGCCCGGCAGGAGCACGGCGCAGAGCTGCTCGGGCAACAGGCACTGGCGCTGTTGCAAAGCAGCGCCACGCTGCCACCGCAGTTGGAAACCCGGGTGGCTGACATCCCCGAATCGGTTGGGGTTTACATTTTTTATGGTGAAGGGCCGCTGCCCCTGTACATCGGCAAGAGCATCAAGCTGCGCAGCCGGGTGCTGGCGCATTTTCAGGCTGCCAGCCGGGCGCCGCGTGAGATGCGCATGGCCCAGGAGATCCGGCGCATCGAGTGGCTGGAGACTGCCGGTGAAATCGGCGCCCTGCTGCTCGAAGCCCGGCTGGTGAAAGAAAGGCAGCCAGCCTACAACCGCCGGCTGCGCCGCGAAAGCACGCTATGCGCCTGGCGGCTGGCGGACGACCCCTTGGCCCGGCCGCTGCTGAGCCTGGTACGCGGTGAGGCCTTGCAGCCGCAGGAGTTTGGGCAGATGTACGGCGTCTACCGCTCCAAGAATCAGGCCCTGAGCAGTTTGCGCGAACTCGCCGACAGCCAGGGTCTGTGCCTGCAGGCGCTCGGCCTGGAGTCCGGCAAGGGCCGCTGTTTTGCACACCAGATTGGGCGCTGCCAGGGCGTCTGTTGTGGCGAAGAAAGTCCCGAACGGCATCACCTGCGCCTGCAACTGGCGCTGGCGCAGCAAAAGTTGCTGGTCTGGCCCTATCCCGGCAAGGTGGGCCTGCGCGAGTACAACGCCCGCAGCGAGCGCACGGACATCCATATCTTTGATCAGTGGTGCCACCTGGCCACGGTGCATGATGAAACCGAACTGACGGACGCCCTGGGCAGCCGCAGCACGCTGGCGTTTGACCTCGATACCTACCGGCTCCTGCTGAAACACATCGCAGCACCGGGCAAGGGCAAATTCGAGTTGATCGACTGGACCGAGAAACAGCAGCAGACGCTCAACTCGCTATAGAAACTATAGCTATATACGTAAGCAATACGGGGGCTAGAGGCCTAAAAGTCTTATATAGCCAGGCCAATCACGAACGGCCGCGCCGATGTCGCTGCAAGGAGCCACAGCGACGCGGCCGGTTCGCATCAGGCACTGAACTTCGCTGCCACCTCAGCGACGCGCTTGCCAAACAATTTGGCGGTGTCGAGGTCGCCTTGCGGCATTTCTGCAGGCGATGCGTCCGACGGCGACTGTGCCATGGCACCGGCCGAAGAACCCAGATAGTTGACGTCGTTGCGTTGCGCCGCCTTGGCGTTGTTTGGCAACATGCCGGTGCCCGCCCAGATGCCGCTGTGCTGCATCGCCAGGGTGAACAGGTAATGCAGGGTTGAGTGCTTGTCGCCATTGATGGTGGCGCTGTTGGTGAAGCCGGCAAACACCTTGTCTTTCCAGGCCTGGCTGTACCAGGGCTTGCTGGAGGCGTCGGCAAACTTCTTGAACTGCCAGCTCACGCTGCCCATGTAGGTGGGGCTGCCCATGATGATCCCATCGGCGGCATTGAGCGTGGCCCAACCCGCGTCCGTCAGATTGCCTTCGGCATCAATCGGGACCAGCTCGGCGCCCGCGCCGTCCGCGACCGCTTGCGCCATGCGCAGGGTATGACCATAACCCGAGTGAAAAACTACTGCTACTTTTGCCATTTGGAATTTCCTTGATGAGGTGCGAAAGAACGAGGTCTGCGGCGCAGACCTCCGTGATCAAAAATGTGATGAGCCGTGTGGGACCGGTTGGTCAACTCAATCTTGACGCCTGGCGTCCAGGCTCCAGGCACCCGCGCCATGGGCCGCCAGCAGCAGCAGGCCGCCGACCACCGCGATGTTCTTGTAGAACATCAGTTGCTGCATCATCGCCTGGTCAACCGGCACGCCCCAGAAGTTGTGAAAGAAGAACGTGGCAACCAGCGTGAACGCCGCCAATGCCAGCGCCGCAAAGCGGGTTCCCAAACCACTGATCAAGGCCAGCGAGCCGCCAACCTCCACGATGATGGCGATGACGGCGCCCAGTGCGGGCATCGGCAGGCCTTTGGAGCCGATGTAGCCGACGGTGCCGGCAAAGCCCGCGATCTTGGAGATGCCCGCCGGCAAGAACAGCAGGGCGAGCAGCAGGCGACCAATCAGAGTCAGCGGGTTTTGAAGGGATGTGCGCATGGGGAAGTCCTTTTAAGAGTTAAGAAATGGAAGAAAGAATCAAGAAAATCAGGCAATCAGGTCAAAAACCAGCACTTCAGCGTCTTTGCCGTGTGTCAGATTGACCTGGATTTCGTCGGCCAGCAAGGCCGCGTCACCGGCAGTCAAGCATTGGCCATTGACGTCGAGTTCACCGCGCACCAAATGCACGTAACTCTTTCGATTCGGCGCCAGCGTGAGTTGGGCGGACTGGTTGCCGTCCAACAAGCCCGCGTACAGGCGCGCATCGGCATGAATCGTGACCGAGCCCTGGGCACCGTCGGGCGACGCGACCAGGCGCAACTGGCCCTGCTTTTCGGTATCAAGAAAGGTCTTTTGCTCGTAGCTGGGCACCACACCCGTCACATTGGGCTCAATCCAGATTTGCAGCAAATGGGTGGTGGCGTTGGGCGCGTGGTTGAACTCGCTGTGCTGCACGCCGGTGCCGGCGCTCATGCGCTGCACGTCGCCGGGCGGGATCGCCTTGATGTTGCCCATGCTGTCCTGGTGCGCCAGCGAGCCGCTCAGCACGTAGGTGACGATCTCCATGTCGCGATGGCCATGGGTGCCAAAGCCCTTGCCGGCCGCGATCCAGTCTTCATTGATCACGCGCAAATTGCCCCAGCCCATATGCTGCGGATCGTAATAACCGGCAAAAGAGAAACTGTGAAAGGACTTGAGCCAGCCGTGGTCGGCGAAGCCGCGTTCCTGCGATTTGCGAACTGTCAACATAGCAAGTACTCCTTGAATGACCCGTACTTTAGGTGCATCCAGGGCGGCTGACACCCCCTCACTTTGACGACATCATTCAAATTATTCGAATTAACGATGCCTTTGAAGCTTAATTCTCACCCCGAAGGCATGCCAATGCCTCTGCCATTTCGATAGCTACACCGGCTTACAACACGAGGGCCAGCGGAGAACTTGTCTTAAACATTGCCACGCGTCTTGGGGTGGTCAAAGAAGAAACGCAGCATTTCAAGCGTGGCATCGGGGCCGCTCGCATCCGTGTACGAACCACTGGCGTGGCCACCCGACCATGCGTGCCCGGCCCCATGCACCAGCCAGTGCTCGGTCAAAGCCTGGCCCTGGTCGCCATGCTGGGTGGAACGTGTGTAGCGCCGCCCCTGGGCCGAGACACCCTGCTCCACCCTCGCATTGCCTGAGGGGCGCGCATGCGAGTCCTGCGCACCGGCGGCAGCACCCAAGGCAGCGGCAATCACCTGCTCGCCATTGCGCGGATGCACAGTCTGGTCCTGGTCACCGTGAAACACGATGGTGGGTATGGGCATCGGCGGCTCTAGCAGCGCTTTCGCGGCCGCGTCGGCACGGCCGCCCCAGGCCCGCTCGACGATGCCAACCTGGCCGCTCTTCATCACCATCAGCGCCTCCGCCACATTGCTCGCGGCGCCACTGGGCAGGCCCGAGTGAACGCCGACGGCCGCAAACAGCTCCGGGTAGGCCGCCGCGACGATGACGGCCATCGCACCACCGGCCGACAAACCGGCGATATAAACGCGACGCGTATCAATGCCGTGCTGTTGGATCACCGCCTGCGTCAGGCTGGCGATCAGGGCCGGTTCACCCCGTCCGCGCTCCTGGTGCTTGTGCTCGAACCAGTTCCAGCAGCGTGACGGGTTAAGGTCCGGGGACTGCTGCGGGTACAGCACGAAGAAGCCCTGCTCGCGGGCGCGCTCATTCATGGCGGTGCCCGCGGCAAAATCATCCGGGTCCTGGGTGCAGCCGTGCAGCATCACCACCAGCGGCATTGCTTTGCCGGCACGACCCGGCGGTATGTAGAGCTTGAAGTGGCACGTCAACGCCGCATGGGTGTGTGTGCCGCTGATGAACTGGCCGCCGCCGGCATCGGGGGCGCCCGGCTTGCGCGCATCCACCTTGGACGCACGGCCATCCAGCATCCACGGTGACGGCATCTGCATCGCGGCGCCGGGGAGCAGGTAAGACCCGGCATCCGCCCACGGGTTGACGGGACCGGGCGCAACACTCACGGCGGCCGTGCCACGCAACGCACTTTGGATGGCCTGGGTCGCTTCATTCAAGCGGCCCGACTGCGTTAATTGTGTGGCGGTGCGCATCAGTTCCTGAAGGGTCTTGTTCATGCAAACTTTCTTGGGTTGGAGTGGCGAGGGCTTCAAGGGGAAGATCAGCGCCGGCGATTGGCCAGCGCAGCCTTCACCGCCGGGCTGGCCTGCAGCGCGCCCAGAACTTCCAGCGAGTCGATGGTGGCCAGGGCCAGCTCAGGCGTCACGTCAGGCGCGATCGTCACCAGCCCGAGCACGCGAATCTGCAGCGTCTGCCTGGCCGCCTGCAGCGCGCGCAGGTCATCGGCACTGAAATGCTGCAAACCCAGCACCAGCATCTTGCGCGCCACCACCTGCCGCACCGCTTCCGAGTGGGTCCCGAGCTGATTGCGGATGGCGGTGCGGATGAAGTCGGTCCGGTTGCTGTAAAAACCCTCGGCAACCATCAGGTCAACGTGCCCCAAGTCGACAAACCCGAGGTTGATGGTGATCTTCTCCGAGTCCGCCAGCTTGGGCTTGACCGCAAGGGGTGTGGTGTTTTGATTCATGGGACCATCTTAGCACCATCCACACGGATGGTATATAGATGGTATTAAGAGTCAATACACGTCATAAACCCAAAACATTTTGTCGCATTGGCTTACACACTGCCATTGGGGCCAGTCGGCATTTGACGGCCCAAAGCCCGGCGAGGCCCGTCCAGCTTGGCTTGCGGCCACAAGGGGCCTGCCTTGGTGTGAAATTTGCTTGTGTCAATGTCCTCAAGGGCGTGTCAATTCTGGCCGTACACCCCGACACCAAGGAGATCAGCCATGAAAAAGTTTCTGACGATTTTTGCCGTCGCCGCGGCGATTTTCGGCGCCCCGGCGTCCCAGGCCTCCCCGGTGACCTTCACCGCCATCCTGGACGGACCGAGCGAGGCGGTCCCGAATGCATCGCCGGGGACCGGCAACGCAACCGTCATCATTGACGCGGCGCTGCACACCATGGACGTCTCAGCCACCTTCTCGGGGCTCGTCGGCACCACCACCGCGTCCCATATTCACTGCTGCACGGCCATCCCGGACAGCGGCGCCGCCGGCGTGGCTACCACAACGCCGACCTTCACCGGATTCCCATTGGGGGTCACCGCCGGCAGCTACAGCCACCTGTTTGACATGACCGATGCAGGCTCCTACAACCCCACCTTCATTACAGCGCAAGGGGGTATCAGCCAGGCCGAGGCGGCGCTGTTCGCCGGCATGTTCGCCGACAGCGCCTACTTCAACATCCACACGACCCAGTTCCCGGGCGGCGAGATTCGCGGATTCCTGCACGCCGTTCAGGCCGTGCCCGAACCCGGCAGCCTGGCGTTGCTCGGGCTGGGGCTCGCGGGGCTCGCCCTCAGCAGACGCAATCACCGCACCTCACTTCATTAGCTGGGCTCGCGCGACGTTGGCAGGCTCCACAACCAGGCTGCAACCCCGGTGCAGAAAATCCCTGGGATCCAGCGCACCTGCACAGGCATCATCCACCACGCGAGCGCCGAACTCAGGATCATCATGACCAAGGCAAACTGCTTGGCACGCAAAGGCACAGCGCGGTTGGCGCGCCAGTCTCGCACCATCGGGCCAAAGCGGTGATGCGTCAGCAACCACTGCTCATAACGCTGACTGCCACGGGATATGCAATACGCCGCCAGCAGAACAAACGGGGTGGTCGGCAACACGGGCAACACGATGCCGATGACACCGATGGCCAAAAAGATGGCGCCGCAGACCAACCAGATCCAGCGCTGCCAGCGCGGACGTGACCCTATTGCTGCAGGCTTAAAAATCGCCACTCCCTCCAGACGCCAGCGACTCAAACTTGGTGATGGTGTTCAGGAAGGCCAGCTTGACCACGCCGGTGGGGCCGTTACGCTGCTTGGCAATGATGATCTCGGCCACGCCCGGCTCTTTGCAGGCGTCCTTGGTGTAGTACTCGTCGCGGTAAATGAACATGATGATGTCGGCGTCCTGCTCAATGGCGCCGGACTCGCGCAAGTCACTCATCATCGGGCGTTTGTCGGGCCGCGTTTCGACGCTGCGGTTGAGCTGAGACAAGGCAATCACCGGGCATTGCAACTCTTTGGCCAGCATTTTCAGGCCCCGCGAAATCTCGCCCAGCTCGGTGGCGCGGTTTTCGCCATCGCTGTTGGAGCCACTCATCAGTTGCAAATAATCGACCACGATCAGACCGAGCTTGCCGCACTGGCGCGACAGGCGCCGTGCGTTGGCGCGCAGTTCGCTGGAGGTCAAGCCCGCCGTTTCGTCGATGTGCAGGGAAATGGTGCGCAGCTTCTCGATCGCCTCGGTCAGACGCGGCCATTCCTCGTCCGTCAGCTTGCCGGTGCGCAAGTGGCCCTGATTGATACGCCCGATCGAGCCCACAATACGCACCGCCAATTGCGCGGCGCCCATTTCCATCGAGAACACGGCCACCGGCAGGCCTTCGTTGAGTGCCACGTGCTCGGCGATGTTGATCGCCAGCGCCGTTTTGCCCATGGACGGCCGCGCCGCCAGCACCACCAGATCGCCCGCTTGAAAACCAGCCGTCATGCGGTCCAGGTCGTAAAAGCCGGTTGGCACCCCGGTGACATCGTTGGGGTTGTCGGCCATCTCCTGCACCCGGTCCAAGAGCGCCACCACCAGCGAGTCCATGGCCTGAAAACCCTGGCGCGTGCGCGCGCCCTCTTCGCCGATGTTGAAGATTTTTTGCTCGGCCTCGTCCAGAATCGCGGCCACGGCCCGACCTTTGGGGTTAAAGGCGTTGGTGGAGATTTCATCGCTGGCGGCCACCAGCTTGCGCAGAATCGAGCGTTCCCGCACGATCTCGGCGTAGCGGCGGATGTTGCCCGCACTGGGCACATACTGGGCCAGCGAGTTGAGGTAAGCCAGGCCACCGATTTCTTCGGCCTTGCCCTGGTTTTGCAACTGCTCGAACACCGTGATCACGTCGGCCGGTTTGGTTGCGTTGATCAAGGCGCCCAGCGCGATAAACACCATGCGGTGCTCGTAACGGTAAAAATCACCCTCGGTCAACAGGTCGTTGACACGGTCCCAAGCGCCGTTGTCGAGCAGCAGCCCGCCCAGAACGCTGGACTCGGCTTCGATGGAGTGCGGGGGAATGCGCAATTGCGCGACTTGGGCGTCTTGACCGTAGTCAAAAGGCACAGCAGAAAGTACAGCAGACATGGGGGTGAGGTTTTCCTTTGAGCCGTCGATACTACGCCAGCGCCAGGCCAACGTCGAATGAAAAGCTGGGCACAAGCCCTTTAAAAGCTGTGGACAAACTGTGGAAATTGCGGGACAAACTGGTTTGACTAGGCTGTTGGCCCAACCGATGTAACACTCATGCGGTCAGGTCATGTCCAACATTGATATTGCAATTCGCGGCGGAATGATTGAGCGGCGGTTATGCAGCGTGGGCAATCGCACAACCACGGTTGCTCGGCCGGCCTGATCATCGAGCTAAATATCATGGCCGACTCGTTTCCGAATATCGATCATGGTGTTTTACAGCCAGCATCCAGCGTGCAATTGTTCCGGGCGCTACGCCACCACTCCAGCAGCTGCTTGAAGCTGCCACCAAAACCGCGGTTGAGAAGCTCCTCCGAAACCATGGAGCATTCGACGGCCGCGCTGAAATCCAAGAGGGCGCTCGATGCCAGTTGCTCACATTCAAGGTAGTTCGCCTTGAGTTCTGCCACCGAAACCGCCCTTAAGGGGGTGCGATCGGGGGGCTGCGCATAAGCGGCCACACTCACCAAAGCAGCGAACGGCAACAACATCACCGACGCTTTCAACGTTAAGTTTGTCATCGAGTCCGCCCCAAGCCGCTTTAAAAAAGAAGCATGGGAATAAAAATACAGTATTAAGAGGTGCAATGATTTGTTGGTTGTCAAAGAATCGGTCCGTGGAACGTCTGTCTTCATGATGGCGTGGGTAGCCGCCCGGCACTAGTGGATCGGCTCCTATAGGGTCGCGCCCCAATTGGGTTTACAGGTTCTCTTCGGCCAACAGCGTAGTAAAACCCGGACAAACGGGAAACTCGCCACCACGTCTAGCCAAGCTTCAATCAAACGCAACATGGCGCGCCACGCTGCCAAAACAAAAGCCCGCAAAGCGGGCTTTTGTCAGCAGGATGATTTATGCCATTTCAGTCTGTAGCCCCCGTAGTACGGGCGCAAGTAGCTGCAAATAACATAGCAACAAGTCATCCTCAGTAAGTCTGCCCCAACTGATCCAGAATCGCCGGATTCTCCAGCGTGGAGGTGTCCTGGGTGATGGTCTCGCCCTTGGCCAATGAGCGCAGCAGGCGGCGCATGATCTTGCCGGAACGGGTCTTGGGCAGGTTCTCGCCAAAGCGGATGTCCTTGGGTTTGGCAATCGGGCCAATTTCTTTGGCCACCCAGTCGCGTAGTTCCTTGGCAATGGCTTTGGCTTCGTCACCGGTGGGCACCGGACGCTTGAGCACCACAAAGGCGCAAATCGCCTCACCGGTCATATCGTCCGGGCGCCCGACCACGGCAGCTTCGGCCACCAGATCGGTCTTGGCAACCAGCGCCGACTCGATTTCCATCGTGCCCATGCGGTGCCCTGAGACGTTGAGCACGTCGTCGATGCGGCCGGTGATGCGGAAGTAACCACGATCGACACTGCGCACCGCGCCGTCCCCCGCCAGATAAACCGTGCCACCCAGCTCATCCGGGAAATAGCCTTTCTTGAAGCGCTCCGGATCATTCCAGATGGTGCGAATCATCGACGGCCAGGGGCGCTTGACGACCAACAAGCCGCCCGATCCATTGGGCACATCGTGACCCGCTTCGTCCACGATGGCCGCCATGATGCCCGGCAGTGGCAAGGTGCAGCTGCCCGGAACCAGTGGCGTGGCACCGGGTAGCGGCGAAATCATGTGGCCGCCGGACTCGGTCTGCCAGAAGGTGTCCACAATCGGGCAACGCTCACGGCCGACGTGTTTGTAGTACCACATCCAGGCTTCGGGGTTGATCGGTTCGCCGACCGTGCCCAGGATGCGCAGGCTCGACAGATCCGAGCGATCAGGGTGAACTTTTGCATCGGACTCGGCCGACTTGATCAGCGCACGGATGGCAGTCGGCGCGGTGTAAAAAATGCTGCACTTGTGGCGCTCGATCATCTGCCAGAAGCGACCGGCATTCGGGTAGGTCGGGATGCCTTCAAATATGATTTGCGTGGCGCCTGCTGCCAGCGGCCCATAGGCCACGTAGGAGTGGCCGGTGATCCAGCCGATGTCGGCGGTGCACCAGAACACATCGGACGGCTGCAGGTCAAACACCCAGTCCATCGTCAGCTTGGCCCACAGCAAGAAGCCGCCGGTGGAATGCTGCACACCCTTGGGTTTGCCCGTGGAACCCGAGGTGAAAAGAATGAACAAGGGATGCTCGGCACCCACCGCCACCGGCGCGCATTCGGTGCTTTGCCCGGCCAATGCATCGGTGAACGTGACGTCGCGCCCGGCCACCATATTGCAGGCGGTGGTGGCGCGCTGGTACACAAAGACCGTCTTGATCGACTCGCAGCCGCCCAGACCCAAACCTTCGTCCACAATCGATTTCAAGGGCAGCTCTTTGCCGCCGCGCTTCTGGTAGTTGGCCGTGACCACGGCCACCGCACCGGCATCCATGATGCGTTCTTGCAGCGCCTTGGCCGAAAAGCCGCCAAACACCACGCTGTGGATGGCACCAATGCGGGCGCAGGCCTGCATGGCAATCACACCTTCGAGTGACATCGGCATGTAGATCAGGACGCGGTCGCCCTTGTTGATGCCATGGGCCTTGAGTGCGTTGGCAAACTGGCTGACGCGGGCCAGCAACTCCTTGTAGCTGGTCTTGGTGACGACACCGTCGTCGGCTTCAAAAATGACGGCTGTTTTATTCTCCACCGGCGTGCCCATGTGCTTGTCCAGGCAATTGGCCGAAGCGTTGAGTTCACCGTCTTCAAACCATTTGTAAAACGGTGCATTGGACTCGTCGAGGGTTTTGGTGAAAGGTTTGGTCCAGACCACGTTTTCGCGTGCCAGGCGAGCCCAGAAGCCTTCAAAATCTTTCTCGGCTTCGGCGCACAGCGCGTTGTAGCCGTCCATGCCGGAAATGCGCGCGGCCTTGACGGTCGCCTCGCTCGGCGGGAAAACACGGTTTTCAACCAATGTGGATTCAACGGCGGTTGATGGTGAACTCATGGGTAGGTCTCCTCTTGTTAAAAATGCAAGGCGTAAATGTGAATCCTGGCACTTACAGGCCACTGACGTGCCTCAACCGAACGAAACAAGCTGTCCGACCCCGCAGTTGGGTCAGACTGCTTTGCGGCTTGCCAACAGCAGCGCGACACCGGCCGCTCCACTGAGCAATGACCCCAGCAGGACGCCGATTTTGACCTGGACTTCATACGCCGCATCAGCCCCTTCAAACGCCAGCGAACCAATGAACAGGCTCATGGTAAAGCCCACCCCACACAATACGCAGACCCCAAAAAACTGACTCCAGCGACATTGATCGGGCAACTGCGCATCGGTCAAGCGGATCAACAACCAGGACGCACCAAAAACGCCGATGGGTTTACCAATCAGCAAGCCAAACGCAATGCCCAGCGGCACCGTTTGGGTCAAAGTAGCCAGCGTCACCCCTTGCAATGACACACCCGCATTGGCAAAGGCAAACACCGGCAACACCAGGAATGCCACCCATGGCTGCAGGGCGTGCTCAGCTCGTTCCAGTGGTGAGCCGCCCTTGCCATCTGCCAGCGGAATCGCCAGCGCCGTGATCACACCCGCCAGCGTGGCATGAATACCCGACTTGAGCACGCAAACCCAAATCACCAGCCCGACCACCACATACGGCCCGACCGCCATCACCCGGGCCCGATTCAGCCCCAGCAGCACCAGCGCGCCAAGTCCAGCTGCCAGCAGCATGGTGGGCGACAGGTTATCCGTGTAAAAAAATGCAATCACCAAAATGGCGCCCAGGTCATCAATGATGGCGACCGCCGTCAAAAACACCTTGAGGGAGGTCGGCACGCGGCTACCCAGGAGCACCAAAAGCCCCAAGGCAAACGCAATGTCGGTGGCCATGGGGATCCCCCAACCGCGCAAGCCCACCGGCTCGCCCCAGTTGATGGCGGCATAAATCAGCGCTGGCACCGCCATGCCGCCCAGCGCGGCAACGGCCGGCAGCATCGCCTGCTTGAGCGAAGCCAATTCACCGTTGAGCAACTCGCGCTTGATCTCCAGGCCGACCAGGAAGAAGAACACCGCCATCCACAAATCATTGATCCAGATCAGCATCGGCTTTGATAGCAGCAGCCAGTCTGCACCCATCTTCACCGAGCCGGGAATCTGCAAGAACTGCTGGTAATAAGAGCGCCAGGGTGAATTGCTGATCACCAGCGCAACCAATGCAGACAGAGCCAGCAGCACGCCACCGGCCGACTGTGAATTGATGAACTGATCGATGCGGCGGGCAATAACTTTGAGCATGGGTGAAGGTGTTGCCGACTGGGCCAGCGGCCATTTGAGAGGGGTAAACTTGTACTCATTGTCACCAATTGCGCAACTCCGCTTCATATTCCCTTTAACTACCTGAGGTTTCAAAGCATCATGAGTACCATCCGCCAGAATGACCTGATCGAGTCCATTGCCGCCGCCCTGCAATACATCAGCTTCTACCACCCGGCCGACTACATCACGCACCTGGCGCGTGCTTATGAGCGTGAACAAAGCCCGGCGGCCAAAGACGCCATTGCGCAAATTCTGACCAACAGCAAGATGTCGGCAGAAGGCCACCGCCCGATCTGCCAGGACACCGGCATCGTCAACGTGTTCCTGAAAGTGGGCATGGACGTGCGCTGGGGCGAGTTCACCGGCAGCCTCGACGACGCCATCAACGAAGGCGTGCGCCGCGCCTACACCAACCCCGACAACCCGCTGCGCGCCAGTGTGGTGGCGGACCCGCAGTTTGAACGCAAGAACACCAAAGACAACACACCCGCGGTTATATTCACCGAAATCGTGCCCGGCGACAAGCTCGAAGTTACGGTGGCCGCCAAGGGCGGTGGCAGTGAAAACAAAAGCAAGATGTACATGCTCAACCCCAATGACTCGGTGGTCGATTGGGTGCTGAAGACCGTGCCCACCATGGGCGCCGGCTGGTGCCCGCCCGGCATGCTGGGCATCGGCATTGGCGGCACGGCAGAAAAAGCCGTGCTGATGGCCAAAGAGAGCCTGATGGACAACCTGGACATGCACGAACTGCAGGCCAAAGCCGCTGCTGGACAAACACTGACAAAAACCGAAGCCTTGCGGATTGAACTATTGGACAAGGTCAACGCGCTGGGCATCGGCGCGCAGGGCCTGGGTGGCCTGACCACCGTGCTGGACATCAAGATCAAGATGTACCCCACCCACGCGGCAGGCAAACCGATCGCCATGATTCCGAACTGCGCCGCCACACGGCACGCGCACTTTGTGATGGACGGCAGCGGCCCGGTCTATTTGACACCCCCTTCGCTGGACACCTGGCCCGATGTGCAGTGGACGCCCGACTACGTCAAGAGCAAAAAGGTCAATCTCAACACCTTGACCAAGGAAGAAGTGGCGAGCTGGAAACCCGGCGACACACTCTTGCTCAACGGCAAGATGCTGACTGGCCGCGACGCCGCCCACAAGCGCATCAAGGACATGCTGGCCAAGGGCGAAAAGCTGCCGGTCGATTTCACCAACCGCGTGATTTACTACGTTGGCCCGGTCGACCCGATCAAGGGCGAAGCGGTCGGCCCGGCCGGCCCGACCACCGCCACCCGCATGGACGGGTTCACCGAGATGATGCTGGCTGAAACAGGCTTGATCGCCATGATCGGCAAGGCCGAGCGCGGCCCGGTCGCCATTGAAGCCATCAAGAAACACAAGAGCGCCTATCTGATGGCCGTCGGCGGCGCCGCCTACCTGGTGTCCAAGGCGATCAAGACCGCCAAGGTGGTGGGCTTTGCCGATCTCGGCATGGAAGCCATTTATGAATTCGACGTGGTGGACATGCCGGTCACCGTGGCAGTCGATGCAGGCGGCACCAGCGCCCACATCACCGGCCCGGCGGAATGGCAAAAGCGCATTGCCAGCGGCGAATTCAAGGGCATCGAAGTCGCTAGCGCCTGACGGCCAGAACTGGACCGGAAACGCAAAGAAGAAGCTCTTGAGCAACGCTCCCCATGGTGGGTTGACCCACTGAGGAGCGTTTTCTCGGGCCAATGACAGGCAAGGATGCCGGCAACGAGTCGACTAACGGTCACCGTGCGAAATACAGATCATGCAGGTGGTCAAGACTCACCTCATTGGCCGGCTGCGACAGAACTACTTTCCCGCTTTGCATCAAGTAAACATGATCCGCCACAGCGACGGCTCTGTGCGTATTTTGTTCAACCAGAACAATGGTTCGACCACCCTCCTTGAGTCGCGCAAGAATCTCAAATAATTCATTCACCAGTACCGGTGCCAGGCCAAGTGAAGGCTCATCGATGATAAGCAACTGGGGATCGGCCATGAGCCCACGCGCCATCGCCAGCATTTGGGCCTCGCCGCCAGACAGAGAACCGGCCAGTTGTCTGCGTCGTTCACTCAAACGGGGAAACATCTGATAGGACTTTTCCAAATTTTCCTGAACGCGTGCACGATGCTGCTTCGGGAAAGCGCCCATGATCAAATTTTCTTCGACACTCATGTCACGGAAAGTCATTCGGCCTTCAGGAATCATGGCCAGGGACACGTCTGCCATCTTCCAGGTTGGCGTGCCACTCAAGGTTTTCCCGTTCAGCTTCACCTCACCCTGCGACACAGGGAGAAGGCCCATGATGGCCCGCAGCAATGTCGTTTTTCCGGCACCATTGGGGCCGATGATGGTGGTCAGTTGACCACGGGCAACAGTCAGCGACACGTCCCACAGCACATTGATTGCGCCATAACCAGCGCGAACATTAGAGACTTCAAGCATGCCCACCTCCCGTGTAGCTTTTGATGACCGCCGGATCACGGAATACTTCTTCAGGCGTGCCCTCGGCGATTAGCTCACCAAAGTTAAGTACAGCCACCCGTTGGCACAAGTTGCTGATGGTCTCGATATCGTGCTCGATGATGATGATGCCGACGGAAAATTTGTCGTGCAGATTCTTGAGCATGCTCATGAAGTGCCGCTTGCCTGTCGTCTCGAGACCCGCGAACACTTCATCAAGCAATAACAGTTTGGGATTGGTCGCCAATGCCTTGGCCACCTCCAGTGCTTTCAATTCAGTCAGCGCCAGCTCGGTTGCGGCATTGCGCGCTGCCTTCCCGGCAAGACTGGTGAACTCAAGAATCTCGTCGATCTTCTTCTGATCAACGCTGCCTGTGCCGAAGCGCTGCGCCACCGCCAAATTTTGCCTCACCGTGAGTTCATGCATGGGTTGCGGCACCTGGAATGTACGCCCGATACCCATCCTTGCTCGCTTGTACATCGGCGCACGCATCACATCTGCTCCGTCAAATGTGATCTCGCCGCTGGTCGGACGAACCAAACCGGAAATGGCATTGAATAATGTGGTCTTCCCCGCCCCATTGGGACCTACCAGGCCAACCACGTCTTGCGTCCCGACAGCGAGCGTCACGTTATTGACCGCGGTAAGGCCTCCGAAACGGACCGATACATTTTTAAGCTGCAACATGAGTTCTCCTCGTCAACTTGCGCAGCAAAGGAAGCAAGCCATCAGGGCTAAAGACGATCATCGCTACCAGAAGCACACCCAGTACCAATTGGTGGCCTGATGGAATGATGTTCTTGAAAATCAATTGATCAATCAGATACACGACAACTGCCCCAACAATCGGCCCGGTAATGGTGCGATAACCACCAAATATGGCCGCCACGATGGGTATCGTGACCCACAGACCACTGAAGGCGTAATCTGGCTCAAGAAAGTTGATGTAATGGGCGTTAAAGGCACCGACCACGCCGCACATGAATGCGGAAACCAGCAGCATGAGTCCCTTGAGCAAAGTGCTGTTGACACCCACGACCCGGGTTGCATCCTCGCTTTCGTGCATCGCGCGCAATGCCAAGCCGTAATGGCTGCCGCGAATATATTGATAGACCGCAGCGAACGCCAGAACGATGGTCAGGATGACCAAATAGCCACCGGTCTTGCTACTGAAGTCGTACCCGAATATTTCGGGCAACCGTGGGATATTTGACAAACCGCCAGAACCACCGGTCACCGAAGTCCACTGGGTTGCGAGAATCCGGAAGATATGCGCATAGGCCAGAATTGCCAACGCAAAATAAGGACCTCTTAAGCGCAACACCGGAAGCATGGCCAGCGACGCAATAACGGCGCCAACACCACCCAGCAGTATCGAAATCAATACGGGAACGCCAAACTTCATGCTCAAAATGGCGGAGGCATAAGCACCGACGCCGAAAAACGCGGCGTGCCCGAAACTGACCATTCCACCCAGGTTACCCAGCAATGCCCACGATAGCGCGATACCGCCAATCACCATGGAAGCAACCACCAGGCTCATCACATAATTGTCACTGCCGAATGCCAGTGGCACTGCGATATATACGGCCAAAAGCATGGCGATAATCATTTTGTTGAGTTTCATCCTCGCCGTCCTTTCGCACCGAAAAGTCCGCTCGGCATGACGAACAGAACAAGAAGAAATAATCCCATACCCACCAGTTCCTGCAAGGCCGAACTCGCCAGCGTGACCGTCAACGCTTCAGCGACGCCCAGCAGCACGGCGCCGATCAGAACACCGGGTATGGAACCGATGCCAGCCAGTACGGTGATGATGAATGCCTTGACCGTCAGTACACTGCCATAGGCAGGGCTAACGACTCCGTAACTAAATAGCGCAACGCCCGCAACGGCCGCAAGAATGCCTGCCACGACGAATGACACCAACTCCGTGTAGCCGGGATCAATGCCCATGAGTTTGGCGGCATCACGGTTGCTCGACACGGCGCGCACGGCACGACCGTACCAGCTGCGGGACAGCCACCACCAAAGCCCGCCCATCATGACCAAACTGACGATGAAGAACAGCACCTCACTTCGCATGCTGTAAAAGGGACCAATGACAATGGCCTCCTGCAGCCAGGTGGAGCCGGTTGAGCGCACATCCGCCTTCCAGATCAATAGAATCAAATTGGTGAGAATCACGCCAATGCCGTAAGTGAGGATTAACGAATTGATCTCCCGGTCTTTTTTGATGCGCCCGACCACGAAGTAAACCATCACCGATGCTAGGCAGACCACCACCAGCGCAATGGGTATGGCAAAAATCGGATTCCAGCCCAGGCCCGACTCCACCGAGTAGGCAACGTAAGCCGACAACAGCACGAGTTCTCCATGTGCCAGGTTGATCACTTTCATTGCACCGAAAACCAGCGCCAATCCGAGCGCTATCAAAGCGTACGAGCCGCCCTGTAGCACCCCTGAGTAAAGCGCTTGAAGTATCAATTCCGTCATATCGTCATTTCGTTGATTTATTTTCAGCGCGAAGGAGCCAGCGCCACAGCATGCGTCAACTCCTCCATCCCCGGAAATTTATTTACCAGGGCACGCCCGGGAAATTGGCCTTGCCGGTTGCGTCTGCTTTGGGCCAGACTATGACGATCTTTTTGCCTTGATGCTGACCCATGCGGTGGCTGAAATTCACGTTGTCGCCGTTGCTGCTGAACTGAACGCGGCCAATCAAGGTTTCGCTATCGGTCTTGCGCATCTCTTCGGCTACGCCATCTTTTTTCAGCGTGCCTTTGTCTGCAGCGCGAGCGATGGCATCAAACAGCAACATGGATTGAACATAGCCGAACTGACCCAGGTAGTCAGGCTCCTTCTTGTACAGCCTCTGATAGGTATCGTTGAAGGATTTACCCTCAGCCGTCTTGAACTCCGCAGGAAACGGCAGTACAGCGGTGCCATAAACGTTGGGCATCAAGTCAGGAAAATCTGCGGCCATTTTGGGCGTTGCCAAAGACCAGACTCCGACCATCGCCTTGACGTTAGGCTTCAGCACCCGCGCAGCACGAAGAATGCCAACGTAGTCATTTTCGTAACCGATCATCGCGATGACTTCGGATTTATCCTGCAATTTCACCTTGTTGATGATCGGCTTGAAATCGGTCATCGCGGGATCGAAGGCGTGGGCTACGACGGTAACGCCTTTGGCCGTCAAACTTTTTTGAAGATCGCTGGCAAGACCAGCAGTCGCCTCTTTGGTCGAATACAAAATGGATACAGACTTGACATTCAAATCGCCCAGCAGCCCAACCATGGCCTTCTGATACCCGGCGGAATTGTTGATGCGAAAGAAATTCTTGCGGCCGCTGTTCACAAGACTGTCATCGACGCCGCCTGATGTGACATAAACCAGGCCAAGCTTGCTGGCAGCATCTGAAGCCGGTGCGATATTGTTCGAGCCGTAGCCGCCATCAATGGCAACCACACCTTGGCTAGCCAGTTTCTCAACTGCCGCAATGGCCTTGGCCGGTGCCGACTCATTGTCGACGGTGATAATTTTGATTTTGTGCTTGCTGTTGGTCTTGTTAAAGACATCGGCAGCAACCATGATGCCTTCATGCATCCCGGCTCCGACGCGGGCCAGGGTGCCAGTCAGGGGCAGTTCAACACCAACCAGCAGCTCATCCGCTTGGGCAGTGGACAGTCCCAGCCCACAAGCTACCAATGCCGCCAGTCCTATGCTTTTACAAGTGTTCTTCATCATTTCCGTCTCACTAGTTAGTTTAATTATTTCGCTCGCGTCCTTTTGAGGACTCGGTTGCACACACGGCGGGCGCTACAGCCAACATGCCGGTATCTTTTCTTTGCTTGTCTATTCCTTGCATAGCCGGTTCATGACCAGTGCACAGGACCAGGGTAGAAAAGCCATTTTTTATCTATCCATTGAACATCTTGTACTCCTTTCAAGGCGGTGATATGGCATCCACCAGAGACGTCAAACGACGCCGCTTGCCTCCAACTGGGATATCTTCTCGTCGGACAGCCCGAGCAGCGTCTGGAGAACCTGCTTCGTACCCTCTCCCAATCGGGGGGGCGCACTCCGCACGGGCAAGCGCACACCATCGAAGCGATAGGGCGGTGCCAGTACATTCACGCTGCCAGCATCGGGGTGAGGCAGGGTTGTCACGAGCCCCGCATCGATCGCTCGTTTCGAGGTGAGCGCCTCGTGCAGGCCGGCCACCTCTCCACAGGGAATGCCGGCGCGGGTCAGCCGATCGAGCAAGTCCTTGCGCTTCCTGGCTCCAATTTCGCGTCTGATCTCGGGCACCAAAATCGCCCGGTTCGCGGAGCGGCCGAGGTTGGTCTTGAAACGTTCATCGGCTTCCAGATCGGGGCGCTCAATCACATCGTTGCAAAACCGCGTGAACTGGCTGTTGTTGCCGCACGCAACCACCACCGGCCCGTCTTGCGCGTCGTAGACGCCGTAGGGCATGATGGATGGATGCTCGTTGCCGTAACGTGGCGGATCTTCACCTTTGAGTAGCGCTTCCAGTCCGTAGTAGGCCGTGATCATCAGCCCGCAATCAAACAGCGCCATGCCAATGTGCCGCCCTTGACCCGTCTTCTGGCGCTCAAACAACGCGGCCAGGATGGCTTGGGCGGCATACATGCCGGTGAGCATGTCGACCACGGCCACGCCGAACTTCAACGGTGGCTGATTGGCCTCGCCATTGAGCGCCATCAGCCCGGCCTCGCCCTGAATCACGAGATCGTAGCCGGGGCGAGCGGCTTCCGGCCCCTTGCGGTCGTAGCCCGTGATCGAACAGTAGATCAATTCCGGATGCTGCGCGCTCAGCTGCTCATAACCGAGCCCCATTTTCTCGATGCCACCGAATTTGAAATTCTGAATCACGACATCGCATTTCGCTGCGAGTTCACTCGCAATTTCCTGGCCATCGGCGGTCTGCAGGTCAAGGGTGATTGATCGCTTGTTGCGGTTGACGCTATTGAAGTAGGCGGTCTCGGTCAAACCGATCCGCAAGCCCCAATCGCGCGTGTCGTCGCCTCGTTCAGGGTGCTCGACTTTGATCACTTCTGCACCCAGATCCCCCAGCACCATGCCGCACCAGGGGCCCGCCAGGACGCGGGAAAAATCGAGAACGCGCACACCCGCAAGCGGTAGCGAAGAATTTGTGTTCGGCATGACTATTTCAATGATTCAAAAAGTTCTTTTACAGTGGCAACAGACGGCAGTGATCGGCCTCAATGCGCTTGCGGCGCAGCGCTCAGCGCGACGAAATCCGGCGTGCGTTTGTCCAGGAAAGCGCCAATGCCTTCGGCTGCTTCATCGTCACCTTGCGACTCGACCATCAACTGCGCTTCAAGCTCCATTTGGGTATCCAGATCGGCACCGAATGCATTCGCGCAAAGCATCTTGATTCGCGCGCTTGCTCGCGCCGGGCCAGTGGCAAGTCGCTCGGCCAAGGCGACGGCCTCATCCAGTGCTGCGCCCTTTTCAACAAGTCTGTTGACGGCTCCCATCGCGTGCAGACGCTCGCCCGTGATGCGGTCGCCGGTCAGACACATCTCCGTCAGCATCTGGCGCGAGACGAACTCTGACAGGAATGCGGTGACACCACCGTCTGGCGTCAGACCGACTTTGACGTAGGTCACGGAGAAGAATGCATTTTGCGCCACCACCAGCATGTCACAAGCGAGCGCAATCGACAGCCCGGCACCCGCCGCACCACCTTCAACGGCGGCGATCACCGGCTTGCTGCAATTGCGGATGGCGCGGATCAAATCGTGCAGGCCTTCCAGCCGCTCGCGCCGCTGTGCGGGTGCCATCGCGCGGCGCTTGGCAAGCTGGTTCAGGTCACCTCCCGAGCAAAAGAAATCACCAGCGCCGGTCAGCACGATGGCACGAACCCCGGCATCTGCCTGTGCCTCGGCCAGCGCCGCCGGCAACTCGGCATACAGTCCTGGCGTGATGGCGTTGCGCCTGGCCGGGTTGTTGTTGATCAGGATGCGGACCGCGCCTTCCTGTCGGCTCAATACGGCAGTGCTCATGCCGCCGTCTGCCTGCCCAGAGCGATGAAACGCTGTAGATGATGGTCTTCGTCGCCGAGTTGGTGATCGATCATGATCAGGCGTTTGGCGTAGTGGGCCAATGGCAACTCCCAGGTCATTCCGATGCCGCCATGCATCTGGATGCTCTCTTCGGCCACCAGCGCGCCGATTCGCCCGATGCTGACCTTCGCAGCCGACAGCGCGCGCTCGCGCGTCAGTCGGTCCGCATCATCAAGCGCCGCGGCGGCATTGATCACGGCTGAGCGGGCCTGCTCGATCTCCAGCAGCAGGTCTGCCATGCGGTGCTGCAGCGCCTGAAAACTTCCGATGAAGACCCCGAACTGTTTGCGCGTGCGCAGGTAGTCGAGCGTGGCTGCCTTGGCCACCTCCATGGCACCGAGCGCCTCGGCACACAAGGCCAGCACACCACGGCCGATGGCGCGCTCCAAAGCGGCCAATCCCTGCCCCTCGACGCCCAGCAGCGCGCCGGGGTCGAGGGCCACGCCGTTCAAGCTCAATTCGGCGACCCGGCCACCGTCGATTGTCGGACAGCCACGCACCACCAGGCCCGGAGCTTTCGAAGACACCAGGAACAGTGAGATGCCGGCTTCGTCGCCGACCGCGCCCGCGGTGCGGGCCGAAACGACAAACAAGTCGGCCCGCTCGCCCTGCAACACGACCGCCTTGGCGCCGTTCAGCACCCAGCCATTGGCACTGCGTTCGGCGCGGGTCAGCACCCGGGCCAGCTCGTAGTGCGTGTCCGGTTCGTCATGCGCGAAAGCCGCGATGGTGGTGCCGCCAATGATGTCGGCCAGCACCGCCTTTTGTGCATCATTGCCCGCAGCGGCGATCGCTTCGCCCGCCAGCACCGCGCTGCCGAGAAGCGGTTCAACCACCAGTCCGCGACCAAGCGCCTCAAAGACCACGGCGATGTCGAAACCGGCACCGCCGAAGCCGCCATCGGTCTCGCGAAACAAGGCGCCGATCACGCCCAGTTCGGCGAACTGCTGCCATATCTCGGGGCTGAAGCCATGAGCCGATTGGGCGATGCGATCCCGTGCCTCAAAACTGTATTGCTCGGCGATGAAGCGGTTCAGGCTGTCGGCCAGCATGCGCCGTTCTTCCGTGTGTTCGAAGTTCATGTTCGTGCCCTCACAGTCCAAGAATCATCTTGGAGATGATGTTTTTCTGAATTTCATTGGAGCCGCCGAAGATCGACAGCTTGCGGTTGTTGAAGTAGAGTGCCGCCGCGCTGGCTGCAGCCTCGGGGCCGACTTGCATGCCGGTGTAATCGTCTTCCAGCGCCTCGGTGATAAAAGGTCGCGCATAAGGCCCCATGGCGCGCCGGTTCAGCGACGATATCTCCTGTCGGATCTGCGTGCCGCGTATCTTCAGCATCGAGCTCTCGGCCCCTGGCACGCCACCACCCACGACAGCCGCGATCATGCGCAGGTTGGTGGTCTTCATGTTCTCAAGATCGATCTCAACACGCGCCATACGGGCTGCAAACGACGGATCCTCTGCCAAAGGCCGGCCGTTGCGCATCTGCTGTGCAGCGATACGCTTGAGTCGCTGAAGCGCCGCCACGGAGAGGCCCACGCCAGCGATGTTGGTGCGTTCGTAGGTCAACAGGTATTTGGCGCAGGTCCAGCCCTTGTCTTCCTCGCCGACCAGGTTTTCGGCCGGCACGCGCACGTCGGTGAAAAATACCTCGTTGACTTCGTGCACACCGTCGAGGGTGATGACAGGGCGCACCTCAACGCCGGGTGTCGTCATGTCAATCAACAGGAAGCTGATGCCTTCCTGTTTCTTGGCCTCGCGATTGGTGCGCACCAGGCAGAAGATCATGTTGGCGTGCTGGCCCAGCGTGGTCCAGGCCTTCTGGCCGTTGACAATATAGTGATCACCCTGTGCATCGTGGCCGCGCAGGGCGGTGGTGCTGACCGCCGCCAGGTCCGAGCCCGCGCCAGTTTCCGAGTAACCCTGGCACCACCAGTCGGAACCGTCGAGAATGCGCGGCAGCCAGTGACGCTTCTGCGTCTCGTTGCCAAACTTGATCAGGACGGGCCCCAGCATGTTGACACCGAAAGGAACAATGCGCGGCGCGCTGGCGAGGCAACATTCGTGCTCGAAAATAAATTTCTCGACCGCGCTCCAGCCCGGGCCGCCATACGCCACGGGCCAGTGGTTTGCGAGCCAGCCACGTGTATTGAGGATCGCATGCCATTCCTGCATGTCGGCCTTGGAGAGGTGCTTGCCATTGGCGACCTTGTCGGACAGGCGGGCCGGCAGTTTGTCGGCCAGGAAAGTGCGCACTTCATTGCGAAAAATTTCTTCTTCCGGGGTGAAATTCAAATCCATGTCAGCTCTCCTCAATAAATCTCGAACAGACCGGCGGCGCCCATGCCACCAGCGATGCACATGGTGACAACCCCGTATTTCGCACCGCGCCGTTTTCCTTCAATCAGCAAGTGGCCTGCGAGGCGCGCGCCGGTCATGCCAAAGGGATGCCCGATGGAGATCGCACCACCATTGACATTGAGCCGCTCATCGGGAATGCCGAGCCGCTGCTGGCAATAGATCGACTGGGAAGCGAAAGCTTCGTTGAGCTCCCACAGATCGATATCGTCCATCTTCAGACCGTGGCGCGCCAGCAGTTTCGGCACTGCGAACACCGGGCCGATTCCCATCTCATCGGGCTCGCAGCCGGCAACCGCCAGGCCACGGAAGGCACCCAGCGGCTGGAGGTTGGCGCGCTCCGCTTCCTTGGCCTCCATCATCACGCAGGCCGAGGCGCCGTCGGACAGTTGCGAGGCGTTGCCTGCGGTCACGAACTTGTCAGCCCCCATGACGGGCGCCAGCTTGGCCAGCCCCTCATAGGTGGTACCGCGACGGTTGCAGGTGTCGGCGTCCACCGTGACTTCGCGCTTGGATGCGACGCCTGTTTCCTTGTCGGTGACTGACATGGTGGTGGTACAGGCAACGATCTCGTCGCGGTAACGGCCGGCAAGCTGCGCCTCCTCGGTCTTGCGTTGACTCTCGGCCGAGAAGCGATCCTGGGCCTCACGCCCGATTCCGTAGCGGGTCGCCACGATGTCGGCAGTCTCGATCATCGACAGGTACAGCTCGGACTTGTGCATGACAATCCACGGGTCCATGCCGCTGTCACCATCCTGCCTGGTGCGGATGTGCGAGATGCTCTCGACGCCGCCCGCGATCATGGCCGGTGCACCCTCGACGATGATGCGTCCCGCCGCCATCGCGATGGCCTGCAGCCCGGAGGCGCAGAAGCGGCTCACCGTGGCGCCAGCAATCGTGATCGGCAGGCCGGCGCGGATGATGGCTTGACGCGCCACATTGCGGCCGGTGGCGCCTTCCGGATACCCGCAACCGAGGATCGCGTCCTCGATCAGCGCGGGGTCGATGCCGGCGCGCTCCACCGCGGCGCGCACCGCGAAGGCTGCGAGCGTGGCGCCAGGCGTAATATTGAATTCGCCCCGGTGCGCCTTGGTCAGCGGCGTGCGGGCGGTAGAAACGATGACGGCTTCGCGCATGATGTGTTCCTGAAACGTGGTTATTCGGATTTATTGAGACTGTCGAAATTGGCGCCGCGTTCGACCAGCTCGACCAGCAACGGCGAGGGCTGCCAGAACAACGGGTCTTCTTTGGCGAACTCGCGGATGTCGGCCAGCACCTTGGGCAGGCCCAGCGTGTCGGCGTATTTCATCGGGCCGCCGCGATGGCGCGGAAAACCGTAGCCGTACAGGAAGGTCACGTCCACGTCGAGCGGGCGCAGCGCGATGCGCTGATGCACGACGTTGGCGCCTTCGTTGATCATCGCGGCCATGTAGCGGCGCATGATCTCTTCGTTGGTGAAGCTGCGCGGCGTGATGCCGGCCCGCGCGCGCTCGGCATCGATGATGGCCTCAATCTCGGGGTCGGGCGTTCCGGTGCGCGCGCCTTCGGGGTACAGGTAGTAGCCGCGGCCAGTCTTCTGGCCGAACCAGCCACGCTCGCAGATGCGGTCGGCAATCTGCACGTAACGTGCCCGCGGATCGCGTGTGGCCGCCTTGCGTTTTCGGGTGGCCCAGCCGATGTCACCGCCGGCCAGGTCAGACACCTGGAACGGCCCCATCGGGTAACCGAAGTCTCGCACGGCCTGGTCGATCTGGTAGGGCGAGGCGCCGTCTTCCATCATGTAGTCGGCCGCCATGCGATAAGCCGCGAGGATCCGGTTGCCGATGAAGCCGTCGCACACGCCGGCCCGCACCGGCACCTTGTGCAGCTTTTTCGCGAGTTCAAATGCGGTGGCCACGACGTCCGCCGAGACCTTGGCCGGGACCACGATTTCGAGCAACTTCATGATGTTGGCGGGCGAGAAAAAATGCAGACCCACGACGTCCGCTGGACGTGAAATGCTGGCGGCGATGACGTCGATGTCGAGATAGGACGTGTTGGTGGCCAGCACCGCACCAGGTTTACACACGCGATCGAGTTCGGCGAAAACAGCCTGCTTGACCGCCATGTCCTCGAACACTGCCTCGATCACGATATCGGCTGGCGCGAGTGCGTCGTACGAGGTGCTGCCGACGAAGCGCGCCAGGTTGGCGGCCTTGGCATCAGTGGTCATGCGCCCCTTGGCGATCAGACCGTTGTAGACCTTTTCAATATGGGCATGCCCGCGTGCCAGCGCCGCTTCGTCACGCTCGATCATCGTGACAGACAGGCCCGCATCGAGTACCGCCACCGCGATGCCGGCGCCCATCGTGCCACCGCCGACCACGCCGACATGCGCGATGGCGCGTGGCTTCGTGTTGCGAGTCTCGGGCGCTTTGAGCACTTCACGCTCGGCAAAGAAGGCGTGGATCAGTCCGGCGCGCTGCGCACTGTCCAGGCATTGCAGGAACAGCTCGCGCTCAATGCGCAGGCCTTCGTCGAAAGACTTGTCGAGCGCCGCCTCAACCGCCTCGACAATTTTCAGCGGTGAGAACAGGCCGCGTGACTTCTTGCCTGTTTCAGCGCGCACGGCCTCGATGCTGGCACGGTTCGCCTGCCGGTCGGAAAGCGCCTGGGCATCGCGCGTGCGGCGCACCGGGGCGTGCGTGGCCAGCAATTCCTGCGTGTACGCCAGTCCATCGGCGAGGATGTCATTGCTGTGTCCCAGCCGGTCAACCAAACCGAGCGCGTGCGCTTCTTCGGCACCCATGTGGCGGCCGCTGAGCATCAGGTCCAGGGCGGCTTTTGCACCGATCAAACGTGGTGTGCGTTGCGTGCCGCCCGCACCCGGCATCAGGCCGAGCTGAACCTCGGGTAGTCCGAGCTTGACATCAGTCGCCGCCAACCGGTAGTGGGCCGCGAGCGCGATCTCCAGTCCACCACCCAAAGCAGCGCCATGGATCGCTGCAACCACGGGCTTGCTGCAGGCTTCAATCCGGTTGCAGACATCGGGCAATGACGGCGGCAGTGGCGGCTTGCCGAACTCACGGATATCTGCGCCTGCGATGAAGTTGCGTCCTGTCCCGATGATGAGCACCGCTTGGACGGCTGGGTCTGCATCGGCTGCGTCGATCGCCGCCACGATGCCGCACCGTACGGCCACACCCAGCGCGTTGACCGGCGGGTTATTGATCATGACGAGAAGAATGTTGCCGCGCAGTTCGCGGGCGACGACTTCGGTGGACGGGTCCTGGCTCATATCAGATGTCTCCAAATCAACATTGGTTCGCATAGCGGAACACACGTTCGCAAAACATGTTTGAGGCGAACGATACCTTATTTTTCGCTGATGATGTGAAAAATTTCGGTTCTTGTGATGAGAGCAGCCTGTCTTTGCTTTGAATGCGGGTCTGTTCCTTGTTGCCATCCAGGCGAGAAAGCTGTGGTTGTTAACTGGTTCAGACGCTACTTAATCCGCTCTGCGAAATCACCGTCCGCAAAATATTGACAATAGGGTTCCAAGTATGCAAATATGCAGTCCTGCTTACCTGAAATCGCGATCTGCTGCGACACAAATTAATGGAGCCGGTACATGGAAGATCAGATTCAGACGTTTAGCGATGACACGGTAGTCAAAGATCGGCAATTCGTGAACGCTTTGGCGCGAGGACTGGAGATACTGCGTTGTTTTCTCCCGGGAGAGAAGTACCTGAGCAACACGGAGTTGGCAAAGCGCACCGGGATGCCGAAACCGACCATTTCGCGGCTCACCTATACGCTCACCAAGCTCGGCTATCTCGGTTTTTCAGACGATCGAGGGCAATATCACCTTGGTTCGGGGGTACTTTCCCTCGGCAACTCCTTGCTTTCGAATCTCGATGTTCGCAAGCTGGCTCGTCCCGCGATGAGGGAACTTGCTGAGCATTCCCAGGCCAGTGTCGCCATAGGCATACGCGATCGCCTTGACATGGTGTATATCGAAACCTGCCGAAGCAGTTCGGCTGTCACGCTTCGGCGAGATGTTGGCTCACGCATCCCCATCGCCACGACGGCGATGGGCAAGGCCCTGCTGTGCGCGCTGTCGCAGACCGAGCGTGATTTCCTGATGGATCACATCCGCTTGGAGAATGAAGAAAAATGGCCGCAAATCAAGGCCAGTCTGGAACAAGCATTCAAGGACTACCAAGACCACGGTTTCTGCATCGCAGTTGGCGATTGGGAATCCAATATAAATGCAGTGGGTGTGCCATTGATCGACCCGAATGGCGAAGAAATGATGGCTTTCAATTGCGGCGGCCCGGCCTTCTTATTGCCGCGTGATGCGTTGATGAATGATCTCGGACCACGCTTGGTACAACTGGTCCACAACGTGGAAGTGAGCATGGGGCGTCATTCATAGTGTTCTGTCACATGAGTGTGAAATCCGCTCTTTGGACATAACATCGACCCCTGACAGGCCAAGCCGTCCTTGGGCACCCTCATCATTCACAGTGAAGTCTCAAATCCTCTCAAACCTGACCGGGTCATCTGAAATTGCCAACTGAACCCAATTATTCAAAACGCCCAATCGGGGTGTTTGACAGCGGCATCGGAGGCTTGAGCATCCTCAAGGCCCTGCGCGCCGAACTCCCGCGCGAGGACTTTGTCTATATGGCCGACAGCGGCCACGCACCCTACGGCGAACGCGATGAGGCTCATGTCATCGCCCGCTCCAGCGCCATCACGACGCACCTGCTGGCGCAGTACGACATCCAGGCGCTGGTCGTTGCCTGCAACACCGCGACGGCGGCTGCCATTTCCACGCTGCGCCAGGCGCATCCCCTGCTCCCCATCATTGGTCTTGAGCCGGCCCTCAAACCAGCGCTGGCGCTCAGCAAGACCCGACGCATCGGCGTCATGGCGACACGAAGCACGCTGGGCAGCGCCAAATTTGGCACCCTGGTGGCATCGCTGGCTGGTCAGGCGGAGTTCATGTGCCAACCCTGCGACGGTCTGGCAGACGCCATAGAGCGACAAGATACTACCAAAACAATAGCGCTATGTGCTTATTACACGGGGGCTATAGGTCGATTTGGCATAAATGAAGGGGAAATCGACACGCTGGTGCTGGGCTGCACCCATTACCCGTTTGCCAGCGACACCCTGCGCCAGTTGCTGGGGTCAAGCGTGCAACTGATCGATACCGGTGAGGCGGTGGCGCGTCAGACCCGGCGCCTGCTGCCCAGCCCGTCCAGCGCTGACACGCCCGGCGCGTGCCGACTGCTCAGCACCGGTGACCCCAGCACCTTGCGCCATGCCGCCCACCACTGGCTGGGTCTGGACGAGCAGGTGATTTCGGTGTCGATCTGAGCGCCCAACCATGCTCCCCGTTCAGTCCGCCACCAGGCGCGCAAACGTCTTGCGGAACTTGGCCACTTTGGGCGCGGCCACGGCCAGGCAGTAGCCTTGGTGCGGGTTCTTGGCAAAGAAATCCTGGTGGTATTCCTCGGCGGGCCAGTAATTCGCGAGCGGAAGAACTTCAGTCACGATGGGCTGCTGGTAAACGCCGCTTTGCCTCATCTCGGCGATCAGGTCTTTCGCCACCTGCGCCTGCTGCGGCGTCGAAAAATAGATGCCGCTGCGGTACTGCGTGCCACTGTCGTTGCCCTGACGGTTGGGCGTGGTGGGGTCATGGATGACAAAGAAGATTTCCAGAATCTCGCGCAGGCTGATCTGGGCCGGGTCAAACACCAGCTTGACGACCTCGGCGTGGCCGGTGTCGCCGCTGCACACCTGCTCGTAGTCGGGCTGCACGACATGGCCATTGCTGTAACCGCTCTCGACGTCCGTGACGCCTTTGACATGGACGTAAACAGATTCGAGACACCAAAAACAACCACCGCCCAGAGTGATGGTTTGCAGGGGCTTTGACATGGCCTATCTCCTCATTTGTTTGGAACTGGCGTAACCCGGAACATATTACCCGGCAGCCGACATTGATGCCACGAACAGGGCCGTAACCGCCCCTATGCAAGCGCACCCATTGACACTCGACGGCGCAATGATTACATTAATAACCAACTAGTCATTAACTTCATGCCCGTCAAAAACTTCGATTCCGATGCCCAATCCTGTGTACACGCCAAGCACGAGCGGCGCAAGGACGCGCGCCCGGGCGAATTGCTGGCTGCCGCGCTGGAATTATTTGTAGAAAAAGGCTTTGCTGCGACCCGGGTTGAAGAAGTGGCCAAACTGGCGGGCGTCTCCAAAGGCACGCTGTTTATTTACTTCGCCAGCAAGGAAGAGTTGTTCAAAGCCGTGGTGCGGGAAAACATTTCGGGCCGCTTCGAGGAGTGGAACGCCGAGTTCGAAAATTTTCAGGGCAGCTCGGCCGACATGCTGCGTTATTGCCTCACCGCCTGGTGGGAACATATCGGGTCAACCAAGGCATCGGGCATCACCAAGCTGATGATGAGCGAGGCGCGCAACTTTCCGGAACTGGCGACGTTCTACGAGCACGAGGTCATTCAACCAGGCCACGCGCTGATTGGCCGCGTGTTGCAGCGCGGCGTCGACCGCGGCGAGTTCCGCGCCATCGACATGAAATACGGGGTCTATATTGTGTTGGCCCCGATGTTGTTTCTGGCCATGTGGAAACATTCGCTGGGCGCTTGCTGCGATGCGGGCGCCCAGTTGGTTCCCGAAGACTACATTGCCCTGCAGGCTGAAACCATTCTCAATGGTCTGAGCATTCGCCAGACCCCTCCTCCTTTGTCACAGAAAAATACTGCATCATGAAATCCTGGTTGAAATGGGCGCTGGCCGCCCTGGTGGTCGTTCTGCTGATCACCAGCGTGTGGCGTGCCTTGTCGCAGCGCAAGACGCAACAAGAAACGGTGGCAACCCAGGCGGCTCAGCGCACGCAAACTGTGGTCGAACTGGGCAGCGCCGATCTGGTCCCAGTCAGACTTCTTGAATTGGCGCAGGGACTCGCAATTTCGGGCGCGATCAAGGCCGTCAACAGCGCCGTCGTCAAAGCCCGGGTTCCGGGTGAATTGCAGGGCCTCACCGTACGCGAGGGTGAGCGCGTCAAGGCCGGGCAAGTCATCGCACGCATCGATGCCAGGGAATACCAGTCGCGCGTGCTCCAGGCACAGCAACTTGCCGCAGCCGCCAAGGCCCAGATCGACATTGCCCGGCGCAACTTTGACAACAACCGCTCGCTGGTAGAACAAGGTTTTATTTCCAAAACGGCGCTTGACACTTCGATGGCCAGCCTTGCCGCTGCCGAGGCCACGTACCAGGCGGCCCAAGCGAGCACCGAGATCGCCGCCAAATCAATCGAAGACACCGTGCTGCGTGCGCCCATCAGCGGACTGGTTTCACAGCGACTGGCGCAGAACGGCGAGCGCATCGCGGTCGAAGCCCGCATCGTGGAAATTGTCGATCTCGACCACCTGGAACTCGAAGCCAGTCTGAGCGCCGCCGAATCGCTGGACGTCAGGATTGGCCAAAGTGCCGTGCTCCAAATCGAAGGCGCAGCCAAGCCGGTCACGGCCCAAGTGGTGCGCATCAACCCGAGCGCCGTTGCCGGCAGTCGCGCCGTGCTGGTCTATTTGGCCGTGGACGCCACGCCCGGCCTGCGCCAGGGCTTGTTTGCACAGGGCACCCTGGGCACCGGCCACCTGCAAACGCTGGCGCTGCCTTTGAGCGCCGTGCGCACCGACAAACCGCAAGCCTATGTGCAGGTGGTGAGCAACAACAAGGTGAGCCACCAGAACGTCCAACTCGGTGCGCGCGGTGAGGTCAACGGCCAAACCATGGTCGCCATCAAGGGACTGAGCGAGGGTGCCACTGTCATCATCGGCTCAATCGGCACGCTGCGCGAAGGCAGTACCGTGAAAATCATCCAGAGCGGCAAATAGACCATGTGGTTCACTCGCGTCAGCCTGAAAAACCCGGTCTTTGCCACCATGGTCATGCTGGCTATCGTGGTGCTGGGTCTGTTCTCCTACCAACGTCTGCAAGTCGACCAATTTCCCAACGTTGACTTTCCAGTGGTGGTGGTCACCACCGAATATCCCGGCGCTTCACCTGAAATTGTCGAGAGCGAAGTCACCAAGAAAATTGAAGAAGGTGTTAACTCGATCGCAGGCATCAACGCGCTGACCTCACGCAGTTATGAAGGCCAATCGGTGGTCATCATCGAATTCCAGTTGCACATCATCGGGCGCAAGGCGGCTGACGACGTGCGCGAGAAAGTCGCCCTGCTGCGCCCGACCCTGCGCACCGAGGTCAAGGAGCCACGGGTGTTGCGCTTTGATCCAAGTAGCCGCGCCGTCTGGTCGGTGGCCGTGTTGCCTGATACACCAAAACCGGGCGCAAACAGCGCAGCCAAGGTCCTCAGCGATGTCGAGTTGACCAACTGGGCAGACCAGACACTGAGAAAACGCCTGGAGAATGTGCGTGGTGTCGGCTCGGTGACGGTGGTGGGCGGCACCAAACGTGAAATCAATATTTACCTCCAGCCGCAAGCACTGGAAGCATTTGGCATCTCGAGCGAGCAGGTCGTCGCTGCGGTCAGCAACGAAAACCAGGACCTGCCGATGGGAGCGATTCGCTCGCTGGAGCAAGAGCGCGTGGTGCAAATCGAAGCCCGCATGCAGCGCCCGGAGGACTTTGGCAAGATCATTGTGGCACGCAAAAACGGTGCGCCGGTGCGCGTGGATCAGATCGCGCGGGTGGTTGACGGCGCCCAGGAAACCGACAGTCTGGCGCTGTACAACGGCCAACGCACGCTCCTGCTCAGCGTGCAGAAATCACAGGACGAAAACACCATTGGCGTGATTGACGGACTGACTCAAACCCTGGCCGAGATGCAGACGCAACTGCCCCCCGGCGTGCGGCTGGAGCCGGTGACCGACGGCTCACGGCAAATCCGGGTGTCGGTCTCCAACGTGCGTGAGACTTTGTTTGAAGGCGCGCTGCTGACCATCCTGATCGTGTTTTTGTTCCTCAATTCGTGGCGCTCCACCATCATTACCGGCCTGACCCTGCCAATTGCCTTGATTGGCACGTTCCTGTTCATGAACCTGTTTGGTTTCACCATCAATATGGTGACCTTGATGGCCCTGAGCTTGTGTGTCGGACTGCTGATTGACGACGCCATTGTGGTGCGCGAAAACATCGTGCGCCACGTGCAAATGGGCAAGAAAGCGTTTCCGGCGGCCATGGACGGCACGCAAGAAATTGGCATGGCCGTCATGGCAACGACGATGTCAATCGTGGCGGTGTTCCTGCCCATTGGTTTCATGGGCGGCATCATTGGCAAGTTTTTTCATGAGTTTGGCGTCACCATCGTGGCGGCGGTGCTGATCTCGATGTTTGTCAGTTTCACGCTCGACCCGATGCTCTCAAGCATCTGGAACGACCCCAGCATTGAGGCGCACCGCCATCATGGTCTCAACGCGGACGGCACGCCGCGCCAGCCGGTCACGTTCTACGACAAGACCATTGGCCGGGTCACCGGCTGGTTTGACCACGCGACCGAAGTGCTGATCGATAGTTACCAGGGTATTCTGGGCTGGGCACTGGTGCACAAGCTCAAGACTCTCTTTGTAGCACTCGCCATCTTTGTTGCCAGTATCTTCATGGTGCCGCTGCTGGGCACCGAGTTTGTGCCAGCGGCCGATTTCTCCGAAACGACGCTCAATTTCTACACACCCATGGGCTCATCACTGGAAGTGACGGAGGCCAGGACGAAACAGGTGGAAGCCATCGTGCGCTCCTACCCCGAGGTGCGTTACACGCTCGCCACCATCAACACCGGAGCCGCCGTGGGCAAGAGTTACGCCAGCGTCTACGTGCGCCTGGTGGATCGCAAGAATCGCAGCCGCAATGTCAATGAGCTCTCAGACATGCTGCGCCAACGCCTCAAGCAGGTCGCGGGCATCACGGTAACGCACGTTGGCCTGATGGACCCGGTGGGTGGGCAAAAACAGGTGGAGTTCTCCTTGCAGGGTCCGGATCAGACAGAGCTTGAACGCATCAGCCGGTTGGTGCTTGACAAGGTGCGGCCCATTCCCGGCCTGGTGGACCTGGATTCGAGTATCAAGCCTAACAAACCAACACTTAATGTCACGGTCAGGCGCGACGCGGCGTCGGACCTGGCCTTGAGCATTGGCCAGATCGCCAGCGCCCTGCGCACGCTGGTGGCGGGCCAGACGGTGGGCAACTGGCGTGCCAGCGATGACCAGACCTATGACGTCAACGTGCGCCTGGCACCCGAGGCGCGCAACAGTCCAGACGATCTGCAGCGCTTGCCGTTCACGCTCGGCGCCAACGCCGACGGCAGCGCGCGCATCGTGCGCTTGAACCAGGTCGCCACGGTGCACGAGTCAACCGGTTCGAATCAGATCAACCGGCGTGACATGACGCGTGAAGTGGCCGTCAACGCCAACGTCTATCAGCGCTCGGCCGGCGAAGTCTCCAACGACATCAAGAGCGCGCTGGAGAGCGTCAACTTCCCACCGGGCTACCGCTACCAGTTTGGTGGCTCCACCAAAAACATGGCCGAATCATTTGGCTATGCGATCTCGGCGCTGGTGCTGGCCATTGTCTTCATTTACATGATTCTGGCCAGCCAGTTCAAAAGCTTCTTCCAGCCGCTGGCCCTGATGACGGCATTGCCGCTGACCCTGATTGGCGTCGTGCTGGCACTGCTGATGTTTCACTCGACGCTGTCGATATTCTCGGTGATCGGGATCGTGATGCTGATGGGGCTGGTGACCAAGAATGCCATCTTGCTGGTGGACTTTGCCATCCGTGCCCGCGAGGATGGCCTGGAGCGCAGTGCGGCGCTGCTGATGGCGGCCAAAGTGCGCTTGCGCCCGATTCTGATGACCACGCTGGCGATGATCTTCGGCATGCTGCCGCTGGCCCTGGCGCTGACCGAAGGCTCCGAACAGCGCGCCCCCATGGGCCAGGCTGTTATTGGCGGCGTGATCACATCGTCCCTGCTGACTTTGGTGGTGGTGCCGGTGGTGTATTGCTACATGGATGATCTGGCGCAATGGTTGCGGCGCCGCTGGGGTGCTGATAACAGCACCGACGAAGCCGGCGCCGGGTAAAATTTTGCAGAATCTGTTAACATCCCTCACATACCCCCAGGAGTACCCGAATGAATTTGGAACAAGCCCGCTTCAACATGATTGAACAGCAAATCCGTCCATGGAACGTTTTGGACGCGGAAGTATTGGAACTGCTGGCGGTGGTCAAACGTGAAGATTTTGTGCCACTGGCGCACAAGGCGCTGGCGTTTATGGACATGGAAATTCCCTTGGGGCAAGGTCAGGTGATGCTGGCACCCCGCGTTGAAGCCCGGATGCTGCAGGACGCCGCCGTGCAAAAACATGAAAAAGTGCTGGAAATCGGTGCGGGCTCGGGCTACATGGCAGCCCTGCTGGCGCACCGCGCGCAGCGCGTGATTTCGCTGGAAATCAACCCTGAGCTGGCCCAAATGGCGCGCGCCAACCTGCAAAAAGCGGGTATTCACAACGTCGAAGTGCGCCAGTTTGATGGCGCCAAAGGCGTCTCGGCGGACGGCCCGTTTGACGTCATCATGCTCAGCGGCTCGGTGGCCGAAGTACCGCAAGCCCTGCTCGCGCAACTCAAGGTCGGTGGTCGATTGATCGGCATTGTGGGTGATGAGCCGACCATGCGTGTCAACGTTGTCACCCGCACCAGCGACGCCGAGTTCAAGACCAGCACCCCCTGGGACACCGTGGCGCCTCGCCTGCTCAATTTCCCCGAGCCGTCTCATTTCCACTTTTAAACTTCTGACCGCATGATTGATCAGGTACGTCCTTCTGAATTGGCCACTTGGCTAGCCACTGCGCGCGGCCACGGCGCGCCCGTGGTGCTGGATGTGCGCGAGCCCTCTGAGTTGCGCACCGCCAGCATCCAGGCCGACGGTTTTGAGCTCATCACCATCCCCATGGGCGTGATTCCGCCGCGCCTGTCCGAGCTTGACCCCGAGCAGCCCATTGCCTGCCTGTGTCATCACGGCGCGCGCAGCATGCAGGTGGCGGCTTTTCTGAAGGCGCGCGGCTTCAAGCATGTGGCCAACATCGCCGGTGGCATCAACGCCTGGTCGGCTGAAGTCGACCCCAGTATTCCCAGATATTGAGCGCCGGAGGCTAGACACCGCCCTTTGCCAGCCCTGTTTTTGCAAGCATATTTTTTCAAGGCCTTTTATGAAAACGTTTCGTCTTCTGCCCCTGTTAGTCGCGATTGGCACCACGATGGCGCTGCCGGTGCAGGCCCAGAGCCTGGTCGATTTGTACCAATCGGCGCGGAGCTATGACGCGACTTACCAATCGGCCAAGTCTCAATTTGATGCCACGCTGGCGCGGGCGGATCAGGCCAAGGCCCTGATTTTGCCCACCGTCGGGCTTTCGCTCGGTGCATCGGCGACCAATTTGGACAGCACGTTGCCAGCCCCGCTGCAGCCCACCTCCAACTACAACACCCAGAGCGCGACCGTCAGCGCTTCACAGCCCCTGTACCGTCCGGCGAACTGGGCGGGTTACGAGCAGGGAATGAAGCAGGTCGATCTGGCCCAGGCGCAACTCGCTGCGGCCGACCAGGACCTGATCGTGCGTGTCAGCCAGGCTTACTTTGACGTCCTGGCGGCCATGGACAGCCTGACCTTCGTCAGAGCCCAGAAAGCCGCCGTGGGCGAGCAACTGGCGTCGGCCAAGCGCAACTTCGAAGTCGGCACCGCCACCATCACCGACACCCGCGAGGCGCAAGCCCGCTTTGACCTGGGGACGGCGCAGGAAATCGCGGCCGACAACGATCTGCGGGTCAAGAAGCTTGCGCTCGACCAGTTGGTGGGCAAGGTTGACACCCAACCCCAACCCTTGGCGCAACCGCTGGCCCTGCCGACCCTGGTGCCCGACGACATCACTGCCTGGGTGGCGCAATCTCAAAACAATCACCCGGCCATCAGGCAGACCCAGGTCGCGCTGGATGTGGCGCAACTGGAAACCCAAAAAGCGCGGGCCGGCCATAAGCCAACACTTGATTTGACGGCGGGTTACAACATCACGCAAAACAATGGGACCGCCAGCACCTCGATGGACTACCGCTCCAATGCCGCCACCGTCGGCCTGGCGTTCAATCTGCCCCTGTTCGCCGGTTTTGCCATCCAGAACCGGATCAAGGAAACGCTGGCATTGGAAGACAAGGCCCGCAGCGACCTGGAAGGCACCAAACGCGCGGTCGACCAAGGCACACGCACCGCCTTCTTCGGTGTGCAGTCGGGTCAAGGCCAGGTCAAGGCGCTGGAAGCCGCCGAGGCTTCCAGCCAGAGCGCGCTCGACGCCAACAAGCTGGGTTACCAAGTGGGCGTGCGCATCAACATCGACGTGCTCAACTCACAAAGCCAGTTGTACGACACCAAGGCCCGGCTGGCCAAGGCGCGCTACGACGTGCTCGTGGGCGGATTGAGGCTGCGCCAGGCCAGCGGCACGCTGCAGGCCGAGGACTTGAATAGCGTCAACGCGCTACTGGCCAAGTAACAGCCGGCAGCCACCCAGGCAATCGCTACAGCAGCAGCGCGCCAAAATGGCGCGCAAACACTTGCGCGGTCTCGGCACTGAGTCTTTGGCCGACAAATATCTCCACACCCCGCAGCATTTTGCGCAGCTCGAACGGGCTCTCGCACCGATCGATGGCCGCGCAAATGGGCTCCCCGGCAGAGCCCAGCCTATCCTGCACAAAGTCTGAGGCCAACCGGCGCACTTTGATGAATTCTTGCGGGCTGGTAGCCGGACGGGGCGCTTCGTCCATTTCGGCAGCGGCGAAGCCGGGGGCGGCCGGCTCCTGCAAGCCAGCGCTGATCGCCGTCGATTCGATCAATCCTTCATGCAAGAGGTGATCGAGCACCGCATCCAGTTCCCCGACCCGCACGAAAGCCCCCAGTGCATTGACAGTTTTCTGGCCGTCCACCAAGATCAACACGCGCCGCTGCAAAGCACTCAAGTTGCGGCTGCGTCCCGCCATCTCGGCCCGGCCCGCATCGGTCTTGCTGAATATCATTCCTTTATTCACTTTTTGATAGCTGCTTAGTCAGACTGCATGGGGGCTACAGGCTGATTTCTCATAAATTTTAATCAATTCAATTAGAGCGCCTGCGCCAGCCGACCGATGCCCTCTTCAATTTTTGCCACATCAGCCGTGGCAAAGCTCAGGCGCAGCGTGCTCAGATCGGGGTCATGCGCAAAAAACGGCGCACCGGGCACAAAGGCCACGCCCTGGTCAATGGCGCGCTTGGCAAAGTCGGGGGCATGGCTGCCCTTGCCGTTCGCCCCGGTCAGTCTGGCCCAGAAGAACATGCCGCCCCGCGGTTGGTTGAATGCAATCGCATCACCCAACTCCCGGCGCAGCGATTCGGCCATGACCCGCGCGCGCTCGGCGTAGGTTCTACGCACCACGGCCAGCGTGGCGTCCAGGCGATTCATGGTCAGGTAATGGGCGCAAATGGCTTGCGTGAGGTTGCTGGTATGGGCGTCGCTGAACTGCTTGCACATGGTGGCGTTGGCCAATAGCGCAGGCGGCGCAACCAGCCAGCCCACGCGCAAACCGGGACTCAATATCTTGCTGAAACTGCCGCAATGCGCCAGCCAGTCGCGGCTGCCCGGCACGCCGTCGCTCAGCGCCAGCAGGCTCGGCGGCGGCGCTTGGTCAAAGTACAGCTCGCCGTAGGGGTCATCTTCCACCACCAGCGTTTGCGTGCGGACCGCAATTTCAAGAATGCGCTGGCGCCGTGCCAGGCTGAGCGTGGCGCCGCTCGGGTTGCCAAAGGTGGGAATCAGGTAGACCAGTTTCGGTTTGTGCTCTTCGATCAGCGCCTCCAGCTTGTCCACATCCACGCCGTCGGCATCGATCGGTGCGCCAATGATGTGGGCCCCATAGAGCCGAAAACACTGGATGGTGGCCAAAAAAGTGGGCGCTTCCACAATCACCTTGTCGCCCGGCGAGATCATGGTTTTGCCAATCAGGTCCAGCGCCTGCTGGCTGCCGGTGGTGACGATCAGCCCTTCTGGCCTGACGCTGCTGCCCTTGCCCTCCATGAAGGTGCTGATGCCTTCGCGCAAAGGCTGATAGCCCTCCGTGGCGCCGTATTGCAGCACCGGCCCGGGGTTGTGGGTGAGCACGGCCTGCGACGCTTGCGCAATACCTTCTGCATCAAACAGCGCCGGATCCGGAAACCCGCCGGCAAAACTGATGATGCCGGGTTTGCCCAGCAGTTTGAAGAGCTCACGAATGGCGGAGGTTTCAACATTTTTCAGACGGTCGGCAAATTGCATGAAATTCCAGCTTTCAGGAGAGTTGAATTGGGGGTAAATTGTGACCGATAGCGTGCAAGCTCCCCCATCTCCCCAAAAGCCCCCCGGTCCAGCCCCGATTCATTTTTCACACCCAAATTATTGTTGACCCATGACACCTGCCGCCATCGAATCCTTTTTTGCCACCCTGAAGGCGGCCAACCCCCATCCGCAGACCGAGCTGGCATACGCCAGCGTGTTTGAGCTGCTGGTCGCCGTGCTGCTGTCAGCCCAGGCCACGGATGTCAGCGTCAACAAAGTCACGCGCCGCCTTTTTCTGGTGGCCAACACGCCGCAGAAGATGCTGGACCTGGGCCTGGAGGGGCTGGAAGAGCACATCAAGACCATTGGCCTGTACCACGCCAAGGCCCGCCACCTGATGCAAACCTGCCGGATGCTGGTGGATCAATACGGCGGCGCGGTGCCGCGCACGCTTGAGGCGCTGCAGACCCTGCCGGGTGTGGGGCGCAAAACCGCCAACGTCATCCTGAACGTCGCGTTTGGCGAGCCCACCATGGCCGTGGACACTCATCTCTTTCGCGTCGCCAATCGCACCGGTCTGGCGCCGGGCAAAACGCCGTATGAGGTGGAGATGAAGCTGCTCAAACGCATTCCAGCCGAGTACCTGGTCGACGCGCACCACTGGCTGATTCTGCATGGGCGCTATGTGTGCCAGGCGCGCAAGCCGCTGTGTTGGCAGTGCGCCGTGAGCGCCTTTTGCGACTTCAAGCCAAAGACGCCTCCTGACAAGGCGCGAGCGCGCTGAAATCGTCTCCCCCCATGAGCGCCATCGACCCCCGCACGGTTCTCCTGCTGACTGGCATCATGGGCGGTTTGATGTCGCTGGTACTGTATTCGCTCAAGCGCAATTACCCGGCCTCCATCGAGGGCCTGGGTGACTGGTCGGCGGCCTTGCTGCTTTTGTTTGCGGGTGGCCTGCTGGTGGCCGGGCGCGGCAAATTGCCGAACGTCGTTTCCATCTCAGTTTCCAGCTTTTTGCTCTGGTCCGGGCTTTATCTGGCTTACGTTGGCAGCCAGCGCTTCTTTGGCGTCAAGCCTCGCATAGCGCCCTGGATGGCACTGATCACGGGCTTGGCGCTGGTCCAGCTGTGGTTTTCCGTGGTCGAGCCGAGTTACCACATGCGCCTGGTTCTGACCACCGTGGCGACGGCTTGCCTGTCCGGGGTGCATGCCTGGCTTGTATTCAGGCAGGGTTCAATCACATTTTCCCGGGGACTGGCTGTTGGCGTGCTGGTGTTCCTCTTTGGCGCGCAGGTCATGCGCCTGGTGACCTCGTTCTCCGCGCCCTTTCCGCTCAATGCCGAATTTTTTGACACCTCAACCCTTCAGCTGACCTACATCACCAGCTTCGCTTTTTCCGTTCTACTGTTCTCCATCAGCGCGGTGCTGATGGCCACCGACCGCTTGCGTATTGAACTGGAGCACTTGGCCAATCACGATTCACTCACCAACGCCCTGACCCGCCGGCACATGGACGACGCTTGTCGGTCCGAGTTGGAGCGCTGCCGCCGTCATGGCCACAGCATGGCCTTGCTGATCATGGATCTGGATCATTTCAAAGAGATAAATGACATTTATGGCCACCAGGCGGGCGACCAGGCCCTGATCAACTTTGTGGCCAGAGTCAACGCCTTGTTGCGTGGGCCTGACCAACTGGGACGCTTTGGCGGCGAAGAGTTTGTGGCGCTTTTGCCGGAGACCTCGCTGGACGAAGCCATTGCTGTGGCCGAGCGAATTCGCGGCGCCTGCACCCTGGCCGGGCAGGCCCCCGCGTGTACCGTGAGCATTGGCGTCACCACAAACCGAAAGGACAATGACAGCGTAGACACGCTGCTGGCGCGCGCCGACGCTGCGCTGTACCGCGCCAAGGCCGCCGGACGCAACCGGGTGGAGGTGGCCTGATTCAAGCCTGAAGTTCACGCCAGCCGCCAAAGGCCGGTGTCTCGCGCGGCCACTGGTCAGCCTGCGCCACATGGCGCACACCCTGCGCCAACAAGGTAGCGGCACGAGTCACCCCGGCATGGGTGATCCACACCGCATCCAGGCGCAGGCGCTGTGTCTCGTCCCACGCGCTGCTCACGCGCTGCATGACGTCGGACACGCTCTCCTTGCCGCCAAATCGATGGCCACCAAAGTCCGCGGTCCAGCGGTCAAAGTCGGCTTGCGGGATGCGGTCCCAGCGCTGGCCCTCCCAACAGCCAAAGTCCATCTCCACCAGGCGCGCATCGGCTTTATAGGTCAAATCAGGCCGTAGCCCCCGTAAACATTGCGCAAGACGCTCACATCTTTGTAGCGTAGATGACATCACCCGAACCCGCTGCGGCAGTAGCGCGGCCAAGGCGGCGGCGGCCTGCTGCGTCGCCTGCTCATCGGCGGCCACATCGGCGGCACCGTAGCAAACCCCCGATGGAATCAGGGGTTGCGCATGACGCACCAGCCACAGCTTCATGCCCGCATCTCCTTGATCAAAGTCCCACCGCCAGCCCGAGGTAAAAAGCCAGCTCGCACACCTGCTGCGTGGCCCCCAGGCAGTCGCCGGTAAAACCCTGCAGCCGACGCCAGAACCAGCGCGCCATCACAGCCCAGGCCACGCAGGATGCGACCACGGCGCTCAGCAGCGCCTGCAGCAAAGCGGTATCCGTCAAGTTAATTGCTATATATTCAGTAGCTGATTGTGTAGATATGACGAGGGCTAGCGCCATAAAACACCATATAAAACCAGTCAGCAACGCAGCCACGCTGATCTGATCGGCCAGCGGCTTCGACTTGGATCCCGCCGCGTCGCCCACATGCGGCAGCAGCCGAATGGTGAGCAGCGGCCAGGTGCGCGACAGCACATGCGCAACAAACAGCGCGGCCACCATCAGCGTCGCACTGACAGCGCCCAGCAGCGCCAGCAACGCCACCTTGCACAGCAGCGCCAGCATCACGGCAATGGCGCCAAAAGCACCCACGCGCGAATCTTTCATGATCACCAGCGCCCGCTCCCGCTCGGCACTGCCGCCCAGGCCGTCAAACACATCGGCCAGGCCGTCTTCATGAAACGCACCGGTGAGCAGCACACCCAATGCCGTACCCAGCGCAGCCGCCACCAGCGGTGTAGAGCCCGTGCGCGGCAGGACGAAAAGCAGCAAGGCCGTGAACGCCGCCACCAGAGCCCCCACCAGCACGCCTACGCCAGGGAAGTGCCCGGCACTGGCGCGCAGCATGGCCGGACTGAAACCCACCCAGTTCGCCAAGCGCCCGGTGACCGGGATGCGGGTAAAAAACTGAAGACTGAGCAGGTAGTGGCGGATGAACTGGCTCATGGGGTAATCGCAGTCAGGCAAAAGAGTTGCATTATTGGTGAGTTGAATTGCACACGAGCCCCCTTAAGCCAAAAGTGCAAAGGGGTGTGGGTAGGGCGGATGTCGAGGCCGATTTCAAAAAGCGAAGCGCATGAGGCCTCGGCGTCCGCCCTGCCCGCGCCCCGGTTACAACCACCAACAACGCCTGGGGCAAAGTCAATGACAGCCGTCGGCATCCACTGTGAAAAACGGTGCGAGTGGGGTAAAGGCCCGGGCCTCATACGCTTCGCTTTTTGAAATCGGCCCAAACCTTTACCCCACCCACACCTGGCCATGATGGCAATCGATGCGGCCAAAGTCAACGCATGCTCAAACCTGCGCAGTCTGAGTCTCGGCCTTCTCGGACACCCCGGCCGACTCAAAACTGGCCATCTCGCGCAACATGGCGCAGGCTGACTGCAACAGCGGCCAGGCCAGTGCCGCGCCCGAGCCTTCACCCAGGCGCAAGCCCAGATCCAGCAGCGCCTGCACACCCAGGTACTGCAGCATGAACTCATGGCCACGCTCGCCCGAGCGGTGCGCAAACACACAAGCCTGCAGCACCAGCGGCTGCAAGGCGTGGGCGACCAGCACGGCGCTGGAGGCAATGAAGCCATCCACCACAATCACGCGGCGCTCGGTAGCGGCCTGCAGCACAGCACCCACCATGGTCGCAATCTCGAAACCGCCAAAGGCTGCCAGCGCATCCAGCGGCGTGGTTGCATCCGGGTGGCGTGCCAGCACTTCGCGCAGCACCTTGGTTTTACGCTGCACGGCGCTCGCGTCCAGCCCGGTACCCGCGCCGGTGCAGACCTCAATCTCCAGGCCGGCCAGGCGCGACAGCAAGAGTGATGCCGCCGAGGTGTTGCCAATGCCCATTTCGCCCAGCAGCAGCGCGTTGCCGGGCAAGGCCTTGACCAGGGCCATGCCATTTTGAATCGCTTGCTGACACTGCAGCGCGGTCATGGCGGCTTGCGCGCTGGAGTCTGCCGTGCCTTGTTCACCACCCGGCACCTTGCGCACCTGCAGACCCGGGCGCTGGCTGCCGGCGGGCAAACCGGCCAAGAAGTCATGGTTGACACCACAGTCCACCACCGTGAGTGCGATGTTGTTGAGGCGTGAGAACACACTGACGGCGGCGCCACCGGCCAGAAAATTTTCCACCATTTGCCAGCTCACGTCACTCGGAAACGCCGACACACCGCGTGCGGCCAGGCCGTGATCCCCGGCGAACACCAGCAACTGCGGATCCTGCAAGGCGGGAGCGTCCGTGCCCAAAATCTCCCCCAGTTGCAAAGCCAAGGACTCCAGCCGCCCGAGCGAACCCAGCGGTTTGGTCTTGTTGTCAATCTTGTGCTGCAGCGTGAGGGTCAAAGCGGGGCTGCGAATGTCGGTGAGCGTTGGAAGCGTGAAGGTCATAAGTATCCTTGGTTAATAAATCAAATCGGTTCTGTCCGTTGGCAGGTCCGTCAGGTCAACAAGCCGGGCAAAACGCCCGGCTGGAAATGCAGCTCGATAAAGTCGGCCAGGCGGTCGAACACCACGTCCAGCGTGGGCACCGGCCCATTCAACTGGGCGCCAAACAGCGCCTGCAGCGCGCCGGGGTCTTCAAACAAACCGTGCAGGTACAAGCCCAACACATTGCCTGCGGCGTTCTGCCAGGCCAGACCACCCGGCAAAACGGCACGCGCCACCTCACCCGCGGTAGCCGGGGTGGACTGCGGCTGGGTGATGCCCTGGTGGATTTCGTAGCCCGACACGGTCACCGCGGCCAAGGCATGCCAAGGTGCGGCGATGCCATCGGCAAACGTGGCCTGCGTGTGGCGCACGGTCTTGTCCAGTTCAAACACCGTCACCAGCGGTAACAGCCCGAGGCCCGGCGCGTCGCCGTCCACACCCTGCGGATCAATCAACGCCTTGCCCAGCATCTGCAGACCAGCGCAGATACCCAGCACGGCCCCGCCGCGGCCTGCGTGCGCGGCCACCGCCGCATCCAGCCCTTGCGCGCGCAACCAGGCCAGGTCGCTGCTGGTGGCTTTGGAGCCGGGCAGAATGACCCAGTCGCTGGCACTCAAGCCAGCCAGTTCAGCCGGGCTGCGCACCCACATCAGGCGCAGTCCGGGAATGTTTTTAAGCGGCTGAAACTCGTCCAGATTGCTGATGCGCGGGTAGGCGATGACGGCCACCGTCTGCTTGACGGCCCCGGATGCCGTGCTTCTGTCATCAAACACGCCGTCTTCCTCCGGCAGACCATGCTGCCACCACATCGGCAAAGTCGCCACGGTCGCAATACGGGTCAAGTCTTGCAGCATCTGGGGCGCCGGTGCCAGCAGCGCGGCATCACCGCGAAACTTGTTTAGAACGAAACCTTTGATCAAGACGCGCTCGCGCTCGGGCAGCAGCGCCCAGGTGCCATACAGATGGGCAAAGGCACCGCCCCGGTCAATGTCGGTCACCAGCAGGCAAGCCGCATCGCAGTGGCGCGCCACGCGCATATTGACAATGTCGCTGCCCGACAAATTGATCTCGGCGGGTGAGCCTGCGCCCTCGATCACCACCACGTCGTTCTCAGAGCGCAGTTCGTCCAGTGCGGCGGCGATGTGCGGCCAGACATGATTGCTGCGACTGCGCCAGGGCATGGCGGTGAGCGCGTCACTGACCCGCCCCATCAGCACCACCTGGCTGTGGGTGTCGGCCTCGGGCTTGAGCAAGAGCGGGTTCATACGCACGTCGGGCACGCTGCGCGCGGCCAGCGCCTGAAAGTATTGGGCACTTCCGATTTCGCCCGAGCCCTTGTCGCTGGCGACCACCCGCGCGTTGTTGCTCATGTTCTGCGCCTTGAAGGGCGCCACCTTAAGGCCTTGGCGGGCGTAATAACGGCACAGCGCGGTCGTCAGCCAGCTTTTGCCGGCGCCGCTGGTGGTGCCCAGCACCATGATGCATTTGGCGGTCATGAGAGTAGGCGCATCGCAGGCCGCGCTAGCCGTCGATCTCAGCCCAGCAATTGGGCGTTTCATACAGGGTGACCTTGGCCAGCGACAGATGTCTGCCGTAGCGGCCGTGGTAGACCTCCTTCAAGATATCGAAGGCAATCTTGGCCAGATTTTCGACCGTGGGCACGCGATCAATGACCACCGTTTTGTGGTTCGGCATGCTGTCCAGAAAATCACGCACCACGGTGTCGTGCGCGTAGACGATGAAGGCGTGGTCCCAGAGCTTGACCAGGTGCTGGTTGGCCAGCGCCTTGATGTCGCCAAAATCCATGATCATGCCGTTGTCGGATTCGCCCTCTTGTTGCACCACATCACCGGTCAGGGTGATGAGCAGGGTGTAGCGGTGGCCGTGCATGTTTCGGCACTGGCTCTTGTGGTCGGGAATGCGATGACCGGCATCGAATTCCATTTTTCGTGTGATGGTAAGCATGGTGTGGCGTCAGGTAGCGTGTTCGGCGAAATCAAGGGATTTGAAGAAGTTTATGGGTCTGCAGGCTGAGCTTCCACTGGGGATGGGCTTTGCAGTAGTCAATGGCCATGCGCAGGTTCTCTTTTTGAAGCGGGCCGTCCATGGCTTGCACAAAATAATGGTCAAAGGCCAGGCAGGCGTAGTCGTCCAGCACTTGCCCCGCCTGCGGTATGACCACTTTGATCTCATTACCGGCGCGTACCACCAGCGCAGAGCCCATCTTGGGACTGACGCACACCCAGTCCACGCCTTCGGGAACCGGCAGGGTGCCGTTGGTTTCAATGGCGACCTCGAAACCGGCATCGTGCATGGCGTCAATGAGCGCGGCATTGAGTTGCAGCAGCGGCTCACCACCGGTGAACACCACGTATTTGCTGGCCGGGTAAGACGCGGGCCACAATTGGTTGATGGCGGCGGCCAGGGTTTCAGCATCCCTGAACTTGCCACCGCCTTCGCCATCGGTGCCGACGAAATCGGTGTCGCAAAACTGGCAGACGGCGCTGGCCCGGCTGTCCTCGGCGCCGCTCCACAAATTGCAGCCGGCAAAGCGACAGAAAACGGCAGGGCGCCCGGCATGGTGGCCTTCGCCCTGCAAGGTGTAGAAAATTTCTTTGACACTGTAGGTCATGCTTGGCCTTTGTTTACGGTTGTTTGAAGCGCCGCCCCCAACGCATCTTGCGCCTGCGGCGGCAACACCCCCAAGCGCACCCAGCCGGGCAGCCCAAACGAGGTGGCATCGCGCAGCTTGATGCCCTGGGTGCGCAGCTGTGCGCACAGCGCGACAGCATCCACACCCTGCGGCGGCTGGGCGCAGAAAAACGGGGTATCGCTGGGTTGCACGGTCCAGCCCAGGGCTTGCAGACCCTGCACCTGGCGCTGCTTCCAGCCGCGCAGCGTCTGCAGGCTGCTGTGCAACCAGGCTTGGGTGTCCGTCTGCGTCCATGCCATCAGCAGGGCCACGCCGTGTGCGCCCAGTACCCAGGAGGGGACCAGGGCGTCCAGTTGCGCGGCGGCTGGTTGCGCATCAAAGGGGGCAATGGCATAGGCGGCGCGCACGCCGGTCAGGCCCAGGGCCTTGTTGGGCGAGAAAAGCTGCCAGACACGCCCACGCTGCGCGTCGCTCAGGCTGGGCGTGCCACCCAGGCGCAGCGGCGCGTAGGCGCTGTCCAGCACCACGGTGTTGCACAACGGCTCGGGTGCGGCGGGGCTGTGGTGCAGTGCGCCGTCTGCGGCACGCCGCAGCCACGCGGGCCACGTGGTATGGGCCTGGCCCAAGGGGCTGGACGGCTCGCAGGCCCAGACCAAATCCGCTGCATCAGGCTGAGCCGTTGACTGCAAACCCCACGCCTGCGTGGCATGGGCATAGTCGCCATAGCCATGGCGGGGCAGGCACACGGTGCGCGGTGCCTGCCGGGTGCCCTGCCCTTTGACCCACGCCGTGATGCGAAAAATGAACTCGCTGGCGCTGCCCGCCAGCACCACGCGCCACGGCGCCACGCCGTGAAAGCGTGCAAGCGCCGCGCGCAAATCGGCATACGCAGCGTCGGGGTAGCGGGTGGCATCGGCGGCCTGCACAACAGCCAAGGCCTGCGGGCACGGGCCACAGGCGTTGCTGTTGCTGGAAAAGTCGTACAGCGGCGCGCCCTGTGCGTCCGGTCCGCCGTGGATGCGTGCCAAGGGCTTCATGGTCGCGCCCCAATAGCTACAAATATAATAGCTGCTTGCGCAATGACGACAAGGGCTAGAAGCGTATTTGATGCATAAACCAGGGCTTGCGCGGTATCCTGCGCAAGCGCTGCGCGCCCCGCTGGGTTGAGCACATACACACCGGGTTTGCGCAAGCCCACATCCAGACCCAAGGCCATCGCCGCCATGGGCCAGCCGCTGTTGGGCGACGGGGTTTTGGCAGCCTCGGCGCGCAAACGGCCTGCCAGCGCCAAGCCTCGCGCCCCTGTCGCCAGCAGCAAGAGCAGCGCGGTAATGCGCGCGGGCAGCCAGCTCAACACATCGTCTACGCGCGCCGCCCACTTGCCCGCCCAGGCCCAGTTCTGGCCCTTGTAGATGCCGGGGTAGCCCCACATGGCATCGGCCGTGTTGGCAAAGCGGTACAACGCGGCACCGGGCAGGCCCAGCAGCACAAACCAGAAAATGGGCGCGACGACCGAGTCGTTCAGGTTTTCGGCCAGCGTCTCGATCGTGCTTTCACGAACCTGGGCTTCAGACAACGCTGACACATCGCGGCTCACCAGCCAGCTCAAGCGCTCCCGGCCAGCCTCCAGCGATTCAGCCAGGGCCGCTTCCACCGCCAGCACCTCGCTTTTCAGCATGGCCCAGGCCAGCAGCGGCTTGAGCAGCAGGCCCAGCAGCACGCCAGCGGCCCACCAGGGCAAGCTGCCAAGCGCCGCCTGCAAACCCCAAGTCACTCCTAAAACAATAGCTGCACCCGAACACCACACGAGGGCTGCAAGCCAAAAAGCCTTGAAGTCCGGCTGCTGCGGGTTCTGCTGGGCACGGCGCTGCACCCACGCCCCCGCCCAGCCCAGGTAGTTGCCCATCCACACCACCGGGTGCAGGCGCACGCGTGGCTCGCCGAAGTAGCGGTCTACCGCCAGCGCCACGAGCAAAGCCAGAGCGAGTGCCATCATCTTTTTTGACCCCTCAGGGCTTTGGCACCGGCTGGCCCAGGGCCTGGCCCCAGGCGTCTTCGAACAGCAAATCATCCAGGGTGCAGCGCTTGGCCCAGCGCTCTTTCTGGAGCATCGGTTCCTCGTAAAAAGCATGCACCGGCCCGATGCACAGCAGCGCGATCGGCTCGGCCCCGGCGGGCATCTGCAGCAGGTCTGCCACGGCAATGGGGTCGAACAGCGACACCCAGCCCACGCCCAGCCCTTCGGCACGCGCGGCCAGCCACAGGTTCTGAATGGCGCAGGCGGCCGAGGCCAGGTCCATCTGCGGCAGGGTGCGCCGGCCAAAGATATGCTTTTCACGGCCCTCAGCCAGCGCCACCACCCACAGCTCGGCGGCTTCCCGCAGCCCTTCCACCTTGAGCCGCATGAAGGCCTCTTCCCGCTCGCCCAGCGCCTGGGCGGTCACCCTCCGCTCCTGCTCCACCAGCGCATGCAGGCGGGTACGCAGGGTGCTTGATGCCACGCGCAAAAAACGCCAGGGCTGCATGAAGCCAACGCTGGGGGCGTGGTGCGCGGCGGTGAGCAGGCGCCGCATGGCGTCGGGCGCGACCGTGCCACCGGCGAAGTGCCGCATGTCGCGGCGCTCGAAAATGGCCCGGTACACCGCGCTGCGCTCGGCGGCGGAAAAGGCCATGTCGCTTGCCGGTGCCGATGCGTCTGCTTGGGCTGGTGGAAAAGTCGTCATGGGCGGGGCTCAGTCCTCGATGCCGCGTTGGGCCGGAATGCCGGCCTGGAACGCGTGTTTGACCATCTGCATCTCGGTCACGGTGTCGGCCAGCTCAATGATCTCGCTCGGGCAACGCCTGCCGGTGATGACCACATGCACATGGCTGGGGCGGGCTTTCAAGGTGTCAAGCACCTCACTCAGCGGCAGCCAGCCGTAGATCAGCGGGTAGGTGATCTCATCGAGCGTCACCATGAAGTAGTCGCCGCTCAAAATGGCGGCCTTGGCCTTTTGCCAGCCCTCACGCGCCAGCTGGGCGGAGTGCGCCAGGTCCTGGCTCTTCCAGCTGAAGCCGTCACCCAAACCTTCAATGGGAATGCCCAGTTGCTCAAACATGCGGTGCTCGCCAAAACGGGCGCTGGGCACTTTCATGAACTGGAAAATCTTGACCGCCTTGCCACGACCATGGGCGCGCAGCGCCAGCCCAAAAGCCGCCGTGCTCTTGCCCTTGCCGTCGCCGGTGTTGACGATGACCAGCCCACGCCGCTCGCCTTCGGGTTTGTCATAAGGTTTGTCTGTGGGAGGTGTTTCAACTTGCATGGGTTTGCCTTTAACTGGGGTCAGATTCCAATTGTTTTGTTTTGAAGAAGATTTGAAATCAATTTGGCAGCGCCACCCACTGGTTGGCCAGCGGGTGAATGGTGATGCGCTGATCAAACACGGCTTCCAGCGCACGGTGCGTGGCGGCATCCGAACAAGTGCCCTGGTGGGTGATGCAGCCGGCGGCCATGATGACCAGTTCATCCGCATGCAGCGCCATGGACAGTTCATGCAACACGCTGACCACCGTGTTGCCCTTGCTGACCAACGCGCGCACCACGGCCAGCCAGTCGGCCTGGTGTGGCGGGTCCAGATTGGCCAGCGGCTCGTCCATCAGCAGCACCTGCGCCTGCACCGCCAGCGCTCGCGCCAGCAGCACGCGCTGGCGCTCGCCGCCCGAGAGTTGGCCCAGCGTGCGGCCGCGCCAGTCCCAGGCCTGGGTGGCTTTGAGCGCCTGCTCAACGGCGGCCCGATCTGCTTCACTGGGAGCAGCCAGCCAGGCCTGATGCGGCAGGCGCCCCAGCATGGCCACGTCCCATACCGTCAAGTCATCGGCGGTAGATTCGTTTTGCCCGAGCCACGCCAGGCGCTGCGCCCGTTTTTTTGGGCGAATACTGGCCAAGGGCTGGCCCAGCAATTCAACGCTGCCCTGGTGCGGCAACAGTCCGGCCAGCACCTTGAGCAAGGTCGATTTGCCGGCGCCGTTCGGACCCACGATGCTGGTCCAGCGGCCACTGGGCAGGGCCAGCGACACACCATGCAATATCTCAACATTTCCGAGTCTGGCCCTCACAGCGCGGGCGTGAACAGCTATTGAAGTCATAGCGATATGCCGCCACCTCGTGTGCCACGGTGCATCAGCCACAACAGGTAGCCGCCGCCCAGCACCGCGGTGAGCACCCCCACGGGCAGCTCTTGCGGCGCAATCAGCCCCCTGGCCAGCGTGTCGGCGGCCATCAGCAGCACACCACCCATCAGGCTGGAGAGCAGGATCAAACGGCCGTGCGTGGTTTTGACCACCGAGCGCACCAGATGCGGTGCTGCCAGGCCCACAAACGCAATCAGCCCGGTTTGCGCCACCGCCGCGCCAGTGGCCAGTGCCAGCACCGCGACCAGCGCGAAGCGCATGGAGGTGAGCGGTAAGCCCAGGCTGTGCGCGGTGGCTTCGCCCAGGCTCAGGCCGTCAAGCAGGCGCGCCAGCAGAGCACCCGCTGCGCTGGCCAGCAGCCACACCCCGGCCATCACCGCACACGCCGTCCAGCCGACAAATGCGGTTGATCCCAACATGAAGGCCTGCATGGCCTGCATCGACTCGGGCGACCACAGCAACACCAAGTGCGTCATGGCGCCGAGCACCACCCCCACCACTACCCCGGCCAGCAGCAGGCGCAAGGTATGTTGCACGCCGCGGGACAACGCCAGTGTGAGCAGCACCGCCAGCACCGCGCCGCCAAAAGCCGCACCGGTGAGCCCCAGGCGCACCAGCCAACCCGTGCCAAACACCGAGAACGCCGTGCCGTCGCTCATCATCGCGCCACCCAAGGTGCCCGCGCCACCACCCATGGCGGCCAGCACCAGCGCCACGCCCAATGAGGCACCCGAAGCGCTGCCGAGCAAAAACGGATCAGCCAGCGGGTTGCGGAACAAGCCCTGTGCCAAGGCGCCCGCCAGGCCCAGCAAGGCACCGGCGGCCCAGGCGCCCAGGGTGCGCGGCAAGCGGATGTCCCACACAATCTGGTGCGCCATGGCATATTGCTCAGGGTCGCGCGAAGGGTTGAGCAAGGGCCCGAGCAGGTTCTCGAACCCGGCGCTGCCCACACACACACCCAATGCGGCCAGCAACAGTGCCAGGCCCAGCAAGGCCCAGCCGATGAATGAGGCGCGGCGCAGGTTCACGGTTTGGCGGGCCCGGTTTTGAGCCAGGGCGCGGTCGTTTTGACAGCCCCCGCTTTGTCAGCCAGGCACTGCGCCATCAGCCGCGCACCTTCGGCCATGCGTGGGCCGGGACGCACCAGCACGTCTGACTGATCGGTGGTAAACACACACAAGCGATGTTCACGCAAGGCCCGCAAACTCTGCCAGCCCGGGCGCTGCGCCATGCTGCCCGCGCTGCGCTGACCAATCATGATCACATCCGGGTTGGCGCGCACCACAAATTCAGGGTTGAGCTTGGGGAACGGCCCCAGCTTGGGTCCAATGATGTTTTTAACCCCCAGCCGGATGAGCGTCTCGCCGATGAAGGACGACTCGCCCGCGCCGTAGGGACCGGGGTTCACCTCAAAATAAACCCGCGTCGAGGCGACGCTTTTGGGCAAGGACTGCGCTGCGGCCGAGATGGCGGCGTCAATGGTGCGCCAGATGCTTTGCGCGTCAGTCACCGCCAACACCTGGCCGATTTTTTCAAGCACACGCTTCACATCGGCATGGGTTTTGGGCTCCAGCGCCACCACGTTGATGCCCAGCGACTGCAGCCGCTCACCCACACGCGACGAGGTGGCCATCAGCACCAGATCCGGCTTGAGCGCCACAATGGCCTCAATGTTGGGGTCCAGCCCGCCGCCGACTTGGGCCAGGTTTTTGACGCTTTCGGGGTAATTGGAATAGCGGTCCACACCGACCAGCCTGGCGCATTGCCCCAGTGCGCACACGGTTTCAGTCAGCGACGGCAGCAGGCTGACGATGCGCTGGGGCGCTTGTGCAAAGGTAACTTTGATGCCTCTGTCATCAACGACCTGGAAGGCTTGAGCTGCGTGCGAGACCAGCAGCATTAACAGTAGTAAAACGCTCTTCATGGCATCGCTTTCAAGGTCAAGGGCAAACCCGCTGCCATCAAGGTCACACGTTGGCAAACCTGGGCCACGCTCTGGTTCAACAGACCCAGCGCATCGACAAAGGCGCGCACCTCGCGGCCCATCGGAATCACGCCCAGGCCAATCTCGTTGCCGACCAGCACAAGCGGGCCGGGGGCGCCCGCAATTGCTTCCAAAAGAATAGCTACATGCGCTTGATGGACGGGGGCTAAAGGCCTGTTTATTATAAATTTTTCTGTAACGTCACTCTGGCGCGAGTCCTCGGTCACCGTGCTCGCATCGATGGGCATCAGGCAGTTGGTCAACCACAGGGTGAGGCAGTCGACCACGATCAGGGTGTCGGGGCGGCTATGCGCGCCAATCGCCTCGGCCAGCTTGAACGATTCTTCCACCGTGCTCATGCCCGGCACGCGCTGCGCCCGGTCTGCCTGATGGCGCGCAATACGCTGGCGCATCTCGTCGTCCCCGGCTTGGGCGGTGGCGATCAACAGCGCGTGGTGTTGGTCGGACTGCTTCAACCAGCTTTGCGCCAGCGCCTCTGCCCGGCGTGACTTGCCGCTTTTCTGGCCCCCCAGAATCAACTCACTGCGTGCAATATTTAAAGTTGTCATGCCAATTTCTCCGCTCCACCAGACTGGCGACTCCAATCCATCACGATGCGGTGCAATTGAGCCACACCATCGGTCAACGCCGCTGGGCCGGGCTGCAGGATATCGGCCGACTTGATCTCAAACAATTGCCCGGTTTTGACTGCGTTCACCTCGCCCCAACCCGCACGCGCCGCCACGTTCTCAGGGCGAAACTTCTTGCCGCACCACGAGCCGATGATGATGTCAGGGTTACGCCTGACGATCTCTGCACCGTCCGCAATGATGCGGTTCTTGCCCATGGACTGGGCGGCCAATTCAGGAAAACAGTCATCCCCACCCGCAATACCGATCAGCTCGGACACCCACTGAATGGCGCTGATATGCGGCACATCCCATTCTTCAAAATAGATTTTTGGGCGGCGTGGCAAGGCGGCAGCGGCATCCGCAATGACGCTCAGTTGGCGCTGCATTTCAGCGATCAAAGCCAAGCCCTGTTCACCCTGCCCGACCATCGCCGCCACTTGGTAGAGCACCGAAAAAATCTCGACCACGCTGCGCTGGTTAAAGATGGTGACCGGCACGCCTGCGCGAATCAGGCTACTTGCAATGTCGGCCTGCATGTCGGAAAAACCCAGCACGCAGTCCGGCTGCAAGGCCAGAATCTTGTCCATCTTGGCGCTGGTGAACGCACTGACCCGGGGTTTCTCGTCGCGCGCGCGCCGCGGCCGCACGGTGTAGCCCGAAATCCCCACAATGCGATGCTCTTGCCCCAGCAAGTACAGCCACTCGGTGGTTTCTTCGGTCATGCAGACGATGCGCTGCGGGCCTGCGGGTCGGCACGCCCAACTGGGCTTTTGAGCCGATGCGCTTGCCAACGAGCTTGTGACCTGATTCATGGCGCAGTTCCTGGCGACGGCACGTCAACGGGCGGCGAAAACAGCGCAACCACCGCCGCCGGGCAGGAGGCAAACCAGGCATGAAAATAACTGGCCTGAATCGACCCCACCCGGTACAGCGCCTCGCCTGCTTCGGGCGTGGCCTCACAGCCGGGCCGCGCGGTGCGCCAACGCGCTTGCAGCGGGGTCGCACAGGTCGAATAGTGAAAAGTGTGGCCGCGCAGCGTGCCAGCTTCCAGCACCAGTTGCTGCGGCCCCAAGGCGGCCAGCCGCTTTTGCATGGTCACGGTGCCGGGCAGCAGGCCCCACTGCGCCTGCATGTCCCCCTCCAGCGTGACCAGGGTGTCAAACAACACCATCATGCCGCCGCACTCGGCCCACACCGGTTTGTGTTGCGCCACATGCGCGGCCAGACTGTCGCACAGCGTCTTGTTCGCGGCCAGTTGCGCCGCATGCAATTCAGGATAACCGCCGGGCAGCCAGACCGCATCACAAGGCGGCAAAGCAGCGTCATTCAAAGGCGAGAAAAATACCACGTTAGCGCCCAGATCGCGCAAGCAGTCCAGATTGGCGGCGTAGATAAAACAAAACGCCGCATCACGCGCCACCGCCACGGTGCGCCCTGCCAGCGGCAAACCAATTGAAACAGGCGTTTCTGAAAGGGTGGGCGCAGGAGAAAACGTCACATTCCAGCGCTTCAGGTCAGCCAGCGACATCTGCCCCAAGGGCGTGGCCGCCAGGGCATCGGCTGCGGCATCCAGCCTTGCGAGGGCATCAGTCACTTCACCAGCCACCGTCAAGCCCAAATGCCGCTCGGGCAAAACCATTGCAGGGTTGTGCAACAGCGCCCCCAGCCACTGTTCTGGCTCGCGCACACTGGCCTGGAGCATGCCGGCGTGCGAGGTGCTGGCGACCCGGTTGGCCAGCACCCCGGCCCACGGCATGTCAGGGCGGTAATGCTGCAAGCCAAACGCCAGCGCGCCAAAGGTGCCGGCCATGGCGCTCGCGTCAATCACTGCCAGCACCGGCAGGCCAAAGCGTTGCGCCAGGTCGGCGGCGCTGGGGTTGCCGTCAAACAAACCCATAACACCCTCGACGAGGATCAAATCCGCCTCCCGCGCCGCTGCCGCCAGCCGCGCGAGGCAGTCGGCCTCGCCATTGATCCACAAGTCCAGCTGGTACACCGGTGCGCCGCAGGCAAGTGCGTGCCAATGCGGGTCCAGAAAGTCCGGCCCGCACTTGAATACCCGCACCCGTCTGCCTTGGCGGGTATGCAGCCGCGCCAGGGCTGACACCACGGTGGTTTTGCCCTGGCCGGAGGCGGGGGCGGCGATCAGGATGGCGGGGCAGCAGGTCATGCGAAGCCGTTCATGAGACGAGTCCGTCATGCGGGTGGCTTAAAAAGCCACCCGCATAGCCGCAGTGACAGCACGTCCAGCTTCCGGGTAAATCCCATTGGTGACCCCCGCTGTGCATTTAAAGGCTTGGGTGTAGTACTTGGCATCGAGCAGATTGGTCAAACCCAGCGACAGCTCCACACTGCGCCACTGGTAGGCATAGCGCGCATCGACCGTGGCGTAGCTCGGCACCGTGCAAGTGTTGTTGAAGTCCACATGCTGTGACGCCACCCACACCACCCCGGCATTCACGGAATGCGCAGGTGCCGGCCGCCAATCGGCGCGTAACGCCACAGTGGTGCCTGCCACCAGCGGTACATTTTTGCCGTTGTGTGCGCCTTCGGTAAATTTGGCTTCACGAACGCCAACATTGACCCGAACGCCCAGAGTTTTGCTTAAGTCGTGCTGGGTTTCAAGCTCTAGTCCCTGGCGCCGCGTGGGGTCAAAGTTCACATTGGCACCCAGCCCACTCCAGGAATTGGCGTTGGCCACCGTTGGGTCATAGCCCAGTTCGTTGGTCAAGTTGTTCCGGTAGAAACGTAGTTCAACCCGGCCTCCAGCATATTTCCAGCGGCTGCCCAGCTCCAGGTCACGAGAAGTCTGGGGTTGCAAAACGGCACCGGGTGTGGTGAAGCCCAGTTCGTCAATATTGGCCAGTCGAAAGCTGTTCCCCACACGCCCAAAAATCGACAAGGCATCAGACATTGGCTGGATGATCCCCAACTCCCAGGCCGTCTGATCGTTATTGGTGCTTGCAGTGAAGGTGTCGCTTTGTTTGATGTTCTCCGACCGATAGCCGGCAGTCACACGCGTGCCGCCGCTCAAGGTGACTTCGTCCTGCGCATAAAAAGCACTTGTTTTTTGCTGCGAGACCGATCCAAAAGCTCCCGGCACGATGCGTTTCCAGTCAGACTGGTCATGTCCCAGCGTCAGCGCATTGCGAAGATTTCCAAGCTTTGCCTCGTTTCTGGCACGCAACGCCAGCGTGCTGGCATCCACGTCGGACCGGTAGGTAGACACACCACTGCTCAGACTATCAAGATTCTTGGTTCGTTGACCCACGTCTACACCCACTTGCCAAGCACCTAATTCAGCGCTGGCAAACAAAGTTTGGCGCGTATTCTTGATGCTGCCTGTTGTGTTGGGACTGGTGGTCTGGCTCGGGTTCGCTTGGTACTGGGCCGCAGTCAACGACCCCGGCAAACCGCTGTCCAACGAGTCATTGGCATAGCTGGCGCCCACGCGCAGCCAATCATTGCTCCATTGCGCCTGGGCTGAAGAACCTTCCACGTTGGATTTGAAATTGTCGCGATGGTTATCCGCCTGGCGCTTGTTACCCGCCACATCCAGCGAGAAACCACCGGCCACCAAGGTGCCGTTCGCACGCACCTCATTGAGCCCGTAGCTGCCAGTCGCTGCATAGAGATCGGCTGAATTTTTTCGCGCGGACCCACGACCCGCCTTGGTCGTGATCACAATCACGCCGCCAGTGGCGCCCTCGCCGTACAACACCGAACCGCTGCCGCGCAACACTTCAATGCGCTCAACCGAGTTGATCGCAATGCCCGCCAACCGGGTTCCACCCAAGTCAGCCTCATTGACCTTGACCCCATCCACAATCACCACCTGATTACTGCCTGCTGTGGAACCAAAGCCTCGCAGATCCAGGCCGTAATCACCACCACCGTAGTAATCAACGCGGCCAGGCACACCCAGCAGCTTGATCACTGCCTCATTCACAGTTGACACACCAGCGCGTGCAATATCGTCCTTGGTAATCACACTGACACCAAACGGTAAGGTGAAAGCCTCAGCATCGAACCGCGTGGCAGTCACCACCACCTCTTTAAGCACCACCTCGGACTGGCCCTGCGCCAGCACCGAAGAAGCAGGAAAAGCCGCAAAAACAGCCAAAACAGACACGCCCAGGCGCACGGGTGCGCGACCGCGTTTGGAAAATACAGAAGTCTTCATAGTCGAGAAAAGGAACCATCAAAAGCCCTCACCGTCGTCCCCGACGGTGCCTGAGCGTCACGGTTTCACGCCAGGCGTGCAACCACCGTGTTGGCCGGTATCCGGGCTGGTGGAATCAACCTCCATCGCCTTCCCAAGCGCGTGTTCAGAACGCTCAGTGGCTGTGATGGAAGCGGCGTCTTGCGACGCGTCCACTTACCGTTGCGGGGGCAGCGCAGGTTAGCCAGACCATTCGGCACTTCGACAAGCTCAGTGCGAACGGCGTGACCTCCTGCTTCCCGTTGAACTGCGGCGTGTGAACCACACCGCGAGCACCAACGCTGTGGATTCTACCGCCGACGGCTTTTCCAAACCCTACAATAACGGTCTATGTCGAACCCCCCTCAAATCGACCAAGTCGCCGAACGTGTCGAGCGTTTGCTTGTCCGTTACGAAGAACTGCAACGCACCAACGCCTTGCTCAACGAGCAGGTCCATGCTCTTTCCCAGGAGCGCGACTCCCTGAAATCCCGACTGAGTGCCGCCCGCGCCCGGGTCGACGCGCTGCTGCAACGTTTGCCCGAGGCGACACCAAACCAAGCGCACAAAGGGACGGAATGAAACAGCTCGAAGTTCAAATCATGGGGCAAGCGTACCTGCTGGGTTGTCCCGATGGGGGCGAGTCCCGCCTGCTGGAGGCCGTGGAAAAGGTCGACACGGCCATGTGCAGGATTCGCGACGGCGGCAAAGTCCGGGCGCGTGATCGCATCGCCGTGCTGGCCGCGCTCAACCTGGCCTTTGATCTGGCCGACAAGAGCTCAGACACTGTTCAGGCGCCTGTCCACGCGGCTTCATTCGGCACGGGGGACCACCCGGCACAAGGCGTTCAAACGCCGGACGACAGGGTGCTGTTGGCCTCGCTGCTGGAGCGACTTGACGTCGCGCTGGGCACGGATGGTCGCCTGCTTTGATCCCTTAATTTTTTACCCATAACTGCGATTCAAGCTCTACAATAATCTCGTCTGCAGTGTTCGCCGGGCTTTATAGTTCCTTGAACCAATGCTCTTAGAGCCCGGGCTTGGAACATCACTGGTCAAGCGTGATCGTCTCGCGTTAGATGAACCCAATGACCAGTTGACCTCGCCCACCTGAACCCCGGTTCAGGATGCCGGTCCGGTGACTCTGCAGACACCTTTTCTCCTTTCCTCCCCCCTTGCATGAACTTTGAACCAGCCCTGATCATTGAACTCGCGCTCTTAGGGCTGGGCACAGGTTTTTTGGCGGGCTTGCTGGGCATTGGCGGGGGCATGATGATGGTGCCCTTTATCACCATCATTCTGTCCGGGCGCGGGGTGAGCCCCAACCTGGCAGTCAAGATGGCGATTGCCACGTCCATGGCCACCATCCTCTTCACCTCGGTTTCAAGCGTGCGCGCCCACCACAAACGCGGCGCCGTGCGCTGGGATCTGGTCAGGGGCCTGGCACCGGGCATCCTATTGGGCGGGGCCGTGGCCAGCCTGGGCGTTTTTGCCCTGCTCAAAGGCTCCTGGTTGGCGCTGTTTTTTGCCGCCTTTGTGAGCTTTTCCGCGACCCAGATGTTTCTGGACAAAAAACCCGCACCCACACGACAAGTGCCGGGTACTGCTGGCCTGATTGGCGCCGGTGGCGTCATCGGCTTTCTGTCGGGACTGGTCGGCGCCGGTGGCGGCTTTGTGAGTGTGCCCTTCATGACCTGGTGCAATGTCGCCATCCACAACGCAGTGGCTACTTCTGCGGCATTGGGCTTTCCAATCGCCTTGGCGAACGTGGTGGGCTACGTCATCGGCGGCCAGGATGTGCAAAACCTGCCCCCGTATTCATTCGGCTACATCTGGTTGCCGGCGATGGGGGTGATCGCATCCTGCAGTGTCCTCACCGCGCCGTTGGGTGCACGGGCCGCCCACACTTTGCCAGTGAAACAACTCAAACGCGTATTTGCCAGCATCCTGTACCTGCTGGCGGCTTATATGCTGTACCGGGGGCTGTCCAGCCTGTAACGCCGGCGCCGCGCACGGCGGGCTAATCGCGCGGAAATGACGCCATCAGTCGCTCAAACTCCTCGGCAGGCAGTCCGGGGGAACACAGAAAACCTTGAAAAGATTCGCAATTGAGCCCGGCCAGGTAGTCTCGTTGCGCGATGGTTTCGACCCCCTCTGCGACCACTTTCAATTTGAGTCCGCGCGCCATGCCGATAGTCGCACTCACGATGGCGCGGTCACCTTCGTCGTCGGGCAGGCCCATGACAAAAGAGCGATCAATCTTGAGCTTGGAGATGGGAAATTTTTTCAGGTAAGCCAAGCTCGAATAACCGGTGCCAAAGTCATCGATCGACAGGGCGACTCCGAGGGCCGCCAGTGCATGCAAACGGTTCAAGGTCTCATTGGCATCCCTGACCAAAATGGTCTCTGTCAATTCGAGCTCAAGAAGATACGGTGCCAATCCGGAATCCTTCAGCACGTTCGCCACAATCTCCACAAAATCGGTCTGCTGAAACTGCAGTGCCGATACGTTGACCGACACCGTGACCGGCGTGCCAGCGTTCTGCCAGAGCACCGCTTGCCGCACCGCCTCTTTAAGCACCCAGGTGCCAATCGTGATGATGAAGCCCGATTCCTCTGCCAGGGGAATGAACAACACGGGCGACACATTGCCCAGTTCGCCATCCAACCAGCGAATCAGCGCCTCCACGCCCACCAACTGGCCGTTGGCCAGGGAAATTTGCGGCTGGTAGTGCAGCCGGAACATGCCCTGCTCCATGGCCCGGCGCATGGCATGGTCCATTTTCATGCGCGACAGCAAATCAACATTCATCTGCGGTTGATAAAAACGGAAACTGCCTCGACCGCGCTCCTTGACCAGATACATCGCCGTATCAGCGCACTTGATCAACTCATCGAGCGAGCGGCCATCGGCCGGATACAGTGCGATACCAATACTGCACCCAACCGAAAAACTGGTTTCCTCGATCAGAAAAGCCTGCGCCATCAGGTCCAGAATGCGCTGTGCCAGCATTTCAGCGCCACGAGCGTCAATTTCCTGCACAAAAATGACAAAGTCGTCGCCACCGAGCCGACACAAGGTGTCGGCGTCGCGCAAACAACGTTTGATGCGCTCCGCCACTTCGACCAGAACCCGGTCGCCAAACACATGCCCCATCGAGTCATTGATATTCTTGAAGTGATCCAGATCCAGAAAGAAAACACCAAACTGCGAGCCGTGGCGCTCGGCCATGCGCAAGGCAAAGCCGACTCGCTGTGACAACAACAATTTATTGGGCAGACCTGTCAGGGCGTCGCTGTAAGCCAGTTGCTCAATGCGTTTTTGGGCCGCCAATTCTTCGGTCAGGTCCTTGAAGAAGCAAATGGTGTGCAAGACAGCGCCGTCCTCGTCACGCAATAAAACCCATGACAGATGAACGGCACAAGCAGAACGACCGGCACGGTCAAGCCAGACCTGCCCGCGCCAGAAGCCCTCATCGCGCAGCACCTGTTCCACACGAACCATCAGTTCAGGGTCACACGGATCCTGGAATAGACTCTTGGCGGATTCCCCCAGCAATTGAGCTTGAGAAGTGTCTGTCAAACGCTCACAAACCGGATTGACAGCCAGGATCGTCAGATCCGGATCCGTGATGAAGATGGCATCCACGCTCGACTCAAACACTTTGGCCGCCAGACGCAGTCTGGACTGGGCATCAACACTTTGCGTGATGTCCCGAAACGAGAACACCCGACCGGTCGCTTGACCTCTGCTGAATTGCGGCCGTGACACCCGCTCCAGTAGACGCCCAGTGATCAGGATCAACACATCAGTGGTTTCCAGCAAGGGACTCTCAGCAATCGCCCGCAGGCGCGTCTCGTATGCCGCAGCGTCGAGCACCCGCGAGGCCAGATGGCCATGCAAGGCCCGGTCATTGGGATTCAAAAGCAGCTCTTCGGGCACATCCCACATGGCGGCAAAATGCCGGTTGTAGTTGCGGATGTCGCCACTGCGATCGGTGACCAGAATGCCATCGGCAGTTGATTCCAGTGTGGCCCGCAGCTCTGCCACCAAGCTTTCAAGTTCATCTTCGGTGCGGCGCTGCTGGCGCAGATCGCGAATGCCCACCACATACACCGCGCGCCCCGTTTCGGGCCAAACCCGGCTGACACGGCGTTCCACCGGAACGGCCATGCCATCGGCACCACGCAACAGGGTTTCCGAGTGAATGCCATCAACCAAACCAGCGGCGATGTCCTCCCAAAAGAACTGGTCTTCTGGCGTAACAGTCAACTCTATAGCGGGCTTGCCCACCAAATCCTCTGCCTTCAAACCCAACAAGTCGGCCGCTGCGTGATTGACCGCGAGGATGCGCAAACTCACCGGATCAACCAGCCAGACGGCCTCGATCAAACCATCAATCAAGAGGCCCCAGGCCGCCGGATTCACAGCCCCACCTCGTCTGACGGTGACTCAATTACTTTTTCAAAAAAATAACAAATTCGCTGCCGCGGCAATAGGTAATCCATGGCCTCCCGAGGCAAACTCGCCGGCTTGAGACTGCGCCGAATGCCCAGGGCGGGTGCATGCTCCAAGTCCAGAATCAGTGCCTCATGCTTGGGAACACGAGGCTCATGCACGATCACCTGGGGCTTAAGTGGCCGGGTGGAATTAACCGATACCACGAGGGCAAATCGTTCGTCAGCCAATTGCACCACCGAGCCCGGCGGATAAACCCCCATCATGCGGATAAAGGCGCCCAGTGTCACGCTATCGAAACGGGCTTTCAGCTGGGCAAAGATGAGTGCCAGGGCTTCATGCGGGGTGACGGCAGTCGAAGGCCGGCTCGGATTACACAAGTTGTCATACTGGTTCACCAGTGACAAAATTTTGCTTGCCACGGACAAGCTGTCACCCTTGAGCCTGGCTGGGAAACCGCTTCCATCCATCGCCTCGTGATGCTGGGCGATGGCTTGCAAGGCGCCCGCTGTCAAGTCCATGTGCCGACCCAGAGGGACACCTTGGGCAACATGCTCCTGGTACAAGTTGTATTCGGCTTTTGAAAAATTTTCGTCTGGCCAGCGCACCCGGTCCGGCAAACGGGATTTGCCGATGTCATGCAAGAACGCCGCCATGCCCAGATCAAGCATGTCCGGCTGTGACAGGCCCAGAGACCGGCCGAGCAGCAGAGAAAGAATGGTCACATTGACCGGATGCATGGACGCTTTGTCCCCCATACCCTCAGACAACAGGCGAATGGCCAACTCGCCCTCCTGCAGCATATCGCCAACAAACCCGCCGACCACGCCAAGACACTGTTGCTTGGCCGCGCCAGGGAATGCACTGATTTGCTCTACCGCCAGCTTGTAGTGTTGAATGGCGTCAACAAAGCGGCGTTCACAGACGATCAGACTGTTATGTTGGGCGCTCAGCAAATCACTGCGTTGTCGCCGAAGACGATTCTCATCAGTTGACGCCAGCGTGCTCTCCGGCCTGGCTTGTTCGCCAGGGCTATCGCCCGCCAGGACCTTGGCACCACCGGCATTTGCCAATCCTGGCAGCAGATCGCTTTTGTCACGAAAATAACGAACACGTTTTAGACCCAGGCCGCGAATCACCTCAAGCTGTTTCTCAGAGGAAATTTTGAAGCTTCTGGTGGGAAACGGATGGGACATCCAGCCGAGCTCAAGCTCGATGAACATGCCGGGTCGCAACTGATGGATTTCAATCAATTCGAACTGGGCTTCGTCCATATGTACTTCAGTTGGCGACCTTGCTTTTCACGAGCACGGCAATATTTGACACAAAAATTTTCATCTGACGGATGAACACTTCCTCCGTATGCTTTCGAGAATATCATGCCAAAAGCAAAGAAAAAGGAATCCCGATGATTGATTTGTATTACTGGCCCACGCCCAACGGCTGGAAAATCTCCATCATGCTGGAAGAATGCAAGCTGGCGTACCAGTTGATCCCGGTGAACATTGGCAAGGGTGAGCAGTTTGCACCCGCATTTTTGGCGATCAGTCCCAACAACCGCATGCCCGCCATCGTGGACCATGATCCTGCCGGCGGGGGTGAACCGATCGCGGTGTTTGAGAGTGGCGCCATTCTGATTTACCTCGCTGAGAAGACCGGGCTCTTCATGCCGGGCGATGTACGCGGCAAGACCCAGGTCTTGCAGTGGTTGATGTGGCAAATGGGAGGGCTCGGCCCGATGGCGGGGCAAAATGGCCATTTCTTGCTCTATGCGCCCGAAAAAGTACCCTACGCCATCGATCGCTATGGCAAAGAGGTGAACCGACTGTATGGCGTGCTCAACACCCAACTGGGGAAAACCGGCGCGTTTGTGGCCGGGCCCGACTACTCCATTGCCGACATGGCAATTTTTCCCTGGATCCGAACCCATCAGGCGCAGCAGGTGTCTCTCGACGAGTTCCCCCACATCAAGCGCTGGTACGACACGCTGTTCCTGCGCCCGGCCGTCCTGCGCGGGCTTGATCTGCTCAAAGACTTGCGCGCCGGCACGATGAGCGAAGAGGCTCGCAAGGCATTGTTTGGACAAACGGCGCAAAGCGTGCGGACCGGCGATCACAAACTCATTTGAAACATACCCCCCATGATTGAATTTTTCTTTGATTGCTCCAGCCCCTGGACCTATCTGGCTTTTCACAACCTGCAGCCCCTGGCCGCCGAATTGAATGAGCCGGTGCACTGGCGACCTGTACTGGTGGGCGGTATTTTCAACGCCGTCAACCCCAGCGTCTACGCCATGCGCGACAACCCGGTGCCCGCCAAATGGGCTTACATGCTCAAAGACCTGCAGGACTGGGCACGCGAGGCGGGTCTGAAGATTGTCTTCCCGCCCAGGGTCTTTCCAGTCAACAGTGTCAAAGCCATGCGCGGCTGTCTCTGGCTGGAGCCACAGGGCAAACTGCTGCCTTTTGCCACGGCCGTGTTTGAGGCCTACTGGGCGCGCGAGGAAGACATTTCGCAAGACGCCGTGCTTCTGAAAATATGCGATCAAGTCGGCGTCGATGGTGGCGCGTTTTTGGCTGGTATCGCGCAGCCTGCCATCAAGCAGCAACTCAAAGCCAACACCGAAGAAGTGATTGCACGTGGCGGCTTTGGTTCGCCCACGCTCTACCTCGGCGACGACATGTACTTTGGCAACGACCGCTTGCCGCTGCTGAAGGCCGCCATCCTGCGCCAACGCGCCGCGTCGTTGTAATGGCGGACACCCCAGTCGATGCATCGGCGTTTGATTCGCCCTTCGTTTTTTCGGCTGACGGCCACAAATCCCTGTATTTCACCCTCGACCAACTGCAAAGCCGCATGTGCAGCGCGCATCCCGACCAACTGGAGGTGGACTACACGCGCACGATGATGGGTTTCTTGCTGTTTGACAGCCGCCCGGCACGCATCGCCATGATTGGGCTCGGAGGTGGTTCACTGCTGAAGTTTTGCTACCGCCACCTGCCCAACTCACTGCTCACGATGGTCGAGATCAACCCCAAGGTGATTGCGCTGCGCCACGAGTTTGAGGTGCCGGAAGATGCTCAGCGCATCGAGCTTGTTTGCGCTGACGGGGCCGACTTTGTCCGTGACGCGGCGGCCAACAACCCCATCGGCTATGACGTGCTGCTGGTAGACGGCTTTGACAGCGAGGGGCTGGCGCCCAGCCTGTGTTCACAACGTTTTTACAACGACTGCTACCAGGCACTTTCACAGCAAGGTGTCATGGTTGCCAACCTGCACCATGACGACCCCCAACACGCCCTCTTCACAGCACGCATCCGGCTTGCTTTCGATGGCAATCTGCTTGAAGTCGCTTCACAAGAAAAAAGCAACAGCATTCTTTTTGCGCGCAAAGGCAGCCCCATTTCAATGGACGACATACGGCAGAGCAACCCGCTGAAGAACTTTGACCCCGAAGTACGCAGTCAACTGCAACGCGAATTTGCGCGCATTTCCTGGGCGGCGACGCAGGTCGCCTAGTGCACCGTTTAATGCAGTTGCACGCCGGTCTTGGCCTGCAGCTCTTCGATCGTCACACCGGGCGCCAACTCCACCACTTTCAGGCCATGCGGCGTCACATCCAGCACCGCCAGGTCGGTGATGATGCGATCGACCACGCCGACACCCGTCAGTGGCAGTGTGCAGTTGGGCAAGATTTTCAAATCAATGGTGCCATCCTTCTTTTTGGCCACGTGTTCCATCAGCACGACGACGCTCTTGACGCCGCCCACAAGGTCCATCGCACCACCCATGCCTTTGACCATCTTGCCGGGGATCATCCAGTTGGCCAGATCGCCTTTCTCGCTCACTTGCATGGCACCCAAAATGCTCAGATTGATCTTGCCGCCCCGAATCATGGCAAAGCTGTCGTGGCTGCCGAAGATGGACGAGCCCGGGATTGTGGTCACGGTCTGCTTGCCCGCATTGATCAGGTCAGCATCCACTTCATCTTCGGTGGGAAACGGGCCGATGCCCAGCATGCCGTTTTCACTTTGCAGCCAGACCTCGATATCGGGTGACACAAAGTTCGCCACCAGGGTTGGCAAGCCGATCCCGAGGTTGACGTAAAAACCGTCTTGTAATTCTTCTGCCGCTTTGGCAGCCATCTGTTCGCGTGTCCAGGCCATGATCAGACTCCTGCTTTCTTGGTCGATGTTTCAGTGATCGTTCTTTGCTCAATCCGCTTCTCGGGGTGAGCATTGAGCACAATCCGGTGCACGTAAATTCCCGCCAAGTGAACCGAATCGGGATCGAATGTGCCAACCTCAACGATTTCCTCGACCTCAACCACCGTGATCTTGCCCGCCATCGCCACCGCCGGATTGAAATTACGCGCCGTGCGCCTGAACAGCAGATTGCCGCTCTTGTCAGCCTTCCACGCCTTGACCAAAGACACTTCAGGCAGCAGGGCGCGCTCCATGATGTACACATGACCGTCAAACTCGCGGGTTTCCTTGCCTTCGGCCACCAGTGTGCCCACCCCCGTGCGGACGTAAAAAGCCGGAATGCCAGCACCACCGGCGCGCAGTTTTTCTGCCAGCGTGCCCTGGGGCGTGAATTCCAACTGCAACTCGCCTGCCAGGTATTGACGTTCAAACTCCTTGTTCTCGCCGACATAGCTGGAGATCATTTTGCTGATCTGGCGCGTACCCAGCAGCTTGCCCAGGCCAAAACCATCGACGCCTGCGTTGTTGGAAATGACGGTCAGGTCCTTGACACCGCTGGCGCACAGGGCGTCAATCAGGGCCTCGGGAATACCGCACAGGCCAAAGCCGCCAACGGCCAGTAACTGGCCATCTTTGACAATGCCTTCCAGTGCTTTGGCCGCGTTGGGGTAAATTTTGTTCACTGCGCAATCTCCATTAAAGAAATAATGACCTTACGATACTACTTAACTTCATACGTAGTTTTTCGTAAAGTACAAACCCTAAGTCCTGGTCACCCACAACGCATGGATATTAATTACCGTCTTGCCTTCGATCTGGCGCCAGTCGGCCTCGCCCTCTCAAGCAACCGCAGCATGCTGGACTGCAACCGCCATCTGTGCGAGATGTTTGGTGCCTCACGTGAATTATTGGTGGGTCAGTCATTTCAGGTGCTGTACCCCAGCGCCATTGAATTTGAGCGCACCGGATCGCGCATTGCGCCGATTCTGAACCGCAACGGCACCTACGCCGACGACCGCATCATGAAGCGCGCCAACGGCGAAACCTTCTGGTGCCACGTGACCGGCCGCGCGCTGAACCCGAGCGCGCCGCATGAGACTGGCATCTGGACCTTTGAGGACTTGAGTTCGCGTCGCCCGGTCAAGGCGGAGTTGACGGCACGTGAACGCGAGGTCGCGGCACACCTGATGGACGGATTGACCAGCAAGGAAATAGGCAAGACGCTGGCGATCAGCCACCGCACGGTTGAAATCTACCGAGCCCGTCTGATGCGCAAGTACACAGCCTCCAACACCGGGGACCTGGTGCACAAGCTGATGGCGGGTTGAGGTCGCCACACAAGTCAGCCGCTAAGCACCCATAATATCCATTAAATCGGCCTGCAGTCCCCGTAGAATAAACGTATGGTGCTATTTATTTTATAGCATTTTTCAAGCGCGCGGCAGCTAGACCGGGCTCGACGCAGCTGCCGCCACCTGGACCCGGTTGCGGCCATTTTCTTTAGCCAGGTACATGGCTGCATCGGCGCTTTTAAGCAAATGATTTTCGTCTTGACCATGCTCGGGAAAAATGGCAATGCCGATGCTCGATGAAATATGGATCCGATGCTCGCCGATTTCAAAGACCAGGTTCAATGCGGCAAGAATTTTTTCAGCGACCAGCGTGGCCGCCTGCACCGTTTCGAGATCTGGCAACATCACGACAAATTCGTCACCACCGATCCGCGCCACGGTGTCGGATTCGCGCCGCACGCAGTCCAGCAAACGCCGTGCCACTTCTTGGAGCAGCAAGTCGCCCACCTGATGACCGAGCTGGTCATTGACCGGTTTGAATCTGTCAAGATCCATGAACATCAAGGCCAGCTGCGTTTTGTCGCGCCTGGCCTTGGCGATAGCCTGGCGCAAGCGGTCGGAGAACAGGGCGCGATTGGGCAAATTGGTGAGGACGTCGAAATGCGCCAGGTGCTGCATGCGCACCTCGCTCGCCTTGCGTTCGGAAATGTCAGAGAACACCGCCACATAGTGGGAGGGCACGCCCTGCTCATCGCGCACTTGCTTGATGGAAAGCCATTCCACATAGAGTTTTCCGCTTTTGCGGCGATTGCAGATTTCGCCATGCCAGTTGCCGGTGGTGGCGAGCTTTGCCCACATGTCCTGGTAGAACGTCGCGGAATGAGTGCCGGACGCCATGAGTTTGGGGTTTCTGCCAATGACTTCACTGGCGAAGTAGCCCGTAATCACGGTGAACGCCGGATTGACCGAGATGATTTCATTGCGCATATTGGTCACGGTCACGGCCTCATCCATGGTCAGGATGACGGTAGAGGCCAGGCGCAAGGCTTCCTCACGCTCATGACGCGCAGTGATGTCCGTGTGCGTGCCAATCATGCGCAAGGGCTGGCCCTGCGCATCGCGTGCCACCACCATGCCGCGCGAGAGTATCCATTTCCAGCTGCCGTCCTTGCATTGCATCCGTCGCTCATTGGCGTAGCTGGATTTTTCCCCCGCAAAATAAGCCGCCCGGTCGGCTTCTATCCGGGCCAGATCATCAGGGTGGACGCGCGCGTCCCAAGCCTCGGTGTGATTCTCCAACTCATCGGCGGCAAAGCCATAAATTTCCTTGTAGCGCTTGGAGAACACAACTTCACCGGTCTGCAAGTTGCGGTCCCATACGCCGTCGCCAGCGCCTTCAAGCGCAAACTTCCAGCGTTCCTCACTCAAAGCCAGCGCGTGCTGGGCTCTTTTGCGTTCCTGATTTTGCTCAATGATTTGATCCTGAGCTCTTTTCACAATGATGAACACCACCAGGTAAAGCAGCGTCAGCAGCGTGATCACAGCGGCGACCAGGATCCACTGCCGCTGACCGACCTCCGCCAGGACCGAGGTGGCATCGCGGTAGATTTCGAACACGCCGCTGACTTGACCCGTCACGGGGTCGTAGCGCGGAATGTAGCTCTCGATGACGTCACGGTCTTGCAGTTCGCCCTCAAATGAGCTGATCTGATTTTGATGCACGAGTTCGGAACTGTTCAAACCGCGCAAGCCGTTCATCACACCCGCGTTATCGCTCTTGTCCTCGCCAATCTGATTGAGTTCGGTTGAATAAACCGTCCTGCCCCGCAAGTCATAAACCTTGACTTTGTAAATCTGGGTGCCATTGAGAAGCTTGAGAACCATTTGGTGCAGCACGGGAATCTGTGGCGCCGTCGGCAACTGCGCGGCGGGCTTGTCGGCCATCGACAAGACCAAGGGGCCAAAGTGCTCCTCCCACATCTCATTGGCAATGACCCTGGCGTGGTTGATGTGTTCACTCTGGTAGCCGTCAATCAGGGCATCCACCGACAGCGTGCGAAAGACGTAGCCCAGCAAGACCGCAACCACCACAAAGGCGACCAGGCTGGCAGTGGCGAAATAACGCAACAGTCTGAAGTCGGATTTGCCGCCCACGGTTGAGCCGACAGCGTCATTGGATTCGGGTGTCACGGAAACCTTCAGTGTTGAAATTTTCTTTGCCGCGCAAAGTGATGAAAAGGATCTTGATCGAGAATCATTGTAGTTAACAGCACCGGCTCACCCGGCCCACATCCGGATGCGCCAACTGAATCGGTCCATCTGTTAAAAGACTAAATATCCATTTTTTTTCGAATGACCAAGCTGATGCTCAATTCACCTCACCCTGTCGCGACCGAACCTGTCACCAACCCACCCCCGGTGATCCGCTGGCTTGAAGCGGGCCAGGAGTGTTCCGCACGCTGGCGGTCAGAACGTGGCGCACCACCGCCCAAGCGGGTTGTTCTGGCCGATGACACCACAACCGCCGATGTCGCCTACCGACTGGCCTGCGAAGGCACGGCCCTGCTCTGGCGTGGCGACTTCCACAACGCACGACAATTGCTGCAGGCGCTGGCGCGACGCGCCGACCAGGTTCCAACACGCAAGCGCAAAAAAGCCGCCGAGGAAGTACCGGTGGTGGACGCCTTTCACCGCCACCGCCTGGCCCAGTCGCAGCGAGCCCGCATGCTGGGCATGCTGCTGATCCCGTTCAATGCCGACTACAGCATTCCCTTGCGCCGGGCCCCGGACGTCACGATGGCGTGCACCGAGGCCTGGGGTCCGCCCGATGCGACGGCAGGCGCTTGCGTGGCGTCCCTGCGTGAACTGTCCGGCATCACCAGCGCACACGAGTGGCGCAGAAAAGGCGTTGAAATTGCAGCGCTGGGCGAGCCCCCCCACAACCGTATTCATCCGCACTACGGCGTGTTCTCCCCGGTGCGGGGTGAATACATCCATCTGGTCGCCACGGCGCACTTGCCCAAACCCCCGACCGGGCAGACCACGCTGACGGCCTTCGATATCGGCACCGGCACCGGTGTGCTGTCAGCCGTGCTGGCGCGGCGCGGCGTCAACAGAATCGTGGCCACCGATCAAGATCCGCGCGCGCTGGCCTGCGCGCGGGACAATATTGCGCGCTTGAACGTAGAAGACAAAGTTCAACTGGTCCAGACTGATCTGTTTCCCGAGGGTCAAGCCTCGCTCGTGGTGTGCAACCCGCCCTGGCTGCCAGCACGGCCCAGCTCGCCGATTGAACGCGCGGTGTATGACGAGGGTGGGCGCATGCTGGCAGGATTTCTGAAGGGTTTGACCGCGCACCTGGCACCCAAAGGTGAAGGCTGGCTGATCCTGTCCAACCTGGCCGAACACCTGGGTCTGCGCACGCGCGCGGAACTGCTGGAGGCTTTCGAGCACAACGGCTTGCGGGTGGTGAGCCGCATCGACGCCAAACCGCAACATCCCAAGGCGACGGATGCCAGTGATCCGCTGGCAAATGCGAGGTCGCGTGAAGTGACCTCACTCTGGCGCTTGGCGACCCTTTAGCCATCACATGAAGGAACCCTGGGTCAACATGCTCGACGCCGGCGCCAGTCCCTTCTTCAAGCAGATGCCCCCGAAATTGCTTTTGATCGAAGAGGCTGAGCCAAAAACTATAATTGCTGCATAGATTCAGGCTCACCCTGCTGGTTCACGTCCATGACATATTGCATTTTGTGGGCAGGCAAACCATACTGTGCGGGCACACCTTGAGTAGCAGACGACATGACCAACAGTAAACACAGTGGATTTCCAGAACTCATCCACAACGAAGCGGATCAGGCCACGCGGCCCATGCCGCTGCATGAACTACCGCGGCAATTCCAGATTGACCACGAGATGGCAGTCATCCGCAAACATCACGCGCGCATCGCCAGCGCCATCGACATGTTTTGGGGTCACAGGGATTGCGTCGAATACCTGCGTCAACTGATCCTCAGTGGCGGTGACGGCGTCGGCCAGACAAGAGTTGGATTCAAGCACGAGGTCCTGGCAGCCTTCCTGCACCTCATCAGGCTGCACGACACGCCGGAAATTTGACCCATTGTCCGGTCAAGGCACCCCTGTCACTTCTCAAACAGGCCCGCTGATGGAACGGCTTCGAATCGACAAATGGCTGTGGGCCGCCCGTTTCTACAAAACGCGCAGCCTGGCCAGCGACGAAATTGACAAAGGCCGGGTCCTCATCAACGGTGTGGCGGTCAAGCCCGCGCGCGAAGTGAAAGCCGGCGACACGGTGCAACTGCGCAGCGGCGCCATCACCCGCAGCGTGGTGGTGCAAGGCGTGAGCGACAAGCGGGGCCCGGCACCGGTCGCGGCGCTGCTATTCCAGGAAACCGCCGATTCCATCGCCAGCCGCGCGGCCACTGCCGAGCAACGCCGCCTGGCGCCTGAACCGGCCCTGAGCCTGACGCAAGGCCGACCGACCAAGCGCGACCGCCGCGACACCGAAAAAGCACGCAGCGGCCAAGTCCACGAATGGGACCAGCGCTGGAGCGCGTCTATCGACACCTGAACCTGCCAAGCAGGATCAACACACGCAAGGCGTTGACAGCAGCCTCAGGCGACGCGTGTGATCGTGGCTGGCTTGAAGCCCAGATCGGCCACCTTGCCTTTGCGCCCGCGCAGCGCCCGGGCGTTGTTGAGGCTGCGGATTTCCAGCGTTTCATCACGCGGCTTGCCGCCTCGGCCCAAACCTTCAATCTTGACACTGCGGGTATAGGCGCAAGCACCGGCCAGCCTGTCCTTGTCTTCCAGATCAATCAGCATCAGCCCGCGCCCGCCGGTGGCCATGGTCTTGAGCTGGCTGATCTCGAAGGTCAAAATGCGCCCACCCGCCGAGGCACAGGCCACATGCGTGGCGGCCGGCCAGGGCGTTGCTCCAGAGCCCCCCGCCACCGGCGACGGCCGGCACAAAATTTCACCTGCATTGCAAGTGACAAAGGCTTTGCCCGCTTTCAGGCGCGATGTCATGTTTTCCACCGAAGCCAGAAAACCGTAGCCGCCCGAGCTGCTGAGCAGCAGCGTCGCCGGGGCCGGGCCGGCAAAGTAGTACAGCAGCTGGGTGCCCGCCTCGAGTTCCAGCAGGCTGGTCATCGGCTGGCCATCACCGCGGGCGCCTGGCAACAAGGCCACCGCCACTGAATAGACCCGCCCGTTGCTGCCAAAGGCCAGCAGCGTGTCCACCGTGCGGCACTCGAAGGTGTCGTAGAGCGCGTCGCCGGCCTTGAAGCTGTATTCCGCAGGCAGCACACCGTTGGCAGCACGCTCGCTGGCCCAGCCCTTTTGGGCACGCACCCAGCCTTTTTGACTCACCACCACGGTCACGGGCTCATCGACCACCTTGACTTCGAGCACCGCTTTTTTCTCGGCCTGGATCAATGTCCGGCGCGGGTCGGCAAAGGTTTTGGCATCCGCCTCGATCTCCTTGATCATCAGGCGGCGCAACGCACTCGGGCTGCCCAGAATTTCCTCCAGCTTCTGCTGTTCGCCACGCAATCCGGCCAACTCCTGCTCAATCTTGATGGCCTCCAGGCGGGCCAATTGGCGCAAGCGGATTTCCAGAATATCTTCGGCCTGCCGATCCGACAGATGGAACCTGGCAATCAGCGCCGCCTTGGGCTCGTCGGCCTGGCGAATGATGGCAATCACTTCGTCAATGTTGAGCAGCACCAGCGCGCGCCCTTCCAGAATGTGAATGCGATCGAGCACCTTGCCCAAGCGATGCTGTGAGCGCCGCTCGATGGTTTTCTGGCGGAATGCTATCCACTCGGTGAGCATCTGGCGCAAGGACTTTTGCGTTGGACGGCCGTCGAGCCCAATCATGGTGAGATTGATCGGCGATGAAGTCTCCAGGCTGGTGTGCGCCAGCAGCGTGGTGATCAACTCCTGCTGGCTGATGCGACTGGTCTTGGGCTCGCACACCAGACGCACGGCGGCGTCTTTGCTGGATTCGTCGCGCACCCCGTCGAGCACCGACAGCAGCGTCGCCTTGAGCTGGTTTTGCTCCAGCGAGAGCGCTTTTTTGCCAGCCTTGACTTTGGGGTTGCTCAGCTCTTCAATCTCTTCCAGCACCCGTTGCGTGCTGACCCCCGGCGGCAACTCGGTCAGCACCAGACGCCACTGGCCGCGCGCCAGGTCTTCAATCTTCCAGCGCGCCCGGCATTTGAGTGAACCCCGCCCGCTGCGATAAGCCTCGGCGATGTCCTCGGCACTGCTGATGATCTGGCCACCGCCGGGGTAGTCCGGGCCGGGAATCAAGGCAAACAAATCCGACTCGCTGAGCTGGGGCGACTTGATCAGCGCGATGCAGGCATCGGCCACCTCGCGCAGGTTGTGGCTCGGGATTTCGGTGGCCAGCCCGACCGCAATGCCGCTGGCGCCATTGAGCAGATTGAACGGCAAGCGCGCGGGCAACTGGCTCGGCTCTTGCGTCGAGCCGTCGTAGTTGGGCATGAAGTCAACCGTGCCCTCGTCGATCTCATCGAGCAGCAGGCCGGTGATTTTGGCCAGCCGCGCCTCGGTGTAACGCATGGCCGCGGCGCCGTCGCCGTCACGCGAGCCAAAGTTGCCGTGCCCATCAATCAGCGGGTAGCGCTGTGAAAAGTCCTGCGCCATGCGCACCGCAGCGTCATACACCGATGAGTCCCCATGCGGGTGAAAGCGCCCCAGCACGTCACCGACTATGCGAGCAGATTTGACCGGCTTGGCCCCAGTATTACCGTTGGGACCGCCAAAGCCCAGCCCCATGCGCGACATGGAATACAAAATGCGCCGCTGCACCGGTTTCTGGCCGTCGCAGACATCGGGCAAGGCGCGGCCCTTGACCACGCTCAGGGCGTATTCAAGATAAGCACGCTGCGCGTAGGTGGCCAGATTCAGGGCGTCATCGTCGGCGCCAGCGCCCGCATCAGGGCCAGCGGGAAAATCCAGGGTGGTTTGATCACTCATGACAACAATTCAGTCTCGGTTGGGAGGGCTCGGTTGAGCTTGCCATCGCTATATAAAAAGTAGCTAATCAGGCAGGCAGGACGGGGGCTAGAGCCCTAAAAGTCTTAGATATCAATCTCCACCGCATCGCCGTGCAATTCCATCAACTCACGTCGGGCAGCGGCCTCACCCTTGCCCATCAGTTGGGTGAACAGGCCTTGCGTTTGCAAAAAGTCGATGCTGCCCAGGTGCACCGGCAACAAGCGCCGGGTATCGGGGTTGAGGGTGGTGTCCCACAGCTGCTCGGCATTCATTTCCCCCAGGCCCTTGAAGCGGCTGATGCTCCAGGCGCCTTCGCGCACGCCTTCCTTGCGCAGTTTGTCCAGAATGGCAGTCAGTTCGCCCTCATCGAGCGCGTAGGCCTTGGAGGCTTGCTTCTTGCCACGCGCGGGCGCATCGACACGAAATAAAGGCGGCCGGGCCACAAAAATACGGCCGGTCTCGATCAGCTTCGGGAAATGCTTGAAAAAAAGCGTCAGCAGCAACACCTGGATGTGTGAACCGTCCACATCGGCATCCGACAAGATGCAGACCTTGCCGTAGCGCAGCCCGCTCAGGTCGGGCGTGTCATTGGGGCCATGCGGATCGATGCCAATCGCCACCGAAATATCGTGGATTTCATTATTGGCAAACAGGCGGTCGCGCTCCACTTCCCAGGTGTTGAGCACCTTGCCACGCAGCGGCAAAATCGCCTGACTCTCTTTGTCGCGCCCCATCTTGGCGCTGCCGCCGGCCGAGTCGCCCTCGACCAGAAACACCTCGTTGTAGGCCAGGTCGCGGCTTTCGCAATCGGTCAGCTTGCCCGGCAGCACGGCCACACCCGAGCCCTTGCGTTTCTCGACCTTCTGACCGGCTTTCTGACGCGTCTGCGCCGCCTTGATCGCCAGCTCCGCCAGCTTCTTGCCGTACTCCACATGCTGGTTCAGCCACAGCTCCAGCGCCGGGCGCACATAGTTTGAGACCAGCCGCACCGCGTCGCGCGAGTTCAGCCGCTCCTTGATCTGGCCCTGAAACTGCGGGTCCAGCACCTTGGCCGACAACACGTAGCTGGCGCGGGCGAACACGTCTTCGGGCATCAACTTCACACCTTTGGGTAAGAGCGAATGCAGCTCGATAAAGCTCTTGACCGCCGTGAACAGACCGTCGCGCAAGCCCGCCTCGTGCGTGCCGCCAGCCGTGGTGGGGATCAGGTTGACATAGCTTTCACGCACCAAAGGGCCGTCCTCGGTGAAGGCGACGCACCAGGAGGCGCCCTCGCCTTCGGCAAAATTGTCATGCTGGGCGTCGGCAAACCCATCACCCTCGAACACCGGGATCACCAGCTCGCCGGCCAGGGTTTGCATCAGGTAGTCCAGCAGACCGCCCTTGAACAGCCAGTTTTGCGTCTCTTTGGTTTTCTCGTTGACCAGCGTCACGGTGACGCCCGGCATCAGCACCGCCTTGCTGCGCAGCAGATGCACCAGTTGCGCCATCGGCAGCGCCAGTGTTTCAAAATATTTGGCGTCCGGCCAGACCCGCACCGTGGTGCCGGACTTGCGCTCACCGGGTGCGGGTTCCCGCACTCTCAAAGGCTCAATCACGTCACCGCCGGCAAACACCAGACTGGCGACCTTGCCCTCCCGGTAAGTGGTGGCCTCCAGCCGCGTCGCCAGCGCGTTGGTGACGCTCACCCCCACGCCATGCAAGCCGCCCGAGAAGCTGTAGGCGCCGCCCTTGCCCTTGTCAAACTTGCCACCGGCGTGCAGTTGTGTGAACACCAGCTCGATCACCGGGGCGTTTTCCGTCGGGTGCAGGCCAAACGGAATACCGCGGCCGTCGTCCTCGATGCTGACCGAGCCGTCAAGGTGCAGTACCACCCTGATCTTCTTGCCATGCCCGGCCAGCGCCTCGTCAGCGGCGTTGTCGAGCGCCTCCTGGATCACATGCAGCGGCGTGTCGGTGGTGGTGTACATGCCCGGGCGCTGCTTGACGGGCTCCAGCCCTTTCAGCACACGGATCGAGGCTTCAGAGTATTCGTTGGTGGGTTTGAGTGCCATAGGGGCCGAATTGTAATCGGCTGTATGAAAGCACAGCTTTTGACGCTGACAGTCCCAGCCTGAACCCAGTCGCGGCTACAGACCCAGGGTGGTGGCCGGAAATCCGGGCGTGCTGTCACGGATTTTTTCATCCAGCAGCTGGCGCAGCAACACGCTGCGCTCGGGATCGAAGCCCCAGACGCCAACACTGCGCAGCGGATCGAGCCGCTGCATGAACCAGGACCGGCTCCAGATCGCGCTCGGGCAATCGGCATCTGCCGCATCCCGGCAGACGCGGCAATCGATGATGTGGCCCCAGGTCTGGCGCCAGGCCACGAAACGCGGCTGCTGGCGCACCACCTCATCAAAACGCGTCGCCAGCAGCGTCATGTGTCGCCCCGCCCTGGACCAGGCCTGCAAGGATTCGACCACCGGGCGCTCGCGCAAGGGCCAGTCCTCAAACGTGGCATCGCTCAAGACAATCTCTGGCCAGCCCTCACGCGCGGCACAGGCCAGTGCATCACGCACACCTTGCGCGAAGGCGATGCGACCGGAAAAACGGCCGCTGGGCAAGGGTTCAGGCGTCTCAGCGTTCATGCAACCACCCCGCTTCCCGCCAATCCTGCAACAAACACCGGGCCTCAAGACTGACACGGCCCAGGTCTTGCGCACTGAGATAGCGCTGGTCAGCCAAGCGCCGCATCAGGGTCGCATCGCGCCCACCGGAGCGAAAGCTCTCGCCATTGATGAAAATGTGTTTGGCATCAAACATCATCTTGGTGCGCCGATCCAGCTGGATTTGCCCGCCCTGCCCGGCCAACGCCTGATCCGCCGGATGCGTGACCGGCTCGGTGGCATCGAACCACACATTGGCCTTGGGCTCGGTCATATATTCCCCCAGGGCGCGCCCCAACGCGGCCGGGTCTTTGAGTGCGTCCTGCAAGGCGTCACGCGCAAATTCGACCAATTGCGCCGGGATTTCTCCCGGTTGCGTCACCGCCGCTTGCTTGGGGTCACGGTACACCGACACACCGACCGCGTCTTCTGCATCTTCTGCCAGGCGCTGCAACAGCTCGCGCGCCAGTTCAGCCCGGCTCGGTGACCTGAAACCAATCGAATACGTCATGCATTCGCCCATGGCAATGCCGTCATGGGCATGCAACAGCGGCAGGTACAGCATGTCGCCGGGCTCCAGCACAAACTCTTCTTCCGGCTCAAAGTGGGCCAGAATTTTCAAGGGCACGTCCGGCTGCAGGGTGCGGTCGGGCTGGCGCCCGATGCGCCAGCGCCGGCGCCCCTGTGCCTGCAGCAGAAACACGTCGTAGCTGTCGAAGTGTGGTCCCACGCCGCCGCCATCGGTGGCGTAGCTGATCATCAAGTCATCCAGCCGGGCGTCCGGCACAAAGCGAAATTGGTTCATCAGCGCATGCACGGCGTCATGCTGCAAATCGACCCCCTGCACCAGCACCGTCCAGCCCGGGCGGCTCAAAGCTGGCAAGGTACGGCGCGCAAAAGGCCCGAGCTTGAGTTGCCAGCCGGGCGTCTGGCCGGGCTGCTGCACCACCAGGCGGGCTTGAGAGTCCTCGTGCCCGGCCAGATCAAACAGCGCCGCCCGGTCCAGCAAGGGCTTGAAGTCGGGAATAGCCTGGCGGATCAGCAAGGGCTTTTTTTGCCAATGCCGTTTCATGAATAATTGCGGGCTTAAACCACCCAGCAAAGACAAGGGCTTCGAGATATCCATTTGTTTCTCCGGTCACTTCTGGGTTCAACCACTGACACATTTCAAACTGCGACAATTCTCCTATGGAAATCAATCAACAATGCGTGGTCGCGCTGACCTGGACCTTAAAAGACACACTGGGTGAAGAACTTGACGTGCTGACCGAGCCGGTCGAGTTTCTGGTCGGGGGCGACGATCTGTTTCAAATCATCGAAGACGCGCTGCAAGGCCATGCAGCGGGCGCCCGGCTGGAGCTGCAAATCGAACCCGAGCAGGGCTTTGGCGACTTCAACGACCAACTGGTGTTTCTGGAATCGCGCCAACTGTTCCCGCCTGAGCTGGAAGAAGGCATGACTTTCGAGGGCACTTCACTGCCCGCTGGCTGCAACCCGGACGCACCCCAGGACGCCTGGTACACCGTGACCGAAATCTACCCGGAGCATGTGGTGCTGGATGGCAACCACCCCTTGGCCGGCATCGCCTTGCGCTTGAGCCTGAAGGTCGAAGCGGTGCGGGAAGCGACTGAAGAGGAAATTGGCCGCGGATCGGCCGGTACCGGCTTTTTCAGGATTCAGGCCGTGCATGCCAACGTCTTGGGCAATGACACGCTGCATTGAAGTTTGCTTCAAATTAAATAGCTGACTACGCAGTGGCATCAAGGGCTAGAAGCCTAAAACACTGATAACGTCCAGCCACTGGAGCCAGCCTCACCCCTTGCCGGTGGAGCCGTAGCCGCCCTCCCCGCGCGCACTGGCCGGGAATTCGCTCACCACATTGAACTGTGCCTGCAGCACCGGCACGATCACCAGTTGCGCAATGCGCTCCATCGGCTCGATCGTGAACGCCACGTCGCTGCGGTTCCAGGCGCTCACCATCAGTTGACCCTGGTAGTCGCTGTCGATCAGACCGACCAGATTGCCCAGCACGATGCCATGCTTGTGGCCCAGGCCGGAGCGCGGCAGGATCATGGCGGCAAACTTCGGATCTTTCAGATAAATGGCGATGCCGGTCGGCACCAACTGCCAGGCATTGGGCAGCAGCGTGAGCGGCGCATCCAGGCAGGCGCGCAAATCCAGTCCGGCGCTGCCCGGCGTGGCGTAAGCGGGCAACTGATCCGCCATGCGGGGGTCGATAATTTTGACGTCAATTTTTATCATTCTGGCCTCTAGCCCTCGTCTTTATTGATATATGCGCTATTAATTTGCGAGCAAGATTGATTTTTGACTCGCGCGCCAGTTCTTGCACCCCCGACGCCTGCACCAGCAGCAAGGCGTTGTCATCTTGCCCAAAGGTCGCCGGGCCGATGTTGCCCACCAGCAGCGGCACGCCTTTGCGCAAGCGCTTGGCCTGGGCGTTGGCCAGCAAATCCTGGCTCTCAGCCGCAAAGCCGACGCAAAACAAGTCACCCGATTGCGCCCGGAGCGACTGCGCCAGGGTGGCCAGAATGTCCGGGTTTTCCACAAAGCTCAGGGTTGGCACCACGCCTGAGCCGTCCTTTTTGATTTTTTGCTCGGCAGCCAATGCGGGTCGCCAGTCGGCCACTGCCGCTGTCGCTACAAAAATAGTAGCTTTCTGCGCATAATCCACGGCGGCGGCCAGCATATTTTGTGCTGACGTCACATTGACCCGATGGACGCCGCGCGGCGTTGGCAGGTGCACCGGCCCGGCCACCAGCGTGACAGCCGCCCCGGCTTCATGGGCGGCACGGGCAATGGCAAATCCCATTTTCCCGCTGGACAAATTGGTGATGCCCCGCACCGGATCAATCGCCTCGTAAGTCGGCCCGGCGGTCACCAGCACCTGCTGGCCCAACAGCAATTTGGGCTGGAAGAAGGAAATGACATCTTCCAGCAACTCGTGCGGCTCCAGCATGCGGCCGTCGCCCGTTTCGCCACAGGCTTGATCACCGCAGCCGACGTCAAACACAGTGGCCCCGTCCGCCTTCAACTGCACCACGTTGCGTTGGGTCGCGGGATGGGCCCACATCTCGCGGTTCATGGCCGGCGCCAGCAGCAGCGGCACCTGATCAAGCGGGCGCGCCAGGCACATCAGGCTGAGCAGATCGTCGGCCTGACCATGTAACAGTTTGGCCATGAAATCAGCGCTGCAGGGCGCAATCAAAATGGCATCGGCCTCGCGGCTGAGGTTGATGTGCGCCATGTTATTGGGCGCGCGTGAATCCCACTGCGAGTCATAGACCGGGCGCTGGCTCAGCGCCTGCATCGTCACCGGGGTGATGAACTGCTGCGCCGCCGCCGTCATCACCACCTGCACGGTGGCGCCTTCCTTGATCAAGGCGCGGCACAACTCGGCCGCCTTGTAGCAGGCAATGCCGCCCGTGAGCCCCAAAACGATGTGTTTTCCAGCAAGATCATTCATGCGCCGCAATGTAACAGAGCCTCAAGTTGGTTGCGTCGCGTGCTCTCAAGCCTCAACCCGACATCTATAATCTGCCTTTCCCACCTCCCCGAGCTATCAAGCTCCCTCTGACATGACCAAATTTGTCTTCGTCACCGGCGGTGTGGTGTCTTCCCTGGGTAAGGGAATCGCCTCAGCCTCCTTAGCCGCGATCCTGGAGTCGCGAGGCCTCAAAGTCACTTTAATCAAGCTCGATCCCTACCTCAATGTTGATCCCGGCACGATGTCGCCGTTTCAGCATGGCGAGGTTTTTGTCACCAACGACGGCGCAGAAACCGATCTTGATTTGGGCCACTACGAGCGCTTTGTGGAAACCCGCATGCGCAAGGCCAACAATTTCACCACCGGCCAGATCTACAAAAGTGTGCTGGAAAAAGAACGCCGCGGCGACTATCTGGGCAAGACAGTGCAGGTGATTCCCCACGTCACCAATGAAATCCAGGATTTCGTCAAACGGGGTGCCGGCTGGGGAACCCCCGACGCGGTGGATGTCGCCATTGTCGAAATCGGCGGCACCGTGGGCGACATTGAATCGCTGCCGTTTCTGGAAGCAGTGCGCCAGATGAGCCTGAAGCTGGGGCCCAACAACAGCGCCTTTGTGCACTTGAGCTACGTTCCCTGGATCGCAGCAGCCGGCGAACTCAAAACCAAGCCGACGCAGCACACGGCCAAGCAGCTGCGTGAAATCGGCATCCAGGCCGATGCCCTGTTGTGCCGGGCCGACCGGCCGATCCCCAAAGAAGAACGGGAAAAAATCTCCCTCTTTTCCAACGTGCCGGACTGGGCTGTGATCTCGATGTGGGACGTGGACACCATCTACAAAGTGCCGCGCATGCTGCACGAACAGGGCCTGGACGGGCTGATTTGCGACAAACTGCGCCTGAGCACGCCCCCCGCCAACTTGAAACGCTGGGACGACCTGGTGTATGAAACCGCGCACCCGCAAGGCGACGTCAACATCGTCATGGTCGGCAAGTATGTGGAGCTCAGTGACAGCTACAAATCGCTTAATGAAGCGATTCGCCACGCCGGCATGAAAAACCATGTGCGCGTCAAGATCGACTACATCGACTCGGAGACCATCACCCCCGACAACGTGACCCAACTTGCGAAGTTTGATGCGATTCTGGTGCCGGGCGGCTTTGGTATCCGCGGCGTGGAGGGCAAAATTTGCGCCGCCCGTTTTGCACGTGAAAACAAGGTGCCGTATCTGGGCATTTGTCTCGGCATGCAGGTCGCCACGATCGAATTCGCGCGCCACGTGGCCGGCTTGAAAGACGCCAACAGCACCGAGTTTGACCCCAGCAGCCCCAACCCGGTGATCGCCCTGATCACCGAATGGAAGGATGCAGACGGCAGCATCAAGACCCGGGATGAAAACTCGGACCTGGGCGGCACCATGCGCCTGGGCGCCCAAAGTTCTGACGTGGTCAAAGGCACGCTGGCCCACAAAATCTATGGCGACGTGGTGACCGAGCGCCATCGCCACCGCTATGAGGCCAATGTGCATTTTCTGGACACGCTGCGCAAAGCGGGCCTGGTGATTTCCGCTTTCACCCAGCGCGAGCATTTGACGGAAATTGTGGAACTGCCGCAGAGCGTGCACCCCTGGTTCATGGGCGTGCAGTTTCACCCCGAGTTCAACTCGACACCGTGGGCCGGACACCCGCTGTTCATTGCCTTCATCAAGGCGGCGCTGGACCATCAGGCCGCAGGCAAAGCACTGAAAGCGGTGGCCTGATATGAAGCTGTGTGGCTTTGAGGTGGGCCTGAACCAGCCCCTGTTCCTGATCGCTGGCCCCTGTGTCATTGAATCCGAACAACTGCAGATGGACACTGCGGGCACGTTGAAGGAAATCACGGCCTCGCTGGGTATTGCATTCATCTTCAAGAGCAGTTTTGACAAGGCCAACCGCTCCAGCGGCAGTACCTTTCGCGGCCCCGGTATCGAGCGCGGGCTGGAAATTCTGGCCAAGGTCAAGCGCGAACTCGGCGTACCCATCCTGACCGACATTCATTCAGAAGACCAGATCGCCCAAGTCGCCTCGGTGGTGGACGTGTTGCAGACACCCGCATTTTTGTGCCGGCAAACCGACTTCATTCGCGCCGTGGCGCAGTCGGGTTTGCCGGTGAACATCAAAAAAGGCCAATTTCTGGCGCCGGGTGACATGAAAAACGTGATCGACAAGGCACGTGCGGCAGCGCGCGAAAAGGGTTTGAACGAAGACAACTTCATGGCCTGCGAACGCGGCGTCAGCTTTGGTTACAACAACCTGGTGAGCGACATGCGTTCGCTGGCCATCATGCGTGACACAGGCGCGCCGGTGGTGTTCGATGCCACCCACTCGGTGCAATTGCCAGGCGGCCAGGGCACCAGCAGCGGCGGTCAGCGCGAAATGGTGCCGGTGCTGGCCCGTGCCGCCGTGGCCGTGGGTGTGGCCGGACTGTTCATGGAAACGCATCCCGACCCGTCCAAGGCATTGAGTGATGGCCCCAATGCAGTGCCACTCAAACACATGCGCGCCCTGTTGGAGACCTTGGTGGCACTCGATGCGGTGACCAAGAAAAATGGTTTTCTTGAAAACAGTTTTGCTGCCTGAGTGCGCCACAAGACAGTCAAGCTAAAGTTTTGGTTTTAATATTCCTTTTATTTAATGAAAGAATTCAATGAGTGCAATTGTTGACATCGTCGGGCGTGAAATTCTGGATTCGCGCGGCAACCCCACCGTGGAATGTGATGTGTTGCTCGAATCCGGCACCATGGGCCGCGCCGCCGTGCCGTCGGGTGCCTCCACCGGCAGCCGTGAAGCGATTGAACTGCGCGACGGCGACAAGACCCGTTACCTGGGCAAAGGCGTGCTCAAGGCGGTGGAACACATCAACACTGAAATCTCCGAAGCCGTGCTCGGGCTGGATGCCTCCGAGCAAGCTTTTCTGGACAAAACCCTGATTGACCTGGACGGCACCGACAACAAGTCACGTCTGGGTGCCAACGCGATGCTGGCGGTCTCCATGGCGGTGGCGCGTGCCGCCGCTGAAGAGTCTGGCCTGCCGCTGTACCGCTATTTTGGCGGCATGGGCGCAGTGCAGATGCCGGTGCCCATGATGAACGTGGTCAACGGTGGCGCGCATGCCAACAACAGCCTGGACATTCAGGAGTTCATGATCATCCCGCTGGGCGCCCCCAGTTTTCGTGAGGCCCTGCGTTACGGTGCCGAGGTGTTTCATGCGCTCAAGAAGATCATCCATGACAAGGGCATGAGCACCGCCGTGGGTGACGAAGGCGGCTTCACTCCCAGCGTGGCCAGCCACGAAGAGGCGATTCAGTTGATTCTGCAGGCTATCGATTCAGCCGGCTACACCGCTGGCGAACAGATCGCCATCGGCCTGGACTGCGCTGCCAGCGAGTTCTACAAGGACGGCAAATACCAGCTTGGGGCTGAAGGCCTGAGCTTGAACGCGCAGGAATGGACCGACATGCTGGCCACCTGGGTCGACAAATACCCCATCATCAGCATCGAAGACGGCATGGCCGAAAACGACTGGGACGGCTGGAAGATTTTGACCGACCGTTTGGGCCAACAAGTGCAAATCGTGGGTGACGACTTGTTTGTCACCAACACCAAAATTTTCAAGGAAGGCATCGACAAGGGCATTGCCAACTCGATCCTGATCAAGATCAACCAGATCGGCACCTTGACCGAGACCTTCGCCTGCATCGAGATGGCCAAGCGCGCGGGCTACACCGCCGTCATCAGCCATCGCTCGGGCGAGACCGAAGACTCCACCATTGCCGACATTGCGGTGGGCACCAACGCCGGTCAGATCAAGACCGGCAGCCTGAGCCGTTCCGACCGCATGGCCAAGTACAACCAGTTGCTGCGCATTGAAGAAGACTTGGGGGAGATTGCGTTCTACCCAGGGCGTGCGGCTTTTTACAACCTGCGCTAGTGCGCTAGCCGGATCATGGGCCATCGCGTTGTCCCGGCCGCCCTGATCGCACTGCTCGTGATTCTTCACGCGCAGCTGTGGTTGGGCCGCGGCAGCCTGCCCAGCGTGGCCCATTTGACGCAACAGCTCAGTTCACAAAAAGAGCTGAACCAGCAGGCACAGCTTGCCAACGACCGACTCGCCGCCGAGGTGCGGGACCTGCAGGAAGGCCTGGAAATGGTCGAAGAAAAAGCCCGCATGGAGCTCGGCATGGTCAAGCCCAATGAGATCTACGTGCAGATCGCAAACCCTTTGGCGCCCCGAAACGCACGCTGAACCCCAAAAACCGCCTTTACTGCACCGTCTCGCTCGAAGGCGGCAGATCGCCGGGCACCCTGAATAGCCGGGCCACATCAATCGGGTCAAACCGGTAGTGCGCGCCACAGAAATCACATCCGACCTCAATTTCACCCCGTTCGCTGATGATGCTTTGCGCCTCGTCAGCACCCAGCCCCAGGATCATGCGGCTGACACGTTCCCGACTGCAGGTGCAGGAAAAATGCGGCGCGCTGTCCCCCGCCAAAGGCGCGAAGCGCAACAGCTTCTCTTCCCAGAACAGACGCCGCAGAATGGTGTCTGCATCCAGCGTCAACAGCTCTTCGCGCTTGAGGGTCGCCGCCAGCAGGGCGATGCGCTTGTAGTGCTCGTTGCCGCCGATTTCATCTTCAGGGGCCAGACTCACCCGACTGCCAGCCAGATTGCCCACGCCTTCAAGCGGCAGGCGTTGAATCAACAGCCCGGTGGCGACTTTGTCGTCCGCCGCCAGCACCAGCGTGGTGTCGAGCTGTTCACTTTGCAGCATGTAGTGTTCCAGCACGTCGCTGAGCTTTTCCAGTTTCTCCCGTGCATCACCCACCAAGGGCACCACCCCTTGGTAGGGTTGTTGACCCGGAAAACGGGTTTGAGGGTCCAGTGTGATGGCGCATTTGCCCTGGTTGTTGACGTTGATCATCTGGCTCAGGCTGGCCTCAAGCGGCACATCGCCGGTGACCGTGGCCGTGGCACGCAAACCAAAATCAGCTTGCACCTCGACCACCGCCAGTTTGACCGGGCCGTCGCCAAGCACCTGCAAGATGAGTGAACCATTGAACTTGATGTTGGACTGCATCAAGGTGGCCGCGGCCACCATCTCGCCCAGCATGTTTTGTACCGGCAGCGGGTAGCTGCCCGTTGCACTGTTGGCAGCGCGGCGCCGCAAAATCTCAGTCCAGGCGCCGTCCAGGCGCACCAGCACACCACGCACCGGCAGACCCTCAAATAAAAATTTATGAATTTCAGACACGCAATTCTTCCCGATCCATTTCAAGTTATTTCGACCACTGAAGGGTCCGCACAGGCCCTTCAGCTTGTGCTCAACCCGTTTTTTTCAACCCAAGCCGAAAACGACGCGCATTGGCCACGTAATGCTGCGCACTCAGGCGCAAACCTTCCAGCTCTTCGCTCCCGAGTTGGCGCACCACCTTGGCCGGGCGGCCCAGAATCATGCTGCCATCGGGAAACTCTTTGCCTTCGGTCACCAGCGCGCCCGCCCCCACCAGGCAGCCTTTGCCAATTTTTGCCCCGTTGAGCACCACCGCGCCCATACCAATCATGGAGTCATCGCCCACGGTGCAACCATGCAGCGTCACCTGGTGCCCCACGGTCACGCCCTCGCCTACCGTCAGGGGTTTGCCCACATCGGCATGCAAAACGCTCGCGTCCTGAATATTGCTGCCCCGGCCAATGCGAATGCTTGCCGTATCGCCGCGGATCACCACGCCAAACCAGATGCCGACGTCATCGGCCAAATCCACGTCACCGATGACATGGGCACTGTCAGCAACCCAGGCCGAGTCTGCAATGCGGGGGGCAACACCGTCGAGTTCGTAAATAGCCATCGTTCATCCTGTTGTTCAATTGACCGGGAATTGTAGGGATGCCGCATCCTTACGCGGACTAGCCGCGCGGATGGTGCTGGGCATGCAACACTTTGAGCCGTTCGCGCGCCACATGGGTATAAATGGTCGTGGTTGAGATATCCACGTGCCCGAGCAGCATCTGCACGGCACGCAAATCGACCCCATGGTTGAGCAAATGCGTGGCAAAAGCATGGCGCAAGGTGTGTGGTGACAGGGGCGCCGTGATGCCCGCACTGAGCGCATACTTTTTCACAATCATCCAGAACATGACACGGCTCATGGCCGTGCCGGGCGTGGCGCCGCGGTGCGTCACAAACAGGTCTTCGGTCTGCTTGCCCGCCAGCAACTCCGGGCGGGCCTGCGCCAGATAACGCTTGATCCAGAGACTGGCCACCTCGCCAAACGGCACCAGCCGCTCCTTGTTGCCTTTGCCAAAAACACGCAACACATTGTCCGACAAGCTGACATTGAAGACCTTGAGCGTCACCAGTTCACTCACGCGCAGCCCGCTGGCATACATCAGCTCCAGCATGGTGCGGTCACGCACGCCCAGCGGCGTCTGCTCATCGGGCGCTGCCAGCAGCGCTTCAACCTGGAACTCGCTCAAAGTCTTGGGCACGCGCAGCGCCTGCTTGGCGGCCTGCAATTTCAGCGTCGGGTCGGCGCTGATCAGGTGCTCGCGCAGCGCCCAGCGGAAATAACGCTTGAACACCGTCAGCCGCCGATTGGCGGTGCTGGCCTTGGTGGCACTGTGTTGCGCCGCAAAGTAACCATTCAGATCATGTTCAAGCGTAGCCGGCAACGCCTTGTGCTGCGGCTGCAGCCACGCGCCATACAGCGTCAGATCACGCCGGTAGGCCGCCAGCGTGTTCTTTGACAAGCCTTCCTCCAGCCACAGCGCATCAATGAAGGCGTCGATGGAGGCGTCGCCCAGCGGTGTCAAAGCTGTGTCTTGCATGATGAGTGGGTGCGTCAAGTACTGGTTGGAGTGAAAACTCAAGGCGCATGGTAACTGCCGCCCTGTTCAAAACTGGCGCCTCCTGCGACGAGCCGAGCTGCGGGGCGACTGTATTTGACTGTTATTCTCCACGCGTGAATTACGCCCAACTTCTATTTCCTGACTTTTCCCTGATTCTGTGCGGCTATCTGGTGTGCCGCTACACCGCGCTCAACCGCACCGTGTGGGCGCAGGTTGAAACCCTGGTGTATTTTTTCTTCTTTCCGGTGCTGCTGTTTCACTCGATCATCAAGAGCCCGCTCAACATCGGTTCTGCCACCAGCTTCATTGGCGCGGGCTGGGCCTTGGGGCTGGCCGGCATCGCGCTGGCCTATTCAGTGCCCTATTGGCCGGGGCTGGGGCGCCATATCCCGGCGCGCCAGCATGTCGCCAGCGCCCAGGTGGCTTTTCGCTTCAATTCATTCATCGGCCTGGCGCTGGCCGACCGGCTGGCCGGGGCGCAGGGCTTGCTGTTGATCGCCTTGCTGATTGGCGTGTCGGTGCCACTGATGAATGTGGGCGCCGTGTGGCCGATGGTGCGCCATGCCGAACGCGGGCTGCTGGGCGAACTGCTACGCAACCCGCTCATCATCGGCACGGCGTTGGGGCTGGCGGGTAATTTGCTGGGTCTGTCGCTGCCGGTCTGGCTGGAGCCCACGGTCAGCCGCATCGGTGCGGCGTCCCTGGCACTGGGCTTGATGGCAGCCGGTGCCGGAATGCAACTGAGCGCCCTCAACCGGGCCAAAGTCCTGGCACTGGCGGTGCTGACGATTCGGCATCTGTTGATGCCGCTGGTGGCCTGGGGCTTGGCACGTCTGTTCCAACTCGACCCGGTTCAAACCACCATCCTGCTGGCATTTTCTGCGCTGCCCACCGCATCGAGCTGCTACGTGCTGGCGGCCCGCATGGGCTACGACGGTGCCTATGTGGCAGGACTGGTGACCGTATCGACCGTGCTGGGCGTGCTCAGTTTGTCGTTTGCGCTGGGGGTGTTGCGGGCCTTATAGACGTTGCAGGCGTCTGCAATATGGACCGCTTGATGCCGCCCTCACCCCCCTATGAGATCACGGTTTGAGCATGACCTTCAGCACATTTTGCAGTCGGCGCGCCACGCCAGCCTCAAACTGACTGGCCAACACGACAGCCGTGTCCTGGCCCCAGGTTTGCGCTGGTGCCGGATCGTTGCGTTTGGTCAGCAGTTGCAATTGCAGCAGGCGCCGGGCGCTCAGGTGTTCAGCGGGGGTAGGCACCTCCGCGGCCATTTCAAGTCGCAGCAAGGCTGTGCTGGCGTCGCCTGCGGGTGCCTGCGCCAACGCCTTGGCCCAAGTGCCGCGGCCAGCAGCGGTGACACGGCTACCGAGTTCCTGGAGCGAGGGCATTTGTTCGGCAGAGCGCTGCTCCCACGCGGCAAGCAGTTGCGTCAAGGCTTCGCCGTGCGCCTGCGCAGCGAGTTTGCGCAAGGCCAGCTGGGCATGCTCCAGCGCGTCGCGCTGGGCCCGAAACGCCGTGTCGCCCAATCGGGGCGCTTCTTGCCAGGGGCCGGCGGCAAAAGGACGCGCATCACGTGCATCGCGACGTGGCGCCCGATCATCCGGACGACCGGCAAAACTGGCATCACGCGGGCCACGGCCGGCATCCCTGGCAGCATCGCGGCCACCTTCTTTGCGGTCGCCGAACTTGCCGCCACGCATCATGGGGGCAGGCTCGGTCTTTTTCATGCCCGGACGGTCATCACCACGCACCGCCACCACCGGACGGGGTGCCGCTTTGGGCGGCGCTGGCGGCTCCAGGGGCGCAGCCGGTTCAACCGACTCGATAGGGGTAGACGCCTCAGCCGACTCAGGCGTCACCTGCGCGGCCTGGCCAGACAGTGCCTCCGAGGGCTCATTTTCTGCTACTTTATTTATAGCTATTTGCGCAGTATCTACGGTGGCTAGAGCTTTATTTGATTCATTTTCTTCAGGCGTTGGCAGCGCGGCCTGCGCCGCCTTGGCCTGGGCCTGACCACGCAGGGCAGCCTCCAGCGCGCTCATGGCACTGCGAATCAGCTGCGCGTCACCGGCCGCATTGGCCGCTTCCAGCGCTTTGGCGGCATCGAGCACCACGCGGTCACGTTCCCCCAGCGCCGCGTCGGCCTTTTCACGCTCTGCCGTCTTGCGGTTAAAGGCTTCATCAATCGGCTTGCGAAAGGCGTCCCACAGTTTTTGTTCCTGGCGGCGCTCCAGCGGCACCACATGGGTCTCAGCCTGCCAGCGCTGCTGCAAGGCCTTGACGGCATCAATGCGCAGCACGGGTTCAGCCCCCAGCGCCCGTGCTTCATCAATCAGGGCGTGGCGCGTGGCCAGACTCTGCTTTTGCAGCGCCTCCAGCGGCGCCGCCGCCTTGTCGATGGCCGCCTTCCAGAGCGGCTGCAGTTCGGCAAACATCTTCTCGCCCACGTGGCCGCCTTCACGCCAACGGTCACCAAACTGGTGCAGCAGGCGGTTGAAGCCTTTCCAGTCGTTGTCCAGCGCCACCGGATTGGCAGCAGCCCAGGCATTAACCTCTTCAATCAGCGCCAGGCGCTGCGCCCGATGCTCGGCCGACTCGGCCTTGACTTTTTCCAGCCAGGCTTCGACCACTTTGTAGGCTTCGTTGCAGGCATCGTCAAAACGCTTCCACAAACCGTGGTTGGGCACACCCCCCTGGTCGGTCTGCTTCCACTGATCACGCAGCGTGCGTAGGCTCTCCTGCATCTTGCGCCCACCGATGGCCTGCCCTTCAGGGCGCTTGAGCAAACCTTCGGCCTTCGCTACCAGTTCCTCGCGCAGCTGGTCAGCACGCCAACGCTGCCAGCCCTCCAACTCACCCGCTGCCGCCAGCGCCGCATGGGCCTGGTTCTCAAGCTTGTCGTCGATGATTTTGCCGAATTCCTTGAGCGCATTGCGCAAGGCGCCAGCGGCACCGGCACTCGCTTTGCCATGTCCTTCGGCAACTTCTTGCTCCAATTTAAGTAGCGCCTCACGCACTATTGACAAGGCCTGCGCCTTGATTTCAGGATCAACTTTGGCTTTTTGTGGTTTGACCGCCACTTCCAGGGGTACGCCGCGCGCCACGCGCAGTTCGTCGGCCCACACCGGCACCGGCGGCAAGGCCGCTGCGGGGTCACTGGCGGCAGCCACGGCTTGCGTCAAAGCGCTCTTGAACGCATCCCACACTAGGAGCAGTTGCGCGCGCGAAGCATCCAGCAGCGGCGGAAACTTGGACTCGACACTGGGCCAGTTAGCGTCACCGGACAAGGCCACAGCCTGCGCTTGCCAATGGTCCACATCAGCATGCAAGGCCTCAAGCACGGCCTGCGCGTCGCGCCACGGCTTGGTGGACAGGACCTCAATGCGCTGGGCCAGCAACACCGCCGCTTCGCGCTGCACCTGCACCCGATGCTGCAGGTCTTCAATGACCTTGACCCGGTCGCTAAGCTGTCCTTTGAGGGTCGCCAGCGGCTCCTTGCTCAATGGCGCGCCCGCTTTGGCGGCATCACGTTGCCAGGCCATGGCATCGGCAATGTTGAGTTTGGCCAAGTCCAGCAAGGCCTGCGCCTTGTCAGCCCATTCCTGCGCAATCGACTCCTGGCTCTTGCTGCGCTTGATCTCTTCAAGTTTTTCACGCAGCAGCTTGGCCGCGCCTTTGTCTTTACCACTGAGCTCCTTGAACACCGACTGCATGTGCTCTGCACTGGGCGCTGTCGCCAGCCAGTCACGGATGCGCGTCGTGCGCTCACCCGAGGTGTGGGCCGAAAAGGCCCCGCCGGTCATCGCGTCCAGCGGATGGGGCTCGTTTGTTTTGACTGAAGCTGGCGTCACTTCGGGAGCTTGGACAGTTTTGTTGAGGGCAGAAAAAGGAAACATGAATCGCACAAGCAAAGAATATAGGAGGATCCCCACCGGTTCCCGGAACGGGGCTGAACCGCTATTTTCGCCGCTATTTCCCGGCTGCAGCAAAAAGTCTGGCAATCAGTCACAAATTGCGAAAAATCAAGCTTTTCATCGACCAAAGCATTACCGTGCCACAAGACTCGATTTCAGCTTTCAAGCACTTTATAAGTTAAAATTTGAATAAAGACTCAATTTTATATTGTTGACTCGATATATAAAGTGCACCTAGAATCCGCCGTCCCCGCATCAATGCAGGGATAACCCGAACCCGCTGCCGAACCCGGCATAGTCAAATCTCTGCACAACACCCATGAAACACATCGCAGGATATTGATAGCGTACCAACCTAAACGAGGTGCCCACGGTGCTGAACTGCCTGCAGTGCAAACCCCAAGCCCCCGCGAACGAAGGAAAAGCTATGACAGCGTCTGAAAAATTCACCTTGGGCCTACGGTCTTTTGCTACCGTCATCACCAAAGGCGTTTTTGAAATCACCCACAGCAGTTTTGCCCTCATTGGGCTGGCTGTTATCTTTGGCATCATCACCTTGACCGCGCGCCCCGAATTGCGCCAGCTCGGAGAAGTCAAATTGTTTAGCTGGCTGCAAACGCGCCAGATCGTGGAGACTGGCTTCGAGAGCCAACTTGATGCGATTGATCGCGCCACAGCGAGCAACCCGCAAGACTTGCCCAAGCAACAAGCCGCGGTTGCTTTTTGGCTCAGTAAAAAATACCGCGTGGCCCCGGAGCCCCTGAGTGCCCTGGTGGCTGAGGCCTACAAGATCAGCCAGCACAGCAATCTCGATCCCACGCTGATCCTGGCCGTCATGGCGGTTGAATCCGGCTTTAACCCCTTTGCCCAAAGCCCGGTGGGCGCGCAAGGCCTGATGCAGGTCATGACCCATGTCCACAAAGACAAGTACGAGAACTTTGGTGGCCAGTTTGCCGCCTTTGATCCTCTGACCAACCTGCGCGTCGGGGTCAAGGTGCTGCAAGAATGCATCCAGCGTGCCGGCTCCATGGAAGGTGGTCTGCGTTATTACGTGGGAGCTGCCAATATAGAAGATGATGGCGGCTACGCCGGCAAGGTCATGGCCGAGCACACGCGTCTGCAAATGGTGGCAAAAGGCCGCACCGTGCCAATTTTCCGACCCCAGGTCGCGCCTGCACCAGCACCGCGCGCGGCTGAGAACGAGACAGTGGCCGCTGTGTTCAATTCCTGATACACGTGGCTGGCTTGACCAGATGATGCGTCACGTCAGTTAAACTCGGGTGGCACGCGACTGGCGATAGGCTCTCAACCCGGCAAGGGCGTGAGACGCTGAAGTGGGAACACCACGGGGGAGCGTGCCGCATTGCCAATGTGGCAACTGTGTTTAGCCGTTCGCCTGGGCAGCCCTGGGATCAAATGCATGACCCCCAGGCCCGTCGTCTTCAAGGACTGCCATGTACAACCGTAACATCCTCATCGAACAAACCGACCCCGAAATTTTTGCCGCTATTGCAGCGGAAAACGCCCGCCAGGAACAGCACATCGAGCTGATCGCCAGCGAAAACTACGCCTCACCCGCCGTCATGGCCGCGCAGGGCACGCAACTGACTAATAAGTATGCTGAAGGCTACCCCGGCAAACGCTACTACGGCGGTTGCGAGTTTGTGGACATTGCCGAGCAACTGGCCATTGACCGCGTCAAGCAAATCTTTGGCGCCGATGCCGCCAACGTGCAACCCCATTGCGGCGCGTCCGCCAACGAGGCGGTGTTTCTGGCCTTTTTGAAACCCGGCGATACCATCATGGGCATGAGCCTGGCTGAAGGCGGCCACCTGACGCACGGCATGGCACTGAACATGAGTGGCAAGTGGTTCAACGTCGTCAGCTACGGCCTGAACGACAAGGAAGAGATTGACTACGACGCCATGGAGCGAAAAGCCCATGAGTCCAAACCCAAACTGATCATCGCCGGTGCCTCCGCCTACAGCCTGCGCATCGACTTTGCTCGCTTTGCCAAGGTCGCCAAAGACGTGGGCGCCATCTTTATGGTGGACATGGCGCACTACGCCGGCCTGATTGCCGCCGGCATCTACCCCAACCCCGTGCCACACGCTGACGTGGTGACCAGCACCACCCACAAAAGCCTGCGCGGCCCGCGAGGCGGCATCATTTTGATGAAAGCGCAGCACGAGAAAGCCATCAACAGCGCCATCTTCCCCGGCCTGCAAGGTGGCCCGCTGATGCATGTGATTGCGGCCAAGGCGGTGGCGTTCAAAGAAGCGCTACAGCCCGAGTTCAAGGTCTATCAGCAACAAGTGTTGACCAACGCCCGCGTCGTGGCTGAAACGCTGGTGTCGCGCGGCCTGCGCATTGTGAGTGGCCGCACTGAAAGCCACGTCATGCTGGTCGATCTGCGCTCCAAAAGCATCACTGGCAAAGAAGCTGAAGCGGTACTGGGCAGCGCCCACATGACCATCAACAAAAATGCCATCCCCAATGACCCTGAAAAACCCATGGTCACCAGCGGCGTGCGCATCGGTACCCCGGCCATGACGACCCGCGGCTTCAAGGACGAAGAAGCCCGCATTACTGCAAATTTGATAGCAGATGTACTAGATAATCCGAGGGATAGCGCCAATATTGATGCAGTACGCGCCAAGGTCAACGCACTAACCAAACGCTTCCCTGTTTATGGATAATTGCGGGACAGACCGCAGTTACACACAGTGAACAAGCTCTGTCCCCAACACTTCATGGATGTCCAGATTGCGGGACAGACCGCAGTTACACGCAGTGAACTTGTCTCTTCCTCGACTGACCAAGTATGAAATGCCCCTTCTGCAGTCACTCGGAAACCCAGGTGGTGGAAACCCGGATTTCTGAAGATGGGGACTCCATTCGGCGCCGGCGCCAATGCGCCTCGTGTCAAAAACGCTTTACCACTTATGAGCGTCCCGACGTTGCCTTTCCGGCCATTGTCAAAAAAGATGGCCGGCGCATTGAATACGAGCGTGCCAAACTACTCGCCTCCATGACACTGGCGCTACGCAAGCGCCCCGTGAGCACCGAGCAGGTGGATGGCGCCGTGGAGCGCATTGAAGAAAAGCTTCTCATGCAAGGGGTGCGCGAGTTGCCCTCAGCCCGCCTGGGCGAACTCGTGATGCGCGAGCTCAAGAAGCTCGACAAAGTGGCCTATGTGCGCTTTGCCAGCGTGTACCGCAGCTTTGAGGATATTGACGAGTTCAAGACGCTGGTGGATGAAGTGCGGCGGTAGGCGCAAACAGCCAACGTGATTCCTGGTGAAAGGAGGGAGACTGGCCCAACTGGCACCAGGCACCCGACAAAACCGACAGCCGGTTGAAGTTGCCTGACATGCGGCATGCACGCACATTGAAGTTCAAACCAAAGCTTTTTACACTTTGGGCATGGATACCCAAACCACCTGTCCTTGTGCAACACCCATTCGCCGCCCTGCACCCAATCGAGCGCAGGGCGGTTTTTCCATTGTTGAGGTGCTGGTTGCCATCATTATTCTGAGCGTGGGCATGCTGGGCGCGGTCGGCATGCAGGCAACAGCCATGCAATCCAACAAGGAAGCCCGCAATCAAGCGGCAGCCACTACTTTTGCCCGTGAACTTGCCGAGAAGATGCGGGGCAACCATACAGTCGCCATCAAGGCTGATTCCGCTGAGAATCCCTATATTTTTGATGCAACCCTGAACATCAACGACACCATCCCAACCCCAACCGTTAACTGCTTCTTAGACGGGTGCCCAACCGTCAAAGACGCCGCAACCTGGGATGTTGCGGACTGGCAGGGACGCGTCCAGGCCACACTCCCCACCCCCAGGGTCAAGGTCTGTTTTGACCAGACGCCTTTTGACAGCGCAGGAAAACCCCAGTGGGACTGCACAGACGACGGAGATATTGCCGTTCTGAAAATGAGTTGGACAAGAAAAAATACAGCCGGAACGCTTGAATTTGCCGGAAGTACCGGCATACCGGTCGTCGTTGTGCCACTGACCGCAGGAAGCTCCGAATGATGCCACGCCGCCTTCCCACTACAGGCCGCAAGCAGCGCGGCTTGACGCTGGTTGAGTTACTGGTCGCCCTCGGTCTGGGTCTGCTGGTCGTGGTCATTGCCGCAACGGCTCTTTTGCTGGGCCAGCAAGGCTACCGCAGCGTCGACACCACCACCCAGCTGCGGGACCGGGAGCGTTTTGCCGCTGACCTGCTGGCACGCGTCATTATTCAAACGGGTTATCAGGACCTGGGGGCTGGCAGTGTTTCCCTGCGCTCAACAGCCAAACTTCTTGGCAATGATCCAGAGCCCGATATTTATGGCTGGAACAACGCGATTTACAAAGATCCTGACGACCTGGTCCTGAGTACCAGCACCAAGATCACTAACGGCAACAGACCTGGCGCATGCACGGTCAATGACACTTCCTGCAAGAACGGCAGCGACGTTCTGGTGGTGCGCTACCAAGGCGTGAACTCGCCAACCGATGCCACCAAGCCCGACAACACCATGATCAATTGCATGGGACTTGGGGAGGCCGGCTTAACGAACGGGGATCTCAACGATCGTGCAAGCAGTATTTTCCATGTCACACGAGGCACCAATGGCGAACCGTCCCTCTCGTGCTCTTACTACAATTTTGCGACCGGTGCCTGGGTCGCATCCCAACCCATGATTGAGGGGGTTGAGTCTTTTCAGGTGCTGTTTGGCACCGACGGCGTCACCCCCTTGACCGCGGCCAGCGCTGCCGCCACACAAGACACCGTCGCGGATCGCTGGCTGCGCGCCGACCAGTTGACTGTCGCCGGCAACACCGCAGCCACACGCGAGAACTGGCGCCGGGTGCGGGCGGTGCGCGTCGGCCTGGTGCTACGGGGGCCTGTGGGCTCGGCTGAGCAGGCGTATGCAGACCCTTTCACGCCGCTGGGCCCAAAGTATGCCAGCCCCGATGACACAGGCTCCAGTCTGTCGGTGGCGGCGGACCGCCGCCTGCGGCTGCAAAGTACTTTTACCGTGCATTTACGCAACGACCTGACGCTCCGATGAAGTACCCACCTCTAGCATTCTTTCGCAGCGCGACAGTACGTGTGCGCAGCAAGCAGCGCGGATTTTCCCTCATCACCACGCTGATACTGCTCATCGTGGTCACGGTGCTGGGTATCGGCGCGAGCCAGATGGTGTTGCTGTCCGAGCGCGCGACCCGGTTTGACCGCGACACGCAAATCGCTTTTCAGGCGGCAGAAGCCGCACTGATTGACGCGGAATTCGATATCCGCGGCCCCAACACATCGACCACCCAGCGTGTGGCCTCATTTTCAGCCAGCAGCGAGCTTGGTTTTATGGACGGTTGCGGCACCGGTGCCTCGCTGGGCTTGTGTTTGCCCGCGGCCGATGGTCAAAAGCCGATCTGGTATTCCGTGGATTTCACCGACGAGAGCAGCAGCGCCAAAACCGTGAAATTTGGTGACTTCACTGGCCGAACCTTTGCCACCGGAACAAGTGGGATTCGTCCAGAAATAGCCCCGCGGTACATCATCGAAGTACTGCCCGACAAGACGCCTGGCCGCAGTGCCAGCGCGCAAAAAACTCTGTTCCGTGTGACGGCCATGGGCTTCGGGCCACGCAAGGAAACCCAGGCCGTGGTGCAAATGATATTTAGAAAAGAGTGATCGTCATGAATTTCCGAATTTTGTTTTCAAGCCCATCCAGCAAGTCATCGAAAAAAAAGTGGGGCGTCCGGCTGGCCCTGCTGGCAGCCTTCTCGGCCATCACGGTCGGGGTTGTGATCAGTCAAACCATCACCCTGCCGCCCTTGGTGGTGCTGCCGGCCGAGCCGCTTTACATGAACGGCGCCAAGACCAAAGGCAACTTGACGCTGGCGCTTTCGGTGGAATTTCCGACCGTAGGGCAGACTTATCGCGACGACTTCGATTCGACCAAGGAGTACGTCGGCTATTTTGACCCCAAAGCCTGTTATCGCGCTGTTTTGAGCAGCGGTTCTCTCGGCAATTATTTCGACTGGCAGACCAACAAGGGCACTTTTTCGGCGACCTGCCCAAGCAGTCAGTTCGATGGGAACTTCATGAACTGGGCCACCTCGTCGGCCATCGATATCATGCGTTACGGCCTGACCGGCGGTAACCGCACCATTGACGACAGCAACACAACGGTGGTTGACCGCGCTTGGTTGCCCGACAACTTTTACAAAAACTCCAGCTACTTCTCCGAAAAATTTGTACCGAACGCACAGTTGTCTGGCAGGACCGAAAATTCGCCCACGTCGTTTCCCAACGGCATGTGGATTTACAACTGTAAAAATCGCGTGTATTTTGCCGACGCTCAGGACAGTGGCACAAGCTGCGACAGTCCTTTCGGTGTTTCCGGTGCCCAAAGCGAGCATCTAATCAAGGCAAACGCCAACAACAAGGGAAACTTCTACGAAGTCAGAAACCTGGTTTGCGACCCCAACAGTGCCACCAACCGCCTGATGACTTATGACCCGGATACCAAAAAATGGACGGGCCTGTGCTATCGCTATCCGAACGGCAAGTACAAGCCAGTGGGACAATTTCAGATGAATGCAGACAACCTGAGGGTCTCTGTTTTGGGTTATCTTCAAGATGACAATCGATCACGCTACGGTGGGGTGCTGCGTGCGCCGCTCAAATACCTGGGGCCCAAAAACTATGACACCAACTTCAATTTGCTGACTGCGGCCAATGCACGCAGCGAATGGGATGCCACAACAGGTGTGTTTGTCGCCAACCCCCAGAGTGGTGATTCAACCTATGGCGATCAGGGCTTTGGTCAAAGTGGGGTCATCAACTATGTCAACAAGTTCGGCACACTCAACCCTGACAGCATCGGCGAATACAAGACATACGATCCACTCAGCGAGCTGTATTACGAGGCGATTCGTTATCTGCAGGGCAAGCAGCCCACAGCCCAAGCCATAACAAACGTGAGCGGTTCAACGTCTTCCAAAGCGCTTCAAGAAAATTTTCCGGTTTACAAAACCTGGACAGACCCGTTCGCAGGCTTCACTGATACCACGGACACCGGCAAAGGTTGTTTGAGAAACAGCATTCTGACCATCGCGGATGTATTCACGCACAGCGACCGCTCACTCCCGGGTAACACGCTGGGCACCTCGACTGATGACTTTGTGCGAAGTGTAGAAACCAACCCCGCACTAGATGTTCCGTTCTGGACCAGTGTGGTTGGCAGCTTCGAGAGCAAAACGACCTCTACCGCGACTGTGACCTACAGCGACAGCCAAGGACTCACCCAGACTGCGGGCAACCTGGCCACCAACAAACTCTACGATGCCAGCACATCTTATGATTTGAGCAACGCCGCCACCGTAAGTACCGGCGCTGGAACTGGGTCTTACTACATGGCCGGCTTGGCTTATTGGGCCAATACCCAGAGTTTTCGTACCGATTTACCCAAAGGACGGATCAAAACATATTCCATTGATGTGAATGAGAACCGAGCCAGCGACAACGTAGATTTCCGCCGGACGCGGCAGCTGTACCTCGGCGCCAAATATGGTGGCTTTGACGACAGCGCGACCGGCAACACCGGCAACCCTTACACGGGCGGCACCAACGTGCTTTGGCAGGGCACAGACGGAGAAGCCAAGAACTACTTTCTGGTCAGCGATGCCAAGAAATTTCTGGACTCTCTGGCCGAGGTATTCGCTCGCGTCGTGGAAGAAACCGGCAGTATTGCCGGCGGCGCCATTTCGACTCAGCGTCTTACCGCAGGCCAGGCAGAGGCCGTGTTCCAGGCCCGGTTTAATCCGGTTGCCAACTTCTGGAGTGGGCGTCTGATCAAATTCCCACTCACGCTGGATACGGCAGGCACTGGTCTGGTCATCGGCAACACCCCCACTTGGGAGGCGGGCCAGGTCTTGACCGCTGCAACCCTGGTCGACCACGGCGCTGCCAGAAACATCGTCATTGGCGCACCAATTGGACTGCAGGCTACGGTCTTGCCTACCCCGTTCAAATGGGCTGATCTGGCCCAGGCCCACAAGGACGCCCTCAATATCAGCCCCTATGGCGTCCCTGCCCCAGTCGTTGACACGCTGGGCCCGGACCGGCTTAATTACCTGCGTGGCGACCGGAGCAAGGAAATCACACCCTCCACACCACTGGGCCCATTCCGTCCGCGTGACATCGTTATGGGCGATATCGTCAACAGCGGCCTGGTGTACATGGGCAAGCCGTCGGGTAGCATCACAGGGACCGACTACAACACTTTCTACGCGGCCAACAAAAGTCGCTCACCCGTTATTTTTGCCAACGCGAATGACGGCATGCTGCACGCCTTTTACGACAGCACTGGCGCCGAGGCATTCGCTTACATCCCCGGATTCGTTGCTGGCAAACTCAACCAACTGCCCGATCAGGACTACAGCCACATCAGCATCAACGATGCAACACCCGCGGTATCAGAGGCTTATATCGGCGGTCAGTGGCGCAGTGTTCTGGTCTCTGGTGTTGGCGGCGGGGGCCAGGGCCTGTATGCCCTGGATGTGACCAATCCAGCAACTTTCACCAAAGACAATGTGCTCTGGGAGTTTACGGACCGCGACCATGTGGCCATGGGCAATGTACTGGGCACACCGCAGATCGTCAAGCTTCGTACCACCAACAATGGCGTTACCCCCGTCGGCTACAAATGGTATGCGGTGGTCGCCAGTGGTATTAACAACTACGCGGCAGACGGTTACGCGCATGCCACCGGCAATCCTTCGATCTTCATCATCGACCTGTCCAGAAAGCCGAGCGATTATCCGACCGAGAAGCCTTGGACCGAGGGCACCAACTTCTGGCGCATTGAGCTTCCCCAAAGCAGCACCACTATCGCCAAAGGCCTACTTGGGCTGACCACGGTGAAGAACTTCCAGACTGGCGCGGTTGATAGTCTGTATGCTGGGGATATGCAGGGCAACGTCTGGAAGCTTGACTTCACGCTGCGGGGCACCGGCAGCTTGACTACCGACGCTACCACCAACTTGACGGCATTCAACGCCAAAACCGGAACCAGCACTGCATTTTTCGTCGCCAAAGACAGCAACGGGGCACTGCAGCCCATCACCGGCGAGCCCGTTGTCATCAACGCTTTTTTCGACAGCAAGCTGGTGTCCTTTGGTACCGGGAAATACCTGGAGACACCGGACACCACCGTGCCGATGACCGTGGGCGCTTCGTTTTATACGCTGCTAGACAACACGCAAGCCGTTACCGGACGCTCGGTCTTGCAGCAAGGCAGCGTTTCGACCACTGGCACTGTCACGATCCCAAGTTTTGTCTATGGAAAGCCCACCACAGCCGCCCCCGCATTGAGAATGGGTTGGTATATAGATTTTGACAAGAGCATTGGCGAGCGCCAGATCAGCGATATAACCGCCGATTTTGGTCAGCTGTTTTTTGGTTCCCTTTTCCCCACAAAGGGCTCATGCGGCGAGGGCGGGGGTCGGTTCTATGCTGTGAACTCACTCACGGGTAACGGGATGTCCGAGTTGTCGCAGGTTGGCATATTGGCCGCACCCCTGGTTTTGGAAGTCGGCAGCACGGGGCTTACCTTGAGTGACACCAGTGGTCAGCGAACAGCAACCCGCAACGTGGCTATCATCACACAGGGATCCAAGGGTCTTAAGGTTGCTGCCACTGGACTCACCTACAAGGACCAGGTAGGACGACTGAGCTGGCGCCAGATCAACAACTTCCGGGAAAACAAGAATAACTAACCCAGGGGGTCATCATGCGCTCTATTTATCAACCTTCCGTTCGACATCGCACCCAATCGGGCTTTACCCTGATTGAGCTCATGATCACCGTTGCGATCATTGGCATATTGGCAGCCTTGGCTTATCCGGCCTATACCGACTCGGTGCGCAAAGGCAAGCGGGCTGAAGCGCGGGCGGCGCTCATGAACCTGTTGCAACAACAGGAGCGTTACTTGACCCAGATGAATACCTATGTCGTCTTCGCGGCAGGCGCGGCGGATACGGCGTTCAAAACGTACTCCTCGTCCGACGGCACATCAGCCCAAAGCAGTCATCTTCTCGGGGCCAGAAAGTGTCAAAAAATAGGTAGTGACACCCCGAGCGAAAAGGATTGCATCGAAGTGTTTGCTGTGCCTCAAGCGGGAGTTTTTTCCGACCCACAGGTGACTTCAATGGCGATCGACACCCAGGGCAGGAGAACCTGCACGGGTACTCAAATTGACCGCTGCTGGAAGTGAAGTGGCAGCCATGATGCTTAATTTCAGAACCAGGCAGCATCTCAGCGCCGGTCTTTGCGGCCGTCAGGTCGGCTTTACCTTGATTGAGTTACTGGTAACGATTGCCATTGCCACCCTGCTGATGATGGTCGCCGTGCCAAGTTTTGTCGCGTTTCAGCGCAACGCGCAACTGTCAGATGCCGTCAGCAATTTCGTTGCCGCCGCCAATGCCGCACGAGCCAATGCCATGAAGCTGGGGCTTAACACCTACGTGGTACCCAATAGCACAACAACGGGCTGGAGTTCAGGCTGGATGGTGTATGCCGATGCCAACTGGAATGAAGCGTATGACGCAGCCTCGGAAGAAGTGATACTGCGCCATGAGGCATTGAGTGCCGACATCACCGTGACAATTCCCTCTGGCAGCAGCCTGGCAGGATCAGACCCCTATCTGATGTTCAACGGCAGTGGCTACCCACGGTTGAAAACAGGCGCCTTTGGTGGTGCAACAATGACAATGAGCAACATCTCGCCACGCTCAAGTTCCATCATCATTGACCCTGCTGGCCGCGTGCGGTCTTGCAAGCCAGGATTATGCTAACTCTGACTTTTTTTCAGACTCTTCCCCCTTCCTGACGTGACAACAAGCCTGCCGCAACCCATGCGCGACGCGCTCAACCTGGCCTGCGCGGCATTGCTCGTTGCCCCACCCAATCCGAGGGTAGGCTGCGTCATGACGGACTGCCGCGAAAACACGCTTGGGCAAGGACACACCCAGCGCACTGGTGGTGCGCACGCCGAAATCGTGGCCCTGCGCGACGCAAAGGCTCGGGGTAATTCGGTTGTCGGCGCCACCGCCTACGTCACCCTGGAGCCCTGCTCCCACCACGGACGCACCGGCCCGTGCTGCGACGCGCTCATTGCAGCAGGCATCAAAAAAGTAGTGGCATCCATCGCCGACCCTAATCCGCTGGTCTCAGGCCAAGGCTTCGAACGCCTGCGCGCAGCGGGGGTGGAGGTCGAAGTGATGCCTGCTGACGACCCGCTGGCGATTGCGTCGCGTGAACTCAACATCGGCTTTTTCAGCCGCATGATCCGCAAGACACCCTGGGTGCGCCTGAAGATGGCGGCCTCGCTGGATGGCAAATCTGCGCTGGAAAATGGCGTCAGCCAGTGGATTACGTCGGAGGCTGCGCGTACGGACGGTCATGCCTGGCGCGCCCGCGCCTGCGCCGTACTCACCGGCATCGGCACCGTGCTCACGGACAACCCGCGCCTGGATGTGCGGCTGGTCGACACGCCACGCCAACCTCATCTGGTGATCGTGGACAGCCGCCTTGAGACGCCACTGGATGCAGCGCTTTTTACGCCGGGCCGCGTCATCTACCTCTACGCTGCCGTCCAAAACGAAGCAAAAAAAGCAGCGTTGGAAACGCGTGGCGCCACGGTCATCTACGCGCCCGGACTCGAACCCGCAACGCGGAACAAGGTAGACCTCGCTGCCATGCTGCGTGACTTGGCGGCGCGTGAAATCAATGAGTTGCATGTGGAGGCCGGCCACAAGCTCAACGGCTCATTCATTCGGGAAGGTCTGGTGGATGAATATTTGGTCTACCTCGCACCCATGCTGATTGGGCTTGGCAGTGGCATGGCCAACTTTGGCCCCATCACGCAACTCGAAGATGCAGTGAACCTGCGCTTTCACAGCATCGAGCCGGTCGGTGATGACCTGCGTATTCTTGCCAGACCGCCCGGCCGCGAAACGTTTTGAATCGCTGAAAGAACCCTTTAGCTATCAATTAGATAGCTACATAAGAAGGTATGACGGGGGCTAGAGCCCTAGAAAGCTTAAATCATTGGGTTTGGCGTGGATTGCCGCGCTACGGCCGCAACGACGAATAAGGCAGCGCGGCAGCCGCAAGCCACCGCAAACCCACCGTAAATGACAGAACGCCTTTCAGAAATACAACTCTTTCCCTGCGAAAATACGCCTATGTTTACTGGAATCATCACCGGCGTGGGGCGCATCGCCGCCGTTCACGCCCTCGGCAGCTCTTCAAGCCACGGCAAGCGCCTCTCCATCGAGTGCCCGCCCGCTTTCCTCGACGATGTCGGTTTGGGCGACAGCATCGCGCTCAATGGCGCCTGCATGACGGTGACCGCGTTGGATGTTGCGGGGCAGCAGTTCTGCGTCGACATTTCAGCCGAATCACTCGACAAGACCGCCGGATTGAACGCGATGGGCACCATCAACCTGGAGAAAGCCCTGCGTGCCAACGACCGCCTGGGTGGTCACATGGTGTCGGGCCATGTTGATGGCATCGGGACCGTCACTCATTTTTCCCAGGTGGGTGAAAGTTGGCAGTTGCGGGTTTTGGCCCCCAAAGCGCTGGCCAAATACCTCGCCTACAAAGGGTCGATCACGGTCAACGGCGTCAGCCTCACCGTCAACCGCGTCCAGGATACTGAAGACGGCTGCGAGATGAGCATTAACCTGATACCGCACACAGTTCAGAATACGGCGCTTAATACGCTGCAAACCGGTTCCCTGGTCAACCTTGAAATTGATTTGATCGCGCGTTATGTTGAACGCATGCTCAACGCGGACCCGCAGCACACCCATCTGGCTGCGCCTTAACGCGTCAGCCACCCAGCTCCTACCTTCACATTTAGCCACCCATGAAAGACCGCCGCATGACCGCCCCCATCCCCGTAACCATTTCCCCGGTTGAAGACATCGTGGCCGACATGCGCGCTGGCCGCATGGTGATTCTGGTCGATGAAGAAGACCGCGAAAACGAAGGCGACCTGGTGCTGGCCGCTGACCACGTCAGCGCCGACGCCATCAACTTCATGGCCCGATTCGGCCGCGGCCTGATTTGCTTGACCCTCACCCGGGGCTTGTGTGAACGCCTGCAACTGCCGCCCATGACCGCGCGCAACGGCGACAAAAAAGGCACCGCCTTTACCGTGTCGATTGAAGCCGCTGAAGGCGTCACCACGGGCATTTCGGCTGCCGACCGCGCCCGCACCGTGCAAGCGGCGGTGGCCAAAAATTCTCACCCCGACGACCTGGTGCAACCCGGCCATATCTTTCCCCTGCAAGCGGTTGAAGGCGGTGTTTTGATGCGCGCCGGCCACACCGAAGCCGGTTGCGACTTGGCCGACATGGCAGGCTGCACCCCCGCCGCCGTGATCTGCGAGATCATGAAGGACGACGGCACCATGGCCCGCCTGCCCGACCTGCAACTGTTTGCCGCCGAGCATGGCCTCAAGATTGGCACCATCGCTGACCTGATCGCGCACCGCAGCCGGGTCGAGTCGCTGGTTGAAAAATTGGGTTCCCGCCCGATCAACACCGCTTTCGGTGATTTCACCCTTCACGCTTTCAAAGACAAGACCGCCCACGCCGTCCATCTGGCGCTGGTCAAAGGTCAGTGGGCCGCAGGCGACACGGTGTTGGTCCGCGTGCATGAGCCGCTGTCGGTGCTGGACGCGCTGGAGGTCGGTCGCGCCATGCACTCCTGGAGTCTCGATGCCGCCCTGGCCCGCATCGCCTCGGAGGGCAGTGGCGTGGTGGTGCTGCTCAATTGCGGCGAAAGCGCCAAGCAACTGATGGCCCAGTTTGACGGCACCGCCCGTGCCAGCCACGGCCCGGAGCGCGGCCGCATGGATTTGCGCAGCTACGGCATTGGCGCCCAGATCCTGCGCGAATGCGGCGTGCACAAAATGCAGCTCATGGGCAACCCGCGCCGCATGCCCAGCATGACCGGCTATGGCCTGGAGATTGTTGGATATCTTGGAAAAACAAATGCTTGACGCGAACCAAGGAACACTGGCCGCCAGTGACAGCCGCCTGAACGGCAAAAAATTGCGCATTGGCATTGTTCAAGCGCGTTTCAACGAACCCATTACCAACACCCTGGCGCAGGCCTGCAAGGCCGAGCTGCTGGCGCTGGGCGTGGCTGAGAAACACATTGACCTGGTTCAAGTTCCCGGCGCGCTGGAGGTGCCGGTGGCCTTGTTGGCGCTGGCCGAAAAATTGGAATACGACGCGCTGGTGGCCGTCGGCTGCATCATTCGCGGCGAAACCTATCATTTTGAGTTGGTCGCCAATGAGTCCGGCGCCGGTGTGAGCCGGGTTGCACTTGATTACCAAATACCCATCGCCAACGCCATCCTGACGACCGAAAATCTGGCGCAGGCCATCGCCCGCCAAACAGAAAAGGGGCGCGACGCCGCCCGCGTTGCCGTTGAAATGGCCAATCTACTAAGTGACATCTAATGACTGAGCAGCCCACCAAACCCACGGGAAGCCGCCCGCCCCGCCAGCCCCGCACCGGCTTGACCAGTACCGGCGCACGCAAGGCCGGCAGCAAGTCGGACCGTTCGCGCGCCCGCGAATTTGCCCTGCAGGCGCTGTACCAGAGCCTGGTCGGCAAAAACACGGTGAGCGACATCGACGCATTCACCCGCGACCTGGCCGGGTTTTCCAAAGCCGACTCGCTGCACTTCGATACGCTGCTGCAAGGCTGCACCGAACAGGCAGCGGCGTTGGACGCCCTGTTGTTGCCGTTGCTGGACCGCAAGTTTGCGGAGATTTCGCCCATTGAACACAGCATCATGTGGATTGGGGCTTTTGAGCTCCAGCACTGTCTGGACGTGCCGTGGCGCGTCGTGCTCAATGAATGCGTTGAGCTGGCCAAAGAATTTGGCGGTACCGACGGGCACAAGTATGTCAACGCCGTGCTCAACAGCCTGGCACCAAGCCTGCGTGCGGCCGAAGTAAATGCCGACCGGGGAAAAACCCGCGCATGAGAATCTCTGATCGCGCGCAGCGCATCGAGCCCTTTTATGTGATGGAGGTCGCCAAAGCGGCGTCAGCACTGGCCTTCGACGTCGCGCGCAGCGCCTCACCCATGATCTTTCTGAACATTGGCGAGCCCGACTTTACCGCGCCACCTTTGGTGCAAGAAGCGGCTTGCCGGTGCGTGCGCGACGGCTTGACGCACTACACACAGGCCACCGGCATGAGTCCGTTGCGCGAACGCATCAGCGACTGGTATCTCAGCCGCTTCAATGTCCAGGTGCCAGCCAGCCGCATTGTGATCACCGCCGGCGCCTCGGCGGCCTTGCAGCTGGCCTGTCTGGCCCTGATCGAATCGGGCGACGAGATCATCATGCCCGACCCCAGCTACCCGTGCAACCGGCACTTTGTGTCAGCCGCCGACGGCAGCGCCGTGCTGCTTCCCACCACGGCGGCCGAGCGCTTTCAGCTCAGCGCCGACAAGGTGCAAGCCGCCTGGGGACCAAAAACACATGGCGTTTTGCTGGCCTCGCCCTCCAACCCCACCGGCACCTCCATTGCGCCGGATGAACTGCGCCGCATTCACCAGGTAGTGAGCAACAAGGGCGGCATCACGCTGGTCGATGAGATCTACCTCGGCCTGAGCTTTGACGCGCAGTATGGGCAAACGGCGCTGGCGCTTGATGACAACATCATCAGCATCAACAGTTTCAGCAAATACTTCAACATGACCGGCTGGCGGCTGGGCTGGTTGGTGGTGCCGGAGCCCTTGGTGCCGGTGATTGAGCGTCTGGCGCAAAACCTGTTCATCTGCCCCAGCACCATCTCCCAATACGCCGCCCTGGCCTGCTTTGAGTCAAGCAGTCTGCTTGAGTACGAGCGCCGCCGCGCCGAGTTCAAGGCCCGACGTGATTACTTCATACCGGAGCTCAACGCCCTCGGGCTCACCGTGCCGGTCATGCCCGATGGCGCCTTTTACGCCTGGGCCGATTGCTCTGCCGCCTGTCGGGCCAAGGGCCTCAAAGACAGCTGGGACTTGTCGTTTGACCTCATGCAGCAGGCCCATGTCGCCGTCACGCCCGGGCGCGACTTCGGTACGGCTGACGCCCACAATTTCATCCGCTTTTCTACGGCCAGTTCGATGCCGCAGCTGCATGAAGCCATCCAACGATTAAAAGCCTATCTGGAACCCCTGAAATGAACCAAGACCTGTCGATCCTGCGCCTGGTGCTCAATGCCAGCGTCGTTGTGCAACTGGTGATGCTGCTGCTGGTGGTGGTCTCCATGGCCAGCTGGGCCGCTATTTTTCGCAAGCTGTTTGCCCTGAAACGGGTGAAATTGCTCAACGACACCTTCGAGCGCGAGTTCTGGTCTGGCACCAGCCTTAATGATCTGTTCTCTGCCGCCGCCCAAAACGCCCGCGACTCCGGCCCGTTGGAACGCATTTTTGCCAGCGGCATGCGTGAATACCAAAAACTGCGCGAGCGTCACATCACCGACGCCAGCACCCTGATGGACGGCGCCCGCCGCGCCATGCGCGCGAGCTACCAGCGCGAGCTCGATGTGGTGGAGGCCAACCTCTCGTTCCTGGCCTCGGTCGGCTCAGTCTCACCGTATCTCGGCTTGTTTGGCACCGTCTGGGGCATCATGCACGCCTTCACCGGGCTGGCATCCATGCAAACGGTGACCCTCGCCACGGTGGCCCCGGGCATTGCCGAGGCACTGGTGGCCACTGCCATTGGCCTGTTTGCCGCCATTCCCGCCGTGGTGGCTTACAACCGCTTCGCCCACGACATTGACCGCATCGCGATCCGGCTGGAAACCTTCATTGAAGAGTTCTCCAACATCCTGCAGCGCAACGTCAGCGCCCAGTCGGCCTCCGGCCACTGAAAGGAGCACCAGCATGGCCTCAGTCATCAGTCGCGGGCGCGGTCGACGCACCATCAGCGAAATCAACATGGTGCCCTTCATCGACGTGATGCTGGTGCTGCTGATCATCTTCATGGTCACCGCACCGCTGATCACGCCCAGCGTGATCGACCTGCCCAGCGTCGGCAAAGCCGCCCGTCAGCCCGACCAGGTGATTCAAATCATCATCGGCAAGGACGAAACACTGCAAATGAAAGTGCAAGAAAAATCCAGCCCACTGGGGCTCAAAGACCTTGCCAGCGCAGTCAAACAAGCGCAAAGCGGGGTCACCAATTCGGCGGTGGTCATCAGCGCCGACAAAAGCATCAAATACGAATCAGTCGTCAAGGTCATGGACACCCTGCAACGCGCCGGTGTGCAGCGCGTGGGCTTGTCCGTGCAACTGGCCAGTTGAGGTAGAGGCGTGCACGCGGCCACTGATCGTCTTGAGTTTGCGCCACCTCCCACGCCGGGCCTGCTGCGCTCACTGGCCTTGGCTGTGCTGGCGCACGCGTTTTTGCTGGCCGCCCTGACCTGGGGCGTGCACTGGAAGCGCGACGCCATCAGCGTGACCGCCGAGGCTGAGTTGTGGTCGGCCGTGCCGCAAGCAGCGGCGCCGAAGCTGGTCGAAGTGCCTATAGAACCCACAGCCACACCAGTCACACCGAAACCACCAGTCGTCACGCCTGCACCCCCGACTCCACCCTCTCCGGTGCCGCAGGTTCAACCCAGCCCGCCCGACCCCAACATCGCCCTTGAGCGCGAGAAATTGCGGGAAAAAAAGGAACTGGAACTCAAAAAACAACAAGCACTGGACAAACAGCGCCTGGAAAAGCAGCGCCTTGACCAACTGAAGCGGGAAGAACTCAAGCAAGAAAAGCTGCAGCTTGAGAAAAAGCGCTTGCAAGACAAACGCGAAAGCGACAAAAAAGCCGCTGAAGACAAGAAAAAAGCAGCCCAAGAGGCCCAGCGCAAGGAAACTATCCAAGCGCAAGAGGACGCCAGAAAACTGGCTGCCCAGCGCAAAGCCAATATCGAACGCATGACCGGCCTGGCAGGCGCCAGCGGCGGGCCCACGGCCAGGGGCACGCAACTGCAATCCAGCGGCCCGTCCGCCAGCTACGCCGGACGCATTCGCGCCCGCATCAAACCCAACATCGTGTTCGCCGACGACATCGGCGGCAACCCAGCTGCGGAAGTTGAAGTTCGTACCTCACCGGACGGCACCATCATCAGCCGCAAACTCACCAAATCCAGCGGCGTCAAATCATGGGATGAAGCCGTCCTGCGCGCCATCGATAAAACCGAGGTACTGCCGCGTGATGTCGACGGCCGCGTCATCAGCCCATTAACCATCAGCTTCACCCCAAAAGACTAAAACAAAGCGTCAAGTACACTTACAAAACCTAAAAATCAGTTAAAACTTGTCAAGGGAGCGGCCCATTGCGCCGCCCTCAGCAACAGGGCCTTGCTTAGTGTCAATCGAACCATCATCAGCCAGCAGTCCCGTACCGCAACATATTGCCGTCATCATGGATGGCAATCGGCGTTGGGCCAAGCAACACGGTTTACCCGTGGCGCTGGGCCATGCCAATGGCGCCCGCCAAGTGCGCAGAATTGTGCAAGCCTGCGCCGAGCGTGGCGTGCGCTACCTCACCCTGTTTGCCTTCAGCACCGAAAACTGGCGTCGCCCGCAGGACGAAGTCTCCAGCCTGATGGGCTTGATGACGCTCTACCTGCAAAAAGAAGTCAAGAACATGAGCGCCAAAGGCGTGCGCCTGAAGATCGTGGGCGACATCTCGGGCTTTAGTGCGCGCATTCAAGAGCTGATCCTTCAAGCGCAAGAAAAAACCGCCCACAACGACACCATCACCCTCACTATCGCCGCTAACTACGGCGGCCGCTGGGACATGGTCGAAGCCGTCAAGTCGTGGCAAACAGCGCACCCTGGCGAGTCTGTCAATGGGATCGATGAAGCGGCCCTGAGCGAGCACCTCGGTCTGTCCTATGCGCCCGACCCTGATTTACTCATTCGCACCGGCGGCGAGTCGCGCATCAGCAACTTCATGCTGTGGCAACTGGCCTACACCGAGCTCTTTTTCACCGACGCATTGTGGCCCAGCTTCACCCCCGACGAACTTGACCGCGCCCTTACCTGGTACGGCACACGCGAGCGCCGCTTTGGCGGTAGCACCAAAACCTGATCGGGCACAAACCACGATCAGTTCGGGTTTATGTATCAAATCAGCCTCCAGCCTCCGTTGAACAAGAGAAATGCGCTATTTAAAACATAGCGTTTATAGGCCGGCTGTCTGTCCTTGCAGGGTGGATTTCAGCCCAATTGGCCGACTGAATTCAGGATCGACCAGACACAAAGCCAAGCAGGCCAATAATGCAATAGGCTACACTGCCCCGCTTCGAGCGGCTGAGTCAACTAGCCAACACCTTCCAGAGAATCCAGTCAATGACGTTACATGAATTAGCTATTAGCTCGCACAAGAACGCCTTTAATTCACCCAAAACCGCGATCTGCGTCTTGATCGTTGCTAGTTTGTTCTCTGGCCTGAGCTCGGCGCAGGTTCTGGCGCCTCCTGGTGGGACTTCGGGTAGCGCAACTGGCTTCTCATCGGGCCCGTCGGTCGGTGCACCCGCCGCCGCAGGCTATCCGTCCTCGGCCCCATCAACCACACTCTCCCCTGCCGCCATGGCCGCTGCCCGCTCTGCGGGTCTCACTGACGCCGCAGGCAACCCGGTTGGCCCAGGCACCGACAAAGCTGACCTGAACACCGACAAAACCAACAGCGAAAGCTTTCGGGCCAAGCTCCCACCGCTGGGAACCAACCAGTTTGCCAAATTTGTCCAGGACACTACAGGCCGTACGCTACCCCTGTATGGTTACAACCTGTTTGACGGCAACGGCTTTCCCGCCCTCACCAACGTACCCGTTCCTGCCAACTATGTGCTGGGGCCAGGGGATGACATCAGCATCAAAATCTGGGGCGCTATTGACGTCAACCTTAACCTGCCGATAGACCGCAACGGCCAAGTCACCATCCCCAAAGTGGGTCCGCTCACCGTGGCGGGCACCCGTGCCGACCAGTTGGAGGCTTTGCTCAAGACCCACGTCGGCCGCGTGTACAACAACTTTGAGCTCAGCGCCACCTTGGGTCGCCTGCGCTCCATTCAGGTGTTTGTGGTCGGCCAGGCGCGCCAACCCGGTGTGCACACGGTGTCAAGCCTGTCCACACTCATCAGCGTCTTATTCGAGAGCGGCGGCCCCTCCGCCACCGGGTCCATGCGCCAGATCCAGCTCACGCGCGCTGGCAAAACAGTCTCCACCATCGATCTCTACAAGTTCATCCACAGCGGCGACACCAGCGCCGACGCGCGCCTGCTGCCCGGTGACGTCATCGTCATCCCCCCCGCTGGAGCACGCGTGGCCCTGTTGGGAGCGCTCGACAGCGCCGCCATCTACGAGCTCTCGGGCAAAGAAGAGACCCTGGCCAAGCTCTTGTCTTACGGCGGTGGCCAGCAAATTTTGACCACTCCGCACAAGGTTCTGGTTGAACGCATCAACCAGGCGCAGGACAAAGCCCCCCGCGTCATTGAAGAACGCGTCCTCAACGCCGACGGCCTCAATTCCACGGTGCGAGACGGCGACGTTGTCACCCTGTTCAAGATCAGCCCCGAGTTTGCCAACGCCGTCACTTTGCGCGGCAACGTGGCTAAACCTCTGCGCTATGCCTACCGCCCGGGCATGAAAGTGTCTGATCTGATCCCCGAGGTCAGTGCGCTGATTCAGGACGACTACTACAGCCGCAAAAACATTCTGGTGCAGTACCAGTCGCCCAGACTGTCCCTGACTGAACGTACGGCTGAAGGGTTTAGCTATGGTCGTGATGGCAACATAATGCAAAACGGGTCGAACAGGCAGTCCCCGGCAGACCGTACGTCTGAAGGGGGCAACTATGGTCGTGATGGCAACATGGAGCAAAACGGGTCGAATAAACAAGTCTCGGCAGAGCAAATCGTCACCGATGTTAAAAATCAGCTTAACGAAATTAATTGGGACTACGCCGCCATTGAGCGGCTCGATGCCAAGGAACTGCGCACCACACTGATTCCCTTCAACCTCGGCAAAGCCGTCAAAGACAGAGACCCTGTCAACGATCTCACGCTGCAAGCTGGCGATGTGGTCACCATTTTTAGTGTCAATGACCTGCCGGTGCCGGCCGAAAAACGCAGCCAGTTTGTGCGTGTTGGGGGTGAGGTGAAGGTGCCCGGCATTTACCAGATTCAGCCCGGCGAGACCCTGCCTGGTCTCATCCAAAGAGTCGGCGGCTTCAGCCAAAACGCCTTTGTCTATGGCACCGTCTTTACCCGTGAGTCCACCCGCGTCCAGCAGCAGGAAAACATCAACAAGTCGATGCGACGTATGGAGTCAGACATCAACGCGCAAACAGCCTCTGCATTGCAGAACGCCAGTAGCGCGGACAAAGCCACTACCCTGCAAGTGCAGATTGAAAATCAGAAAAATTTGCTAAGGCGCCTGCAGAGCCTCAAGGCCAACGGCCGCATTGCGCTGGAGTTGGACCCCGATAATCCCGTGCCGCCCGCCATTGCACTGGAAGACGGTGACCAAATCATCGTTCCGCACCGGCCCAGCTTTGTCGGCGTATTTGGCGAAGTGTTCGCCGAGAGCTCATTCATCTACAAACCCGGCTACACCGTCAGCCACTACATTGACAAAGCCGGCCTCACCCGCGACGCCGACACCGACAATCTGCTGCTGATCCGCGCCGACGGCTCGGTCGAAGGCAGTTCGCGCCGTTCATTGTTCTGGAGCAGCGGCGTGATGGACAAGAAGCTCAACCCCGGCGATTCCATTTTTGTGCCCGGCTTGATAGACCGCCGTACCGCCTACACCCAGTTCATGGAAGGCGCCAAGGACTGGACGACCCTCCTGTACCAGTTTGGCTTGGGCGCGGCCGCCCTGAAGACTATCCGCAACTAGAGGTGACCCACACCGCTATGGCGGTCATTTCAACAGGTTCATAACAGGTCGCCCAATTAGGCTCCGCGGACTACGCCTTGGCGCGGTCCACGTGGGGATAATGTGACATCAGGGCAATCTAACCAACAAAATAGAGCAAACATGGCACAACGCAAAGGCATCATCCTGGCCGGGGGCTCCGGCACCCGGCTCTACCCGGTCACGCAAGCGGTCTCCAAGCAACTCATGCCGGTGTACGACAAGCCCATGATTTACTACCCCCTGAGCACGCTGATGCTGGCGGGCATTCGGGATGTACTGGTCATTTCCACCCCGCAAGACACGCCGCGCTTTGCCGAACTGCTGGGTGACGGCAGCCAGTGGGGCATGAACATCCAGTATGCGGTGCAGCCCTCGCCCGATGGCTTGGCGCAGGCTTTCATCATTGGCCGCGAGTTTGTGGCCAACCAGCCCAGCGCCCTGGTGCTGGGCGACAACATTTTTTATGGACACGATTTGGTCAAGCAGCTGGCCAACGCCAGTGCCCGCACCGTTGGAGCCACTGTGTTTGCCTACCATGTGCACGACCCGGAGCGCTATGGTGTGGTGGCGTTTGATGAGCAGCAGCGTGCCATCAGCATTGAAGAAAAGCCCAGGCAACCCAAGAGCAACTACGCGGTGACAGGCCTGTATTTTTACGACAAGCAGGTGTGTGACATTGCCGCCAACATTGCGCCCTCCGCCCGTGGCGAGCTGGAAATTACCGACGTGAACCGGGTTTATCTTGAGCAAGGCCAGTTGAGTGTGGAAATCATGGGACGGGGCTATGCCTGGCTGGACACCGGCACCCACGACAGCTTGCTGGAAGCCGCCAGCTTCATTGCCACGCTGCAAAAGCGCCAGGGCCTGCAGGTCAGCTGCCCGGAAGAGATTGCCTTTGCCCAGCAATGGATTGACGCCGCGCAGATTCAAAAACTTGCAACGCCACTGGCCAAGAATGGCTACGGGCAATACCTGCTCAATCTCATCAAACAAGCCTGATTGACCAATGCCCTACACCGTTACCCCCACCGCCCTGCCCGAAGTCCTGATTCTTGAGCCCCGCGTATTTGGCGACGCCCGTGGTTTCTTTTTTGAGAGTTTCAACCAGCGCGACTTTGCCCAGGCGACCGGGCTGGATGTAGAGTTTGTGCAAGACAACCACAGCCGCTCCGTCAAGGGTGTGTTGCGGGGTCTGCATTACCAGATTCAACATCCCCAGGGCAAGCTGGTGCGTGTGACGCAAGGTGAAGTGTTCGACGTGGTGGTGGACTTGCGCCGCGACTCGCCAAACTTTGGCAAATGGGACGGCGTGCTGCTATCTGCCGACAATAAACGTCAGTTGTGGGTTCCCCCTGGCTTTGCCCACGGCTTTGTGGTGACCAGTGACACGGCCGAATTTTTGTACAAAACCACCGACTACTGGTACCCCGAGCATGAAAGAAGCCTGCTCTGGAATGACCCGACCGTGGGCGTGCGCTGGCCTCTGACAGGCGAACCCCAATTGGCGGCCAAGGATTCGGCGGCAAAGACGCTGGCTGAGGCAGAAGTTTTTGGCTGAAGCACAGGTTGCTGACTGTTGGTGCCAACGCTTGATGCCGTTCGGTTGCGTAGTTTATGAGACTGCGGCTCAGCGATAATTGGCCCCTTAAAGATACATAAGACTGGGCTGCCCGTCTGGGAGCTGTCATGATTAACCGTTTTGCCGAGCCTATTTTGGCCTTGCCCCGTCCAGCCAAGCGCTTGTTGGCGCTGGGGGTGGACGCGTTGCTGTGTGCGCTAACCGTGTGGCTGGCCTTGAGCCTGCGGGTCGAGAACTGGGTCGCCATCCACGGCAACCAGTGGCTGGCGATTGGTTTGTCGCTGGCGCTGGCGTTGCCAGTGTTCATGATGTTTGGCCTGTACCGGGCGATTTTCCGCTATGCCGGGTTAACCGCCTTGCTGGCGGTCACCAAGGCGGTTTTGGTTTACGGTGTGTTGTATGCTGGGTTACTGGCTGTTCTGGCCCTGCCTGAAGTACCGCGCACGGTGGGACTGATACAACCCATCTTTTTGCTGCTGGCGGTAGGGGCTTGGCGGACGCTAGCCCGCTTCTGGCTTAGTGGCGAGTATGTGAGCCGTCTCAATCGTGGCACTTTACCCAAGGTATTGATTTATGGGGCAGGCTCGGCCGGGCGGCAACTGGTGGGTGCTATGGCGAGCAGTCTGGAGATGCACGCCGTGGGCTTTCTGGATGACGATCCGCATTTGCATGGTCGTGAGCTCAATGGCCTGCGCATTTACAACCCGGCACAGTTGCCCCAGTTGGTGACGCGCCTGCAAGTGAGCGACGTGTTGCTGGCCATGCCATCTGCCAGCCGACAGCGGCGCAAGGATATTTTGCAATTGACGCGTCAGGCCCGTGTGGCAGTGCGCACCTTGCCAGGTTTGATGGACCTGGCCCAGGGCCATGTACTGGTCAGCGACCTGCGCGAGATTGACATTGAAGATCTGTTGGGCCGCGATTCCGTACCACCCGATGCGTCGCTGTTTGGCAAAAACATTGCTGGCAAGGTGGTCATGGTCACGGGTGCGGGCGGATCGATTGGCAGCGAGTTGTGCCATCAGATCATCAGGCTGGCACCATCCAAACTATTGTTGGTGGAGCTGAGCGAGTGGGCCTTGTATACCGTGCACCAGAAGCTCCTGGAAATACTGCCTGAAGAGAATATGCCCCATGTGCAGGTGCTGCCGCTGCTGGCCTCGGTGCGTGATGCGGACCGGATGGCCGAGATCATGCGCACCTGGCAACCGCACACCGTGTACCACGCAGCGGCATACAAACATGTGCCCATGGTGGAGCACAACCCGGCCGAGGGCGTTAAAAACAACGTGCTGGGCACCTGGACGACCGCCCGGGCAGCGGCCACGCACAGAGTGAGCAATTTTGTGCTTATCAGCACCGACAAGGCGGTGCGCCCGACCAACATCATGGGTGCCAGCAAACGCCTGGCCGAAATGGTGCTGCAAGCCCTGGCCAGCCAGACCAAGCCGGGCGGCACCTGCTTCAGCATGGTCCGGTTTGGCAACGTGCTGGGGTCGTCGGGCTCAGTGGTGCCCCGGTTTCGCAAGCAAATCAAGGACGGCGGGCCGATTACCCTGACGCACGCTGACATCACCCGCTATTTCATGAGCATTCCTGAGGCGGCGCAACTGGTCATTCAGGCCGGCGCCATGGCCAAAGGAGGCGATGTATTTGTGCTGGACATGGGCGAGCCTGTGCGCATTATCGACCTGGCCCGCAGCATGGTGGAACTGTCGGGCCTGACGGTGCGTGATGTGGCCAACCCGGAGGGCGACATCGAGGTCAAGATCACCGGCTTGCGCCCGGGTGAAAAGCTCTATGAAGAGCTGTTGATTGGCGACAACCCCCTGCCCACCCAGCATCCGCGCATCATGAAGGCGCATGAGCAGTTTGTGCCGTGGCCCGAACTAAGCACCTGCCTCGATGGTTTGACTTCGGCGCTGAATGCCAATGATGTGCCGCTGATACGCAGCTTGCTAAAACAGCTGGTGCCTGGCTACCAGCCCGATGGCGAGGTGGTGGACTGGGTGCATTTAGCGCAGACGGCGTGTCTTTTACGGGCGGCATAGCGTGGCAACCCAGCAGGTGTTGGGGGGGGGGGGGCCAGCGCATGAGCTTGGTCACCTGGCGCTGGGCTTTTGGACCTGCATGTCAGCCGTGACCGTGCTGGCGCTGATGCCCGCCGTGCCGCATATGCCAAGCACCGGCTGGGACAAAAGCAACCATTTACTGGCATTTACGGTACTGGCCGTGCTCGGGCTGCGGGCCTATCCGACGCGCACCATGGCGGTGTTGACTGGCTTGCTGGCCTTTGGCGGGCTGATCGAGCTGCTGCAGTCGCTCACCCCCGACCGCATGGCCGAATGGGCCGATTGGCTTGCTGATAGTTTGGGCTTGTTACTGGGCTGGGGTTTGGTACGGGGCTGGGGGATGGTGACAAGCGACAAGAGATGAGACAACTCCAATAGGCTTGAAGTAAGCCACGTAGCAGGTAGAAATCATGCGCCCTCGTCATGAGGATGTGCAGACATCGGTTACGGTATTTGGCTGTTGGCTTCGGGAACAGCTTGACCGGGATCCTCGACGCGCTGAGCGTTGACTGGTGGGTTAAGCGAAGTGCCGCCGCTGGTGTCGATAATTGCATCGTATGCGCCACCGATAGCAGGAACAGAACCTGAGTCCAGGAAGAACTGCCACGTCACGAGAAAGAGCAGGCTTGCAACAGCAAAGCCAAATAGAAATACCTGAATTACCAACCTCATCGGGTTACCCGGTTGCCTCTGCCGCACGAACTTAATTCCAGCGGACTGGCATTCCCGGCAGATGTACTCACCGTATCGATTCTTGTGACATTCTTCGCGCGCAACGACGGTGCCACAGGCTGAACATATTCTCGACATATCGGGATGGTCCGAACAGTGGGCGGGTTTCCACACCTTTTAATGAAAAAGATATTCTCCAATTTCCAAGCTTCACTTTGTTGACACATCTCAACGCCCAGCACAATGGACACGAGCCCTTGTTGCATTAAAGAGCAAGGGAATAAGCGGATGTCTGGAAGCCCAACACTACTTCTCAAGAGTCAGACTGCGTATTTGGATGCAGTGCCAGCGGCTTCAGGGGAGACATTTGCAGCGGCAACGTCGTGGATGCGCGATAACACATTCATACCGGCGAAGCCGTTTGTGTGGACCCATTTTTAGTTGGAGGGCTGAATGACAGGGTCCTCGGAGGCATCAGTGACGTTGGGATTGTCGCGCGCGCCACTTGAAAAATGATACGACTCAAGAGCCAGGAGATGCGGCCACCTCGCCAGAATAGCTATGCAAACTATGGCGATGGTCAACCATAAAACAGGTAGCGCCCGCCTCACAAAATGCTTCAGCTGCCCCCGTCGTGTAAACCTTGTCCCACCAGCCAGGCATTTGCGGCAAATGTACTCCCCATAGCGATTCTTATGACATTTTTTTCGTTCAACCGTAGCGTGACAGGCCGAACAGACTTTTGATGTTTCAAGCTGGTCCACACGATGTCGGATCGACGTCCATTCTTACAAACAAATTTGCATTTTCAATGTGCCAATTTGTACGTTGTTGACGTTTCTCAAGGCTTGGAACGATGACCCTGGCTCAGTGTTCCACTGCGAACCATTCACACCTAGCTCCTTGCGACAATGCGCCGCAACCCGGCCAATGCCGAGCATCAGTGGCAGTGACGCCGAAGGGAAGCGGGTCCAGTTTCAATTCCAAAGACTGGAATAAAAAAAAAGGGCTTGCCACTACTTTCATAGCGGCAAACCCTTATGTACTGGCGGAGCGGACGGGACTCGAACCCGCGACCCCCGGCGTGACAGGCCGGTATTCTAACCAACTGAACTACCACTCCTGGTAATGGCAACATTCACTCTTTCGAGTCAAGTCGTCTGCTCTTGCGAACTGACTGTTACCAACTTGTGCTTCGTTCATCTCATGATGAATTTGGCGACCCCACGGGGATTCGAACCCCGGTACCTACCGTGAAAGGGTAGTGTCCTAGGCCTCTAGACGATGGGGTCATAACCTTTGGACTTCCGTCTCAACTTGCAAGACTTTTCAGCCTCACCTCAGAAATTTTGGTGGAGGTAAGCAGGATCGAACTGCTGACCTCTTGCATGCCATGCAAGCGCTCTCCCAGCTGAGCTATACCCCCTAAACCACAGATTACTTTTTCAAGTATTCTTAATTTCCAAGCCTTAAATTATAGCCTGAATATTCACTCTGAACGCAGACGAGTCAGCACTTTTTCTCTTTCACACAGTTCCAGCACGGCATCCAGCGAGGGCGTATGGGCACTGCCCATCACCAACACCCGCACCGGCATGGCGAGCAGTGGCATTTTAATGGCACAAGCGACCAGTACTTCCTTGATGGCGGCCGCAATTGACAGCTTGTCCCAGCTACAGCTCGCCAGTTTTTCACTCAGCAAATTCAATGCCGGTTTGATCGCATCCGTCACGTGCTGGCTCACCTCAGCCGGGTTGAGCGTGATATCTGCATAAAAAGCTGCCGCCCAATCCGCCAATACCACGGTGGTGTCACACCGGTCTTTGAACAACGCACAAATGCGGGGCAAGCGCTCATCGGCCTGAATGCCGCGTTTTTGCAGCTGCGCTTGCACCAAAGGTGCCAGTGCGTCATCACTCATGATCTTGAGGTGTTGCGCATTGACCCAACGCAGCTTGGCCTCGTCAAACTGAGCTGCACTGCGACCCAGATGATCCAGGTTGAACCACTGCAGAAATTGCGCCCGGCTAAAAATTTCGTCGTCCCCATGGCTCCAGCCCAGGCGCGCCAGGTAATTGACCATGGCATCAGGCAGATAGCCTTCGTCACGGTACTGAGTGACCGGTTTGGCACCGTTGCGCTTGCTCATCTTTTCGCCCTGCTCATTGAGCACGGTGGGTAAATGGGCATAAACCGGCGGCTCTTGACCCAGGGCCTTGAAGATATTAATCTGCCGCGGCGTGTTATTGACATGGTCATCGCCACGAATCACGTGCGTGATGGCCATGTCAAGGTCATCCACCACCACGCAGAAGTTGTAGGTGGGCGTGCCGTCCGGACGGGCAATCACCAGATCATCGAGTTCATCATTGCTGATCTCGATGCGTCCCTTCACCTTGTCGTCCCACACCACCGAGCCACCCAGCGGATTTTTGAAGCGCAACACCGGCTTCACGCCCTCTGGAATGGGTGGCAGGGTCTTGCCAGGCGCGGGGCGCCAGGTGCCGTCGTAACGCGGCTTTTCTTTGGCAGCCATCTGGGCATCACGCAAGGCATCGAGCTCGGCCACACTCATGTAGCAGGGATAAACATGGCCGGCCGCCTGCAGCTCGGCCAACACGGTCTTGTAGCGGTCCATGCGCTGCATCTGATAGAACGGACCTTCGTCGTAGTCGAGCCCAAGCCAGGACATGCTCTCAATGATCACATCGACAGCGGCCTGGGTGGAACGGTCCAGATCGGTGTCTTCAATGCGCAAGATGAAATCGCCGCCGGTTGAGCGTGCAAATGCCCACGGATACAAGGCCGAGCGAATATTGCCGAGGTGGATGAAGCCGGTGGGAGACGGCGCAAAACGGGTACGGGTTTTTTGAGTCATTTCAGTGCACTTAAGGTCTGCAGGCCGCGCAGCAGGTCGGCCTTGAGATCGTCAATGTGGTCCAGGCCCACTGCCATGCGAATCAAGCCCTGACCGATGCCAGCGGCCTGGCGTTGGTCTTCGGTGAGACGACCGTGCGAGGTGGTGGCGGGGTGGGCAATGGTGGTTTTGGTGTCGCCCAGGTTGGTGGTGATCGAGCACACCTGGGTGCTGTCGATCACATGAAAAGCATTGCTGCGCGCCTGCGTTGCGTCTGGTGCTCGCACATCAAACGACACCACAGCGCCACCCAGCCCGCTTTGCTGGCGCATGGCCAAGGCATGCTGCGGATGCGAGGCCAGGCCGGGGTAATAGACCCGCGCAACTTGCGGCTGGTCTTGCAGCCAGTTGGCCAAATCCAGCGCGCTGTCGCACTGCGCCTTCATCCGTAGCGACAGTGTCTCCATCCCCTTGGTCACCACCCACGCATTGAAGGGCGAGAGCACCATGCCCACGGTTCGATTAATCGGCCAAAACACATCATTGACATATTTTTGCGAGCAACAAATGGCGCCCGCCACCACCCTGCCCTGGCCGTCCAGATACTTGGTGCCGGAATGAATGACAAAGTCGGCCCCATACTCGATCGGTCTTTGCAATGCCGGGGTACAAAAACAATTGTCCACCGCCAGTAGCGCACCGCCCGCGTGCGCCACACGGGCCAGCGCGGAGATGTCGCAAATGTCGGTCAACGGGTTGGTCGGTGTTTCGGCAAACAGCAAACGGGTATTGGGCTGCAACGCTGCTTGCCATTGCGCCACGTCGGTCTGCGACACAAAAGTCGTCGTGACACCAAATTTGGCAAACTCAGTAGCAAACAATCGCAGGGTAGAGCCAAAAACCGACTGCGAACACACCACATGGTCTCCCGCACGTAACAGTCCCATGCCCAGCAGCAACACGGCCGCCATGCCACTGCTGGTGGCAATCGCGGCCTCGGTTCCTTCCAGCGCGGCCAGGCGCTGCTCCATGCCCGAGACGGTGGGGTTGCTGACCCGGGTGTAGGTGTAACCATCTTCCTCCATGGCGAAACGCTTGCGGGCGGTCTCAGCATCGGGCTGCACAAAACTGCTGGTCAGGTACAGGGCTTCGGAGTTTTCGCCATATTGGCTTCGCTCAACGCCTGCACGCACCGCCAACGTGTCGCGGTGCAACTGTGCAGGCAATTTTTTATCCGTCATGCTTGATCCTCGTGATTGGGCAACGCCAGGCGGGAATTGTCCTCGCCCGCTTCCTCGCCGCCGACCCGGCTGGCGTTCAGCCGGGCAATGTCTTCCAGGGTGATGTCCCCAGTGACATAGACGCCGTCAAAGCAGGAGGCGTCGAAGTCCTTGATGCTGGGGTTGAGGGAACCAATGGCCTTCTTCATGCCATCGACGTCCTGGTAAATCAACGCGTCACAGCCAATGATTGCACGGATTTGTTCCACCGTGCGGTTATGCGCCACCAACTCCTCTGACGTGGGCATGTCGATACCGTACACGTTGGGGTAGCGCACCGGCGGCGCGGCACTGGCCATGTAAACCTTGCGCGCGCCAGCTTCGCGCGCCATCTGCACGATTTCACGGCTGGTGGTGCCGCGCACGATCGAGTCGTCCACCAGCAGCACATTGCGGCCCTTGAATTCGCTGGCGATCACATTGAGCTTTTGGCGCACCGATTTTTTGCGAACCGACTGCCCCGGCATGATGAAGGTGCGCCCGACATAGCGGTTTTTCACAAAACCTTCGCGGTACGGCAAGCCCAGCAACTGCGCCAGCTGCGCCGCACTCGGGCGGCTCGATTCCGGGATCGGGATCACGACATCAATTTCGTTCGGCGGCACGGTAGAGATCACCCGCTTGGCCAGCGTTTCACCCAGGTTCAAGCGCGCCTGGTAGACCGAAATGCCATCCATCACCGAATCCGGCCGCGCCAGATAAACATATTCAAAAATGCAGGGGCTGAGCACCGGATGCTCGGCACACTGCTGTGCATGCACCTTGCCCTGCAAGTCAATAAACACCGCCTCGCCGGGGGCAATGTCACGCTCAAATTTGTGTGATGTGCCTTCCAGCGCCACTGACTCGCTGGCCAGCAACACGGTGCCCTCGCCATGCCCGATGCAAAGCGGGCGAATGCCAAACGGGTCACGAAAAGCCAGCACGCCATGGCCGGCGATCATGGCGATCACGGCGTACGAGCCCTTGATGCGCTGATGCACTTTGCGCACGGCGGCAAACACATCACGCGGGAGCAGCGGCAAGCCGCGCGTGGTTTCTCCCAGCTCATGGGCCAGCACGTTGAGCAGCACCTCGGAGTCGCTGTCGGTGTTGATGTGGCGGTGGTCATTGCTGAACAGCTCGGCTTTGAGGGCGTGCGCATTGGTCAGGTTGCCGTTGTGCACCAGCACAATGCCAAACGGCGCATTGACGTAGAACGGCTGCGCCTCTTCTTCGCTGAACGCATTGCCCGCGGTCGGATAGCGCACCTGACCGAGTCCGCAATTGCCCGGCAGTGAGCGCATGTTGCGGGTGCGAAACACATCACGCACCATGCCTTTGGCCTTGTGCATGAAGAACTTGCGCTCCTGCTGCGTCACGATGCCAGCGGCATCTTGCCCGCGGTGCTGTAACAGCAGCAGGGCATCATAAATAAGTTGATTGACAGGGGCGTTGCTGACAACACCAACGATTCCACACATGGTAGTTTTCCGATCAGTTCAGGACAAGGCTCACAGCAGCGGCATCACACCTTCTTGGCCGATGCATCATGCCGGTAAATACTTTGCAAATTCTTGCGGCAACACGGGCTTCAAGCCTTTGAGCGTCACCAGGGCCAGGTCGGCACCCACCGATTTCTGCCACCGGGGGTCGGATTTTAAAGGTGTCATGGTTATCACCACCGTGGCCAACAACAACAACAGCACACCGCGCACCAGGCCAAACACAGCACCCAGCGCCCGATCCGCAGGCCGCAGGCCGACGGCGGCAAAAAGTTTCTGCACCAGGCTGGCCAACAGACTGCCCACCAGCACCGACAGCACAAACACCACGATAAAAGCCACGGCGTAACGCACCGCCTCGCCCGAGCCGGACATGGGCAGCCTGGGCGCGAGATCCGGCGCCAACCACTGCGCCACCATGAAGGCGGCCACCCAGCTCAGCAATGAAAACACCTCGTAAATCAAGCCACGCCAAGCGCCCAAGAGCAGCGATGCCAGCAACACCCCCAAAAAAAACCAGTCCAGCGCAAGCATGGGTCTCGATACAGCCGTGCGGTACGGTTACAAGGTCAGTATGGCGGCGGGCAAATCAAGCTTTTTGATCTTTTCTACCGCCTTGGCCGCATCACCCTTGGTGCCAAAGGGGCCGACCCGAACGCGAATTCTGTCCCCGTCTTTGGTCTTTGCCACATGGGTGTAGGTCTTGAGACCGGCGTGTTCCAGTTTCAATCGCACTTCACGCGCCCGTGTTGCGTCGGCAAAGGCACCCACCTGCACCACAAAGCGGGCATCGTTGGCGGCGGGCTTGGTGCCAGCAGGGCTGTTGGAACTTTTGCCGTCGAGCAGCGACTGAGCCTTGGCCGCGTCATCCGCCTTCACCAGCGCTTTGGCAAGCGGCTTGTCATTCGCCTTGATCGCTGCCGGGTCGGGCACCGGGCTGGCCGGCTTCTGCTCTTCTTTTGCTGCTATTTTAGGAGCTTCTGATTCATATTCCACGGGGGCTGCTGCCACTTTTTGCTCACTACTTCGTGCGGAGGCAGCGACAGCGGCTGCAGGCGGCACGACGGCAGTCTCAGCGGAGAGGGACACCGCAGGCGCGGGAATACTCAAGGGCAGGACCTTGTTTTTGTCGGGTATTTCTATCGGCGTGTCGACCGAAATTGGGCGCGGCTGCTTGTCAAACAGAAGCGGGAAACCAATCACGCCCAGCAACACCAACACGGCGGCACCCAACAGACGGTACTTGGCGCGCTTGCGCATCACCTCAACGCTCTCTGACGGCGCTGGCGCGGCAGACTTGTCATCGCCGCCCTTGCGTAACTTGAAAAAGGCCATGGTGTGGAGGGTTCAGATGTTCAACGGCTGGGCAGGTGTTGGGCGTCAAGACGGGGCACGCCGTCCTTCAAAATACCGCCCACGGTGTAAAACGACCCAAAGACAATAATTCTATCAGTGGGGTCAGCCGCGCTGATGGCGGCCTGCAGGGCTTGCTGCGGGTCGGCGTAAACGGCAGCGCTGGCGTCTTTGCGCGTGTTTTGCGCCTGCCACTGCAGCAACAAGGCATTGGCGGATTCGGCCCGGGGGGTCGGCAAATCGGTGAAATACCACTTGTCAACCAAGGGATTGATTCGGGCCAGCATCAGCGCCACGTCTTTATCCGCCATCGCGCCAAAAATGGCGTGCGTGGTCGGGAAGTAGCCCATCGCGTCCAGGTTGGCCGTCAGCGCCGCCACGGCATGCGGGTTGTGCGCCACGTCCAGCACCAATGCCGGCTGGCCCGGCACGATCTGAAAGCGCCCCGGCAACTCGACAAAGGCAAAGCCATTGCGCACCGCCTGCGCCGTCACCGGCAGGCGCTCGCGCAGGGCCATCAATGCCGCCAGCACGCCAGCGGCATTGACCAGTTGGTTGGCCCCCAGCAGCGCCGGGTAGGCCATGCCGCTGTAACGCCTGCCGCGCCCGGCCCAGGCCCACTGCTGCCGGTCGCCCGACACATTGAAGTCGCGTCCCACTTGCCACAGGTCGGCACCGACTTCGAGCGCCCGATCCAGCACGCTCTGCGGCGGCACGGGATCACTCACCACCACCGGGCGGCCGGTGCGCATGATGCCCGCCTTTTCGTAGCCAATGGACTCACGGTCCGGCCCCAGCAGCGCCATGTGATCGAGGTCGATGCTGGTGATGATGGCGCAATCGGGCTCAATGATGTTGACCGCATCGAGCCGCCCGCCCAGACCCACCTCCAGGATCACCACGTCCAGGCCACTGCGGCTCATCACGTCCAGGATGGCGAGCGTGGAAAACTCAAAATAGGTCAGCGAGACCTCAACATCATCTTGACATCTGGCCCTTTCCACGCTTTCGAAGGCAGCTATTAATTGCGCAGCATCTACCGGCTCGCCCAGTAGCCGCAAGCGCTCTTCAAAACGCACCAGATGCGGCGAGGTGTAGACCCCGGTGCGGTAGCCGGCCTGCAGCAAAATGGATTCCAGCATGACGCAGGTCGAACCTTTGCCGTTGGTGCCCGCCACGGTAATCACCGGGCAGTCAAACCGGATTTGCATGCGTTCGGCCACCAGGCGCACCCGCTCCAGACCGAGGTCGATCGTGACCGGATGCAGTTGCTCGCAATGCGCGAGCCAGTCGGACAATGTTTTTTGAGTTTCGATTGGGGTTTTCATACGACTGGCGATTGTCGCCCACCTTCAGACCGGTGGCATGATGCGGGGCATGAACACCCTTGCCACGCCTTCCTCATCCAACGCACCCGTGACCGTTTTCGGCATTCCCAACTGCGACACGGTCAAGAAAGCTCGCGCCTGGCTGACCGGGCAAGGCGTCAGTCATGAATTTCATGATTTCAAGAAACTGGGCGTCCCGGTAGATCAGTTGCCGCGTTGGATCGCCGCTATTGGCTGGGAGCCGCTGCTGAACCGCAAGGGCACGACCTGGCGCAAGCTCGACGAGGACAGCCGCGCCGCGGTGGTGGGCGCAGTCAGCGCCAGCGCCTTGATGCTGGCTCACCCCAGCGTAATCAAACGGCCGGTCGTGGTGTGGCGCGATGGCCGGGTAACGGTCGGCTTTGATGCCGCCAGCTTCTCTGCACACCTGCCCTAAAATCGCCGACTAGCGACTGATGAACCCCGTCATCAGCACCCAATTAACTTCACCAGCCCCACACCATGACCACTACCCACATCGACCAGGTGTCCGTCAGCACCCAGGCCAGTGTTTATTTCGATGGCAAATGCATCAGCCACGGCGTCACGCTGGCCGATGGCACAAAAAAATCCGTGGGCGTGATCCTGCCTGCCACCCTGACCTTCAACACCGGCGCCCCAGAGGTCATGGAATGTGTCGCCGGTAGCTGTGACTACAAATTGCCGGGCAGCGAGGTGTGGCTCAAGTCCAAGCCGGGTGACAAATTCAGCATCCCAGGCAACACCCCATTCGATATTCGTGTCACCGAGCCGTATCACTACATCTGCCACTTCGGTTGAGTTGATTCTTTTACTCTTATTTTTATAGCTGCTCACGCATATTTCACGGGGGCCGGAGGCCACAACATGTCAAACACCATTCTTCAAAACATTCCCGTTGGCCAAAAAGTGGGCATCGCCTTCTCGGGTGGCCTGGACACCAGCGCCGCCTTGCACTGGATGAAGCTCAAGGGCGCCCTGCCCTATGCCTACACCGCCAACCTGGGACAGCCCGACGAGACCAACTACGACGACATCCCGCGCAAAGCCATGGAATATGGCGCGGAAAAGGCCCGCCTGATCGACTGCCGCCAACAGCTCGCGGCTGAAGGTATTGCCGCCCTCCAAAGTGGCGCCTTTCACATCTCCACCGCCGGTGTGACCTACTTCAACACCACGCCGCTGGGCCGCGCCGTGACCGGCACCATGCTGGTGGCCGCCATGAAACAGGACGACGTCAACATCTGGGGTGACGGCAGCACCTTCAAGGGCAATGACATCGAACGTTTTTACCGCTATGGCCTGCTGACCAACCCGGCACTGAAAATCTACAAACCCTGGCTCGATCAGGCCTTCATTGACGAGCTGGGTGGCCGCGCGGAAATGTCGGCCTTCATGACCGAGCACGGTTTTGGCTACAAAATGAGTGCGGAAAAGGCCTACTCGACCGACTCCAACATGCTGGGCGCCACGCACGAGGCCAAAGACCTGGAACAATTGAGCTGCGGCATCCGCATCGTCAACCCGATCATGGGCGTGCCATTCTGGAAAGACGACTGCGTGGTCAAGGCGGAAGAAGTGTCGGTACGCTTTGAAGAAGGCCGGCCAGTCGCCCTGAACGGCGTGCAATACCCTGACCTGGTGACTCTGATGTTGGAGGCCAACCGCATCGGCGGCCGCCACGGCCTGGGCATGAGCGACCAGATTGAAAACCGCATCATCGAAGCCAAGAGCCGCGGTATCTATGAAGCCCCTGGCCTGGCGCTGCTGTTCATCGCCTATGAGCGCCTGGTGACGGGCATCCACAACGAAGACACCATTGAACAGTACCGCGACAACGGCCGCAAACTGGGCCGCCTGCTGTACCAGGGCCGCTGGTTTGACTCGCAAGCCATCATGCTGCGCGAGACCGCGCAGCGCTGGGTGGCGCGCGCCATCACCGGCGAGGTGACGCTGGAACTGCGTCGCGGTAACGACTACTCGCTGCTCAACACCGAGTCGCCCAACCTGACCTACGCCCCCGAGCGTCTGAGCATGGAAAAAGTGGAAGACGCGCCTTTCTCGCCGCTGGACCGCATTGGTCAACTGACCATGCGCAATCTGGACATTGTGGACACCCGCGCCAAACTGGCGATCTACGCCAAGAGTGGCTTGCTCTCGCTGGGCGTTGACGGTGATTTCCTCAGCCTGGCCAACGACGCCAACAAATAGTTGATCGGGGTTCGCCCCACCTATTTATTCAAGTAGTCTTGCGCAATCGGTCGCAGTGCTGAAGGTGTGATGCCCAAAGACTGCAGGCCTGGCAGGGTGCCACTGGCGACATTGTCGACTTGCATCGAATCCAGATTGTCACGACTCATGACGGGCTCGCCGGGCGCGAGCGCCATCAGCGCGGCCTGTACATGACCGAGCCAGCGCGGCAGCGCAATCACGGGCCGACCGCGTCCGCCGCAGACGCCGCTCAGTTGTGCTGCCAATTGCACCAGTTGCTTCAAGGTGAAGACCTCCGGGCCGCAGGCTTCAATGGTTCTGGGGCTGGCGGCAGGTGCCATCACCCCCGCGTCTCCTGGCATCAGACTTTTGACCACGGCGCTGGCCACGTCGTCCACCCACACCGGCTGAAAGCGCGCTCCAGCACACGCCAGCGGCATGAAGGGCAACACTTTTTGCAGCCTGGCAAAAACATTGAGAAACTTGTCCCGGGCGCCAAACATCACACTGGGTCGAAAAATTGTCAAGTCAAACGCGGCCTGCGGGCCGACACCGGCCGCCTGCAGCCACACCGCCTCGCCCTGCCCCTTGCTGCGCAGGTACATGGACGGCGCTGATTGGGGGTGTTGCGCGTCCGCTCCCAAGGCGCTGATATGCACAACGCGCTTGACACCGGCTGCCCGGCAAGCCCGGGCCAGCTTTTTCGGCAAGGCGACGTGAACTCTATCAAATGCCGCTTGATCGCCATGCAGGATCGCCACCAGATTAACCACCGCGTCATGGCCCGCCACCGCTTGGGTCAGCGCCGCCTCGTCGTGCACATCGAATTCCAGCAAGGTCAACCCGGACAGAGGCTGAAGATGCTGCGCATGGGCGCGTTGGCGGGTCGGCACCGTGACGTGCCAGCCCTGGCTGAGCAGTTTTTGACAGACCTGGGTGCCGACAAAGCCGGTGCCACCGAGAACGAGTACTTTTTTCATACGATAAATCCAACGCTGAACGCGAATCGTACGCTGATGAATGGTTAACAGGCTTAAACCACCACCGGCTCCGGCTCCAGCCGGATGCCAAAACGCTCATAGACGCTGGTCTGGATGGCGCGCGCCAGCGTCATGACTTCACCGCCGGTGGCACCAAAGGGACTGTCGACGCCGCCGCGGTTCACGAGCACCAGCGCCTGCTTTTCATAGACACCGGCCTGGCCGACCGATTTGCCGCGCCAGCCGCAGGAGTCAATCAGCCAGCCCGCCGCCAGCTTGACGCCGCCGTCGGCCAGGTGGTAATGCACCACCTTGGGGTCGCGCGCGATGATGTCCACGCACTGTTCAGGCGTCACCGTTGGGTTCTTGAAGAAGCTGCCGACGTTGCCGATGACTTGCGGGTCCGGCAATTTGGCACGGCGGATCTCACACACCCAATCAAAGATTTGCTGCGCGGTCGGATGGGCGCATTGATGCTCCGCCATTTTCTTGTCCAGGTCGGCATAACCCAGCACCGGCTTCCAGCTTTTGGGCAAGGCAAAGCGCACCCGCAGTATCAGCGCGCGGTCCTTCAGGCCCAGCACCTGATGCCCACCGGCCACAGCACCCGCGCTCACCGCGCCGTCCGGCACCGCCGCCGCCCCGGCCCCATGCTTGAATACCGAGTCGCGGTAGCCAAACGCGCACTGCGCCGCATGGAGCGTGAAGACCTGCCCGGTCTGCAGGTCGATGGCATCGAGCGAATCAAAGCGATCCTGCAACTCCACGCCATAAGCGCCGATGTTCTGCACCGGCGCCGCGCCGACGGTGCCGGGAATCAAAGCCAGGTTTTCCAGCCCCGGGTAACCTTGTGCCAGCGTCCAGGCCACCAGTTCGTGCCAGCTCTCGCCCGCACCGGCCTGGACGATGAAGGCCTTGTCGGTCTCCATCAGCAGCCGTCGACCCATGAGTTCAACCTTGAGCACCAGTGCTTTGACATCGCCGGTGAGCACAATATTGCTGCCGCCGCCCAATACAAATTTGGGACTGGCACGCAGCTCGGGGTCAGCCAGCAGCGCGTGCAAGTCCGCCTCGCTGGCAATGCGCACCAGCGCATGCGCCTTGGCCACGATGTGAAAGCTATTGAAAGCCTGCAGGGGAACATTTTTCTCGACTAACATGGCGGGATTGTCGCATTGGGAGTGTCCGCACTCCCGTTCGGGCTGAGCCTGTTGAAGCTCTTTCTGGAACCCAACGCGCCGCTCTTGCACAGGCTCAGGGCGGGCAAATTTTTATTGAGTAGACCAAATGCCCTCTTTTGACACAGTTTGCGAAGCCAGCATGGTGGACGTCAAACACGCGGTGGAAAACACCACCAAGGAAATCACCACCCGCTTCGACTTCAAGGGCACGCCCGCGGCCATTGAACTCAAGGACAAGGAAATCACCCTGACGGGCGACGCTGATTTTCAACTCAGCCAGATCGAAGATATTCTGCGCAACAAGCTCACCAAACGCAGCGTCGATGTGCGTTTCCTGGACAAGGGCGAGGTGCAAAAAATCGGCGGTGACAAGGTCAAGCAGGTCATCAAGGTGCGCAACGGCATCGAGACCGAGCTGGCCAAGAAAATCCAGCGCCTGATCAAGGACAGCAAAATCAAGGTGCAGGCCGCCATTCAGGAAAGCAAATTGCGCGTCACCGGCGCCAAACGCGATGACCTGCAAGCGGCCATGGCCTTGATCAAAAAAGACATCACCGAAGTGCCCCTGAGCTTCGATAATTTTCGCGACTGATGGAAATTGAGGACCCCGCGCGTGACCGTCCAGACCGAAAACGAATACGAAGACCTGCTTGGCCTCTGGTCCGATCTGGAGGCGGGCCTGGGCATTATTCTGGGCCGCCCGGCCAGCATTCAGGAGTTTGAAAAACGCGTCTGGCAGTACGACCGCTGGATGCAGGGCCTGCTGGCGCGCGACACCGACGTCGGTTTGTATCTGCTGTTCCAGTTGGCGACCAACTCACCGGTGGGTTACAGCGCCTCGCACGCGCTGGTCAGCGCGGTGTTGTGCCACCTGATCGCCGTGGAGCTCAAGCTCCCGCAGGGCGAGCGCGACAGCCTGGTGCATGCAGCCCTGACCATGAACATGGCAATGACGGCGCTGCAGGACCAGTTGGCCAGCCAGTTGGAGCGGCCCACCCCGGCTCAACAGGAAACCATTCGCACACACGCCACCCAGGGCGCCGCCATGCTGGCCGACCTGGGCGTGCTTGACGCGCTGTGGCTCGACACCCTGGCCCTGCACCATGACGACAGCACGGACCAGGGCGAGCTGCGCGCCCTGCCGCCCGAGCGCCGACTGGCCCGCATCCTGCGCATGGTGGACCGCTACGCCGCCATGATCAGCCCCCGTAAATCGCGTGAAGGCCGCAGTACCACCGATTCGGCGCGCGCCATCATCACCCAATCCATAGCCCAGAACGATGAAGTGGGTCATGTGCTGGTACGTCTGGTGGGTGTGTGTCCACCCGGCACCTATGTGCGCCTGGACAGCCAGGAGGTGGCCGTGGTGGTACGCCGCAGCGACACCCCGAACCTGCCTATTTTGGCAATCGTGACCAACCCGGCCGGCATGCGGCTGAACCCGCCGCGCCTGCACCGCAGCGCCAACGGCAGCCCTGGCATCCGGGCCGCCGTGCCCACGTCAAGCGTGCACGACCGCTTGAACCACCATTTGATCCTGCAACTCGGCGCCTATGCCGCGCAACATCCGTAGCCGTACTATTACTATCTTTTTGATAGCTATACACCATTATTCTACGGGGGCTAGAGCCCTATTTGTTACAAATTTCCTTCGACAAACGCGACCATCATGCGGGCCATGTGCAAGCCGTCATGGCCCAGGGCCAGGCTATCAGTGGCGGCGCTGTATTGCGCTTCCCCCAGCAGAGCGCGCCGCTTGTTCAGCAGGTAGGCGCTCAAATCTTCCACAAACTCGGGATGCGGTTGCACACACAGCACCTGCTGATCCACGGTAAAGGCGGCCACCGGGCAAAACTCGCTACTGGCCAGCAGCGTGGCGCCCGCAGGCAGCGCAACGACCTGGTCCTGGTGGCTGGCCAACAGCGCAATGTCGGTGCGGCCCTGCGCCCACTGCGGCGTGTGCCACTGGTAGCGCATGCGCCCGGCGCCCCAACCCTGCGGCGCACGCCCCACCTCGGCGCCCAGGCACAGGGCAATCAGTTGGTGACCAAAACAAACGCCGAGCAGTTTCTTTTTGGCTTGCAACAGTTGTTCAACCTGCTGGCGCAGCGCCAGCACCCAGGGCTCTTGCGAGAATGAATCAGCCCGGCTGCCAGTGAGCAGCACCGCGTCGAAGTCGTCGTAGGAGGCCGGGTACTGCCCCTGCACCGTGTTGAAAATCTCAACCGACCAGTCGGCGCCGGCGGCCGCAAACAAGCGCCGGAACATGTCACCAAAGCCACTGAAACGGGCCGCCAGCTCGGGGTCGAGCACATCGTTTTCCAGAACACACAGCTTCATGATTTACGTTCGGTCCTGGCTTTTTTACCCAGGCGCGACTCGGTCCCCTTGATCAGACGACTGATGTTCTCGGCGTGGCGATAAATGAGCAGCAGCGACATGGCGCACAGCGCCGCCAGGACGCCCTTGCTCAGATACCAGGCCATGCCATCGCCAAAGACGTAGTAGACCGGCACAAACACCGCCGCCGTGAGCGAGGCCAGCGACACGTAGCGGAAGAAGTAAGCCATGATGAGCCAGGTGGCCCCGGTGGCCAGCGCCAGAATCGGGCTCAGGCCCAGCAGCACCCCGAGCGCCGTGGCCACGCCCTTGCCACCGGCAAAGTTGAAAAACACCGGGTACAGATGACCGATAAAAGCAGCCAGCCCGACCAGCGCCATGGTGCCCTCTTCCATCCCGTAGGGCTTGCCATACCACCTGACCAGCATGACCGGCAACCAGCCCTTGGCCGCATCGAGCAACAAGGTGACGATGGCTGCCGTTTTGGAGCCCGAGCGAAGCACATTGGTCGCGCCCGGGTTTTTGCTGCCAAAAGTACGCGGATCATTGAGCCCCATCACGCGGCTGACAATGACGGCAAACGACAGCGAGCCGATCAGGTAGCCCAGCAGCGTTGCTGCCAGGGGAAAGAAAGATTGCATGGATTCCAAAAAATTCTCCTGCTGTCGCATTCGCCAGGCCTGGTGTGCGAGGCGTCTATTCTGCCAGCCCGCGCGTGCACTCAGTCCACCAGTGCGCACTGCACCGGCTTGGCGCCCAACAAATCCACACACACCTGCGGGTCCAACCCGACCAGATAGCCCCGGCGCCCGCCATTGATCAGGATTTTTGGCAGGGCCAGAATGCTGGACTCCATAAACACCGGCATGACGCGGCGTGTGCCAAACGGCGAGGTGCCGCCCACCAGATAACCGCTGTGCCGATTCGCCACCTCGGGCGCACAGGGTTCCACCGATTTGACGCCGATCTGACGCGCCAGATTTTTGGTCGAGACCTTGCGGTTGCCGTGCATCAACACCACCAGCGGGCGGGCATCCTGGTCTTGCATGATGAGCGTTTTAACCACCGTGTAGGGATCCCAGCCGAGCTCGGAGGCACTGTGCAAAGCGCCGCCGTGCTCCAGGTACTCATACGGATGCTCGGTAAACGCCACCTTGCTGCGCTTGAGCAATTGGGTGGCGGGCGTCAGGCTGACGTGCTTCGCCATCTTGGTTACCTTATTCCATTTCTAATTCGATGTGAGACTAGGCGCACCGCTGTAGACAGTGCTTTAGCACGGCAAAGCGGGGCAACGACGTATCGCATTGAAGTAGAAGTGGAATTACTGCGCCGGGTCGCGCAGTTCCCAACGCAGGGCGTCAATCTGTTTCAACAGTTCGGGGCTGAGCGTGGTGCCCCAGGCATCCAGGTCTTCATCGAGTTGCGCCACCGAGGTGACCCCAATGATGGTGCTGGCCACCTGCCATTTGGTGTAGCAAAAAGCCAGCGCCAACTGCGTCGGGCTCAAGCCGTGCGCACGGGCCAGCGCGCTGTAGCGCCGTGCCGCCATCAAAGCCTCCGGTCGGCCCCAGCGCTGCTTGCGGGTCGATTCATATCTGGTGATACGGGCCTGTGCTGGCGCATCCGGGCCGGTCAAGCCGCAGTCGTCGTACTTGCCGGTCAGCAGGCCAAAAGCCAGCGGTGAATATGCAAGCAGCGACACCTTGAGGTGGTGCATGGTTTCGTCCAGTGCGTTTTCCACGCTGCGGTTCAGCAGGCAATACGCGTTTTGCACCGTGGCCACGCGCGGCAAACCATACTGGTCGGCCAGGCGAACAAACTCATGCACGCCATAAGGCGTTTCATTGGACAGGCCCACCGCGCGCACCTTGCCCGCCTGCACCAGCGTGTGCAGGGCCTCAAGCTGGGCGTGCATGGACGTGCCCTCATCTGCGCGTGCTGGCTGGTAATAAATGCCGCCAAACGCAGGCACCGAGCGCACCGGCCAGTGAATCTGGTACAGGTCAATCACATCGGTTTGCAGGCGCTTCAAGCTGCCGTCGCAGGCAGCGAGGATGTCGGCACCGGTCAGGTCGGCGCTGCCGCCGCGAATCCACGGCATGCTGCGCGCCGGGCCGGCCACTTTGGTGGCCAGCACCAGCTTTTGCCGCGCACCGGGGCGCCGGGCCAGCCAGTTGCCAAGGATGATTTCAGTGGCATTGAAGGTGGCGGCGCGCGGCGGCACGGCGTACATCTCGGCCGTGTCCAGAAAGTTGACCCCGCGCTCCAGCGAGCGGTCCAGGATGGCAAAGGCGGTGGCCTCGTCGACTTGCTCGCCAAAGGTCATGGTGCCCAGGCAGATCGGGGTGACGGAAAGGTCGCTAGACCCAAGTTGAATGGTTTTCATGGTGCGGAGAAGGTGCGTAATTTATTCAGCCATGAGTTTACGGTTTCTCCTGCTGCTGCACTTCAGCCCGCCCGTTGTTGGGCGCGCTGCTCCTCCTGCAGCCGCAACACCCGCCGCTGCACCTTGCCGGTGCTGGTCATGGGCAGGGCATCGATGAATTCAATCTCTTTCGGGTACTCGTACGGCGCCAGCATGCCTTTGACGTGGGCTTGCAGCTGTGCCACGAGTTTTAGATCAAACTCGGCCCTAGCCACCGTATCCAAAGGGCGAGCAGCTATAAAATCAGGAGCCAGCACGACATAGGCCTTGACCACTGAACCGCGTGCCGGGTCCGGCTTGGGCACCACGGCGGCGTTGGCCACCGCCGGATGCTTGACCAGGCAGTTCTCGATCTCGCCGGGGCCGATGCGGTAACCGGCGGCCTTGAACACGTCATCGGCACGGCCCTGGTACCACAGGTAACCGTCGGCGTCACGCAGCGCCAGATCGCCGGTGCGGCACCAGTCGCCGGTGAATTTGGCACGGGTTGAACTCTCGTTTTTCCAGTAGCCCAAAAAGAAAATCGGGTCCGCATCACCGTGCCGGTCAAACCGGTTCAAAGCCACGTCACCGGCCACACCCACCGGGCACTCGGCGCCCGCATCGTCTATCACCGCCACCCGATGACCGGGGTAGCCCATGCCCATGCTGCCAGGCTTGGGCGGCCATTGGGCAGAACAATTGCCGACGATGTAGTTGATCTCGGTCTGGCCAAACATCTCGTTGACCGTCACACCCAATTGCTGCTGGCAATAGTCAAATACCGCGTCACCCACCGCCTCGCCCGCGCTCATGATGGCTTGCAGTTGTAGCTTGAACTGCTGGCGCACGGTGTGGCGCGCGCTGCCCGGATAAGCCTTCATCATGGCCTTGAGTGCGGTCGGAAACAAAAACGTGTGCGTCACATGGCAGTCGCGCATCAGCTCCAGCGCCGTTTGCGGGCTGAAGCGGCCGTTGTACGCCACGATCGTGCGGCCAAAGTAAAGCGTGGGCAAAAGGGCATCCATCAGGCCGCCGGTCCAGGCCCAGTCGGCCGGGCTCCAGAAGACGGCGTCCGAGCCCACGGGCAAATCGCCTAGCCCCGCGCTGGCCGGGTTGGCGGCGGGATCAAAACCAAACCAGTTTTGGCTGCAGACAAAACCGGTCAGGTTCCCGATCAGGGCGCGGTGGGGGATCAGCGCCCCCTTGGGGTTGCCGGTGGTGCCGCTGGTGTAGATCAACACGGCGGCCTCCTCGGCCAGCGTGGCGACCGGCGTGAAGTGCGCGTCCTCCTGCGCCAGCGCCAGCGCGTAATTGAGGTCGGCTCGCTGGTCGGTGGCCTCCAGATCGCCCACGCCCAGCACGTAGTGCAGCACCGGGCAGTTGGCTCGCACCGCCTGCAAGCCTTCCAGCGCGCTGGCGGCGCCAATGGCCACCACGGCTTCGCCGTCATGCAGGCGAAACTCCAGCGCCTGCGGGCCAAACAGCATCGACAACGGCATCGCCACCGCGCCCATTTGCAGCACCGCCACGTAGGCCACGGCGGTCTCGAAGCACTGCGGCATCACAATCGCGACCCGGTCGCCCCGCCCTACCCCCAATGCCGTGAGCACGTTGGACAAGCGGTTGGCCTGCGCCTGCAGTTCAGAATAAGTATAAAACTGGCCGCTAGCCCCCGTCTCGTAAGCGCAAATAGCTACTTTTTTGGTAGCGTCTGGCTGCGCCGCCCAGCGCGCACAACAAACCTGGGCGATGTTGAACTGCTCGGGCACCTGCCACCTGAAGTGGCTGTGCAGCCGGGTATAGGCCTGCGGTGGTGAGGCCGGTGATTTGTCGCTGGCTTGACTGACGCGCATGGCAAGTCTCCTTATGATCAGCTGAATGTACCAAGTCAAAAGAATTTCTCATAGCGAGTTTGTCCCGATCCGCAATCTGCAATACCACGTACGGGTGTGGGGCGAGCCTGCCCCTGACAAGACACCGCTGGTGATCGTGCATGGCTGGATGGATGTGGCCGCCAGCTACCAGTTTGTGGTGGATGCGCTCAGCCACGACCATTACGTGATCGCACCCGACTGGCGCGGTTATGGCCAGACGCCCTCCGGTGGCGTGGACAACTTCTGGTTTCCCGACTACCTGGCCGATCTGGACTTTCTGCTCGACCATTACGCGCCAAACAGCCAGGTCAATCTGGTCGGTCACAGCATGGGCGGCAATGTGGCCATGCTGTACGCGGGGGTGCGCCCGCAGCGCATCCGCCGCCTGGTCAATCTGGAGGGTTTTGGCCTGCCCGCCACCACGCCCGACGAGGCACCGGGCCGATATGCCCACTGGATGGATGATTTGAAGAAGCTGCATCGCGGCGAGCTGGCGCTCAAGGCTTACGACACCGTGGACGGCGTGGCGCGCCGCCTGATGAAGACCAACCCGCGTTTGGGCTTGGACAAGGCCAACTGGCTGGCGCAACACTGGGCGCAGCAAGACGCGCAAGGCAAGTGGGCGATCCTGGGCGACCCGGCGCACAAGGTGTCGCACGCCCAGCTCTACCGGCTGGAAGAAGTGCAGGCCATTTATGCGCGCATCAGCATGCCGGTGTTGATGGTCGAGGCATCAAGCGACAGCATGGGCCAGTGGTGGAAGGGTAAATTCACGCTGGCCGAGCACCATGAACGGCTGCGGGTGGTGCCGCAACTGGAAATCGTCCGCGTCGAGGACGCCGGCCACATGCTGCACCATGACCAGCCGAAGCAGCTGGCCGAACTGATCGAGCGTTTTTTGTGACACCCTTGCGCCGCGGGCACGATAAATATCAATAGCGGCCACAGACACCCGGTGGTAGGCTGGCGGTTTTTCTGCCTCCTGCCCCAACCACTTTGCGGAGTCTGACCATGAAAACAAGGCATTTGTCTTTGCCGGCGCGCGGCGCGCGCGTGTCGCCCCTTACCTTTGCCCTCGCTTGCGCGGCGCTGGTGCCAGGTGCCAACGCCTGGGCGCAGACCCAGGTGGTCAAGCCGCCGGTCGCGCAGTACTGGATGGATGTCGCCACCCTGTCCATGGCCGGCATGGACGAGATGCCCGACGTGCCGGACATGGGTGCACTGGGCGGCATGATGGGCGGCATGACCGGGATGCCGGGCATGAGCGGCGTCAGCTTTGGCGCCACGCGCGGCATGATGCCGGGGCGCTGGCTCGATCTGGCGGTTGTGACGCAGCGCAAACCGGCCGGCACCGAGGCCACCCAAACCATTCCGGCGGGCCAGAACATGGGCCCCAGCCTGCTGTTGCTGCCGGTTGAGGCGCAACCCAGCGTCCACAAAACAGGGCGCGAAAGTGCCGACGAGATGCCGGAGCGCCCCAAGGGCCGGATCCTGTTTTACTGGGGTTGCAGCGAAACCGTGCGCGCCGGCCAGCCCCGGGTGCTGGACTTTGCCAAGACCGGGATGGAGGACTATGGCAAATTCATGATGGGCCGGGCGGTGCGTGACACCGGTGCCAAGGCGACGCCGGGCCATGCCATCTGGCCGAATGAAAAGCAGCGCCAGAAGGTGCCGGCCAATGCGTCTCTGACGGGTGAACATGCCCTGTCCGGCGAGGGCCTGCCCGCCAGTCTCAAATTTGCCGTCGGTCAGGCGCAGGATTTCATGCCCAAGCTGGCACTGGCCAACCGGGGCGGCGGCGCCAGCGCCACCAACGTCAGTTGGCCGGGCCTGCCCACAGCGCGCGCCTACTTTCTGAACGCGATGAGTGGCAGCGACAACGCGGGCGAAGCGGAAATGGTGATCTGGAGTTCTTCCGAGCTGCCCGAGCCCGGTTGGGGTTTGATGGACTACGCCAGCAACGCCAATGTGGACAAGTGGCTGAAAGAAAAAGTGCTGTTGCCCGCCAGCCAAACCCAATGCGCCATTCCGGCCGGCATTTTTGCCAAGGCGCAAGGTGCCATGCTGCGCGGCATTGCTTACGGGCAGGAACTCAATCTGGCGCATCCGCCGCGCCCGAGCGACAAACGCATTGCCTGGGAGCCCGAATGGGTCGCCAAGATACGCGTCAAATCCATGGCCATGGCGACTCTGGGGGAGGATGGCGCGCGTGGCCAGCCTCGCGCCAGCAGGTCGGGTAGTGCCAGCCAGCCGCAGGACAACCCCGGCGCGCCCCAACCTGGAGCTGAACCCGAAAAGCCCAAAACACCGGCCATTCCCGGCTTGCCTGATGTGGGCCGGGCACTCAAGGGGCTGTTCGGCGGGTGAGTTTGAAATCGCGTTGAAAGGCTGTTGAGGCTGTGCGCGGCCTGGCCGCGGGGTGGCGTGAGAAAATACGCGATTATTTTCAATTGAATTCACAGGCCCCACCATGATCGAAGCAGAACGCATCAACGCCATCGGCACCCAACTCTCCGACCTGAGCGCACGCGCGCTCAGTTTACGGGGGTATCTTTGACTACGATGCCAAAGCGGAACGCCTGAGGACCGTCAACGCCTCACTCGAAGACCCCACGGTCTGGAACGACCCCAAACGCGCCCAGGAACTGGGCCGCGAGAAAAAAGCGCTCGATGGCGTGGTGATCACGCTGACGGATCTGGCGCGTGAACTGGCTGACAACAGCGAGCTGTTCGAGATGAGCAAGGAGGACGGCGACGAAGCCGGCCTGCTGACCATCGAGGCCGACACCGCGCGCCTGGCCGCCCTGGTTGAAGGGCTGGAGTTCCGTCGCATGTTCAACAACCCGGCCGATCCCTTGAATTGCTTTTTGGACATTCAGGCCGGCGCGGGCGGCACCGAAGCCTGCGACTGGGCCAGCATGCTGCTGCGCCAGTACCTGCGCTACGCCGAGCGCAAGGGTTTCACCACCACCCTGGAAGACGAAACCCCGGGTGACACGGCGGGCATCAAGGGCGCCACCATCAAGATTGAAGGCGAATACGCCTTTGGTCTGCTCAGGACCGAGACCGGCGTGCACCGTTTGGTGCGCAAGAGCCCGTTTGACTCTTCCGGGGGGCGCCACACCTCGTTCGCGTCGGTCTTTGTGTACCCGGAAATTGACGACTCCATCGAGATCAACATCAACCCCGCCGACGTGCGGGTCGACACCTACCGCGCCAGCGGCGCCGGCGGTCAGCACATCAACAAAACCGACTCTGCCGTGCGCCTGACGCACATCCCCACCAACATCGTGGTGCAGTGCCAGGACGGGCGCAGCCAGCACGGCAACCGGGAAGTGGCCTGGAAACGCCTGCGCTCCAAGCTCTACGACTTTGAGATGCGCAAGCAGCAGGAGGAACAGCAAAAGCTTGAAGACACCAAGACCGATGTGGGCTGGGGCCACCAGATCCGCTCTTACGTGCTGGACAACAGCCGCATCAAGGACCTGCGCACCAACTACGAAACATCGGCCACGCAGAAGGTGCTGGACGGCGATCTGGACCCGTTCATTCAAGCCTCGTTGAAGATGGGCGTTTGATGACGGATGCAAGCGCACCGCTGCACGCGGTTGAAGCCCTGATCTTCGACATGGACGGCACCATGATCGACTCCATGCCCAGCCACGCGCAAAGCTGGCAGGTGTTTGCCAGGCGGCACAACCTGGAGTTCGATCTGGATGACCTGATGCGCCGCACCACCGGGCGCAACGGCGCCGAATGCATGCGCGAGCTGTTTCAACGTGACATTCCCGACGCTGAGGCATGGACCCTGATTGCCGAAAAAGAGCGGCTCTACCGCGAACTCTTCGGCCCCATCTTCACCGAGGTGGCCGGCTTCAAGACCTTCTCCGGGCAGGCGCTGGCCCGGGGTTTGAAAGTGGCTGTCGGCACCGCCGGTGATCAGGACAACATTGCCTTTGTATTGTCGCACCTCCAGTTGCCAAGCTCGCCGCACGCCATCGTGGGCGGCGACGAAGGCTTGCCCGGCAAGCCCGAGCCCGCTATATTTCTAGAAGCTGCAAAGCGAATGAATACGGGGGCCAGAGCCTGTATTGTCTTTGAAGATTCGCCATTCGGCATTGAAGCCGCACACCGCGCCGGCATGCGCGCAGTGGCCATTTGTAGCACCCACACGCCAGCGCAACTGGCTGGACCCCACGTCGTTGCCAGCGTGCGTGACTACAACGAATTAATGAACTCGAAATTTCTGGAGAACCTGCATGTTGCAACTTCGTGACTCAAACGGCCCGGCCGCGGTGATTCGCCGCGCCGACTACAGCGCCCCGGCGTTCTGGATCGACAGCGTTCACCTGACGTTTGACCTGGACCCGGCCAAGACCCGCGTGCTCAACAAGATGACACTGCGCCGCAACCCGGACGTGAGCGTGCAGCCTTTGAGGCTTGACGGTGAATCGCTGAATCTGGCGCGTGTGCTGGTCAATGGCCAGGGCGCCTCGTTCAAGCTCGACGGCGGCAAGCTGGTGCTGGAAAACCTGCCTTTGGAAGGCGCGTTTGAACTGGAAATCTTCACCACCTGCGAGCCTTTGAAAAACACCAGCCTGTCGGGCCTGTACGTCAGCAACGACTCGTTCTTCACCCAGTGCGAAGCCGAGGGTTTCCGGCGCATCACCTATTTTCTGGACCGCCCGGATGTGATGGCCAACTACACCGTGACGCTGCGCGCCGACCAACAAAAATACCCGGTGTTGCTGTCCAACGGCAACCTGATGGATTCCGGCGCTTTGGAAGGCACGGGCAATGAGGGCCGCCACTTTGCAACCTGGGTCGATCCGCACAAAAAACCGTGCTACCTGTTTGCGCTGGTGGCAGGCCAACTGGTCTGCCGCGAGCAGCGCATCACATCCCGCGCCGGCAAAGAGCATTTGTTGCAGGTCTATGTGCGCCCCGGCGACATGGACAAAACCGAACACGCCATGCATTCGCTGATGGCCTCCGTGGTCTGGGACGAAGCGCGCTTTGGCCTGGCGCTGGACCTGGAACGCTTCATGATCGTGGCCACCAGCGACTTCAACATGGGCGCCATGGAAAACAAGGGCCTCAATATCTTCAACACCAAGTACGTGCTGGCGAACCAGGCCACCGCCACCGATGCCGATTTTTCGAACATCGAAAGCGTGGTCGGCCACGAATACTTTCACAACTGGACCGGCAACCGCATCACCTGCCGCGACTGGTTTCAGCTCTCCTTGAAAGAAGGCCTGACGGTGTTCCGCGACCAGGAGTTCAGCATGGACCTGTGCGCTGACGCATCGGCCCGCGCGGTCAAGCGCATCGAGGACGTGCGCGTGCTGCGCACCGCCCAGTTCCCGGAAGACGCCGGCCCGATGGCACACCCGGTGCGCCCCGACAGCTATATCGAGATCAACAACTTCTACACCGTCACCATCTATGAAAAAGGTGCTGAAGTGGTGCGCATGATGCAAACGCTGGTGGGCCGCGCTGGTTTTGCCAAAGGCATCTCCCTGTACTTTGCGCGCCATGACGGCAGCGCGGTCACCTGCGACGATTTTGCGCAAGCCATTGCCGACGCCAACCCCGACTCCGCCCTGTCCAAACTGCTGCCGCAATTCAAGCGCTGGTACAGCCAGGCCGGCACACCGCGCCTGCAGGCCAAGGGCAGCTATGACGCGGCGGCGCAAACCTACACGCTCAATTTGAGTCAAAGCTGCGCCGCCACGCCCGGGCAAGAGGCGAAGGAACCGTTTGTGATTCCGGTCAGCCTGGGCCTGGTGGGCAGCAGCGGCGCCGACCTGCCGCTGCAGTTGCAGGACGGCAGCACGTCAGAGCGTGGCAGCCGCCTGTTGGTCATGACGCAGGCAGATGAGTCCATCACCTTCGTCAACGTGGCCGAGGAACCGGTGCCCTCCATCCTGCGCGGTTTTAGCGCGCCCGTGCTGCTGGACTTTGACTACAGCGACGCCCAGTTGCTGACCCTGCTGGCCTTTGACCCCGATCCCTTCAACCGCTGGGAAGCCGGGCAACGTCTGGCGCTGCGAAGTGCTATTCAATTAATAGCTGATGATGCCCTGTTGACGGGGGCTACACCCTTAAATGACGCCTATATTGAAGCCATGCGTTCGGTGCTGCGCCACCCCGCGCTGGATGCGGCCTTCAAGGAACTGGTGCTCACCCTGCCCTCCGAGATCTACATCGCCGAACAGCTTGAGGTGGCGGACCCGCAGCGCATCCACGCGGTGCGCGAAGCCATGCGCGCGCAGCTGGCCAGCGCGCTGGCGGCGGATTGGCAGTGGGCGTTTGAAGCCCACGCCCCTAACGGTGCCTACCGCCCCGACACCGTGTCCTCGGGGCGCCGTGCCCTGACGGGGCTGGCGCTGACGCAACTGTGTCTGGCGGCCCGAGACAGCGGCGACAGCGTCTGGCCGGGCAAGGCCTACCAGCGCTTCAAGGACGCCGACAACATGACCGACCGCTTCAATGCCTTGACCGCGCTCGTCAACAGCGGCCACGCACTCGCCACGCCGGCGCTGGCTCAATTTCATACCCTGTTCAAAAACGAAGAACTGGTGCTGGACAAATGGTTTGCGCTGCAAGCGGGCAGCTGCGACCGGGGCGGCCAGGTGCTGCCGGCGGTGCGCCAGCTGCTCAAGCACCCGGACTTCAATCTGCGCAACCCGAACCGGGCGCGCAGCGTCATCTTCAGTTATTGCAGCGCCAACCCGGGCGCCTTCCACCGCGCGGACGCGGCCGGTTATGTGTTCTGGAGCGAGCGGGTGCTGGAGCTCGACCGCATCAACCCGCAAGTCGCCGCCCGCCTGGCGCGTGCACTGGACCGCTGGAAAAAACTGGCGGAGCCCTATCGCAGCTCGGCCCGCCAGGCGATTGAACGGGTCGCCGACAAGCTTGAGCTGAGCAACGACGTGCGCGAAGTGGTCAGCCGCGCGCTGGCCGACTGAGCCTTGCGCCAGCCCACACCCCATTTACCTGCCCCAAAAGTGCCCATGAATAAAAGAATTTCCCTCACCCGCTACCTGGTCGAGCAGCAACGCATGGAAGGCCATATTCCCGCCCAGTTGCGCCTGCTGCTTGAAGTGGTGGCACGCGCCTGCAAACGCATCAGCCTGACCGTCAACAAAGGCGCACTGGGTGGCGTACTGGGCAGCGCCGAGACCGAGAACATCCAGGGCGAGATGCAAAAAAAGCTCGACATCATCGCCAACGAAGTGCTGATCGAGGCCAACGAATGGGGCGGTCATCTGGCCGCCATGGCGAGCGAGGAGATGGACGGCATCTACATCGTGCCCAACCGTTACCCGCAAGGCGAATACCTGCTGATGTTTGACCCGCTGGACGGCTCCAGCAACATCGACGTGAACGTGAGCATCGGCACCATATTCAGCGTGCTGGTCAAGCCGGACGGCCAGGGGGTGCTGGAGCAGGACTTTTTGCAACCCGGCAACCAGCAGGTCGCCGCCGGTTACTGCGTGTTCGGGCCGCAAACCACGCTGGTACTGACGGTCGGCGACGGCGTTGCCATGTTTACCCTGGACCGTGAGCAGGGGTCCTTCATCCTGACCGCAGAAAACATGCGGGTGCCTGTCGACACCCAGGAATTTGCCGTCAACATGAGCAACCAGCGCCATTGGGACACCCCGGTAAAACGCTACATTGACGAGTGCCTGCAAGGCAAAGACGGCCCGCGCGGCAAGGACTTCAACATGCGCTGGGTCGGCAGCATGGTGGCCGACGTGCACCGCATCCTCACCCGTGGCGGCGTCTTCCTGTACCCCTGGGACAAGCGCGAGCCCGAGAAGCCCGGCAAGCTGCGCCTGATGTACGAAGCCAACCCCATGGCCTGGCTGATAGAACAAGCCGGCGGCGCCGCCAGCACCGGCAAACAGCGCATTCTGGACCTTCAGCCCGGCAAACTGCACGAGCGCGTGAGCGTGTTTTTGGGCTCCAAAAATGAAGTGGAACGCATTGCCCGCTACCACGGCGAAGCGTAAGCAGCCCGCTATAATTGCCGACTTGGTGATTAGCCGGTGTAGCTCAGTCGGTAGAGCAGCTCATTCGTAATGAGAAGGTCGGGTGTTCGATTCATCTCTCCGGCACCAATAGATTCAAGGGTTTGTTGCTATTAACTTAGCAGCAAACCCTTTCTCTTTGGGGCATTTACAGACTGCGGTACTTTGGTTTGTACCGTGTAGCCACCATGTAGCCAACCCCAAACTCAGCACGCGCCCGTCACTGTCATGGTGGTGGCCTCACCAGAACAGCCCCTAAGCGCATTTCCCGATGCAGGGCAGGGCAAGATGCCAGACGGCGCTCGTTGATGGTCAAGGCATGCTTCTGACTGACGACTGAAGACACATTGGCGACTTCCACCCATCCGAACTGCCTGCTTCATACGACATTCAATTCAATAGCCCGGCCGTCGGTTGGTTGTTGAAGATGTCGCCTAATGCATCACCGCAACCTGGCGCTTCTTCACGATCACCACCGGTGACGAGAATTCGTGCCTGCGCTATTCAGGGTCGGCGCAAGTGAGCAAGCATGTAGGAGTGATCACGTCTGCACCGGCACAAATGAGCCGAACTTTTCAACGCGTCGTCGGCAGTAACGGAGTACACTGTTTTTCCCCATTTCAGTACACATCTTGCAGTTTGTTTGGAATATCAATCATCCAGGGAGATTTCAAATGAGTCAAATCAAGTTCGGTTCGATTTTGCTAATGGCCACTATTCTGGCGGGTTGCGGCGGGGGAGACAGCGATGTGCCCGCCAAGCCGAAATTCGCCGCGCAAGTTTCGTTCGGCGACAGTTTGAGCGATGTTGGAACTTACAATGTTGGGTTTGTTGCCGCAGCGGGTGGCGGGCACTTCAGCATCAATGGTGCCAGTGCAAATGGCAAGGCCGCCAATGGCAACAATATCGTCAATTGGACTGAAGTCGTCGCCATGAATTTGGGATTGCCTGCACCGTGTGCGGCTGTGACGGGTTTGATTGATACAGCTGGCGCTGAAGCACTGTCTGTACCGGTGGTATCCCATCCGGGATGTAATGGCTATGCCCAAGGTGGCGCTCTTGTAACTAATCCGTACGGAGTTCACAACACACATTACGGAACCTACGGCGCCGCATCCGGTTTAGGGGGCGCTGAGCTGACTTATCCAGTTGTTACGCAAATCAACAATTATCTTGCTGACCATGGTGGCAGTTTCAGCGGCAACGAATTGGTGTCTGTGGTGGTTGGCGCAAATGAAGTGACACTCCAACTGACTCTGTTGGTTGGTGGCGCTAAAGCCGCAGCTACTGCCGCAGTAACTGCAGCGGTTCCTGCGCAAATTCAAGCTGACATCTTGGCTGGAACTTGTATTCCAGCAAACCCTCAGGCCAGCAATTGTGTTTCTACAGCGGTTGCCGAATTGACACCAACTGTAGGTGCCGCCGCAGCGAATACCTATCTGTCACCAACCGGTCCCGCTGTGGCGGCGGCTGTGACGGCTATGGCAACGGCAGCTTCCGATCTGGTGAACAATGTGAATACGCTGATTCTTGCCAAGGGTGCAAAATATGTGCTGGTTGCGAGTATTCCTGACCTGGCCGATATACCAGCACTCGCAGCATATTCGGCTGCACAAAAGAGCCTTGTAGATGCAATGGTGATCACCTTCAATTCAACATTGAAAGCAGGCCTGACTGCCTTGCCTGGCAATGCAAATGTCATTTACCTGGATACATATACATCCATCAAAGACGAAATCACAAACCCGGCGAAATATCTCTTGACTAATACAAAAGCCCAAGCGTGTGACCCTGCTCTGACCCCTCAGAATCGGGCCCTGCTTTGCAATGCAAGCACTTTGATTGCTGGACAAACGGCGGATTCCCATTACCTGTTTGCCGATGACCAGCATCCGACACCTTACGGTTACCTGCTGTTTGCGACCTATGTGTTGCAGCAGATGACCACCAAGGGTTGGTACTGATTTGTTTAGTCGTTCTTACACAAATTGGGAGTGGAGATCATGAAATTCAAACAAACAATGGTAAGTCTGTCAGTGGCTGGTGCGTTGTTGGTGATGTCCGGAAGCGCCGCAGCATCCGGGTTCGCATTGATCGAACAAAGCGCCAGCGGAATGGGCAATGCTTTTGCGGGCGGAGCGGCGATCGCCGATGATGCCTCGACGGTGTTCTTCAATCCTGCTGGGATGTCGCGTTTGAGTGGCAAGCAAATTGCGATCACTGCGCATGCGATCACACCCTCGGCTAAATATACTTCTGCTGCGGGCGTTCCCAGCGGGGGCGATGCGGGCGGCACCGCGATCGTCCCGAATGGCTATTTTGTGATGGAAGTGAACCCCGCCCTGAGATTCGGCCTGGGTGTCAACGCACCGTTCGGGTTGCAGACCGAATATGACGCGAACTGGGTCGGCAAACAGCAGGCGATCAAGTCAAAGCTCGAAACCGTGAACGTGAATCCGTCACTGTCTTACCAGGTTAATGACAAGCTGAGCATTGGTGGAGGACTGGATTACCAGCACATCAAGGGCGAATTGTCCCAAGATCAAGGGGGCGCTATCGGCGTTGCGGTCATCAATGGCTCCGACAGTACCTGGGGTTACAACCTGGGCGCGTTGTATCAGGTGGATTCCACCACACGCATCGGAGTGGCCTATCGTTCCACGATGAGCTATACCTTGAGCGGCTCTGTGGCCACTTCGCTGCCCTTCGCAAACGGGCCGGTGTCGCTAAATATAAAACTGCCTGACAGCTTGTCAATCAGCGGCTTCCATCAATACAGTGATAAATGGGATGTCATGGCCGATGTCACGTTTACGGGATGGAGTTCGTTCAAGCAGGTGAAGATTGTGGACGGGACGGGTGTGACCATCTCGAACACGCCTGAAAACTGGAAAGACACCGTACGGGTAGCGGTTGGCGCAACGTATCATTACAACCAGCACTGGTTGGCCCGTGCCGGCCTGGCTTATGACCAAGCACCTGTTTCGGATGAATTTCGAACCGCGCGAATTCCGGACAACAGCCGCACTTGGCTGTCATTTGGCGGACAGTACAAGCCGTCGGTGACCAGCGCGATTGATGTCGGGTATTCACATTTATTCCTGAGAGATTCCTCGATCAACTCGCCAACGCCTGCCCCTGCTCTGGTTGGAACATACAAGAACGCGGTCGATATCCTCAGTGTGCAATATACCTATAGCTTTTAAAAAATGACCTGAGCAAGGGCAATCGGGACAGAGACACCCATTGCAGGGCGAACCCGCACCGGTTGCATCTCGGCCATCAACTCGCCACAAGTAAAAGTAATGTCGAAGAAGAGCTTCAGTCCCGTGAGCGTGGTGGGCGAGGTGCCCTGATCAACCAAGTGCAACTGAAAGCGCCGCAGTTCTTCAACGCTGGCGGTGTCGGGTCAGCGCTTGAGATGTACAGCGAATATGCGCACAGCGCGGATATAGGTGATCTGGGTCTTTTCGCAAAGCTTGTGCACGCGCATGTCCTCGATCATGCGTTGACGTCGCGGCGAGACGGCTTGACTTGACGATTCCATGGTTCTGCTCCTGTAGTGAACGAGGTCAATTGCCTCGGTTCAAAACATTGCCAAAAATCCACTCTTTGCAAATTTTTTGGTGCCGATACAGATTTGACCAGGGGGCGGTGCGGACGAAAACTTGGACTACTTGAAGGTAGTTCATGTACTCATACGAAGATCGCATTCGAGCAGTTAGGCTCTACACAAAACTCGGGAAATGCACAGGTGCGACCATTCGGCAATTGGGTTACCCGACAAAGAATGCGCTCAAGAGCTGGCATCGAGAATACGAGCAAGGTGGCAATTTGCGGGTGGGCCATGTGCGGTCAAGATCAAAATACTCAGCCGAACAGAAAAGAGTTGCCGTCGAGCATTACCTAAACCACGATCGCTTTCTTGCTGGAACTCGAAAAGCACTGGGATATCCGTGCCGCGATACGCTCGCAGCCTGGGTCCACGAGCTGCTCCCCGAAACACGGAGAAAAGTTGTCGGCAAGGCGCAGGCCGTGCTGCTCCCAAGAGAGGCAAAGCAAGCGGCAGTCATCGAGCTGTGCACTCGGCAGGTAAGTGCGCAAACAATTGCTCAAAAGCTTGGCGTGACTCGGCCAACGTTGTACAAGTGGAAAAATCAACTACTCGGTCGCGAGGTGCCCACATCTATGAAACGCCACAATGATCCGCCGCCAGCTCCTGAGCGTGCGGAGCTGGAGTTGCAAGTCGAATCGCTTCGACGAGACATCCGGCAATTGCAACTTGAGCACGACCTATTAAAGAAAGCCAATGAACTGTTAAAAAAAGACTTGGGCGTCGACCTACAGCTCCTGACCAACCGGGAGAAGGCGCTATTGGTTGACGCCCTGAGACAAACCTATGAGCTGTCTGTACTCATTGTTGAACTTGACCTTGCTCGCAGTTCCTACTTTTATCACCAGGCCCGTCTACGAGGCCCTGACAAGTATGCTGATGCGCGTCTTGCCATGACAGATGTCTTCGAGCTCAATCGTAAGCGCGCGGTGAACCCATCTTGAATTGAGTTCTTCTATCTTGCAAGATCGTGTGCACGCAACCCATCGTGCACACCATGCTCAAAGAATCAGACCTTGCGAGATATTCGAGTCGGCCTACCCACCGCACCTACACACGCCAGTTCAAGGCCGAACTGGTGGCGGCCTGCCAACAACCTGGCGCCTCCATTGCCGCAATAGCCCTGCAACACGGCATGAACGCCAACGTGCTGCACCGCTGGCTCAAGGAACATGAGCGTGACGGGCGCCACCGACTTATCGGGCCAGATCCGTTGGGTGTCGCTGTCCCCACTTCACCTGGCCCCGCATTCATCCCCTTGAAGCTACCCACCGGCATGCTTGAGCCCACTGCCTGCGACATCAAGGTAGAACTTCGCAAGGGTGCGCTCTCCATGATCGTCACCTGGCCCGCCAGTGCCGCTGCCGACTTGGCGCGCTGGACCCGGGCCATTCTCAAGTAGTCCTTCAAGTGATCCGCATCGAGACCATCTGGCTGGCCACCACCCCCATGGACATGCGAGCTGGCACGGACACAGCGCTGGCCCGCGTGGTGGGGGTGTTTGGTGCTGCCCACCCGCACACGGCCTACCTCTTCGCCAACAAGCGCGCAAACCGTTTGAAAGTGCTGGTGCATGACGGCATTGGCATCTGGCTGGCAGCGCGGCGACTGCACCAAGGCAAATTTGTCTGGCCATTGGGCAGTGCAGCGCAACAATTGAGTCTGAACCGCGCCCAACTCGATGCTTTGGTGCTGGGACTGCCCTGGCAGCGTTTGGGCGATGCAGGCATCATCACCATGGTCTGAATCATCCAAATACATAGCAAACAAGTCAATAAGGATAAGCACTAATGGTTCTTTTTATTCACCAGAAGCACACTATGTTTCATGGTGATCGCTTCTGAGCAACTCCCCCACATGAGTGCAGACGAACTGCGCGAAGCGGTGCAGTCCCTGTTCAAGACACTGACCTTCAAACAAGCCACCATCGACAAGCTCACGCATGAGAATGCTTACCTCAAACGCCTGAAGTTTGCCGCCCAAAGCGAGCGCTTTAGCGCCGAGCAAAGAAGCCTGCTCGACGAAACGCTTGATGAGGACCTGCAAGCGGTGAGCGACGAGATCGAACAGCTCGCCTCAGACGACAAGCCTGTACGGGTCAAGGAACAACCCAAACGCCAGCCGCTACCGGCTCATCTGCCACGCGTGGACATCCCCCACGAACCCGACACCACCACCTGCGCTTGCGGCTGCCAAATGAAGCGCATCGGCGAAGATGTCGCCGAGAAGCTGGACTACCAGCCCGGCGTCTTCAGTGTCGAGCGCCATGTGCGCGGCAAATGGGCTTGCGCCAAGTGCCAAACCCTGATCCAGGCCCCAGTAGACGTACACATCATCGACAAAGGCATTCCTACGACAGGTCTGCTGGCCCAGGTGCTGGTGGCCAAGTTTGCCGATCATCTGCCGCTGTACCGCCAGGAGGCCTTCTTTGGTCGTGCCGGTTTGGCCATTGCCCGCTCCACACTGGGTGCCTGGGTGGGCAGCTGTGGTGTGCAGTTGCAACCTTTGGTGGATGCACTGAAGGCCGACATCCTCCAGCACAGCGTGGTGCACGCCGATGAGACCCCGGTGCAGATGCTCAAGCCGGGAAGTGGCAAAACCCACCGCTCTTACCTGTGGGCTTACGCTGCAGGTGCCTTCGAGGACACCCGGGCGGTGGTCTATGACTTCTGCGAATCACGTGCCGGGGAGAATGCCAAGACCTTTCTGGGTGACTGGCGCGGTAGCCTAGTCTGTGACGACTTCAGTGGTTACAAGCAACTGATGGCCCAGGGTGTGACCGAAGTCGGTTGTCTGGCCCATGCCCGGCGCAAGTTCTTTGACCTGCATGCCAGCAACAAGAGCCAGATTGCGCACAGTGCGCTGGAGCAAATCGCCAGGGTTTACGACATTGAGCGCGAAGTCAAAGAACTGCTTCCCGATGAGCGACGACGAATACGCCAGGAGAAATCAAAACCACTGCTGGATGCCTTGCACCAGTGGATGATCCTGAACCGCCAGAAGATCACGGATGGTTCAGCCACGGCCAAAGCGTTGGATTACAGCCTGCGGCGCTGGTCTGCGCTGACGCGCTTCCTCTCCGACGGTCAACTGCCGGTGGACAACAACCACATCGAAAACCAGATCCGTCCGATTGCCATCGGGAGGAACAACTGGCTGTTTGCGGGTTCACTGCGTGCGGGCAAGCGCGGTGCAGCTGTGATGAGTCTGATCCAGAGTGCCAGGCTCAATGGGCATGATCCGTTTGCCTACCTCAAGGATGTTCTAACCCGGTTGCCTACGCAGCGGGCAAGTCAGATTCATGAACTGTTGCCGCATCGCTGGCAGCCGCAAATTCAATTCACTTGATTCCCAGACACAGCCACTGCGCTGTGGTCAAGATGGGTTGGCTGGGCGCTTACATCACACACGACATCGACGACGTTCTGGCCCTGGCCGACATCGCCTTCGTGATCGAAAACGGCCAGGCGGTGCGCGAGGTTGATGTGCGGCATGGCGAAGGGCGCGAGATCGCTCAACGATTGCTGCCCAAGATCATAGTAGCGCCGCCCAGCGCCCGCGAACGGGCAGTGCGTACTCTGCTCAGAGTGCCCGCCCATGGCTGGCGCACCTGACTTTGGCATATAGGTCCACCTTGTGTACATCCTCTCTGCCCTTCCTGATCCATTCGTGGATCGCAGGATAGGGCCGGGACTGATACCCAATCACGCTGCCATCTGGCTCCCTACGACTTCGCCATTCACATCAGACACTACTGCACTTCGTGCGTGGACGGCTGCTCATTATTCTTTAAAAGGCTCCACTGCACCAGGCCTGCGCAACATCTTGTTCACTTCATCAAGATGAAACTCATCTTGAACAATCATTTCGTGGGCATATTCCTCAAGCTGCACTCCTTGGCGAGTTTGAGAAAATAAAAATAAGTCAGTAGTGTCCCAACATTCTTCAGAGGAGAGGGAGCTGATTTGGCTCGAAATCCGATTCTGAATTTGTTGAGGGTGGAGTAAGTAGTTGATTTGTAGGGACAGTAGTGTCCCAACATTTGCACATCAGGACGTCGTAAGTTAATGATTTACTTGTTGAATTTGGTGTTTCAGTCTGATCTCGATTTGAACGTCGAACGTCAGACTGTCGGTCTTTTGCGGGTTTCCGCCGAAAATCGTCGTGCACCAAGGCAAGCTCGTATTTGCGCAACTCATGCTCTATCTGCCACTGAGCACGTTTCGCCGTTGTGTGGCCGAGCACCGGGGCGAACACAAGGTAAAGGACTTCTCGTGCCTGGACCAATTCTTTACGATGGCCTTCGCCCAACTGACCTTTCAGGAGGAGGTCGATGCCGTCACGGCGCAGCCCAGGCGTGCCGGCGCAACAATCGTCAAGCCGGCGCAGCTTGCTTTCTGGGACGGTTATTCGGGCCACTTTCAGGACCAAGACGATCACCTGTGGGAGGCTGCCTGGAACCCGCCATTCGACATGGCAGGGCAAACAGCACTTTTTCAAGGAAATCGCCTATCTCTCCCGGCCCGCCTCCTGCGCCACCTTCTGCACCGGCGACAACAAGTATTCCAGCACCGTCCGCTGCCCCTGATGGATTTCTGCCTGAACCACCATGCCCGGCGTCAGTTTCAGCACCTCGCCATTTGATGCCCGCAGTTCCTGGCTCGCCAGCTTGACGAGGGCCTTGTAGCTTTGCGGACTTTGTCCCATGGCCGTGGCTTTTTGCGGATCGTTTGCCGATGAGTCGGCACTGATCAGTTCCACTGTTCCGTCCAGCATGCCGTACTTCTGGAACGGATAGGCCTGCAGCTTGACCTTGACGCTTTGACCCGGCGCCACAAACCCCACATCCTCATTGTGAATCGCCACCTCGGCAAAGAGAGGTTCATTCTTGGGAACCAGGTTGAGCAGCGCAGCCCCCGGTTGCACCACTGCGCCCGGGCTATAAGTCGCCATATCTTTTATCGTGCCGGCGCCCGTCGCCTTGAGCGCCAGCAGGCCAGACTTATAAACCTGTTTTTGTAGCTCACCATCCGTGCGTTGCTGCTGGCTCTGCAGCTCAACCCGCTCGTTGAGCAGTTGGCTTTCATAGCCCGACTTGATCTGCGCGAGTTTCTTGCGCGACTGTTCCACCGCAGAGGTCATTGAGCCCATGTTGGCTTCCTGGGTCTTGAGCTCCTGCTCCTTTTCGATCCTCTCGCGGAGTTTGTCGTTGGCACCAAGTTCCGAGACGAAACCTTCTTTGACCAGCTTTTCGTAGGAGTTTGCAGACTGCTGATACAACGGAACCGTGGCCTGCAGCTTGGCCAGTTGCTGGCGCGCGGCCATCAGGTCGTGCTGGGCACGCTCCAGCGTGGCCTGCTCCTGCGCCAGCGCGTCCAGGTGACTCTGGCGTCTGGCCCGGTATTGCGCCAGCACTTGGACGGCCAGTTCCGGTGGGTCGCGGACGTCGATCAGCAGCGGCTGGCCGCGCAGTTCTGCGTCAATGCGACGCAGGCCCAAGGCTTTCAGCGCGGCATCGGCCTTGAGCGTACCCATGTCGGCACTGGCGGTGGTGGCATCCATGCGCATCAGCACCTGGCCGGCCTTGACTTCTTCGCCATCGCGCACCAGCACCTCGCGCACAATCCCCGCCTCGGCGGGCTGGAGCACCCGGCTGTAGTTGCGCGGCACCAGCCGACCTTCGGCGCCGGCAATGATGTCCAGCTTGCCGAAGGTCGCCCAGACCAGCAATAGGCCAAACAAGCCCACCGTGACATAGCCGACGGTACGGGGCAGCCGCGAGGGCGGTTGCTCCTGGATCGTCAGCAGATCGGGCGTGAAGTCGGCCGCCTCGGTGGCGAACAATCTCATTGGGGGAACTTTCATCACATCAACTGCACGCTGCCCTGTTCGAGCTGGCTGCGATTCTTCAGGTTTTGCCAGTCGGTGCCCGCCGCCAGGCTGGACTGGGCGGCGCCCAGGCCAATGCCGGCCAGGCTGCCAGTGGTGGCGTACTGGTAGCTCAAATCACCGCCTAATGCTGCGGTATTGCTGCCTTGCAAGTGGGCGTCGAGCAGGCTGTTCATCATGGCCCAACCTCTGGCGTTGATCGCACTGGCCGCACGAGCGGCGTCGAACTTTTGCACCAGCTTGGCAAAGTCGAAGACCTCGACTTGCTGGTCGCGGGTCTTGTCGGTGGACGTGGCGTCGTAGTCGCCCTCGACAGTCACAATCTGGAGTTTGCCGACGCCCTTGTTAACGCTGCCAACGTACCATTTGGAGAAAGTGATGCTGTCCCCCGCACCCACGTCGAGCACCAGATCGTTGCCCTTTTTGGCTAGCCTGAGGTCGGCGTAGCGAATGCCCTTGCCCAAACTCACGACATCGTTGGCCAGAGCTTCCTGCCCCGGATTCACGACATCGGCGCCATCTCCTCGGTTGAAACCCAGCAAATCACTATCCTGACCAAGGTTGATGGTGTCATTGCCTTTGCCGCCGAACAGCCAACTCGCACCTTCGCCATCTGTCAACACATCGACTCCAGCACCACCATCGAGCAGATTGCTGCCGGCGCCATCCGTCAATTGATCGCTCCCTTGGCCGCCTTGCAGGATGTCTGTGCCGCTACCCGACCCAGCATTCAAAACATTGCTTCCTGAATTGCCGACCAGCCAATTGTCAAGCGCATTGCCCGTCGCGTTGATGGCGCCGGAGCCGTCCAAGAGTAGCGCTTGCATATGCGCTGGCAACACATAATTGATGGTGGAAATTACGGTATCCCAACCGTCCTCGTAGCCCCCGATCGCCTGATAGTCAGCGCTGGCCAGGGCACCCGTGTCGGTAGATGTCGAGGGCTTTTTGCCGCCACCACGGCGTCCCGGGTGTCCAGGGGAGGTGCCGGGACCATCATTCCAGTTCGTGTCATGGCCCGGCGGCGGCGGGTCTTCGCCGTTGCCCACGCCCTCGTTGCCCTTTCCGCAGTGTCCGGAGACGGTGGCTTGAAGGTTGAATTCGTCAAACGCGGTGGCGCCCGATAGATCGGTAGCGATAACTCGAATATCGAGATCGGTCGCACCCGCAGCTGTGCCACGGAAAGTCCGGGTCGCTGCGTCGAAACTCAGCCAGCTTGGCAAAGCTTGCACATTACCACTGGCATCGACTACCTGCGCGGCATATGTCAACAAATCGCCTTGGTCAATGTCCGAGAAGGTGGAGAGAGGCAGCACAAAAGAAATAGCCTGCCCGGCTTCGACAACTCGATCTGCCAGCGGCAGGTTAAGGACGGGCGCATCGTTGACGCCGGTGACCGTAACGACAATCTGACCACTTGCTGAACCTGGCTCTGCGCTATCGTCCTGCGCTGTATAGCTGAAGGCCTCAGTCACTTTCTGGCCAGCGGCAAGGCTTTGAACCCTCATGTCGGCGTTGTTAAGGGTATAGCGGTACTCACCGTCGGATGTTAAAACCAGCTGGCCATACTGACCTATCCGAGTCCCAGTATCCGTCACCCTTAACTGATCACCCACATCAACATCACTGTCGTTGACCAGGGCATTGCCCATAGCCTCAACTGGCCCATCCTCAACCACTGCGGCCGTGTCAGCCTGCACGATAGGAGCGTCGTTGGCCCCAAGAATGGTGATCGTCAGGGTGCTGTTGGCAGTCAACGGCTTGGTTGCGGCATCGTCAGTCACTATGTAGCTGAAGCTTTCCGCTCGGGTCTCGCCGACGCCAAGTGCCTGAATATCGGTTCGCGCGCTGTCCAAAACGTATTGATAACTCCCGTCTTTCGCCAAGGTCAATGCACCATACAAGCCCGCAAAGGTACCGGGATTTTTGACGGTCAATATTTGGCCCTGATCCGGATCGCTGTCGTTGCCCAGCACGCTGCCCGAAACAGCCACCGTGATGTCTTCGACAACCTCATCGTGGTCCGCCAAAGCCTCTGGCGCATGGTTCAGCACGGATTCATCCAGTGGGAGCGACACATTTCCACAGAAGGAAAGGCTGTCCACGCGCTCGGGCGAGATCATCCAGTTTTTGAGGATGACGCGGTCCCCATTTGACACACCAGCATCAAGGACATCAATCACCAGATCGTCGCCTACGCTGCTGAAAACCAGATCTGACATGGAGACGTCGCCGCTGAAATGCAGGCGACCGCTTCCCTCCGAGTCAATCACGGCATCGACACCATCGCCACGAGAGAAGGCATAAGTGTCGTTGCCTGCGCCACCGCGGAGTTCGTCATTCCCGCGCCAGCCGGCCAGTGTGTCGTTCCCGGCAAAACCCTCCAGAATGTTGTTTTGCGCATTGCCAATCAGTACGTTGTTGGCACTGTTGCCGAACCCATTCAGCGCAGCCCCTTCCAGAACCAGCCCCTCTAGTTCGGCCGAAAGCGTGAAGTCATTGAGTGCAGTACGGACGGTGTCGAAGCCTTCGTCCGGATTCTCGATCACTTGATCAAGCACATCGTCCACGACGTAGGTGTCGTCGCCAGATCCTCCGAGCATGCGATCCGCACCCGTCCCACCATCGAGTCGGTTTCTTCCGGCATTACCTGTCAGGACTTGGTCGCCCGCTCCTGTGGTGGCATCAATATCGAGTATCGAGCCAGTCGACAGAAGGGTGACCGTCTCGACGTTCTCGGCTACGACACTGGCCGTTGAATAGACAGCGTCCATACCTTGTCCTGCCTCTTCGATAACGGTATCCGAAGTCCAGCTATAGCTTGCTGTGCGGTCCACGCCGAATCTGTGCTCTTCGTCGCACAGATTGACTTGGTTCAGATTGCCTTCCGGATTGATTGCGACGATACCATCCACAAAGAATATGTCGTCACCCGTTCCGCCCCGCATCGTGTCAATGCCGGCACCGCCATCGAGAACGTCGTTGTTACTCGTGTTCAGCGGTCCGTCATCGCCGCCGTAAAGGTAGTCATCTCCGTCGCCACCCAACAAAAGATCGTTGCCCGAACCGCCGTCCAGCACATCATTTCCGCCGCCGCCATCCAATGTGTCGTCATTGGTGTGAAACTGCTCGCTGGCCGGCGTCACTTCAACGTCATATTGAATGTAAGCCTCTGAGCGGGCAACCAGGCCATCCGCACCGCCATGCAACACATCATCGCCTTGATCACCAAATAACTGGTCGTTGCCCGACCCTCCGTCCATCTGGTCATTGCCGGATCCGCCGTGAAGCTCGTCGGAATTCTGGGCCAGCAATTCAACGTGTCTTGAAACGCCGCCATAGTACTGCTCTGCCACTTCAAAATAGGCATAAATGGCGTCCGCGCCGCCGTACATCACGTCATCGTCATCACCACCATCCATGACGTCGTTGCCAGCTCGACCGTCCATGACGTCGTTTCCACCGTGGCCCAATGCGGTATCGTGGCCATCGTTGCCAATGACGCGGTTGGCCAGGCTATTTCCTTCTATCCGATGGGAACCGTAGGCAACCGAGCTGTCGGTGACGAAATCGCCCAGCAATGTCAGGTTCTCGACATGGTCTGACAAGGAATAAGACGACGAGCTGCGGACCTCATCGGTCCCCTCATTCGCCAACTCGATCACCACGTCTGACGCGCGGTCGGTGTAGTAGACGTCGTTTCCAACGCCACCTACCAGCGTATCGGTTCCGCCGCCACCATCGAGCGTATCGTCGCCCTCCAGCCCCTCGAGTCGGTTTGCGCTGTACCCACCATAGATCGTGTTTGCCAGCTGATTGCCACGACCGTACAGGCCAACGGTTACTGAGGAATCGTAAAGGCGCAGATCTTCCACGCCTGCTCCCAGCGTGTAGGAAACCTCAGAATAAACTCTGTCGTGCCCTTCGCCATCGAGCTCCGACACGACGTCGCCGGCATCGTCCACAATGTAGCGGTCATCGCCTTGACCGCCCGACATGAAGTCGGAGCCGATCCCACCATTCAACTGGTCGTTGCCGCTACCGGCTATAAGCCTGTCGTCCCCGCCGTTTCCATAGAGTTCATCGTCACCCTCCAGGCCCTCAAGCACATTGGCGCCACTGTTGCCGTAAAGATCGTTCGCGAGTTCATTGCCGATGCCGCCGATATTCGCATCCCCTTTAAGGTACAGGTCTTCCACATGGGCGCCCAGGCGGTAGCCGTCCAGCGTAGTCTCCACCGCGTCCCGGCCACCCACCCATTCGTCGGCGATTTCTTCGACGACGGTGTCGCCCACCGAGTCCACCACATAGGTGTCGTAGCCATCACCGCCCTGCATCAGGTCGTCGCCGGTTCCACCGTCGAGCCGGTCGTGGCCCGCCTTGCCGATCAAGGTGTCGGCGCCTCCAAGGCCTTCCAAATGGTTGCTCTGGCTATTGCCGATGATGACGTTCGACAGACTGTTGCCAACGCCGTGCCGCCCGTAACCGTAGCTATAGCTGTCGCCGGACAGCAGATCCTGTGTCAGGTCGCCGTCGCGAGGGCCGTTGGCAAAGCCGTCGACCAAGGTGAGATTCTCAACGTTGGCACCCAGCACGAAATCATTGAGCGAAAGGACCGTGTCGATACCTTCGTCCGTCTCTTCGAGGATTTCGTCGGTATCACCGTTCTGATACTCAAAGTGGATCCAGAAGCGCCCGTTCCAGGCCCACTGGTCCCACCACTGTGTTGACGAGTCGACCACGTAGGTGTCATCCCCGGTGCCGCCTTGCAAGGTGTCGCCGCCCCAGTAACCGACCAGCAAGTCGTTGCCGCCGCCGCCAACCAGGGAATCGCCATTGATGTCGCCCCAGAGCTGGTCGTCTCCTTCACCGCCCAGTAACTCGTCGCCCTGCGGTGAAGATATGTCGATCTGCAACACGCCATACGCGGGTGCCGCACTGCCGCTGTCTTGCTCAAATGAGCTGTAGTACATATGGTCCAGCATTCGTTCGCCGTCCATTGACAGATAGGGCGCGTACTCGGCATCGCCGTCCATCTTGAACGGGGCATGATTGAAATAGTCGAGAAGGCCATTCGCCGAATAGGCTGTGAGGACATTGTCGGCCGCATTACCAACGATGTGGTTGCTCTCCACATTGCCATGCCCATCGATCGAACCCTCGCCGTCCAGGGTGAGCGACTCGATGCCGGAGCCAAGCGTATAAGACACCGTACTGTAGACATGGTCTTGCCCACCCGATACAAGTACCCCTGCCTGGCGCGTCGCCGCCACGTCTTCAACCCTATCGCCCGCGTTGTCGACACGGAAGGTGTCGTTGCCCAGGCCGCCCGACATGGTATCTGCACCCTCGCCCCCGTTTAGAAGGTCGTCGCCATCCCCACCCGCCAAGGTATCGTCGCCGGCCAGACCCATAAGGGTGTTGGCCAACTCATTGCCATAAAGCCCGTTGTCGAGATTGTTGCCGATGCCGGTAATGGCGGCACCCGCGAGGACCAGGCTTTCAACGTGGGCAACATTGAGGGTGTAGTCAAACGACACCGTCACGGTATCGCGCCCTCCGCCCTCCAACTCGACGACCTGATCGCCGGCTTGGTCGATCACGTAGTTGTCGTCCCCGGCGCCTCCCGTCATCTGGTCGGCGCCGGTGCCTCCGTCGATCCAGTCGTTGCCCGCCCGGCCATCGACGGTGTCGTTGCCGGCGGAGCCATAGAGGGTGTCATCCAACGCAGTCCCAAGAAGGACATCGTCGCCTTCGGTTCCATCAATGAACATAGGCAGAGCAGCCAACAACTCGCTGTAGCTGATGATCTGCCCCGAAGCAAGCTCGAAGTACTCGATCGCGCCGCTGCCATACGGGTCTTCGGGATCGAACCCTTCGATGTGGATTTCATCCCCCTCGGGGCTCGTGATTTTGAGAGAGCCCAGCCCCAAGCGAAATCCGTCAAGCCCAAACCACGATGCGAGCCTCAGGGTGTCCACGCCGCCGCTGTCGCGTACTACCTTGACACCTTGCCCGGAGGCAATCACGTAAGTGTCGTCGTCCTCTCCGCCATCCATCAAATCCTTGCCAGAGTCGGCATAGAGTGTGTCGTTGCCAGCCCCGCCGAACAAACTGTCGTCTCCGCTACCAGCCATCAATACGTCGTCGCCCGCACCCCCTTCCATCTGGTCGTTACCTGCCCCACCATAGAGCATGTCCTTGTCGCCCCCACCGTCAAGGAAGTCGTCCCCCTGCTCGCCCTGCAATATGTCAGCGCCGATGCCGCCTAGCAGCGTGTCGTTCCCGCCTCCGGCTATCAGGGTGTCAGCACCCGCACCGCCGTCCAGGTAATCCGCATAGTCGTAATAGAGTATCGAGGCGTCGGCAGGCGGCTCAATTCCCAAGAGCCAATCATCTGCTGTCGTTTGCGCTACGTCGAGAGTGACGTAGTCACCGAACAGCAGGTCATCTTCGCTTCCTCCATACAAAATGTCCGCACCCAAACCGCCGACCAGAATGTCTTGCCCGGCCCCACCGTCGAGCAAGTCATCACCGATCGGGTAGTACGCAAGACTGGCGCTGATGCCAGCCTTGCCCACATCACCATAGAGCCGGTCGGCTCCGGCGCCTCCCCGAATGTCGTCATGCCCCAGGTTGCCAAAGGCCACGTCGTCGCCGTCACCCAGGTCAATGATGTCGGTGGCGATGCCGCCCAGCACGATGTCGTTGCCAGCGCCCGCATCGGTTTCCGTCACCCAACTCTGTTCAATGGCATTCAGCGGATTGGTGAGCACCGGGTACAGGAAATAGTCGACCTCAGTGGCCTTGCTGGCCTCTGGCGTGCCCGCTTGAGCCTGTGGGTCGTACAGCGTGTTGTTGGTGCTGACGTGCATCACGCCCTGCGCATCCTTGTACACCCCCCATGTCGCGCCTTGGGCCAGTAGGGCGCGTGCCTCGGTCGGCGCCGCCCAACTGTCGTCAGGACCTCGTCGCCCAGCAATGCCGGGCGTGAAGTGGGTGAGGATGATGTCGTTGCCTTCCCCGCCAATGAGCGTGTTCAGACCCAGGCCACCGGCAATCAAGTCGTCGCCTGCACCGCCGTCGATCAGGTTTTGCGACGCGTCGCCAATCAGCGCATCGTTGCCGTCCAGGCCATAGACCTCTACCCGCTTGATGCTGCTGGAGGTGTTGTAAGCCGTGATCGCATCGCTGTTGCCGGGCGCTGCCACGGTGGCGCTGCCGATGTAGGTCACTTCGCCGGTGTCGGCATTGGTGCTGGTGTTCAGCGGCACGGTATCGCCGTTCACGATGCGGATTTGTGCCGGGCTCACCGGCAGGGCTGCATCGGTGGTGAGGGTGATGCCAAACTTGCCCTGGCTCCAGTTGTTCAAGACGATGGCCTCCTTGTCTGCCAGCCGCCCGGTGCGGTGAATCACAAGAGTGCCATTGCTGTCAGCCGCTGTGCCGTTGGGGGTGAGCGCATCGGGCTTGAACTGGAACTGGTATTTCTTGTCATCGCTGATCCAGGCGCGCCCGAGCCGGGGGCTGATGCTTTTGCCGCCGCCCAGGGTGTCGGCGTCTATCTTGATGATGCCGTCGGTATCCCCGATGGTGTCTGTCCCCCAGCCGACCAAGTCGCTGGAGCTGAAGGTGTAGGTGTCGGTGCCGCTGCCACCATAGAGCTTGTCGTCGCCTTTGCCACCATCCAGGGTGTCATCGCCATCATCGGCCAGCATCACGTCGTTCTTGTCACCGCCGGTGAAGGTTTCAGCCGCAAAGTTGCCAACGAAGATCTGGCTTTTGTCGGCATCCCGCGCCGTGGCGGTCACCGCGCTGGTGCCTGTGTTGACGTTCCACTGCTCGTAGGTGGTGCCCACGCCATAGGCACCATGGGCTGCGGCTTTGGGGTCGAGCCAGAACTCGGCGTAGGCGGCGGCTTTGTTTTTCGCGCCTTGCAGGCCATCACCGATGGCGCTGGTGTATTGCAGCAGGGCGCCCGACTGGGTGAAGAATTCCTGGCCTGCGTAATCGGTGCCTTGCCAGTAGTACCACTCGATGCCTTGGGCAATCAGCGCATCTTGCGCCTGCTTGTTCAGGCCGGCGATGTTGGTGCCTAGCTTGTTGAGGTCGGAAGCGAAGTGGGTGAGCATGGCGTCGCCGCCTACAGGTATGCCGCCTATGCCGCCGGTTTCGTGGCGAACGAGGTGATCCACGAAGTTGCGGTTGCTGGCATCATCGGCTCGAAAGCTATAGAGCTTGTTGTCAAAAATCATCCCCAACAGTTGCGGCACCGTGGCCGTCACTTCGTTGAGAGCTTGCCCGCTTGGCGCTGTCAAGTCGCTTTGCAGATAAGCCGCCAGCAAAGCCTGTGTATGTAGATCGAAGCCTGACACGCCCGGCGCGCTGTTGGCAATGATTTGGGTGGTCGTTCCGATACGGTCGTAAATGGTCCAGGGCGCGCTGGACAGAAACTCTCCCTGGACATTGATATTGCTGATCAAGGCAGCATTGGGTATGAAGGTGGTGGCCGCGCCGAACGCTTCCTTTTGCTCGATGTAGCTCGCCAGCGGTTTGAGTGCCGCGTCGCTGTACAGGCGGTTGCCGCTGGGGTCCGTCTGGCTGGACAGATAAGCCATGACGTCGGGCGCCTTGAACCAGGCGGTTTTGGCAAAGGGAGCCTGATCGAAGGTCTGGGCCGGCACGCCAAGGAACACGCCAACCAGCGCAGCCAGCCCACCGCCCAAACTATGGCCCGTGAGGGTGATGGTGGCGCCGGAATTTGCGGCCTTGACTTGCAGGTAGTACTCGACGGCTTGCAGCAACTGCGCGGAGCCGACGCCCGTAGCCAGGCCGGCGTTGGCCAGTTGGTCTCCGGTGATGTCTTTGTCGTAAGTGCCGGCGTAGGAGATGACGATTTCGGAGCCGCGTTGGTACGAGATGGCTTCGAAGCCTGAGGGTTGGGTTTCGTGCCGTGATGTTGTCCATCCTTCAGCGGTAGGGAACAAATTTATTGCGTTACGAGTGGATTGATAAGCACGTCCAGCCATCAATGCATATTCAAGAGTTGTTGTCATGTTCATTTCCCTTTAAACAAGTTTTTGCACGGGCAAAATTCCGAACTAATCCCTTTTTGGGCGCAGACTTTCAAACAGGCATCAACGTCCGGTTGGCTTTTGAACCAGTCGATGCCCAGCCAGCCGCCTTTTCCGTTGCTAACCATCTCCTCGCATCCTTCGCCGCCTGCATTCACTCTTGCATCCCTCAAGATGCTCCGGAATTCAGGATTCTCCGACCTGCGGTTCGCTTGTGAAATAGTCTCGGCCGACGTCAGCCCCACGGCGCTCAATTCTTCGGCCTGAACCTTTTGAATGCTCAGAAAGACGTTGATCGTTTTGAATTCGATGGGAAGGGATTCCATGGCAATGCGCTGCCATTGGCTGCCGTCGTGTTTGAAGATGACATAGGGCGGGTTTGGCCTTCCCCATTTGTTGTAGGAAAGGCAGAGATTCGGGGACGCAACGATGTAGGCCGTACCGTTCAACGCATGCACGGCCAGCAGGTTGAAGTTGGCGCGGCCCACGTCCTCGCTGTATTCGCTGGTCCAGGCGATGGCCTTGCTTGAACCGGGTGGCGTAAAGCGGATGCTGTGCTCCTTGATCGGCCCGGATTGCCCGGGCTCGCTGCGGCCGCCATAGCTTTGCGAGCGCTCGACGATGATTTTTTGTCCGTCGTGCAGCAGCACTTCTTCTTTCCAGCTATTTCCACCGAAACCGAGTAACCCAGCACTAGTGTTCATGCTCACTCCCATCACTAAAAACAACCAAAATTTCATCATTCGCTTCATCCATAGTTGGTTGGTTCTCATGCTGCAACCCTCCAGTCCGAATCGTTCGTAGCGTTGCCATTTGATGCATAGATGGTGTCGTTGCTTGCGCCGCCGCTCAAGGTGTCGGCCCAATCCCCGGCTATGATCACGTCACCCAGGTCACCGCCAGTGAAGGTTTCGGCGCCACCCTGGCCGACGAAGATCTGGCTTTTGTCGGCATCCCGCGCCGTGGCGGTCACCGCGCTGGTGCCTGTGTTGACGTTCCACTGCTCGTAGGTGGTGCCCACGCCATAGGCACCATGGGCTGCTGCCATGGGGTCGAGCCAGAGCTTGGCGTAGGCGGCGGCTTTGTTTTGCGCGCCTTGCAGGCCATCACCGATGGCGCTGGTGTATTGCAGCAGGGCGCCCGACTGGGTGAAGAATTCCTGGCCTGCGTAATCGGTGCCTTGCCAGTAGTACCACTCGATGCCTTGGGCGATGAGGGCATCTTGGGCTGCCTTGTTCAGGCCGGCGATGTTGGTGCCTAGCTTATTCAAGTCGGAAGCGAAGTGGGTGAGCATGCCGTTAGCAGCGAGCAGTACTTGGGTTCCATCATCGCTGCGCACACCCACTTCGTTGCGGATGAGTTTGGTAATGATGACTTGTTTGTTGCCCAGCACGTCACCGCCGTAAAGGGTTCTATCCATCAGCCGCTCCAGTGCGGTGGGTAGCTTGCCCGCTTCGGTTTGAAACGTATCGCTCAAAAGCGCAGCCACATGCAGGTCGATGCTGTGCTTATCGCCTGCGCTCAGAGTAATAGCGGAATTGGTAAACAGCGGGTTGGTACTGCCTTCAATCCAACTGAACATGCCAAAATTTGCTTCCAGCAATTCGCCTTTTATGGCATAGGCCTTTACATTGGCTTCGCGCGCAGCAAAGTCTGTTGTGGGGTTGTAGTTCAGCAACGCAGGGTCAGCAGTGCTGCCAAGCTGGAAGCGCACGTTAGGCAACGCGCGATTGAGGGAGAAAATGTCGGCGAGTGTGGTTGCTTGCGTTGAATCAGCCGACTTCTGAAACGGTGCGGCCGCAAATACATAGGCCGGGCGGTCAAACCATACCGCCATGACGCTGGCAAGTCCTCCACCCAGGCTGTGACCAGTGAATGTAATGTTGTCGCTGAGAGTGGCGTCTGCCTTGACGCGCTGGTATAGCTTGGCGGCTTCCAGCGCCTGTGCACTGGCATCACCGATAGCAAGGGGCATATTGCCATTGAGAAAATCAGCCGCGAGGCCGTAGGACGAAGTGTTGAACTCGGTGCCGCCATAGCTGATGACAACTTCGCCTGTGGCGGTGTTTTGGTAGACGCGGGCGCTGAGGCCGGTACTGGCGTTCGGGCCAAAGTCGCTCATGTCGTATTGAGTCAGGACTTTCCAGCCGGTGGGGGTGGGGGCATCGTTGTCGGTGTCCTGATTGTTTTGTGGATCTATTGCGCCGTTGCGTACATCCCAATATGAACCTGCGGCCATAAGTGCCATGTCTGATTGAATTGTCATTTTGTTTCTCCCTGTTGATTGGTGTGTCTTTGAATGATTAGGCCGTTGTCTCCCGCTGCGCGGGGATTATTTTTCCAGTGCTCCATCTTGGTTTTCCACGTCAAAAGTGAATTTGCGAAGGGCAAAATTCCTTCCGGACTCGGTGTTACAGGCATGATGTTTTGGCGAGGGAAGTCTGGAATGTCATCCCAAGATTTAGCGGGTCGCTCCGTGCCATCTTTCTCCAGAATGAGCACTGTGTACGCTGGGTCGACTAGCTTTTTGGGAGGGATTCCAGTTGTAACTCTCAGCGCGAAAAACCAATTACCGTCGTGTTGCTCAATCATTTTCACGTCATAGCGTTCAAAATTTCGACTGATCTTGCCCCACGGTGGTCCCGCATCAAAGGTGACTTCTGTATCTCGGTCATGCGCCAACCACCGATCTGTCCGTGAGCGTCGTTCAAATGTTCGTTTGACATGTACCACGATCATTCGACCATCATGCAACTGCACTTCTTCATCCCACTCGATGTCGAAGTAACGCGGATACAGACCGAACTTCAATACATAGCCTCCTGCCAGTACCAGCACTATTGCCAGAGCCCCAAGCACCTGTCGGCTGCGGGGGGTCATTGCAAGACCTCAACTCTTGCCTGGGTGCACGGCAACCCACTAACAACTAGATGTTTCATACGAAATCGGCCTCTAGCTCGCATGGAACGTTCGCAAGTAGCTATTAATTTAGGATCGACGATCAGGCTCCTTCTGTTCATGTCGCTCACCCCATTACCGTCCTGCCAGACTTGAAGTCGGCTGTAGATGGCATCCTGGCCATCGAGCGTGTCTGCGCCCGCACCGCCGATGAATATCTGGTTCTTGCTGTCGTCAGGACCTCGTCGCCCAGCAATGCCGGGCGTGAAGTGGGTGAGGATGATGTCGTTGCCTTCCCCGCCAATGAGCGTGTTCAGACCCAGGCCACCGGCAATCAAGTCGTCGCCTGCACCGCCGTCGATCAGGTTTTGCGACGCGTCGCCAATCAGCGCATCGTTGCCGTCCAGGCCATAGACCTCTACCCGCTTGATGCTGCTGGAGGTGTTGTAAGCCGTGATCGCATCGCTGTTGCCGGGCGCTGCCACGGTGGCGCTGCCGATGTAGGTCACTTCGCCGGTGTCGGCATTGGTGCTGGTGTTCAGCGGCACGGTATCGCCGTTCACGACACGGACTTGTGCCGGGCTCACCGGCAGGGCTGCGTCGGTGGTGAGGGTGATGCCAAACTTGCCCTGGCTCCAGTTGTTCAGGACGATGGCCTCCTTGTCTGCCAGCCGCCCGGTGCGGTGAATCACAAGAGTGCCATTGCTGTCAGCCGCTGTGCCGTTGGGGGTGAGCGCATCGGGCTTGAACTGGAACTGGTATTTCTTGTCATCGCTGATCCAGGCGCGCCCGAGCCGGGGGCTGATGCTTTTGCCGCCGCCCAGGGTGTCGGCGTCTATCTTGATGATGCCGTCGGTATCCCCGATGGTGTCTGTCCCCCAGCCGACCAAGTC